>JANNRA010000226.1:0-74949 GCA_031401035.1 bacterium | reverse complement strand
ATCACCCAACGGTGGGCGGTGCTGTACGCGGTGGTCAGCGTCCGCTGGCCCGACAATCTGCTGGATTTGCGTTCCGCCATCGTCAGCGAAGCCTTCGCTTCGCCGAACGTGCTGGCTCATTTCCTTACCGCCGCGCGCCATGTGGTCGGCACGCGTATGCACGCCGAACATGGTGTACAGCGCGCCGACCAACGCCCGCACCTCGGCGCCCAGCAGCGCCGGCTCGCTCTCGCGGCCGACGCGGCGCACGACCAGCGACAGCGGCACCGGCTGCACCGACGAGGCGTCGATGTCGGCGGGCGGGCGGAAGTCGGGCTGCACGTAGTGCACCGTGTCGGGGTCGATCTTGCGAAAGCCGGCGCGGTCGTAGGAGCGCAGCCGTGCCATGATCATCGGCGTGACGCCGTCCGGGTGCTCCATCTCCGCCACCAGCGTGATCGTGTCGCCGCCCGGCTCGCCGGCCGCCGCGGCGCACTCGCGCGCCGCCTGCAGCGGCAGGGCGCGCAGCCACCCCGACAGGCCGCCGCCGCGCAGCGGCGGCTCGACGATGACGTGCGAGAGGTGGACGATGACCTGGCCCGGGTGGTCGCCGCGGTGCGGGGGCCGCGGCACGATGGCGGTGTGATCGCGCAGGCCGACGATCGTGTCGCCGTCGAGCACCGCCAACATCTCGTAGAGCAGCGCGTGGTGGTTGACGCGCTGGCGCGGATCCCAGCCGAGCCGGTCGGCGATGACGTCGCGCTTCTCCATCTCGCCGCGCGGCCCGAATTCGGCCCACAGGCGGTCGTAGAGGGGCGCGAAGAGGGGATGGTCGGGCGAGCGCACGCGCTCGACGCGCAGCCGCGACCAGTCGACCGCGAGGGCCCGCGCATCGCCGGGGGCAAGATCTTCTGGGATGATTCGCGGCGCGTCAACCACGCCCGCAGCCTAGCGCCGGTGCCCGAGCGATGCACGCCGCCGGTATCAGCTCCCGGTGTTCAAGGGCGGGGGATTGTGGCTTAAGCTCTGCCCATGGACGCGACGCATCTGGCCACGCTGCGACGCCTCGACGAGGCCTCGTTCCTGCACCCGTTCACCGACCACGTCGACCTGCACCGGCAGGGGACTCACATCATCCAGGAGGCCTCCGGCTGCTGGGTCACCGACGAGACCGGCCGGCGCCTGTTCGACGGCTTGGCCGGGCTGTGGTGCGTCAACGTCGGCTACGGCCGCCGCGAGATCGCCGATGCCGTGCACCGACAGATGACGGCGGTCTGCTTCTACCCGTCGTTCTTCAACACCACCACCGAGCCGACCATCCTGCTCGCCGACAAGCTGCGCAGCGTCGCGCCGCAGGGGATGCGCAAGGTCTTCTTTTCCAACTCCGGCTCGGAGGCCAACGAGACGGCGCTGAAGCTCATCCGCGCCTACCACAAACTGCGCGGCAAGGTCGGCAAGACGAAGGTCCTGACGCGCACGTTCAGCTACCACGGCGTCGGCATGGCGACGACCAGCATGACCGGCCTGCCGACCTGCTATCTGCCCTTCGACCTGCCGTTCCCCGGCTTCATTCATGTCCCCGGTCCGCACCCCTACGGCGTCAACAGCGAGCGCTCGCCGGCCGAGTACGCCGACTGGTGCCTGGCCGAGACCGAGCGCGTCATCGAACGCGAGGGCGCCGACACTATCGCGGCGCTGTTCGCCGAGCCGGTGCAGGGCGCCGGCGGCGTCATCGTGCCGCCGGCCGGCCATCTGCGCGCCCTGCGCGATCTCTGCCGCCGGCACGACATCCTGTTCGTCGCCGACGAGGTGATCACCGGCTTCGGCCGCCTCGGCGCCTGGTTCGCCTCGGCGATGTGGGACCTCGAGCCCGACCTGCTGACCATGGCCAAGGGGATCACCAGCGGCTACGTGCCGCTCGGCGGCACGTTGGTGAGCGACGAGATCGCCGCGACACTCGAGAGCGCCGGCTACCTGGCGCACGGCTTCACCTACAGCGGCCATCCGGTGGCCACCGCCGCGGCCCTCGCCAACCTCGCCATCCTCGAGGGCGAGGGGCTGCTGGCGCGCGTGCGCGACGATGTCGGTCCGTACTTCCAGCAGAAGCTGCACGCCGTCGCCGGCCATCCGGCGGTGGGCGAGGTGCGCGGCCACCAGCTCATCGGCGCCATCGAGCTGCTGCCGCGCGGCGGTAAGGCGGCGCTGCAGGCGCCGCCGGTACTCGGCGCCAGGGCCGTCGGTCTGTGCCGCGACAAGGACGTCATCGTGCGCGGCATCCGCGACCTGATCGCCATGGCGCCGCCGCTGATCGTCACCCACGCCGAGATCGACCACCTCTTCGCCGCCGTCGCGCACATGCTCGACCGCTTGTGGGACTGAGCGGGCCCGGGGAGGGCCGCGCCGCAGCAGATACGGGGCGACGGTAGCCCCGCCCGCCATGGGTCTGCTACGGCCCGAGACCGGTGGAGGGGAACATGCCGACCATTCGCGTTGCCGGACTGCTGATCCTGCTGGGCTCGATTGCTGCCCCCGCCGCGGCGCTGACCACCTACTCGCCGCCGCTGCGCAGCAGCGACGGCGACGTCCTGTCGTGCATCGTGCAGAACCTCTCCAATGACCCGGTCGAGGTGCAGGCCGATCTCGAGAACGGCCTCGGCACGATCGTCGACAGCGACACGCTGGTCATCGAGCCGGGCCGGGCGATCACGGTGGCGCGCACGACCAATGCCGTCTTCGCCGCGTACTGCGTCTTCACCTTCGCGGGCCGCTCTGACGAGGTACGCGGCTATATCCAGCTCTACGACCTCGGCGGCAGCAACACCCGCCTGCTGTTCGCGGCCAGCGGCGGCAGCGGCCCGGTGCTCGACGGCATCAGCGTCGTCTCGCCGCCGATCCGCAGCAGCCAGGGCGACGTGCTGAGCTGCGTGGCGCAGAATCTGACCAACGCCGCCGTGCTGGTCCAGGCGACGATCCACAACGGCCTCGGCGGCACCGTCAACACCGGCATGCTCAACGTGCAGCCGGGCCGCGCGCAGGTGCTGACCAGCACCACGGCGGCGGTCTTCGGGGCGTACTGCAGCTTCACCTTCGACGGCGACGTCGGCGCCGTGCGCGGCTACATCCAGCTCTACGACTTCGGCGGCAGCAACACGCGCCTGCTCGCCGCCGCCTCGCTGACACGCTCGATCCTGTTCGCCGAGGAGCTCGCCGGCGGGCCGGCCGGCGGCATCCCACTGACGCGCTCGGTGTCGCCGGCGATCCGCAGCAGCGAGGGCGACGTGCTGTCGTGCGTGGTGCAGAACCTGGCCGAGGTCAGCGTCTTGGCGGAGGTCGAGATCCACAATGGCCTCGGCGCGGTGGTCGACAGCGGCATGCTGCAGGTGCCGTCCGGCCGCTCGCTGGTCGTCGTCAGCACCACCGCCGCCGTCTTCGGCGCCTACTGCGACTTCCGCATCAACGCCTCGTCGACGGCGGCACGCGGCTTCATCCAGCTCTACGACTTCGGCGGCAGCAACACCCGCCTGCTGTTCCGCGCCGGCAGCGCAGAGCTGCCGGTGGCCCTGCCGCTGGTCGCCGGCGAGGGCGACATCGTCGCCGGCCGCGGGGCGTCGGGCCTGCAGAGCACCTTCACGCCGCCGCTGCGCAGCAGCGAAGGCGACGTGCTGAGCTGCCGGCTGCAGAATCTCGGCGACGCAGCCGTGGACGTCGACGTCGAGCTGCACAACGGCCTGAACGCCGTCGTCGCGAGCGGCTCGCTGACGGTGCCGCCCGGCTTCCACCAGAGCATCGTCTCCACCACCCAGGCCGTCTTCGGCGCCTACTGCGAGTTCCGCTTCGACGGCTTCAGCGACGATGTGCGCGGCTACGTCGAACTGCAGGATCTCGGCGGCAGCAACACCCGTCTGCTGTACGCCGCGGCGCCGGCGCGCGGCGTGATCGTCTCGACCCCGACCCCGACCGCGACGCCGAGCGAGACCCCGAGCCCGACGGCCACTGTGCCGCCAGTGCCGACCGACACGGCGACGGCGACCGCCACCGTGGCGGCCGTGGACACCGCCACACCGACGCTGCCGGCTGACGCCACCGCGACCCCGACGGTACCGGTCGGCGCCACCGCGACGGCCACGCGCACCAGCGACGGCAGCACGCCGACACCGACACCGACCGGCGGCGTGCCGCCGGCCTGCGTCGGCGACTGCGACGGCAGTGGCGAGGTGTCGATCAGCGAGCTGATCCGGCTCGTCACCATCGCCCTCGGTGCTCCGGTCGCGGATTGCCCGGCCGGCGACCGCGACGGGGACGGGGAGATCGGCATCGACGAACTGGTCGCCGCGGTGAACAACGCGCTCAACGGCTGTCCGCTGTGATGCGGCGCGACGGCGGAGGACCAATGGCGCACACCCACGACAGCGGCTCGGAGCGCTTTGTCCCCGCCCTCGGGTGGCACTGGCTCACCCGCCTCTACGATCCGTTCATCGCCCTGACGCTGCGCGAGTGCGCCGTCAAACAGCAACTGGTCGATCAGGCGGCGTTGGCGCCCGGCCAGCGCGTGCTCGATTTCGGCTGTGGCACCGGCACGCTGGCGCTGCTCCTCAAGCGCGCCTGTCCGGGCGCCGAGGTGATTGGGATCGACATCGATCCGGCGGTGCTGGCGCTGGCGCGGCGCAAGATCGAGCGCGCCGGTCTCGACATCGCGCTGCGGCAGGGGCGGTTCACCGCCGAGACCTTCCCGCCGGCGCACTTCGACCGCATCGTCAGCTCGCTCGTCCTGCACCATCTGACGCGCGACGAGAAGCTCGTCGTCCTGCGCGCCATGCAGACGGCGCTGCGCCCGGGCGGCACGCTGCACATCGTCGACTTCGGCCCGCCGCACACGGCGCTGATGCGCGCCCTCGCTCATCTCACCGGCCACGCCGCCGGCGGCGAGCGCGCCGCCGACAACCTCGCCGGCCGCCTGCCGGCGATCGTCGGTGAGGCCGGCTTCGCCGACGTCGAGAGGCTCGGCCAGCGTGCGACGCTGTTCGGCTCGCTCGAATACCTGCGCGCCCGGCATGCCAGCGCCGCATGAGCGCTGCCGCTGGGCTGAAGCGAGGCCCGGTGTGGGATGCGCTGCTCTCCGCCGCTCTGTTTGGCGCCGCCGCGCCGCTCAGCAAACTGCTGGTCGAGCGTCTTCCGGCGCTGCAACTCGCCGGCCTACTCTACCTCGGCGCAGCGCTGGCGGTGGCGCCGCTCGTCTGGCGGCGTCGCGCCGCGCCGCGCCCCTCGCTGGATCGGGCCAACCGCTGGCGTCTCGTCGGTACGATTGCCGCCGGTGGCGTCGTCGCGCCGGTCCTGATGGTGCTGGCGCTCCAGATCAGTAGCGCCGCTTCGGTGGCGCTGCTGCTGACGCTCGAGGTGGCGTTCACCGCCGCCCTCGGTGCGCTGGTGTTTCGAGACCCGCTCGGGCCGCTCGGCTGGCTGGGCACGGTCGGCATCATGGCGGCCGCCGCGGTGGTCGCCTGGGGCGGTGGCACGCCGGGTCTGCTCGCCGCGCTGCTGGTCGGAGTTGCGTGTCTGGGCTGGGCGCTCGACAACCATCTGACGGCGCTGATCGACGCCCTGTCTCCGGCCCGCACGACGGTGGTGAAGGGTGTGGTCGCCGGCGGCATCAACCTGGCGCTGGCGAGCTGGCTGACGCCAGGCATGCCCGCGGCCGTCGATGTGGCGGCGGCGCTGGCCATCGGCGGGCTCTGCTACGGCGTCAGCCTGGTGCTCTTCATTCAGGCCGCGCAGCGCCTCGGCGCGACCCGCGCCCAGGCGACCTTCGCCACGGCGCCGTTCTGGGGCGTGGCGCTGGCGCCGCTGCTCTTCGACGTCGGGCTCAGCCTCAACGCCACCGTCGCGCTCGGCCTCGCCGGCGCGTCGGTGTTTCTCGTCCAGCGCGATCAACACGCGCACGCGCATCGCCACGAGGCGGTCGAGCACGACCACTGGCACGCGCACGAAGACGGGCATCACGACCACCCGCATGCCGAGGCGGCTCCCGATCAGGGCCACAGCCATCCGCACACCCACGAACCCGGCGAACACGCCCACCGCCACGTCCCCGACCTGCACCACCGCCACCGCCACTGACGCTGCCGCCCGCCAGCCGGAACGCCCGCCGCACATGAGGGCGGCGTCAGGAGCCGTCGCGGGCGCGGCGGACAGCGGCGATCAGCTCGGCGATGCTGATGCCGCCGTCGCCGTCACCGCCGCCGTCGCCGGGGCAGGCGCCGAGGCGCAGCGCCCACAGCTCAATGCCGGCGTGGCCAGGCCGAGCAGGCCGAGGCCGGCCGCAAGGATTCGCCGCATCGTTCGGTTCCTACGGTGGCCTGATGCGAGATGCCAGCAGCGCTTTGCGGCGCCGGGGCTACCCGCAATACCCAGCCGGGTCCGGTCCGCCGCGCGCCGGACTCGCGCGCCTCACGGCGCGGCGCCTGCGGCGATCCAGCGTCGGATCCGGGCCGTTTCGTCGGCCGTCAGCGTTGCGCCGGTGAGGGGCATGCGACTGCCCTGGTCGGGCGGCGGGCCCGCCAGCTTGTGCATCAGGAAGCTGTTGGCGGGCTGGCCCGGATCGACGCGCAGCAGGCCCTGGTCGCGCGCCGATTCGATTGCCGGCGCGACGCCGACGAGCTGCGCGTGGGCGGAACCCGCATCCAGCACCAGCCCGCCGGCGCGGCTCGCGGCGTCGTGGCAGGCGGGGATCGCGCAGCGCGGCGAGAAGATCGCCGTCTGGATGTCGGCCAGGCGGACCGGCATCGTCGCGGTCGGCGTCGGCGCGATCGGGCAGCCGCCGAGCGCCGACTGCACCGCCGCCACCAACTCGGCGATGCTCGCCCGTCCGTCCGCGTCGTCGTCCATCGCTCGACAGGGCGGTACGCCGGTCAGGGCGGCGCCGACGCCGCTGATCACCTCGGCGACGGCCACGGTGCCGTCGCCGTCGCAGTCGCCGCGGCACGGCCGCGGTTCCGAGGTCGGTGTCGGCGTCGGGGTGCCGGTCGGCGGCGGCGCGTCGGGGGTCGGCGTGGCGAGATTGGTCAGCACGACGGCGAACGCCTCCGAGTTTCGGTAGAGCGGGGAATCGGTGCGCAGCAGGAACGACAGCGCGTGGTCTCCGACGACCCCCTCGGGCTGCCGGATCTGCCAGGCGGGATGCGCGTGGATCTCCGGCGCCCGGCCGAGGGCGGCGGAGTCGCCGGGCTGGCGCAGGGCGACGCCGTTGACGCGCAGGGTGACAGTCGGGTCGGCCGCGACGATCTCGACCCGTACGCCCACTCCGTCGAGCAGCGGATACAGGTCCGGCGGGGCCGGCGCCTCGCCGAGGAGGAAGCCGGGATCGATGACGCTGTACAGGCATTCGCCGACGGCGCAGAGGCTGCGGAAGGTCTGGATGCGGCGGTCGGCGGAGGACCACGAGACCGCCAGGGCGCCGCCGCCGGACTGGCTCGACCAGATCTGCAGACAACTCGCCCCGACGCAGGCCTGGGCCGCCTGGGCGCCGGCGAGCAGGGCGGCGATCAGTATGGCCAGGACGGAGCGTCGTCCCAGAGCCGTGCGGCACACCATCCCAATTCGCTACGCGCCCGGCGGCGCAGTGTCCAGAGCGGTCGGGCCGCCGGCGACGCCGCCCGGCGGCAGCGTCGCCGGGGCGACCATGCGGTACAGCGCCGGCAGGACGAGCAGGGTCAGCAGAGTCGAGGAGACGATGCCACCGATGACGACGGTGGCGAGCGGGCGCTGCACCTCGGCGCCGGTACCGGTCGCCAGCGCCATCGGGATGAACCCGAGCGAGGCGACGAGGGCGGTCATCAGGACCGGGCGCAGGCGTGTGGTTGACCCGTCGAAGACCGCCGCGTCGAGCGACGCCCCGGCGGCGCGCAGGCTGTTGATGAAGGTGATCATCACCAGCCCGTTCAGTACCGCGACGCCCGAGAGCGCGATGAAGCCGACGCCGGCCGAGATGGACAGCGGGATGTCGCGCAGCCACAGTGCCAGGACGCCGCCGGTGAGCGCCATCGGCACGCCGCTGAACACCAGCAGTGAATCGCGCACGGTGCCGAAGGTGCCGCAGAGGAGAAGGATGATGAGCAGCAGCGCGGCCGGTACCACCAGGCGCAGGCGCTGGGCGGCGGAGATGAGCTGCTCGAACTGGCCGCCCCAGGTGGTCCAGTAGCCGGGCGGTATGTCGATCTCGGCCTGGATGCGCCGCTCCGCCTCGCTGACGAACGAGCCCAGGTCGCGCCCGCGCACGTTGGCGGTGACGACGACGCGCCGCTTGCCGTTCTCGCGGCTGATCTGGTTCGGACCCGGCGCGATGTCCAGGCTGGCGACGGCGCTCAGCGGGATGAACGCCGGGCCGGCACGGTCGGCCGCGAAGCCGGCCGGCTGCGCGCCCGGCTCAGCGGTGGCGCGGTCGCGCGCCGGCAGCGCCACCGGGATGCGGCGCAGAGCCTCGGTGTCGGTGCGCACCTCTTCGGGCAGGCGCACCACCAGGTCGACGCGCCGGTCGCCCTCGAAAATCTCGCCCGCCTTGGCGCCGCCGAGCGCGATCGCGATGACGTCCTGCACGTCCGCGACGTTGAGCCCATAGCGCGCCATGGCGGCGCGGTCGAAGCGGATGGTCATCACCGGCAGGCCGGTGGTCTGCTCGACCTTGACGTCCGAGGCGCCGGGAACCTGTTCGAGCAGCGCCGCGATCGCCTCGGCGGTCGCGAGCAGGACGTCGAGGTCGTCGCCGAAGACCTTCACCGCCACGTCGCTGCGGACGCCTGAGATCAGCTCGTTGAAACGCATCTGGATGGGCTGCGTGAACTCGTAGTTGTTGCCGGGAATCTGTCGTACGGCGGCTTCGATGGCGCGCACCAGGTCGACCTTGGAGCGATCGGGATCGGGCCATTCGGTGCGCGGCTTGAGCATGACGAAGCCGTCGGCGACGTTCGGCGGCATCGGGTCGGTGGCGATCTCGGCGGTGCCGATCTTGGCGAAGACGGTGCGTACCTCGGGAAACGCCTGCAAGCGACGCTCGAGCACGTGTTGCATCTCCACCGCCTGGGTCAGGCTGGTGCCGGGAATGCGCAGGGCGTGCAGGGCGATGTCGCCCTCGTCGAGGCTGGGGATGAACTCGGTCCCCATGCGGCTGGCGAGCAGGGCGCTGAGGACGACCAGCACCGCCCCCGCCACGGCGACCGCGACGCGGTAGCGCAGGACGACGCGCAGCAGCGGCGCGTAGACGGCGCGGGCGCTGCGCATGAGCAGGTTCTCGCGCTCGGCGACGCGCCCGGTGAGCAGCAGCGCCACCGCGGCGGGGACGAAGGTGACCGACAGGATCATGGCCGCGGCCAGGGCGGCGATGACGGTGAACGCCATGGGAAAGAACATCTTCCCCTCGACGCCGGTCAGGGTGAGGATCGGCAGATAGACGATGGTGATGATCAGCTCGCCGAACAGGGTGGCACGGCGCACCTCGCGCGAGGCCTCGAAGACCGTCGCGAAGCGCTCCTGACGGGTGAGCAGGCGGCCGAGGCGGTGCTGCTCCTCCGCGAGCCGCCGGATGCAGTTCTCGACGATGATCACGGCGCCGTCGACGATGATGCCGAAGTCGAGTGCGCCGAGGCTCATCAGGTTGCCGCTGACGCGGCTCTCGACCATGGCGGTGATGGTGAACAGCATCGACAGCGGAATCACCGCGGCGGTGATCAGCGCCGCACGGACGTTACCGAGCAGCAGAAAGAGCACGGCGATGACCAGCAGCGCTCCCTCGATGAGGTTGATGCGCACCGTGGCGATGGTCTTCTCGACCAGCGTGGTGCGATCGTACACGGTCTTCGCCACCACCCCGTCCGGCAGGCTGCGGGTGATGTCGGCCATCTTGGCCGCGACGCGCTGCGCGACGGTGCGGCTGTTCTCGCCCATCAGCATGAAGACGGTGCCGAGCACGACCTCGTCGCCCCCTTGGGTGGCGGCGCCGGTGCGCAGTTCCTGGCCGAGCAGCACCGCCGCGACGTCCTTGACGTACAGCGGCACGCCGGCGTGGCCGCCGACGACGATGTGGCGCAGGTCGTCGATCCCCGCCGCCTGTCCGGGCGCGCGGATGAGATACTGCTCGCCGGCGCGCTCGATGTAGCCGGCGCCGACGTTGGCATTGTTGAGGCGCAGGGCGTCGAGCACGTCGTCGAAGCTCAAGCCGTACGCCAGCAGCTTCTCCGGGTAGGGGGTGACGTGGAACTGCTTGACGAAACCGCCGACGGTGTTGACGTCGGCGACGCCGGGGACGGTGCGCAGTTGCGGCTTGATGATCCAGTCCTGGATCGAGCGCAGATCCCTGGGCGTATAGGCGGCGCCGTCGGGCCCGCGCGCGTCTGGCCGCGCCTCGACGGTGTACATGAAGATCTCGCCCAGGCCGGTGGTGATCGGGCCCATCGCGGGTTCGATGCCGGGTGGGAGCTGCCCGCGGGCCTGCAGGATCCGCTCGCCGACCTGCTGGCGGGCGAAATAGATGTCGGTGCCGTCCTTGAAGACCACGGTGACCTGCGACAACCCGTAGCGCGACAGCGAGCGGGTGTAGTCGAGCCCCGGCAGGCCGGCCATGGCCGTCTCGATCGGAAACGTGATGCGCTGCTCTGCCTCGAGCGGCGAGTAGCCGGGCGCGTCGGTGTTCACCTGCACCTGGACGTTGGTGATGTCGGGCACCGCGTCGATGGGCAGGCGCTGATAGTTGTAGGCGCCCACCGCGGCGACGCCGAGGGTGAGCAGGATCACCAGCCAGCGCTGGCGGATGGAGAACTGCAGCAGGCGTTCGAGCATGGCAGTCTCAGTGGTCGTGGCTGGCGCCCGATTTGCCAATATCGGCCTTCAGGATGAAGCTGCCGGCGGCGACGTAGTCCTGTCCGGCCTGCAGGCCGGACAGGACTTCTGCCACCTGCGCGTCGCGTCGGCCGACCTCGATCGGCTGCGCTTCGTAGAGGTCGCCGTCGCGGACGAAGACGACGGTCCAATCGCGCAGGGTCTGCAGCGCCCCGACGTCGACCGCGATGGGCACGGTGGTTTCGTCGACCACGACGCGGCCGCTGACGAACAGGCCGGGGCGCCACTGCCCGGTCGGATTGGGCAGCACCACCCGCGCCAGCATGGTCTGCGTATTCTCGGCGCCGAACGGCGAGAGATAGGAGATCGTGCCGCGTGCCGCTGCGATGCCCTCGCCGCCGTCGATCTCGACCGCCTGCCCGACCCGCAATCGGTCGAAGTCCTGCCGGTAGATGTCGAGATCGACCCACACGGTCGAGAGGTCGGCGATCAGGTAGATGTCGCGCCCCGCGGCGGCGAACTCGCCCGGCGTGACGTGCTTGCGGATGACCGTCCCGTCGAGCAGGGCGGTCACCGGGTACTCGCGCAGGCTGTCGTTGCTCTGCACGACGGCCAGCACGTCGCCCTTCGCCACCGCATCGCCGAGACGCTTGCGCACCTCCGTGACGATGCCTGGATAGCGCGGCACCACGTGCGCGACGCGATCCTCGTTGGCGACGATGCGGCCGGTGACGCGCAGCGTCGAGTGCAGCGTCGCCGGTCCCGCGGCTTTCACCTCGACGCCGGATTCCGCGGCCGCCGCGGCGGGCAGCGTGACGCGGCCCTCGTACGACTGGTACGTCCAGGTCGATGTCGCGCCGTCGTGCACGGCGGTCACCGTGACGTCGAATGAGTGCGGCTCCTCGACCACGCCGTCGCCGACCAGGTAGTCGCCCTGCGGCGTGAAGCGGAAGCGGTCGATGCGGTCGCCGAGGCGCCGCAACTCGATCGTCACGGTCGCGGCGGAGGGCGGCAGCGGCGCGTCGTCCCGGTACAGGTAGAGGCGGAACTGCGGCGGGATGCCGCTCTCGAAGATCGTCACCTCGACAGCGAAGGCGCCGTCGCGCAGCAGACGGCCGTGGTGCGGACCGCGCGCCTCCGACTCGTCGTCGTGCGCTTCGTCCTCCCCGTGCTCCCCATGCGGGTCCGAGGCGGCCGGCGGGTCGCTGCGCAAGATGAAGGCGGCGATGGCGCCGCCGACCAGCAGGATGGCGATAACGGCAAGGCTCTGTCGGAGTTTCATGGTGTCGGGACTCCCGCGGCACTGGCGTCGGTGGGTGGCTCGAACGGTCCGCCGATGATCCGCTCGATCTCGGTCTGCGCCTGGCGACCGTCGATGACGGCGCGCAGCAGCCGCTCGCGGGCGGCGATCAGCATGCGTTGCGCATCGAGCACGTCCAGGGAGCGGTAGCGCCCCTCGTCATAGCCGACCTGCATGATCTCGAAGGCGCGCGTTGCCGCCGGTAGCACGCGTCGGCGGAGCGCGGTGGCTTCGGCCCGGGCGGCGGTCAGGCGCCCGTACGCAGCGGCCAACTCGGTGCGCGCGGTCGTGGCGGTAGCGCTCCGCTGTGCATAGGCGCGGGCGAGCTGCGTCCGCGCCTCGGCGATCGCCCCCTGGTTGCGGTCGAGCAGCGGCAACGGGATGAAGGCGCCGAAGACGAAGCCGGTGTCGTCGGTGTCTTCGTAGCGCCGCACGCCGCCCTCCAGCGTCAGGTTCGGGATTGCGTTCGCTTCGGCCAGCGCGACCGCCGCGTGCCGCTGCGCGAACTCCGCGTCCCAGCGCGCCAGGTCGGGATTCTGCGGCAGGCGCGCCTCGAGGGTGGCGAGTGGCGGCACCGGGCCGCCCTCGTCGAGCCGGTCCACCGCGTGACTGAAGCGCGGCGGCGCTCCCCACAGGGCGGCGAGGCGCTGGCGGGCGGTGTCGAGGTCACGCTGCGTCTGCGCCCGGTCGATCTCGACCGTGGCCAGGGACACCTCGGCGCGCGTCGCCTCGGCGCTGGACTCGCGGCCGGCATCGACCAGGCGGGCGATGCTGGCGACCATCGATTCAGTGAGCGCGATCGTCTGCCCGGCCAGCGCCAGGCGTTCCTGCGCGGCCAGGACGTCGAGGAAGGCGCGCGTCGTCAGCGCGCGCAGGTCGAGGCGCGCCGCCTCGTAGTCCCATGCCGTCAGCTCGGCGCCGCGGCTCGCCTCGTCCTGGCGCGCCGAGCGCTTGCCGCCGAGCTCGAACAATTGCAGCAGCCGCAGCGTCGTCTCGGCCTCCTGACCGCCCGTGCGGTTGCCGGTGCCGGCGACGTCCTCGACCGTGAAGCCGACCTGCGGGTTCGGCAGCAGTCCGGCCTGCAGCACGCGCGCCGCGCCGGCCTCGTGGCTCCAGGCCGCGGCGTCGAGGGTTGGATTGTGCGCCAATGCGAGCTGCACTGCGTCGCCCAGGGTCAGGGCGTCGGGAACCGTCGGCGCGCCCGCGTCGGCGCTGGCGGCGATCGGGGCCGGCACCGGCGGCGGCGTCATGGCACTCAGTCCTGCGTCGCCGGCCGGCGCCGTGGTCGTGCAGCCGGCCAGCGCGATGAGCGCGGCCAGGGCCAGAAATCGGTTCGGTGTGATGATCATGAGCCTCCGTCGTCGAGGGCGAGGTCGGCACGGTCTCGGGGCGAGAACGCGACGACAATGCCGCAGAGGGTCGCACGGCGGCGCCGCGCGGCCCGCGTCGCGCCGGTCTCCCTACGGACGAGGGAGAGGGCGCGACGACCGAAACGGAGGATTCAGCAGCGCTGAATGGTGGTGTGCTGGCGCCGCGGTGTCGCCGGCAGGCGAACGGCGACGTTCGCGGGGGCGCGGCTGGACGCGAGCCCGTCGAGGTGCGCGGTGGGCCGCGCGGCCACGGCGTCCACGCTGGTCGGCAGGTGTCCCAACGCGGCGGCGGCGTCGTGCGTTGCCGACGGGGCGACGGCCAGGAGCGTCAGCGCCCGGTCGGTGCAATCCCCGTCCTCGCCGTCGTGCGGCGCACAGCGCCCCGCCTGGTCGGCGGGATGCGGCGCGTCGCAACAGTCGGCGTCGACGGCTTCGATCGCCACGTGGCCTGCGTCGCCGATGCACAGCGCGGCGCGCGGCCCGACGGCCAGGCCGACGGCGATCAGGAGGGCGACGACCAGGCGCGCCCGGGCGGATCGATGCAGCACGGGTGGAATCTACCAACCACCCTCCCTCGGATCAATGCCGGCCTCGTCTGGCAAGTGACCGCCTCGTCGCCCCGCACGGCGGCGAGTCTGCCGGTGCTCCGTCGCAAGGCCCGCGTGGATTGTTGATCTGCACGAGTCATGCATAATGATACATATGCGAACGACCCTGAACATCGACGACGAGCTGGTCGAGCGGGCGCGCGGCCTGTCCGGCATCACCGAGAAGACGGCGTTGATTCATGCCGGCCTGGAGGCGTTGATCGCGCGTGCCAGCGCGCGCCGGCTGGCGGCGCTCGGCGGCAGCGAGCCGGCCCTGCGGCCGCCGCCGCGGCGCCGGGGTGCCAAGAGGTGATGCTGGTCGACACGTCGGTCTGGGTCGATCATCTGAGGCGCGGCGACGCCGCGCTGCGCGCCGCGTTGCTCGACGGGGACGTCCTCGGGCATCCGTTCGTCATCGGCGAGCTGGCCTGCGGTTCCCTGGCGCAACGAGACGACGTCCTCGCCCTGCTGGCGGCGCTGCCGGCGGCGCGCGTCGCGGCGCACGCCGAGGCGCTGGCATTGGTCGAGGCACAGCGGCTGCACGGCGCGGGCATCGGGTGGGTCGATGTCCATCTGCTTGCCTCGGCGCGTCTGTCGCGCGCGCGCCTGTGGACGCGCGACCGCCGCCTGCACGCCGTCGCGCAGCACCTGCACGTCGCCGCGTGAGCGCCCCGATCCCGGGAGGGCCGGCTAGCGAGAAACCGCCCCCGCTTGGAGGGCGCCCCCCCGTGGGCGCCGGGTGGCAAAGGGTCGCAGAGACCGCATGCAACCGGCGCCCACGGGGGGGCGCCCTCCAGGGGCCGGGGGCATGACCCGACAGGCGCGCACGCCGACAGGTGCCGTCGTCAGAGCCGGCGCGGTGTCCGGCCGGTGAGGCGGGTGTAGAGCTGGTAGCCGAGCCAACGCAGCGGGTCGGGCGGGATCCACGCCAGGCGGCGCTGGTAGAAGGGGAGGGCGCGCCAGGGCTCGTGCTCGCCGGCGTAGCAGTCGGTGAGGACGCGGCCGGCGAGGGCGGCGAGGGCGACGCCGTGGCCGCTGTAGCCGAGGGCGTAGTACACGTTGCGATAGGCGCCGGTGACGCCCATCGAGCAGACGCGGTCGAAGGTGATCGCCAGCGGGCCGCTCCAGCGCTGCGCGATCGGCTCGCCGGCGAGGCCGGGGAAGTAGCCGCGCAGGCGGCGCTCGATGGCATCGACGCGGCCTTGCGCGCCGCCATGCACGACCGGTGAGCCGCCGTAGCGATAGTGATAGGCGGCGTTGCTGCCGCCGCCGAAGATCAGGCGACCACCGGGCGTGCGGCAGCCGTAGGCGATGCGGTCGAGGTCGTCGCTGAAGCCGTCGGGGGCGCCCCAGCCGAGCCCACGCCAGCGCGCCGCACTGAGCGGGCCGGTGGCGACGATGTGCGAGTGCAGCGGCAGGATGCCGTTGCGGAACCAGCCGAGCTGCGGCGTGTAGGCGTTGGTCGCCAGCACCACCGCCGGCGCGCGCACGGTGCCGCCCGGGGTCTCCAGCGTCACCGTCGCGCCTTCGCGCAGGCGCTGCACCGGCGTCTGCTCGTAGACGCCGATGCCGCGCGCCAGCAGCAGTGGGCGCAGGCCGCGCAGCAGGGCGGCGGTGTTGGCGCGGCCGGCGGTCGGATCGAGGGTGGCGCCGTACGCGCCGTGCAGGCCGACCGCGGCGCCCGGCAGCCAGTCGCTGGCGATGCCCCATGATCGCCAGCGCTCGCCGCGCGCCTGCGCCGCCTCGGCGGAGCGCGCCGTGGTGTAGACCTCCAGGCAGCCGCTGCGCACGAAACCGGCGTCGAGGGTGGACTGGGCGGCGAGCTGCTCGATGATGTCGATGCCCTGGCGGGTGGCGGCGTACAGCGTCCGCGCCGCCTCCGGTTCGTCGGGCGCCAGGCCGGCGACGCCGTTCAGCACCTGACCGCCGTTGCGGCCGCTGGCGCCGTTGGCCAGGGCGCGCGCTTCGAGCAGGACGATGCGCTTGTTCGGGAAGCGTTCCTGCAGGTGCCAGGCCGTGGACACGCCGGTCAGGCCGCCGCCGATGATGGCGACGTCGGCCGTTTCGTCGCGCCCGAGCGGCGGCAGGCGCTCATAGGGCGGCAGCTCGCTGAGCCAGGCGGAGCGGTTGTCGTCGAGCGTCTGCATCGGTCACGCACAGCTTTACACCAGGGCGCGGCGGTGGGCATCCTGGCGTCGTGAGCCTCGGAACGCGCGTCCGTCTCTGCCTGAAGGATCTCTACCAGCAGGACATCGTCGAGATGATCGAGCGCGAGACCCGGCGCTACGAGCTGCACTCGATCGAGCATCCCGACCATCCCGACTTCGCGCGCGCCTACGAGATCCTCTGGGGCGCCTTCGGGCCGCAGGGCGAGATGGAGCCGGAGCACGCCATCCGCCGGTTCCTGCTCGACGACGCCTTCGACCCACTGCCGTCGGGCACCTTCATCCGCTACTTCCTGCTCGTCGCGCGCGACCGCGACGGCGTCCTGCGCGGCGTCCGCGACGGGTCGGTGATCTACAACCCGCAGTGGGCGCCCGACCTGTGTACCGTCTACCTCTCGCACATCTACATGCTGCCCGAGGCGCGCGGCACGGTGCTCACCTACTGGCTGCGCATCGCCCCGGTGGAGCTGGCGGTCGAGTACCTCTTTCAGCTGCAGCAGCGCGGCCTGGTGAATCTGCCGTTGCCCGATCAGCCGGGGCGCTACTTCGGCGTCCGGCTGACGCTGGCGGCGGAGATGGAGTACTTCTCGCCCGACGACCGCCTGTCGTTGCAGCGCATCCTGTTCTACGGACGCGGCGGCTTCGACGTCATCGACCCGCGCCACTTTCCGTACCGCCAACCCGACTTCCGCGATCCGGCCGTCATCCAGGCGACCGGCAACACTCCGGTGCCGTTCATGTTGCTCGTGCGTCGCCTCGGCCGCGAGCGCCAGGCGCGCCTGCCGCTCGACGAGGCGAGCGCGACAATGCGCATGCTCTACGACGAGTTCGCGTGCTTCTGCACGCCGGAGTTCCTGCAGAACAGCCTCGACGTCGTGCAGACGCGGCTCGCCGAGCGGCGCGCCAAGGGCCGCACCGACGTGGCGCTGCTGCCGCTGCCGACCGGCGCCACCAATCTGCACCGCCTCAAGCGCCTCTTTCGGTACGACACCTACCGCCGCTATTACCCCGACGCGCCCGGGACGCAGCCCTATCTCGAGCGGATCCGACTGCTGCTCGCCGACAATCCGCGCTGGTTCGACGAGCAGGTCTCCGGTCTCGCCGCCGAACTGGCGAAGATGCCGCGCTACGTGTACGGCTCGCGCGACAAGCGTTACGAGGTGGACGCCATCCCGGCGCTCGCCGCCGAGACTGACGACGCCGCGACCTTGCAGCCCGAGGGGGCTTCTGGCACACACGCCGCGCGCTCACCCGGCGGCGCGCCGGCGGCGCCAGAGGAGAAACGCCGGTGACCGACCGCCCGACCACGCCCGCCGCCGACCCGACCGTGCCCGTCATCGCGCTGCAGGACGTCCACAAGCGCTACGGCACCTTCGTCGCCGTCGAGCGCGCCAACTTCAACATCGAGCGCGGCGAGTTCTTCTCGATGCTCGGTCCCTCCGGCTGCGGCAAGACGACCATGCTGCGCATGATCGCCGGCTTCGAGGTGGTGACCAGCGGCCACATCCGTCTCGACGGCGTCGACGTCTCCGACGTCCCACCGTACCGGCGCAACGTCAACACCGTCTTCCAGCAGTACGCGTTGTTCCCGCACATGAATGTGTTCGACAACGTCGCCTTCGGGCCGCGCACCAAGGGCGTCGCCGAGGCCGAGGTGAAGACGCGGGTGCAGACGATGCTCGGCATCGTGCGCCTGACCGACTTCGCGCGGCGACGCCCCGACCAGCTCTCCGGCGGTCAGCGCCAGCGCGTCGCCCTCGCCCGCGCCCTGGTCAACTTCCCCAGCGCGCTGCTGCTCGACGAGCCGCTCAGCGCCCTCGACCTGAAGCTGCGGCAGGCGATGCAGATCGAGCTCAAACGCATTCAGCGCGAGGTCGGCATCACCTTCATCTTCGTCACGCACGACCAGGAAGAGGCGTTGACGATGTCCGACCGTATCGCGGTGATGAGCGAGGGGCGCGTCGAGCAGGTCGGTACGCCCGAGCAGATCTACCACTCGCCGGCGACGGTCTTCGTCGCCGGGTTCATCGGCACCGCCAACCTGATGGTGGCGACGGTCGACCGCGTCGCGGACGGGCACGCGTCGGTGCGGCTCGCCGGCGATCACCTTATCGAGACACCGATCGGCCACGGCAGCTTCGCGCCCGGCGGCGCCGGGGTCGTCATGCTGCGCCCGGAGCGCATCGAACTGACGCTCGAGCGCCCCGACGGTCGCTGGAGCGCCGTGCCGGTCACCGTCACGGAGATCATTTTCCAGGGCCCGGTGCTGCGCTGCGTGCTGCAGGACATCGCCGGCGAGGAGATCGTCGCCCACATCGAGGACGATCGACGCCCCGAGGGCCTCAGCCGCGGCGCCTCGATGTGGGCCTCGTGGGATCCGAACGGCGTGCGCTTGCTGCCGCCGCGCCATCCGGCGCGGGCGACGGCGACCGCCGACTGAGGATCGCCGCTCAGTACTCCATCGCGATGCTGGCTGTGCCCACCGGGTACGGGTTGTCGCCGGAGTTGATCGCCTTCAGCGTGTCGTTCATCACCAGCACGTTGATCCCCAACCCGGCGCTCCAGGCGCCGAAGTCCTCGGGGATGAAGGCCAGTGGAACGTTGGTCGCGATGCCGAAGCTGAAGAAGCCGAACGTGTCGTTGTCGACGCCGTCGTCGTAGTAGTCGTACAACGAGATGCCGACGGCGAGCGGGAAGCTGGCGGTGACGGGATAGTCGCCGGCTGGGTCGAATGGCAGCGACAGGGCGACACTCGGCTCTATGCCGAACTCGGCATAGCCGTCCTCGCCGTCGCCGAACGAGGTGTTCTCCGTCTCGAAGGCGAAGGTCGCCGTCGGGCTCAGCGCCCAGGCGCCGAGCAGGTCGCTGTCGTCGTAGCCGAGGCCGAGCGCGACCTCGTGGGTGGTGAGAAAGGCGCCGTTCGGGCTGGTGTAGATGTTGTACGTCACCGACGTTTCGAGGCCGCCCCTCCAGCCGAGCGTCAGGCTCGGGTAGTAGTCGGTTTCATAGAGGTTGGACGGGCCGCTGCCGGTGGCGCCGGTCTTGGCGGTCTGGAAGCTGTTCCAGATGCCGAAGCCGAGCGAGACGTCCTGGAGGAGAGCGTCATCGTCGCCGTTCCACAGGTCGAGCGCCGCCTCCGCGGCCGGCTGCCAGATAAAGCCGTTGCGCTCCTGCAGAATGCCGCGGAAGAAGTACGCCGTGGTGAAGTCGCTGGTGGCCGAGATCGACAGACGGCCGTGATTCGGCCCGCTCGCCCCTTCCGCCTCCGCCACGTCCGGCGTGCCGAGCGTGTCAGCGCCGCGCAGATCCTCCGCTGGCGCGACGTCGTCAGCGGCGCGCGCGGTGGCGATCCCACCCAGCAGCGCGCTCAACACCGCAAGTCGGGTTGCCCACCCCAAACGGTTGCACTGGCCCATCTCCTCCTCCTCTCACCACCCCACACAGGTGGATCAGCCGTTGCCCGCACTGCTCTACACCCGCGCGGCAAGCGGCGGCAAGCGCGAAACGCGCATGGCGCGGCGGGCGCGAACGCGCTTAGATAGTCGTCGCCGAAGGAGGACGCCGATGAAGGATCGCGAGTTCTTACGTCAGGTCGCCGCCGCGTTCGGGTGTGACGAAGGGCGGGCCGAGACCGTCACCTTCGTCGTCTTCGAGGCGCTGCGCCAGCGCCTGACGCCGAAGGAGGCGAGCCACGTCGCGGCGCGACTGCCGCATGGGCTGCAGCGCATGTGGCGCGAGGACGAGCGCGCCGACCGGGCGGTCGCGCGCACGCACCTCGCCGAGTTCCTCGGCCATGTCCGGCAGCGCGCCGTGCTGGCCGACGAGCACGAGGCCGAGCGCGGCACGCGCGCCGTCTTCGGCGCCTTGCAATGCCTCCTCGGCAGCCCGACCGGGTTGGAAGGTGAGGCCTGGGACGTGCTGAGCCAGTTGCCGAAGGACCTCAAGCGGCTGTGGCTCGAGTCGGCCGTGGCGCGGCCGCACGCGTGAGCGGCGGCTTCGACGGCGTCGCCGGCATCGCGGCGGCGGCGCTCGGCGGCCTTGCCGTCGGCGTCGAACGGCAGCGCTCCGGGCACGCCAGCGGACCGGCGCCGCACTTCGCCGGCGTGCGCACCTTCACCCTGCTCGGTGGCGTCGCCGGACTGTCCGGCTGGCTGTCGCGCGGCGGTGACGCGCTGCCGGCGGCACTGCTGCTCGGCGCCGCCGGCGGCCTGGTGATTGCCGCCTACGCGGCGGCGAGCCGGCGCGACGTCGACGGCACCACCGAGGTCGCCGCGCTGGTGGTGCTGGCAGCCGGATTCCTGGCCGGCATCGGCCAGCTGGCGCTGGCCAGCGGCGCGGTGGCGACGACGGTCCTGCTGCTGGTCGAGAAGTCGCGCCTGCACGCGCTGGCGGCGCGCCTGAACGACGCAGAGATGCGTGCCGTGGCGCGCTTCGCGGTCATGGCCGTGGTCATCCTGCCGCTGCTGCCGGAGGGACCGTACGGGCCGTTCGGCGGCGTCCGCCCGCGCCAGCTGTGGGCGCTGGTGTTGCTCTTCGCCGGCCTCGGCTTCGTCGGCTACGTGGCGCGCCGGCTGGTCGGCGGCGGGCGCGGCCCGCTGCTCGCCGGCCTGCTCGGCGGCCTGGTGTCCTCGACCCAGGTGACGCTCGCCCACGCGCGCGCCAGCCGCGACGATGCCGACCTCGGAATGGGGCTCGCGGGTGGCGCGCTTGCCGCCTCGACCGTGCTGTTCGTCCGCACGCTGCTGGCGGCGGCGCTGCTCGATCTGTCGCTGGCCGGTGCGCTGCTGCCCTATGTGGTGGCGCCCTTCGCCTGCGGGCTCGTCGCCTGCGCCCTGACCCTGCGCCGTTCGGCGCCGGCGGCGCGCACAGAAACGCCGCCGGAGAACCCCCTGCAACTGCGCGGCGCCCTGCAGATGGCCCTGCTCTTCCAGGCGGTGCTGATGCTCGTCTACGTCGCCCGCCAGAGCTTCGGCGCCGTCGGCGTGTTCGCCTCCGGCGCGCTGCTCGGGTTGACCGACGTCGATGCGGTCACCGTCTCGATGGCGCGCCTGCTGCGCGAGGGCCTCGAGCCCAGCGCCGCGGCGCGGGCGGTCGCCGCCGGCATCCTGTCCAACACGCTGCTCAAGCTCGGCCTGGCGGCCACCGTCGGGTGCGGGCGCTTCCGCCTCGCGACGACCGCCGGCCTGGCGGTGATCAGCGCCGCGATCGCCGCGACCCTGTTCGCGCTGGCGCCGTAATCCCGGCGCGGAGTTCATCCTCAGCGGCTGTGGCGCGGATGGGAAACGCGCCGGCGATTCCATTGTACGGAGTGGGTCGAGCCGCTTGGCACGCGCGTAGCTTCACCTGGGGTCGGGAGGGCGCCATGTACTACTTCTTCGATTTTCACGGCTCCTACCTCGGCTACATGGACACCAGCGGTCAGTTCTTCGACCCGTCCGGGACGCCGTGGGCGCATCTTGCGGGTGGTCGCGAGGTGCATGACAGCAGCGGCGCGATCTGCGGCGTCATCGACGCACAGGGGTGCTTCTTCGCCGCCGACGGCTCCTGCCGCGGCTACCTACGCGACGCGGCGGCCAGCCCGCCGATGGAGTTCCGGTGAGAGGCAATCTCGGCAGCGCGCTGGCGCCGATGCGCACGGCCGAGCAGGTACTGGGCGGTGAGTTGCGCGCCGCGGAACTGCTGACGGGCGACGAGGAGCTGGTCCTCGCACGCCGCGTCAGCGTGGCGCGACGGCGGATTCGCAGTCTGCTGCGGCGCGAGCGGGCGCTGAGTCGCGCCGGACTGGCCGCCGCCGGGCGCGGCGTGGTGCGACCCGAGCGGGACTTCCGCGAGCGCGAGGCGCTGTTGATCCTGCGTTGTGCCGAGGCGGCGCCGGGCGAGCGCGCGGCGGCATTCGCCGACGAGTTGCGCACCGTCCTGGTGGAGTATCGCGTCGTGCGCGACCAGATGGTGCGCGCCCACGTCCGCCTCGTCGCCCTGCTGGCGCGCCGCTTCAACCACCCGACGCTGAGCTTCCTCGATCTGTTCCAGGAGGGGGTCTTCGGGCTGCTGCGGGCGGTGGAGAAGTACGACCCGACGCGTGGCGTGAAGTTCAGCACCTACGCGGCATGGTGGATCCGCCAGCAGCTCAGCCGCAGTGCCGACACGCAGGGGGCGCTGGTGCGCACGCCGGTGCACTGGAACCAGATGCGGCGCCGCGTCGGCCGCGACGGCGGTGCCTCCGCGGCCACGGCAGTGGCCGCGCTCGCCGAGCAGGAGGGGCTGGCCACCGAGCGGGTCGAAACGATGACGCAGGGCTTTCAGTTCGTCTCGACCGACGCGCTGGGCGAGAGCGACGGGCGGCCGCTGCTGGCGCTGTTGCCTGACCAGGGCAGCGACCCGGAGACGCAGGCGGCGCAGGGCGCCCTGAGCGGCCGCCTCGAGCACGCCGTCGCCCAGCTGCCGCCGCGTGAGGGGCTGATCGTCCGCTTGCGTTTCGGACTCGGCGACGACGCGGCGCGGACGTTGGAGCAGATCAGCGTCCGGCTCGGCATCAGTCGCGAGCGCGTCCGGCAATTGGAGCAGCGCGCCCTCGGCCGCCTGCGCGTGGTGTGCACCGAGGAGGGTCTGGAGGCGCACCTGCACTGATCGGCATCCCCGCCTACCGCGGCGGCGCTCCCCAGCGCAGACGCAGCGAGCGCAACGCGTGCGGGCCGACCTGGAGCCGCAGGCAGTTGCCGGCGATGTCGACGGGGCCGCCGTCGGGGCTCTCGTCGAGGCGCACCGAATCGGCCGCGGCGAGCGGCAGGCCGCAGTGCACCACCGCCGGGCGCGCCGTGTCGCTCGGGTTGAGCAGACGCAGGATGCAGCCGTCGCCGTCCTCGGCCGGTTTGAGCGCCGACAGCACGACGCCGGTGGGATCGAGGGCGAGCAGCGGCAGGTCGCCGGCCAGCGGCGCCGCATCGCCGGCGATGACGCCGCGCAGGCCGAGTTCGGCGTCGCGCGCGGCGGTCGGGTCGGCGCCGGCGAACAATGCCAGCCGCGCCTCGAACGGTCCGAGTTCCTGCCCGCTCTCCAGGGCCATCACCGGGCCGGCGGGATGCGGCCGGCTGCGCAGGCCGAAGCGCGCCAGCCAGCCGACGGCGCGCAGCAGGGTGATGGCGATGACGCCGTCGGCGTCGATCTCCGCCTCGGGCAGGCCGGGCGCCGCGACCATCAGGCCGTTGGCGGCGACCCAGCCCTGATGCGGGAAGGTCGTCGGGGCGACGTGCAGCCAGTCGGCGGCGCCGGCCGGCGCCAGCGCCGGTGGCGCGACGTCGAAGGTCGTCGCCGCCAGGCAGCCGTCCGGCGGCCCGCCGGTCGGGAAGCGCAGGCGCAGGCGGTGGTCGCGCGCCAGGTTGTGCAGGCGCACGGTGAGGTCGACGCGCGGCACGCCCGGCGCCAGGCTGACCTCGGTCACCAACCGCAACGGCACGCCCTCGGCCATGCGCTGCTCGCGGTCGTCGTGCACGGCAGTGGGCACGTCGAAGACGCGCGCGATCTCGAGGCGCTGGAAGCCGGCCGGATGTATGAAGCGGCGCCATGTCACCGCCGCCAGGCGGGCGCCGGGATCGCCGGCGACGGGGTCGAAGTCGTAGCTGTCGCCGCCGTCGCCGTGGTCTTCGACGCCGGCCAGCCCGGTGTAGACGCGCTCGCCGAAGCGCACCTCGAGGGTGCCGTCGTCGGCGACCCGGACGCCGATCGCGCCGACGGCGATCTCGCGCTCGTCGTCGGCTGCCTCCTCGGGCCGCTCGGTTCGCGTCAGCGTGAAGCGGCGGCAGCCGAAGGCGGGCACGTCGGCCGCGACGAACTCGATGTCGAGCGGCGACAGGATCGGCAGCCAGCGGGCGCGGCGCGGATCGTCCGAGACGCTGACGCGGGCCGGCCGCCCGTCGACCGCGAAGCCGGGCGCCTCCAGCGAGGCCAGGGTGAAGCGCGGGAACTCCGGCTCGCCGACCGGCAGGCGCAGCGCCGGGTAGGGGTCGAGCGCCACCCGCACGACGTCGGTGCGCGGGTACGGTGATGGATTGAACACCGCCACGACGTGCTCGATCACGTCCGGCGTGCGCCGTTCGACGTCGTGGCCGGCGAGCCGCTCGAGCAGCCGCGCGAGGGTCTCCAGCCCGAGTTGCTCGGCGCTCTCGTAGCGACCCATCACCTGCGCCGCGACGGCGTCGACCGAGCAGCCGCACAGCGAATCGTGCGCCTGGTTGTGCAGCACGCGCTTCCAGGCGAGCTGTAACGCCGCCCGTTCGTCACCGGCGCCGAGGGCGGCGGCGAACACCGCCCACGGCTCGACCCAGCCCTCGAGCAGCGCCTCGCAGCGGCGGTTGGCGAGCTTGATCGGCATGCGCGTCGACCACACACCCGGCAGCAGGTTGGCGAGACGGCCGCCGACCAGCGGCCCCTGGTATTCGGGCAGCGTCGCGGCCGGATCGGGCGCCGCGTCGTCGAGCAGGCCGCGCCCGACCGGCATCGCGACGAGGTCGGCGAGGGCGTCGGCGACCGCGCCGACATGCCCGTCGGGCAGCATGTGGTCGAAGCCGTTCATCAGCAGGCGCGGATGGCCGTCGCTCTCGCTGCGCGCCAGCAGCGCCGCCAGGCCGGCCGCGGCGCGGTCGACGTCGGCCGGCAGGCAGGCGGCATTGAAGTAGCCCTCGCGCAGCAGCAACGCCTGCACGGCGGTGCCGTCCGGCGCGCGCCAGCGCCAGACGCGTCCGAGGGCGTCGATCTCGTTGCCGTTGCCGCGCCAGTACACGAACGTGTCGAGGCCGAAGCCGGCAAAGATCTGCGGAAACTGGGCCGGGTGGCCGAAGGAGTCGGGCACATAGGCGACGCGCGAGCCGCTGCCGAAGGCGCGCGCGTCGCCGGCGCCGCGCAATAGGTTGCGCACCAGGGCCTCGCCGGAGGGCAGCAGCGAGTCGGGTTGCACGTACCAGGGGCCGGTGGCGAGGCGGCCGGCATGCAGGGCCGACTCGAGCGCGACGCGCCGCTGCGGCCGCACCGCCAGGTAATCCTCGAGCACCACCGTCTGGCCGTCGAGCAGAAAGCGATAGGCGGGGTCGGCGTCGAGCAACTCGAGGACGCGGTCGACCGCATCCGCCAGGCGCGCGCGATAGGCCTCGAAGGTGCGGTACCACTCCCGATCCCAGTGGAAGTGGGAGACGATGATGCAGCTCGGCATGGCAAAATAAATGTACGGTGTGCGTGCCGGCAGTGGCAACCCGCCCCGGCGGTGCGGCGCCGGCGGGGCCGCACCCGGCCCGCCGCCGCCGACGCTGGCGCGGGTGCCCGATCCGCGCTAGACGCTGCGCGAATGCCGATGGTGGACGCCCAGGCAGAGCAGCATCTGCACACCTACGCCGCCGACGTGCAGCGGGCCCTCGGCGAGGATTGTGTCGGGGTGGTCCTGTACGGAAGCGCCGCGGGGTTCGACTGGGTGGCGGGGCGCTCCGACTTCAACACCGTCATCATCCTGCGCCGCGTCTCGCCGGCGGCGCTCGAAACCTTGGCGCCGGTGATCAGCGGCTGGCGCGCCCGCGGCTTCGCCCTGCCGGTGATCCTCGACGACGCGCAGCTCGAGCGCGCGGCGCAGCTCTTTCCGATGGAGCTCGACGACATCCGCCGCCAGCACCGCCTGCTCGCCGGGCGCGACCCGTTCGCGTCGCTGGCCGTCGACGAGGTCGCGCTGCGTCGCGAGTGCGCCCAGGAGGCGTTCGGCAAGCTGCTGCGCCTGCGCGCCTTCTTCCTCGAGCAGGCCGCCGACCCGACAGGGCTCGAACGCATGATGGTCGAGTCGGTGAAGAGCTTTCTGATCGTCGCCCGCCATCTGCTACGCCTGCGCGGCGAGGTCGTGCCGGACACCTACGACGCTGCCCTCGGCGCCGCCGAGGGCAGCGTCGGCGCGCTGCCGACGATGCGCCGGGTGCTGGCGCAGCGCCAGGCGCCGGTCTCGACCGACTGGCGTAGCGTCGCGCCCGCCTACGTCGACGAGGTCGAGCGGTTGGTCGCCGCGGTGACGGCGTACTGTGCGTAAACTCCTCGCGACGCTGGCGCTGCTGCTCGTCGCCGCCGCCGCGACCGGGCAGGAGATCGCGCCGCCGCAGGGGCTGGTCAACGACCGCGCCGGCGTCATCGACGCCGCGACGCGCGCCAAACTGACGGCGCTGCTCACCGAGCTGCAGCAGAAGACCGGCGCCGAGATCGCCGTCCTCACCGTCGACAGCACCGCGCCGCTCGACGACTTCACCTACGCCATGCGCGTCGCCGACCAGTGGAAGATCGGCAAGCGGGGCGAGGACACCGGGCTGTTGGTGCTGGTCGCCGCCGGCGACCGCAAGATCCGCGTGCAGACCGGCTACGGCCTCGAGGGGATTCTCCCCGACGGGCTGGTCGGCAACATCCAGGACCGCGAGATGCGGCCGGAGTTCCGCGCTGGCCGCATGGGCGAGGGCATCTGGCGTGGCGTCGCCGCCTACGCGCAGCGCATCGCGCAGGCGCGCGGCGTCGAGTTGACCGGGCTGCCGGCGCCGCGCGCCGCGCCGCCGCAGGCGGAGATCCCACTGTGGGTGATCCTGCTCGTCGTCCTGCTGGTCTTCGTCGTCACGGCGCGCCTCGGCGGCGGCGGCAGCGGCCTGCGCGGCGGCCGCCGCGGTGGTCCGGTGATCGTCCCGGGCGGCTTCGGCGGCGGCGGCGGGGGTGGGTTCGGCGGCTTCGGGGGCGGCGGCGGCGGCTTCGGCGGCTTTGGCGGTGGCGGCTTCGGCGGCGGCGGTGCCGGGCGGAGCTGGTGAGCGGACGAGACACATCGAGCGACCGGTCATGAGCGACCGGTCCGGTTTCTGCGGCACGGGAGGATGCGATGCGACGACTAATGCTTGGATTGACCGTGCTGTTGTTGGCGGCGACCACCAGCGGTTGCGGCTACAACACCATGGTCGGGATGAAGGAGGCGGTCGATTCCGCCTGGGCGCAGGTGATGAATCAGCTGCAGCGCCGCAACGACCTGATCCCCAACCTCGTCGAGGTGACCAAGGGCTACGCCGCGCACGAGAAGGGGATCTTCGAGGCGGTCGCCAACGCGCGCGCCAAGATGCTCGCGGCGGGCACGCGCGAGGGACAGATCGATGCCGCCAATGAAGTCAGCGGCGCCCTCGGCCGCCTGCTGGCGATCGCCGAGCAGTATCCGCAGTTGAAAGCGAACGAGCAGTTCGCACGCCTGTCGGACGAGCTGGCGGGGACAGAGAACCGCATTGCCGTCGAGCGCAAGCGCTTCAACGATGCCGTGCAGGAGTTCAACACCTACGTGAAGAAGCTGCCGCAGGCGCTGTTCGCGGGCTGGCTGGGCTTCGGGGCGGAGAAGTACTTCGAGGTCCCCGAGGCGGCGCAGCAGGTACCGAAGGTCGACTTCGGCGGCGGCGCGAAGTAGCCGTGGAGGGCGCCGCCCCGGCGGCGCCCTCCAGCGTTAATGCGAAGCGGCCAGGAAGTGCGCGATGGCGCGCGCCTGCTCCTCGGTCAGCAGCGTCGCGAAGTGCGGCATCGTCGGCTGCCGCTCGCCGAGCATGTGCCAGACATTGCGACGCAGGACCTCGGGATCCTGGCGGGCGAGCCAGGCGCGGTCGAAGAGCACCGGCGGCTGGGCCGACTCCGCCAGGCCGCCGCTGGGGATGCCGTGGTCGCCGTGGCAGTTGGCACAATACTGCACGTACGTCGTATGGCCGGGCGAGAGCAGGCGCACGAAGGTGGCCAGATCGCCGGCCTCGCCTTCGCTCAGGCGCGGCGTCAGTCCCGGCATGCCGCGGCGACCGTGGCGCACGGTCTCGATGAGGTCGGCGGTGCTGGTCGTCGCCTGGAAGGGCGGGGCGGCGAGATCGCGCGGCGGGCGCACGCCGGGCGGCGGATTTGCCGGCGGCGTGCCGAATGGGCCGTGGCACAGCGCACAGCGGTCGGCGAAGAGCGCCGCGCCGGCGTCGGCGCGCGGCCAGTCGACGTCGGGCATTCCCTGCAGGTAGGCGACCAGCGGTTCGACGTGCGCGGCACGTGCCCCGAGCGTCGCGGCGGCGAGATCCACGGGCGTCGCGCGTCCGGCGATGATGCGCTGCACCAGCGATTCGGTTGGCAGGGCGCGCAGATCTGGCGGCGCCGTGACGAACACCGCGGCCGCGCCGCCGCCGTGCCCCTCGGCGCCGTGGCAGGCGGCGCACTGCTGGCGATAGAGGGCACTGCCGTCGATGCCCAGCGCGCTGCTCGCCGCCAACGTCAACACGAGTCCCGCGCCGGCGACGATTCCCCAGCCGGGACCGCGGGCGTCCCGCCCGCATCGTGAAGCGCCGCGCCGCGCCGCGGCGCTTCCATTCGGAGCGGGCGTGACGCCCGCGGTCCCGGCTGGGGAACTCTTCGTCACATACTGGTCCCACATCGACATACCTCCTCCATCCTCCACCGCCGCGGGACGACGCAAGCGAAGGATGCTACAAGAGAGGCGATGTCCGGACCGTCCGCCCCGCTTCTGCGCTTCCTCGGTGCCGCCGGCACCGTCACCGGCAGCCGCTTCCTGATCGACACGCCGCGGGCGCGGGTGCTGGTCGATTGCGGGCTCTTCCAGGGCCTGAAGGATCTGCGCCGCCGCAACTGGGACGACTTCCCGCTGCCGCCGGCGAGTCTCGACGCGGTGGTGCTGACGCACGCGCACGTCGATCACAGCGGCTACCTGCCGGCGCTGGTGCGCAACGGCTTCCGCGGCCCGGTCTTCGCCACCGCCGACACCGTGGCGTTGTGCGAGATCATGCTGCCCGACAGCGGTCGCTTGCAGGAGGAGGAGGCCGAATACGCCACCCGGACCGGCTATTCGAAGCACGTTCCGGCCCTGCCGCTGTACACCGAGGCCGACGCCACGCGGGCCCTCCGGCAGTTGCGGCCGCTCGACTTCGACTGCGCCACCGAGATCGCTCCCGGCATCACCCTGACCCTGCCGCCGGCCGGACACATCCTCGGCTCGGCGGGGGCGGTCCTGGCGATCGACGGGGCGCGGCCGCGCACGGTCGCCTTCAGCGGCGATCTCGGCCGGCCGCAGCACCCGCTGCTGCGGCCGCCGGCGCCGCCGCCGGCGGCGGACGCGATCGTCGTGGAGTCGACCTACGGCGACCGGCGCCACGCCGACGTCGAGTCGCTGCAGCTGTTCGAGGACGCCCTGCGGCGCACGCTGGTGCGCGGCGGCGTCGTCGTCATCCCGTCGTTCGCGGTCGACCGAACCGAGGTCATCCTCTTCCACCTGCGCCGCCTGCTGCGCAGCGGGGCGGTGCCGCGCGTGCCGGTGTACGTCGACAGCCCTATGGCGCTCGCCGCGCTGCAAGTGTACCGCGCCGCCATCGCCGCCGGCCGCGCCGATGTACGGCCCGACCTGGCAGCAGAGGATCCCTTCGACGTCGGCGACCTGCGCGAGACGCGGACCCCGCAGCAGTCGAAGGCGATCAACGCCGAACGCGGCCCGGCGGTGATCATCTCGGCCTCCGGCATGGCCACCGGCGGTCGCGTCCTGCACCACCTCGCGCACCGCCTGGCGAACCGCGACGATACCGTGCTGCTGGCCGGCTTCCAGGCCGCCGGGACGCGCGGCCGGGCGCTGCTCGAGGGGGCGCGGTCGCTCAAGCTGCTCGGCCGCTATGTCGCCGTGCACGCCGAAGTCGTGCATGTGCCGGCCTTCTCCGTCCATGCCGACGGCGAGGAGCTGCTGGCCTGGCTCGCCGCCGCGCCGCGCCCGCCGCAGACGGTGTACGTCGTGCACGGCGAGGCGGCGGCGGCGCTGGCGCTCGAGCGTGCCATCGAGACGCGTCTGGGATGGACCGCGGTGGTGCCGCGCCATCTGGAACAGGTACGCCTGGATTGATTCCCATGCCTGCGAAGTGGCATCAGCAGCGGCCTGTGCGGTCGGCGCGTCGGCGTCGGCCCGCGGCTTGCTGCATCGACGTTTGTACGCACTGACCCGACACGCGAGGAGCTGCCATGGCGAAGATCAAACGCATCCTGGTCCCGATCGACTTCTCACCCTACTCGATGAAGGCGCTCGATTACGCCGCCGATTTTGCCAAGCCGCTCGGCGCCGAGTTGCTGGCGCTGTTCGTCATCGAGCCGATCTACTACGCCGTGCCTGATCTCGCCGGCGCCGCGGCCGGCGCCGTCGGTGGCCTCATCGAGGAGCAGAAGAAGGCCGGCAAGGCGCAGTTGCAGAAGCTGCAGGCGCGCTACGCGAAGAAGAACGTGCGTCTGAAGACGCTGCTGCAGACCGGCACGCCGTATCAGGCGATTGTCGAGGCGGCCAAGACGCTGAAGGCGGACCTGGTGGTGATGGGGACGCATGGCCGCACCGGCATCGTGCACGCGCTGATGGGCAGCGTCGCCGAACGCGTCGTGCGCACCGCGCCGTGCCCGGTCCTGACCATCCGCACGCCGGACAAGCGCTGACGCGCTCGCCGCACGCCGGACAAGCGCTGACGCGCTCGCCGCACGCCGGACAAGCGCTGACGCGCTCGCCTCGGGCCGGACTGGAGGGCGCGGCGACTGGTCGCCGCGCCCTCCAGCGGCCTACGGCAGCGCGAAGGGCTCCGTCCCGGTGCGCACCGCCAGGACGCAGCCGTCGACGGCGCGCGCGGCGGCTTCCGCGACGCTGCCGAGCAGCGCATGGGCGATTCCCGTCCGCCCGTGCGTGCCCAGCACCACCAGGTCGGCGGGCAGCTCGCGCGCCAGGGCGGCGACGGTCGTCGCCACGTCGCCCTTGATCGTCCGCTGCTCCCACTGCACGCCGTCGAGCGGCAGCTCCTTCGCCAGCGCATCCCACTCCGGCTGCAGCTCCTCGGGCTCGATGATGAAGATCTCGCCGCCGGCGAGGTCGGTGGCCCAGGAGTAGGCTTGCACGATGGGCTCGATGACGTGCAGCAGCACCAGGCGGGCGCGCCAGTGGCGGGCCAGGGCGATGGCTTCCAGGAGCGCCGGTTGGGCGGCGGACGAGAAGTCCGTCGGCGCCAGGATGCAGCGCGGTGCATCGGCAAGCGCCGCCTTGGCCAGCAGAACCGGCACGCTGGCCTTGCGCAAGACGCGTTCAGCGGTGCTGCCGAGCAGCAGATCGGTCAGCCCGCTGCGCTTGCGCGCCCCGACCACCAGCAGGTCGCAGCGCTGCTCGCGCGCGAAGGCGATCAATTCGGCGAACGGCGCGCCGTGGCGGGCATGGCACTCGATCGACAAGCCGGCGAACAGCGGCCCGGCGCCGATGGCGCGCAGGTGCTTGAGGGCCTGCACTTCGAGTTCCTTCACCAGCCCCTGTTCCTTGAGCAGCACGCGCTCGTAGAGCGGCGGGCGGTGCACGACGTGCACCAGGTCGAGGTGCGCCCCGGTGGCGCGCGCCAGCGCCGCCGCGGCGCCCAGGCCGTGATCCGCCTCGGGTGAGAAGTTGGTGCCGACGCAGAGCCTCTTCAAGTTGTGCATGCCGCCGCTGTAGCAGAGTTCGCGGCGGGCGTCAGGGGCGGACACGGGAAGGGGACCGTGAGCGTCGATCCGACAAAGAAGACTTCAACGTGGAGATGCGGCGGCCGCAGTGAGCGCGGTCTCCAGCAGGCGCGACCAGGCAACCCCGGCGGCGTAGGTGAGGAAGGCCAGCGCCACGCCGAGCAGGGTCGACAGGCTCAGGCCGAGCACATCCAGTCCGCTCAGACCCTGGCTCGCCAGGGTCTCGATGAGTAGCGGCAGGTCGTCGCCGCGCCAGCGCTGCAATGGGAAGTCCGCAACGACGAGGGCGGTCAGGCGCGAAACGAGGATCGAGCCCATTTCGTAATAGTCGCCGGCGAGCGAGCCGAACGGCACCAGGGCCAGCGGCAGGGCGGCGCCGAAGAGCGCCGCTTGGCCGACACCGGCCTGCCGGCGCCCGGCGGCGCGCAGCAGCGGCACGCCGAGCAGGATGGTGAGGGCGTAGGGCAGGGCGTCGGTGAGCAGGTAGGTGAGGTCGCTGCCGCCGGTGTCGAAGCCGGTGAGCTGGCCGGCGTAAGCCGAACCGACGGCGACGAAGGGGAAGAGGCGTTGCAGCCAGGCGGCGCCGTAGATCGCGTCGATCTCCAGGCGGGTGACGCTGCCGCCGCCGGCGACACAGCCGAGCGCGTGCAGCAGTTCGTGCACCGGCAGGTAGATCCACCAGCAGGCCAGCGCCGCCAGCAGCGCGGCGAGCCCGCGCGGCACGGAGATGCCGTGCAGGAAGACGTCGAGCGCCGCCAGGTAGTCGTCGACCGGCAGGCGCAGCAGGGCGACGAGCCGACAGGTCACGCCAGGATCAGCTCGAGGTAGGCGCGCCGCGCGTAGCGTCCGAACAGCCGCGAGCCGGTGTCGAGCAGCCACATCTGCCAGCCGTACTTCTCGACCAGGGCGGCGTGGGCGCGGGCGACCAGCGCCGCGTCGGCGACGATGCGCGCACGCCCCTCGACCCACTCGCCCGTCACCGCGCCGCGCACGCCGCACGGCGCCACGCGGATGCGCTTGCTGGCGCGGATCCGCTTCACCTTCGCCGAGGTGCCGTCGGTGACGACGTAGAGCTTGCCGTCGAGCGGCGCGCACCACACCGGGGTCTCAACCGCCGCGCCGCTGCGCCGGAAAGTGGCCAGATTGATGTAGGGTTCGTCCGCCAGCGCCGCGGTCGCGCGTTTGCCTGCCATGCGCAGCCCCTTCCACATTCCCGGCCGGATGGCGAGGCGGGCGCTGCGCCCCCGCCCGACGCGCGGAGCCCGACGCGCCACGATCCTCGATTGACGGAAAGTCGTCCCCGGCGTATGGATTTCCATATGAAGACCACCCTGATCATCGATGATGGCGTGTTTCGTCGGCTCAAGCGCGAAGCGGCGGCCCAGGGACGGACGCTGTCCGAGCTGGTGGAAGCGGCGTTGCGACAATTCCTCGCCCGCCGGCCGTCGGCGGCGACGCTGCCGCCCCTGCCCACGGCGGCGCTTGGACTGCCGCTGGTCGACGTCGCCGACCGCGACGCCCTGTACCAGGCCATGGAGGGGCGCTGATGCTGGTGGTCGACACCAATGTGTTGATCTACGCCGCCAACAGCGACGCGCCCGAGCACGCCCGATGTCGGGCGCTGCTGGAGGGCTGGCGCGCCCAGGTCACCCCCTGGTGTCTCACCTGGGGCATCGTCTACGAGTTCCTGCGCGTCGCGACGCACCCGCGCGTGTTCCGCCAGCCGTTCGCCATCGACGCGGCGTGGCGCTTCGTCTCGGCGCTGCTCGCCTCGCCGTCGCTGATGCTCCTGGTGCAGACCTCCCGGCACGCCGACGTGGCGGCGCAGACGTTGGCCGATGTTCCGGCGCTGCGCGGCAACCTGCTGCACGACATGCACACGGCGGTGCTGATGCGCGAGCACGGCATCCGCCGCATCGTCACGCGCGATGCCGACTTTCATCGTTTCACGTTCCTCGCCGTCATCGACCCGCTGACCGGCGACCCGAGGCCTTGAGGGCGGCGGGCCCTGGATGGCCTGCCGACAGGCCGCGCGCGTCGGCGGACCACCCCCTTGTGCCCTCTGCTATGTTCCCGCCGGACCAGCAGAGACGGGGGGAACGATGAGTCAGATCACCGTGGGCGAGTTGTTGGTGCGCTGCCTGCAGGCGGAGAACGTCGAATTGATCGCCGGTATCATCGACGGCGCGCATGTGCCGATCGTCGTGCCGCTGCCCGCCTACGGCATCCGCTACATCAACTGCCGCCACGAGGAGGCCGCCGTGCATCTCGCCGAGGGCTACGCGCGCATCGCGCGCCGGCCGGGCGTGGTGCTGGCCAACCCCGCCTGCGGCACCGGCAACATGCTCGCCGGCCTGGTCAGCGCGCACGGCGAGGGGCACCCGATCGTCGCCATCGGCACGACGCGGGCGCGCCTGCGCACCGATCCCAACCGCGGCGGCGCCTGGCAGGCCGCCGACACCGAGGCCATGGCGCGGCCGATCACCAAGTACGCCGCCACCGTGCGCCAGTGGGAGCGGCTGCCGGAGATGGTGCGCGCCGCCTTCCGCGCCGCGCTGAGCGGCCGACCGGGGCCGGCCTTCCTGCAGATCCCCGACGAGCTGCTGGCGCAGTCGATCGACGCCGATCATCTGCCGCCGATCTACCCGGCGGCGCGCTATCGCGTCACGCACATGGGCAGCGGCGATCCCGCCGCCATCGCGCGCGCCGCGGCGCTGCTCGCCGGGGCGAGCCATCCGTACGTCCATGCCGGCGCCGGTGTCGGCTGGGCCGACGGCGCCGCCGAGCTGCTGGCGCTGGGCGAGCACCTCGGCGCCGGCATGAGCGTCAGCCTCGGCGCGCGCGGCACGGTGCCGGAGGACCATCCGCACTACTTCCATCCCTTCGACATGGCCGGCGCCGGGCTGGCGCGCCGCGAGGCCGATGTGGTGCTGATCGTCGGCTGCCGGCTCGGCGAGTACGACGGCTGGGGCACGCCGCCGCTGTGGGGCGCTCCGGATCAGCAGACGACCATCCAGATCGACGTCGACCCTCTGTCGATCGGCCTCAACCGGCCAGTCGACGTGCCGATCGTCGCCGACGCGCGTGCCGCCCTGACGGCGCTGCTCGCAGCAGTGCGCCGTGCCGGCCCGCCGCGCGCCGTCATGGCCGATCTCGCCCGCTACCGCGACGCGAGCGCGCAGACGATGGCACGCGGCATGGAGTACCTGGCCACCTCGCCGCGTCGCGGCGTCAATCCGGGCCATATGATGATGACCGTGCGGCAGTGCTTCCCGGCCGAGACGGTGACGGTGCTCGACGGCGGCAATACGACGCTGACGGCGGTGGCCTTCCATCCCATCCTGCGTCCGCACAGCTTCCTGTACTCGGTGAAGATGGGCTACCTCGGCACCGGCCTGCCGTTCGCCATCGGCGCCCGCCTGGCGGCGCCGCAGCGTCCGGTGTGTCTGATCAGCGGCGACGGCGCCATAGGCTTCAACATCATGGAGCTCGAGACGGCGGCGCGCGAGGACGTGCCGCTGGTGGTGGTGGTGGCGGTCGACGACGCCTGGGGCATGGAGAAGACCGCCTTCACGTACGCCGGTCTCGGTCCCGAGGCGTGGGCGCGGCGCGGCATCGATCTCGCCCCGGTGCGCTACGACGCCGTCGCGCAGGCGATGGGCTGCCACGGCGAGTATGTGGAGGAGCACGAGGCCCTGGCGCCGGCGCTGCAGCGTGCCATCGCCGCCGGGCGGCCGGCGGTGGTGCACGTGCAGATCGACGCGGAGCTCAACACCCGCCCGCCGGGCTTCGAGGAGTTCCGCAAGACGCGCAGCACGGCGAGCTGCTGAGGGGGGCGGCGATGCCGGTCGATGCAGCAGTGCCGGTGCCGCGCCGTGTCTTCGTCAGCGGCGCCAACGGTTTCATCGGCCGCGCCCTGCTGCACCGCTATCGCGCGCTCGGCGCGGCGGTGTGCGGCATGGACGTGCGCGCCGATCCGGCCTGGGACGTCGTCGCCGGCGACCTCGGCGCGCCCGGTCCGTGGCAGGCGCACACGCGCGGCAGCGACCTGGTCGTCAACACCGCCGCCGTGGTCTCCAACGTCGCCGCGCCGTCGCTCTATCGCCGCATCAGCGTCGCCGGCGTCCGGCATGTGATCGACGCCGCCGTCGCCGGCGGCGCGCAGCGCGTCCTGCACGTCTCGTCGTGCGGCGCCTACGGCTGGCACCACACGGACGAGGCCGACGAACGCGCGCCGATCACGGTGTTGAGCGGCAGCAGCTACCAGGATGCCAAGGCGGCCAGCGAGCATCCGCTGCTCGCCGCGCACGCCGCCGGCGAGATCGCCGGCACCATCGTGCGGCCGAGCGACGTCTACGGCCCGGGCTCGCGCCCCTGGGTGCTGCTGCCGCTGGAGATGATCCGCGCCGGCCGCTTTCTCTTGCCGGCGCACGGCCGCGGCCTGTTCAACCCGGTCTACGTCGACGACCTGGTCGACGGCATCGTGCGCGCCGCCGGTCTCGCCGCCGGCGCCGGCCACATCTTCAATCTCTCCGGCGGCCAGCCGGTGGCGACGGCCGATTTTTTCGCGCATCATATGCGCTGGGCCGGCCGCGCCGGTGCGCCGCGCTGTGTCTCCACCGCCACCGCCGTGCGCCTCACCCGTCTCATGCAGCTCGCCGGCCGCCTGCGCGGGCGGCCCAGCGAGGCGAGTCCGCAGACGATGCTGATGCTCAGCAAGCAGGCCGGCGTCTCGATCGAGAAGGCGCGCCGCCGGCTCGGCTACGCGCCGCGTGTCGCGCTCGCCGACGGCATGCGGCGCACCGAGGACTGGCTGCGCGCCGCGGGGCTGCTCGCCGCTGCCGCGCCCGGCGCGGTCAGTACAACAGCTCCACCCAGCGCCGGCCGGCGCTGAGCTCGGCCTTGCGGCGGGCCCATTTCTCCGCCGACCCCGCCAGGCCGGCGAACACCGCGTCGAGCTCGGCGCGCGTTGCCTCCAGACCGGCGACGTAGACGTACGTCTTCGCCTCGCCGAGCAGACGCCAGAGTTCGGCGCCGCGCTCAGCCAGGGCACCGTCCCAGCCGATCGGGTCGGCCCAGTTGGGGCGACGGCTGAGGGCCTTGAAGGCCTGGAAGGTGTCGCGGTCGTAGTACTGCGCGAAGTCGTCGCGCTCGTCGTTCATGTACAGGAGCTCGAGGCCGCTGCGCGCGCCGTGCAGCAGCCAGATGTGGCCGCGCCAGTCGGCGACGTCGCGGTAAAGGTGTTTCACGAAGGCGCGGAAGGGGGCGATGCCGGTGCCGCTGCCGATGAGAATCAGCGTCGCGTCGCGTTCCTCGGGGACCTCGAAGGGAATACCGAACGGGCCGCCGATGGTGAGGACGTCGCCCGGTCGCCGGTCGCACAGGTAGTGCGAGGCGACGCCGGGAAACTCCTCGCCGCTGTACGGATCGATGCCCGTGCAGCGGCGCACGCAGACGACGATGCGCGGCCGCCCGTCGCGAGCGGGGTCAGGCAGGTCGGCGACGCTGTAGAGGCGGAAGTGGTGTGCCGCGCCGAATGCCGGCGGGGCGGGCGCGTAGACGCCGATGCTCTGACCGACCTGGTAGGACAGGTGCGGGCGGTCGATCTCGAGCACCAACTCGCGCACCTCGACGGCGGCGACCGGCGTGAGGCGCGTCGTGCCCAGCACGGTGGCCGCGTAGCGCGCCGCGCTGGCGTAGTCGGACAGGCGCATGACGGACTGGCTCATCGTTCCTCCTCGCGGCGGCAGGCGCCGCTCTGCTCGCGGTGTGCGCAGGGTTCGGGACGCACGCAGCCCAGACATCCCATCCGTCCCGCCAGGGCATCGGCGTCGTGCAGGCGCTCCGGGAACGTCCGCCGCCAGGCCTGCTGCACGCCCACCCAGGCGAGCGCGACCAGGACCGCGGTGCCGACGCCGGTGGCATAGGTGGCGAGGACGGTCATCCGCTCAGTCCCCCGAAGCCCATGAAGGCGACCGACAGGAGGCCGGCGAGGAGCAGGGCCAGCGCCGTGCCCTGCGCGACGTCGGGCACCGCGACGAGGGCGAGTTTCTCGCGCAGCCCGGCCATCAGTACCAGCGCCAGCGTGAAGCCGCCGCCGGCGCCGAGCGCGTACACCAGGCACTGCACGAAGCCGTACCCCTTGTTGGTCTGGAACAGCGCCAGGGCGAGGATGGCGCAGTTGGTGGTGATCAGCGGCAGGTAGATGCCGAGAGCACGGAACAGCGCCGGGCTGGTCTTCTTGATGAACATCTCGACCAACTGCACGGTCGAGGCGATTACGGCGATGAAGGCGATCAGCCGCAGGTAGTTGGCGTCGAGCGCCGTCAGGAGCCGCTCGATGCCGAAGGCGGCGGCGGAGCTGACCACCAGCACGAAGGTCACCGCCGCGCCCATGCGCGCCGCGGTGTCGAGCTTGTTGGAGACGCCGAGGAACGGGCAGGTGCCGAGGAACAGCGCCAGGACGAAGTTGTTGATCAGCGTCGCGTTGACGAAGATGCTCCACAGCGGTTCGGTGTTCATCGGCCCTCCGCCATTGCCAGCGGCGCCGCGGCGGCGTGGCGCGCCCGGCGCAGCCGCAGGGCGTTGAGCAGCAGCGTCCAGCCCGCCAGGGTGAAGAAGCCGCCGCTGGGCAGCAGCATCAGCGTCGCGCCCTGGAAGCCGGCGTGGAAGAGCGGCAGCCCGAAGAGGCTGCCGCTGCCGAGGATCTCGCGCACGCCGCCGATGCACAGCAAGGCCCAGCAGAAGCCGACCCCCATGCCGAGGCCGTCGACGATCGACGGCAGCACCGGGTTCTTCGCCGCGAAGGCCTCGGCGCGGCCGAGGATGAAGCAGTTGACGACGATCAGGGCGATGAAGGCGCCGAGCGCCTTGTACAGGTCGAGGCTGATCGCCTGGATGACGTAGTCGACGACGGTGACGAAGGTGGCGATGATGAGGATGTACGTCGTGATGCGCACCTGCGTGGGGATGAAGCGGCGCAGCGCCGAGACGACGGCGTTCGAGCCGACCAGCACGAAGGTGGTGGCGAGTCCCATCGCCAGCGCGTTGCGGGCGCTGTTCGAGACCGCCAGCACCGGGCACATGCCGAGCACCTGCACGAAGGTCGGGTTCTCGCGCCAGACGCCCTTGAAGAACTCGTCGCCGAGCGTCGCGGTGGGTTCGATGGGGTCTACGGACACGACTCACTCCTGTCGCTCGAGGTCCGCCAGGTGGCGGCGGATGCGGGGGATCCAGACCGCGGCGCTGTCGCGCAGCATGCCGGCCACGGCGCTCGAGGTGATGGTGGCGCCGGTGATGGTGTCGATCTGCCAGGCCTCGTGCTTGGCGCCGGGCTTGACGGCTTTGATGGGGTGCGCCAGCGCCGCGCCGTCGGCGTCGAGACGCACGTCCAGCTGCTCGAAGTTGCGTAGAAACTGCGCGTCGTGCTCGATTTTGTCGCCCAGGCCCGGTGTGTCGCGCAGATCCAACACCGCCAGGCCGACGATGGCATCGCGCCCCGGGGCGTAGCCGTACAGGACGCGGATGACGTCCTGATATCCCATGCCCTGCGCCTCGACGGCGACGCCGACGAGGTGCCCCTCTGCGTCGTAGGCGCCGTAGACGACCTGCGCGCCGGGCGCCGCGTTGGCGAGCGGCTGGAAGCGCCCGTCGTCGTCGAGCTGGAAGGTGCGCGCCGTGTGCGCCGCCGGCACCACGGTGAGGATGGCCCGTTGCAGGGCCTCGGCCTTGTTGCGGCTGATGATCGGGCCGGTGAGGACGAAGGCGGTGACGATCAGCAGGCCGCAGACGAGGCCGATGCCGACCATGGCGCGATACATGTGCCAGGCGCTGGTCGGCGGCGGCAGGGGCGGGGCGGCGTCGCTCATGCGGGCGCTCCACGGCGACCGTACAGGCGCGGGCGGAGGGCGCGGTCGATCAGCGGCGTGACCGCGTTGCCGAGCAGGATCGCGTACATGATCCCCTCGGGCATGCCGCCCCAGGTGCGGATGACCAGCGTCAGCACGCCGATCAGCGCCCCGTACAGCCACGCGCCGAGGCCGGTCATCGGCGAGCCGACGGTGTCGGTGGCCATGAACACGGCGCCGAGCATGAGGCCGCCGGAGAAGAGGTGGAACGCCGCCGGGGCGTAGCGCGCCGGGTCGAGCTGGTGCAGCAGCGCGGCGCCGAGGGCGACGCTGCCGAGCACGGCGAGGGGGATGCGCCAGCTCATCATGTTGCGCGCCACCAGCCAGGCGCCGCCGGCGAGGATGAGCACGGCGCTGGTCTCGCCGCTCGAGCCGCTGACCGTGCCCATGGCGAGGGCGCCGCTGTCGGTGAGCACCTGGCCGAACTTCCACTGCGCCAACGGCGTCGCGCCGGTGACGACGTCGTACAGCGGCGTCGTGAACGGCAGCGTCAGCGTCGACGGCGGCAGCGCCGCGAAGCGGTCGGGCGCCAGCGCCGGCAGCCAACTGGTCATGGCCACCGGAAACGCCGCCTGCAGCACCGCGCGCCCGACCAGGGCCGGGTTGAACGGGTTGCGACCGAGGCCGCCGAACAGCGCCTTGCCGAGGCCGATGCAGACGACGCCGCCGAGGGCGGTCATCCACAGCGGTAGTCCCGGCGGCAGCGTCAGGCCGTAGAGCAGACCGGTGATGGCCGCCGACCAGTCGCCGAGCGTCGACGACCGCCCGGCGACGCGGCAGACGGCGTCTTCGGTGAGCAGGCACGAGGCCAGCGCCACGCCGACCGTCAGCGCCGCCGGCAGGCCGAAGACGTAGATGCCGAACGCCGTCGTCGGCAGCAGGGCGACGACGACGTTGAACATGATCGCATCGACGCCGTAGCCGCTCAGCACGTGCGGCGCGGTGCGAATCTCCAGGGTGGTGGCGCGGCCGGTCATGCGGATACCGCCGCGGCCTTCGCCGCCTTGCGCAGCGCCGCCTTGGCGACGCGGAACTGCTGCACCAGCGGCAGATGCGCCGGGCAGACGAAGGCGCAGGCGCCGCACTCGAAGCAGTCGAGCAGATGCTGCTCGGCGGCCATGCGCGGGTAGGCCTCGTTGCGCGCCAGGGCATGCAGCGTCGCCGGATCGAGGAAGATCGGGCAGGCGTCGAGACAATAGCCGCAGCGAATGCACGGGTACTCGTGGCGTGTCGCCCGCGCCGCCTCGTGGTCGGTGAAGGCGATGACCCCCGAAACGCCCTTGGTCACCGCGATGTCGAGGCTCGGCGCCGCCTGGCCCATCATCGGCCCGCCGAGAAAGACGCGGTTGACGTCCCCGCTGAGGCCGACGGTGTCGAGCAGGAAGCGCAGCGGCGTGCCGATCGGCACCCGGTAGTTGCCCGGGCGTCGCACCGCCGGGCCGCCGACGGTGACGACGCGCTCGACGATGCCGCGCCCGTGCGGCAACAGGCGGCCGATCTCGGCCGTGGTGGCGACGTTGATGCAGAGGGCGCCGACGTCGAGCGGCAGGCCGCCGGACGGCACCTCGCGGCCGAGCAGGGCGGTGACCAGCATCTTCTCCGCCCCCTGTGGATACTTCACGCGCAGCAGCTCGACCGCCACCGTCGCCGCCAGGTCGGCGGGCAGCCCGGCGCGCAGGTGCGCCGCGGCGTCGGGCTTGTTGGCCTCGACGGCGAGGATGGCGCGGCGGGCGCCGCTCACCGCCAGCAGATAGCGCAGGCCGGTGAAGATGTCGTCGCGCTGCTCGAGCATGACGCGATGATCGGTGGTCAGGTACGGTTCGCACTCGACGCCGTTGACGATCAGCGCCTCGACCGCCTTCTCCGGCGGCACCGTCAGCTTGACGTGCGTCGGGAAGCCGGCGCCGCCGAGGCCGACGATGCCGGCGGCCTGGATGGCGGCGAGGATCGCCGCCGGCGCGGCGTCGAGGGGGCACGGGGCGCCCTCGGCGACCTCCTGGGTCGAGCCGGGAAACGGATCCAGATAGACCGCCGGCACCATGCGGCCGCTGATGCTCGGGGCCAGCGCGACGCGGCGCACGACGCCGGAGGCGGGCGCGTGCATGGCCACCGAGAGGCGGCCGTCGGGCCGCGCGATGCACGCGCCGCGTCCCACCTCCTGGCCGTCGTGCACCAGCGGCAGCGCCGGCGCGCCGATGTGTTGCAGCAGCGGCACGACCAGCAACGGCGCGAACGGGAACTGCCGAATCGGCAACTCGCGCGTGTCGTCCTTCGCCTCCGGCGGGTGGACGCCGTGGCGAAAGGTCTTCAAGCCCAGCAGGTCCATCGCGTCAGTTGAACGGCGTCGCGCGCGCGATCCACTTCTCGACGTCCTTGTCGTCGCGGCGGCGCGGCAGGCCGGGGTGGATCACCTGCGCGGTGCACTTCTCCGCCGCCAGCACCAGGTCGCGGTAGGGGCCGGCGTCGGCGTTGATGATGTGCGCCTTGTGGTTGGCGTTGTAGGCGAAGATCTTCGGGTTGATCTTCATGCACTCGTCGCAGGCGGTGCAGGCGTCGCGGCCGACCCACGCCGCCAGATCGCCCGCCGCGCCGGGCGCCGCCGCGCTCGCGGGGGGCGGCGGGGCCGCGGCGCCGACGCCGGCCAGCGCGCGCAGCCCGTCGCCGGCGCCGCCGGCGAGGTGCAGGATGCCGGCCACCACCTTGCCGACCACCTCCTCGCGCACCTCCTGTTCGAGCGCCTCGCGCGAGGCGGCGCCGTGGCCGGCGAGGGCGCGCAGCATGGTCCAGAACGCGCGGCGATCCTCGCAGGAGGCGACGATGACCTGGTCGACCAACAGGCGCGAGAGCGCCTGCTCGCGGCCGACCGTCCAGACGTAGGGGAAGCGTCCGACGCGCGCCTCGGCGTCGAGGGCGAGGAAGTCCGCCAGCGGCATCATCGCCTCGCTCCAGGTGTCCGGCGGCGCGGCGCGGAAGTGCTTGCGGAAGCGCACCTCGGTGAGCGCGAAGTCGGCGAAGGTGAGCGGCAGCTCCATCTGCCGCAGGGCGTCGCCGTCGCGGTAGGCGAGGGTGTAGGTCGGCCAGTCGGCGTCGAGGGCGGGGTTGCCCTGCAGGTCGAAGCACTCCGCCAGCGTCGTGCCGCCGGCCGGGTCGTAGCGGAAGAGCGGATAGGCGCGCGACTCGACCGCCAGCTTCGCCTGGCGCGTGCTGACGTCGTCGGCGATGCCGTGCTCGGGCTGGCAGGAGGTGTAGAGGTTGAACAGCGCCGGCCGCCGCGCCCGCAGGCCGCGGATGAAGCCCTCGATCATGTGGTTGGCGTGCGCGACGGTGCTCTGCATGACGAAGGTCGTGCGGTGCGCCATGCCGATCAGGCCGATCTCCTTGCGCGGTTCCTGCTTGCCCTGCGCGGCGGCGCCGAACTGCGCCATGTCGGAGATCTGGCCGAGAAACCCGGAGGTGCAGGCCTGGCCGCCGGTGTTGGAGTACACCTGCGTGTCGACCACCAGCACCTTGATCGGCATGCCGGAGGCCATCGCCCGCGACAGGTTCTGGAAGCCGATGTCGTACATCGCGCCGTCGCCGCCGACGGCGACGACGGGCGGGCACAGCGCCCATTCCGCGTCGCTGAAGTGGCGCCACTCGAGACCGCTCAGCGCCGCGTCGTGTTCGTCCGGGCGGTACTGGCCGGCGAGCTCGAGCTCGGCGTGGCGCACGGCGCGGAAGCCCTCGGCCATCTGCGCCATGTGGCCTTCGAAGACGCCCATCGCCACCGACGGCGCGTCCTGGAAGAGATGGTTGGCCCACGGGAACGGGTAGGGGTTGAACGGGTAGGTGCTGGCCCAGACCGAGGTGCAGCCGGTGGCGTTGACCATCCCCATCGTGGCGCGGCCGCGGCCGCCGGTGCCATCGCGGTAGCGCCAGGCGAGGTCCTTGAGGGTCGTGATCAGGGTCGTGACGCGGCGCAGCCAGTCGCGATCGAGCGGCTCGCTGCCGCCCGCCTGCTCGACGCGCGCCGCCAGGTCGGCGAGCGTCACGTCGCCGGTGCCGAGCTCGGCGAGAATGCGCTGCATGGTCGGGCCGTCGCCGACGTCGATCTCGCGCACCAGCGTCAGCTGGATGTGCCGCTCGAGGCGTACGACGAGGTCGTCGAGGTGCGCTAGGTGGCGTTCGACGCGCGGCCGCATCAGCGCCTCGACGGTGGCGACGAACAGGTGCACGACGGTCTTCTCGGCGCAGCCCAGGCAGGCGCCGTCGCCGCTGGCGAAGGACAGGTAGTTGCGCTTGTCGAGCAACAGCGTCTCGAGGGCGCCGATGCCCTCCTCGAGGTTGCTGATGCGACTGTACGCCGGCGGCGTGGTGGGCAGGTCGAGCCAGAAGTCCCACTCGCGGCGCAGGCGGGCGATCGAGGCCTCGGTCTGCGGCACCGGCCGCAGGGCGTCGTCGTTGCAGACCTCGACGCACTCCATGCAGCCCTTGCAGGTGTACGGATTGACGGTGATCGACAGCAGCCCGCCGCCGCCCGGGCGCTGCTGCTCGGGGACGGTGAAGTAGGGGCGCGTGCGGGCGAAGCGAAAGTCGCCCAGCTCGGCGCGCAACAGGGCGAGCTCGCTGTCGAGCCCCTGGCGCGCCGCGTCCTGCAGCGGGCTCTGCTCGGCGACGGCGGTGATCGCCTGCGCCAGCAGCGGCGCGACGTCGTCGTGCTCCTGGGCCGCGGCGAGCCGCGCGCGCAGGTCGCGTTCGATCAGGCGCACCGCCTTCGGCAGGTGCTCCAGCGCCTGGCCGTGCTTGCGCACCCGCGCCACGGCGGTGTCGAGGACCTGGGCGATGTCGTTCACCAGGCCGGGGATGGCGGTGTCGGGGCAGGCGGTGTAGCAGGCGCCGCAGGCGGTGCAGTTGGCGGCGATCCACTCCGGGTGCGAGAAGCGGATCGCCGTCATGTCGCGGAACAACGCCGTGCTGGCCGGCATGACGCCGAGGCCGATGAAGGGGTCGGTGAGGGAGTCGTTGCCCATGCCGCGGGCGTAGAAGCTGCCGGTCTGCTCCCAGAAGCGGTGCACGTCGGCGAGCGGCGCCTGGCTGCGCGGCAGCGCCTTCACCATCACCGGCAGGGCCGGCTCGCCCCCAGCGACCATCTCGCCGGCGCGCGGCGCCGTGATCGGCCCGTGCGGAATCGCCCGCAGCTCGTCGAAGCCGCGCTGCACGACGCGCATGTTGTCCTCGACGACGCGCCGCCCCTTGGCGCCAAACTTGTGTTCGAGCTGCGTGCGCACGGCGTCGAGCAGCCGCACCTCGTCGAGGCCGGCCTGCTGCATCACCGGCGCGGCGGCGAAGAAGGCGCCCTGGAAGGCGATGCCCTGCATACGCAGTTGCAGTTCGGCGTCGGTCGCCTCGGCGCGCGCGATGGCGAAGGCATCGAGGGCGAAGAGCTGGATGCGCTTGTCGATGATGGTCTTCTGGAACAGCGCCGGGATGTCCTGCCAGACCTGCTCGGGGGTGGGGCGGTCGCTCTGGATGACGAAGACGCCGCCCTCCTTGAGGCCGGCGACGGCGTTGGTGTGGCGGAAGACGTTGGGGTCGGGGGAGAGGACGACGTCGACGTAGAAGTACTCGCTGTTGACGCGGATCGGCTGCGGCGCCGCCGAGAGGTAGTACGTGGTCGGTTGGCCCTTCTTCTCCGAGCCGTACTTGGGGTTGGCCTTGATGTGCCAGCCGAGGACGTCGAAGAGGGTCATCGCCAGGTTCTTGCCGGTGGTGATAGCGCCCCAGCCGCCGATGGAGTGCAGGCGCACGGTGATGGCGCCGGCCGGCATCAGGTTGGGGTTCTCCGAGCCGTGCACGGCCAGTCCGCGCACGTGCGGATAGGCGTCGGCGATCGCCTCCTGGTGCAGCGCCTGTTTCGGCGAGATCGGCCGCTCACGCAGGAAGTCGATGGAGAGATAGAACATGCGCTTGCGGGCGCCGTCGGGCAGCATGTTCTCGATCGCGCCGATGAGGCCCTCGGGCTGCAGGTCGCGGCTGCCGAGACCGAAGGAGCCGGAGTACAGCGGCGGCGCGTCGTCGAGGCTGCGGTAGGTGGCGAGCTCCGGATAGGGCGGCGCCTGCGCGTCGCGGCCGTTCTCGAGGCACTTGCTCAGCGTGGCGCGGATCTCGCGCATCAGCGGCAGGTCGGCGGCCAGCGGCTGGTCGAGGCGCTCGAGCACCGCGACGCCGCGGCGGCCGCGCAGCACGGCGCCGAGCAGGTCGGCGGGGAAGGGGCGGAACATGACCAGGTTGACGACGCCGACCTTCAGCCCGCGCGTCTCGCGCAGGTAGTCGGCGACCGCCTCCGCCGTCGGCAGCAGGCTGCCCTGACCGACGATCAGGTACTCGGCGTCGTCGCAGCGGTAGGTCTGCACCGGCGCGTGGCGCCGCCCGGTGAGGGCGGCGAACTCGTCGAAGGCGCGCTCGGCCAGGGCGCGGACGTGGTCGAAGAAGAACGGCCGCTGCGCCGCGACGCTCTGCATGTAGGCGTCCTGGTTCTGCACCAGGCCGACCATCATCGGATTGTCGACGTCCCAGAGGCGCGGAATGCGCCGCCGCGTCGGCCCGTAGATGAGGCGCTGCGCCGGCGTCGGCGTCTCGATGATGTCGTCCGGGCGGCCCAGGTACTCGGCGATCAGGGCGCGCTCCGGCACGCGCAGCGACTCGATCAGGTGGGTGGTGAGAAAGCCGTCCTGGGCGATGGCGCCGGGGGTGAGCGACAACTCGGCGAGCCGGTGCGAGATCAGATTGAGGTCGGCGGCCGCCTGCGCGTCGCGGGCGAAGAGCTGAAAGAAGCCGGTGTCGTCGATGCAGTGGTAGTCGTCGTGCCCGGCGTGCACGTTCAGCGTCGCCTTGGTCATGGCGCGGGCGCCGATGTTGAGCACGTAGGTGAGGCGCTTGCCGACGGCGGCGTAGAGCGACTCGTGCATGTAGGCGATGCCCTGCCCGGAGGAGAAGTTGGCGGCGCGCAGGCCGGTCATCGCCATGCCGGCGGTGACCGCGGCGGCGGCATGCTCGCCCTCCGGCTCGACGAAGATCAGCGGCCGGTCGGAGATGTTGCGGTGGCCGGCGGCGGCCGCCTCGGCCCAGTACTCGCCCATCTGCGTCGACGGCGTGATGGGATAGGCGCCGGCGGCGTCGGTCGCCTCGCGCTCGCACATGATCACGGCGCTGTTGCCGTCGAGGGCGGCGCGGGTGCCGGGATACTTCGCCGCCGGTGCCGCGTCCGGCGCCGCGGCGTGTTTGCGACCAAGTGAGAAGAGCGTCATGCGGACTCCCGAGAATGTCGTGTCAGGTCGGCGCGAGCGGCAGCGCGCCCTGGCGGATGATCGGCGCCGCCGCGGCGCCGTGCAGGAGGCCGGCGACCGGGTCGAGCCAGACGATGGCGCCGGTCGGACAGCGTTGGATCGGTGCGCGCGTCGCGTGCGCGCCGCCGTAGTCGACCACCGGCAGGTTGTCGCGCATGGCGATCAGCGCCGGCGCGTCGGCGGCGCAGCGGCCGCAGGCGGTGCAGGCGACGCGGCAGTCGGCCAGCAGGGCGTCGCCGGCCTCGCGCGAGCGGCATGCCACCCACAAGCGGTGGCTGGCGGCGTGAATGGAGAAGAGGTCCTTCGGGCAGGCGACGACGCAATCGCCGCAGGCGGTGCAGCGCGCCTCGTCGACCACCGGCAGGTCGTGCGCGTTCATGCGGATGGCGTCGAAGTCGCACGCCGTGGCGCAGTCGCCGAGCCCGAGGCAGCCCCAGAAGCAGCTCTTGCCGCCGCCCGCCACCTGCGCCGCGGCGCGGCACGATGCGCTGCCGCTGTAGCGGGCGTGCTGGCGGGCGACATTGCTGCCGCCGGCGCAGGCGAGGCGTGCGACGCGCTTCTCCACCGCGCCGACGGCGACGCCGAGGAAGGCGGCGATGCGGGCGCGGCCGTCGTCGGTACTCACCGAGCACTGGCCGGGCGACACCTCGCCCGCCACCAACGCTTCGGCGAAGGGTCGGCAGCCGGGCTTGCCGCAGGCGCCGCAGTTGGCGTGCGGCAGCATGGCTTCGACGAGATCGATGCGCGGATCCTCGGCCACCCACAGCGTGCGGTTGGCGAGTACCAGCAGCGAGGCGAGCGCCAGCGTCAGACCTCCCAGCACGGCGACGGCGTTGAGGACTAGCATGCTCAGAGCAGGACGAAGCCGCTGGTGCGCGTCGCGGCCAGGTCCTTGCCGACGAAGTAGCCCTCGCAGCCGGGCAGTGACTCGAGCAGCTCGCGGCCGCGGCGCGCGCCGAGCACCAGGGTCAGCGTCGAGAGCGCGTCGGCGCTGGCGGCGTCAGGGGCGATGACCGTACTGCTCGCCAGCTCGGGCGGCGAGTAGCCGGTGCGCGGATCGACGATATGGTGCTGGCGGCGATCGGCGCTGAAGGCGTGCATGTAGTCGCCCGAGGTGGCGACGGCGCAGTCGCGCGCCTCGATACGGCCGAGCAGCGGCGGACCGGAGCGCGGATTGCGCAGGCCGATACGCCACGCCCGTTCCGGGGCGGGCCCGCCGCCGACCAGGATGTCGCCGCCGACGTCGACGAGCAGATTGTCGAAACCGCGGGCGCGCAGCACCGCCACGCCGCGGTCGATGATGTAGCCCGTGGCGATGCCGTCGACGGTGACGCGCATGCCGGGACGCGCCAACGTCACCGCGGCGGCGTCGAGGCGCAGGGCGCGATAGTCGACCTGCGCGCGCGCCGCCTCCACCGCCTGCGGCGCCGGCGCCGCGGCGCGCCAGCAGGCCTGGCCGGCGTAGAGGTCGAGCAGCGGCTGGACGGTGAGGTCGAAGCGCCCGCCGCCCAACTCGCTGACCCGCGCCGCCAGGCGCAGGACCTCGAGCAGCGCCGGCGCCGGGGCGTCGAGGCGGCCGGCGGCGTTCAGGCGCGAGACCTGGCTGTCGGGGCGGTAGGCGCTGAGCAGCGCTTCCAACCCATCCATCTCCGCCAGCGTCGCATCGGCCGCCGCCGCCGCCGCCTCGCCATCGGTGCCGACGACGGTGAGCGTGATGCCGGTGCCCATCATGAGGCGCCTGCGCGTCACCGGCGCGGCGGCGCCGAAGCGGCGCCGGCCCACCGCCCAGGCCAGCGCCGCGGCGCCGCTGACGGCGAACACCCGCAGCGCCTCGCGGCGCGAGTGCGAGCGCGGGCGCGAGCGCCCTAGCGGGGGGTCTTGGCGGTGCGGGTTCGTGGGGACCTCCTGGGGGCGGGGCGCGCGGCGCGGGGTGGACGGCGCTGCCGCCGACGGCTGGGGGCGGGGGCCGCGGCGGGACTGTCGAGTCCGGCGGCGGCGCAGAGGGTCTGAAACTCGGCGTCGATGTGGCCGACGATGTCGTACAGGTCGGGCAGGGCGTCCCAGTCGGCGTTGAAGCCCCAGAACAGGCCGCCGTCGTAGCTGAAGAGGGCGATGCCGAGCGCCTGGTCGGCGTACAACGGCACCACCGGGTAGACCTCGCGCATCGGCGCGCCGAGGAAGTAAACCGGGAACGGTGGCCCGGGGACGTTGGTGACCACCAGGTTGTAGGACCGCGCCCGGGCGCCCATGCGGACCACCTCGACGAACAGCGAGAGGAAGGTGCGGTCGCTGAGCTCCTCCAGCAGCTCGGTGCCGTGCGCGGTCTGCGAACCCTTGAGCTGGGCGGTGGTCGCGCAGACGGCGTGCAGCCGCTGGCGCGCGTCGCGTTCGCCGACCGGCAGGCCGGCGAGGACGAACGAGACGCGGTTGCCGAGGGCGCCGCGCTGCTCGGCGCGGCGCACGCTGACCGGCACCATGGCGCGCAGCTCGAGGTCCTGCGGCCGTTCGCCGCGGCGGCGCAGAAAGCGGCGCAGGGCGCCGGCGACGATGGCCAGCACGACGTCGTTCACCGTGCCGCCGAGGGCGTGGCGGATGCCCTTCACCGCCGCCAGGTCCATGCGCGTCCAGTCGAAGCGCCGATGCGGGCCGATGGCGACGTTGAGCGGGCAGGACGAGGCGGGCGTCAGCCCGCCGCTGAGCGCCTCGTAGACGCCGACCAGCGCGTCGCGCCCCGCCTCCAGCGCCGCGCCGGGGTGCGCCAACGCCGCCCGTCCAGCCTGCGCCGCGGCGAGCGGCAGCGCGGCGCGGTGCAGCGCCTCGTCGGCGAGGAGCTGTGCCTGGCCGGGGGCCGGGCGCGGTATCCATGCCGGCGCCGGGACGACGCTGGCGTCGGCGTCGACACGCATCAGCGCCGCCATCAGGTCGACCCCCGACAGGCCGTCGACCATGCAGTGATGCACCTTCGAGATGATGGCGAAGCGGTCACCCTCGAGACCCTCGACGTACCAGATCTCCCACAGCGGTTTGCCGCGGTCGAGCTGCTGCGACATGATCCGCCCGGCCAGGCGCTTGAGCTGACGGATGTCGCCCGGCTTGGGCAGCGCGGTGTGGCGGACGTGGTAGTGCAGGTTGAAGCGCTCGTCGTCGATCCACACCGGGCGCCCGTACAGCGGCACCCACTGCAGGCGCTGCCGGAAGCGCGGCAGACGCGCCAACGCCGCCTCCGAATACGCCTCGATGCGCGCGTGGTCGATACCCCCATGCGCGCCGCGTAACGGCGCGGCGTCGAAGATGCCGATCGAGCCGACGTGCATGTGCGACACCTGGTCCTCGAGGGCCAGGAACGAGGCGTCGAGCGCCGTCAACCGATCGTAGTGGCTGTAACTCATGCACGCCTCCGTTCTGCCCAGTCCACCAACCGTGCCAGCGCCGGCGTGTCCCGCCGCGGCGCGCCATGACGGACGCGATTCCGAAGCGTCGGAATGAGCCGCGCGCCTGGCGCCGCCGGGCGTTGGCGGCTCTTTCTCGCGCCGCTGTAGGGCGATCACGCCGCTCGCGGCGACTCGCCCCGGCGACGCGGCATTCTCAGCGGTGCATATCGTTCCTACGCACCGCCGACCCGCGGCGCCCTCGGCCACGTGGCACAGATGGTGCTGATTCCCGCTCAAGCGAGAGAGGATGAATATGCCCGCTGGTCTCGACAAGGAAACCCTCGACGGGGTGCTGGCAGCGTTGACGGAGTTCGCGGGGCACCATTTGCCGTTCGAGGCGCTGATGGGCTTCGACGTGCGCGACGAGTTTCCCGAGGCGATTGTCCGCCGCATGTGCGGTCCCGAGCTCGGCATCCATCTGCTCTTCATTCCGGAGGAGTTCAACGGCATGGGCGGCGGGGCCTTCGATATGTACCGTCTGTGCGAGCAGATGGCGCGCATCGACCTCGGCATCGCCACCGGACTGTTCGCGACCTTTCTCGGCAGCGACCCGATCGTGGTCGGCGGCACGCCAGAGCAGCGTCGGCACTGGCTGACCCGCATCGCTGACGAGGGCCTGATCATGGCCTACGGCGCCACCGAGCCGGCCGCCGGCAGCGACCTCGCCTCGCTGCGCACCAGCGCCGCGCGGATCGAGGCGGACGGAGCCATCGTCGGCTACACGATCACCGGTCGCAAGCAATGGATCAGCAACGGCGGTGTCGCCGACGTCTACACCATCCTGGCCGACACGCCGGGCGGGCCGAGCTGGTTCGTCGTCGAGAAGGGCGCGGCGGGACTGTCCTGCGGCAAGCCCGAGGACAAGCACGGCATCCGCGCCAGCAACACCGCCGCGGTGTACCTCGAGGACGTGCGCGTCGACGCCGACCGCCTGGTCGGCGGCGTCGAGGGGCAGGGCCTGCAACAGGCGCAGGCGGTGTTCGGATACACGCGCCTGATGGTCGCCGCCTTCGGGCTCGGCGCCGGCTGGGCGGCGCTCGACGCCGCCATCGCCTACTCACGCGAGCGCATCCAGGCGGGCGGGCCGCTGGCGGAGAAGCAGGGGTACACGCACAAGCTGATCGTGCCGCACGCCGTGCGCCTGGAAATGGGGCGCGCCGTGATCGAGGCGACCGCCGCGCGCATCGACGGCGGGGCCGAGAACCAGAACACCGAGGGCGCCATCGCCAAGTACCTCTCCAGCGAGGCCGGCAACGCCGCCTGCGAGGCCGCCATCCAGGCCCTCGGCGGCTACGGCTACACGAAGGAGTACCAGGTCGAGAAGCACAAGCGCGACGTGCGCATCACGACGATCTACGAGGGCACCTCGGAGATCATGGAGATGACCATCAGCCGCGACCGTTGGCAGCTGCATCTGAAGACGCGGGGTCAATATTATCATGAGCAGGCAAAGCAGATGGAGGCGCTGCACCGCGGCAGCCCGGCGGTCGGCGCCGATATCGCGGCGCTCGCCCTGCACGCCCTTGCCGAGGTGATGGAACGGGCCCGGCTCGGCAAGCTGACGCGCAATCAGCACGTGCTGTTCCGCCTCGGCGAGCTGATCGCGCACGCCGAGGGCGCCGCCTGTCTGTCGCACCGTGCCGCGCAGGCCGCCGCCGGCACCTTACACACCAACGCCGCCCCTCGCTTCGACGCGGCGGCGCTGGCCATCCTGGCACGCATCGCGGCGCGCGAGGTGGCGCTGAAGGTGGCCGCGGACGGATTGCGTTGGACCTGTGGCGCCGACGCTCTCGGCGCGGCCGAGCTGGCCGGCTTCGAGAGCGCCGCCGGCGTCGGCGCCATCCACCGCGTCCAGGTTGGCCTGCTGAGCGACATGGACCGCGCCGCCGACGCGCTTTACGGCCGCGCCACGCGATGAACCCGACCGGAGGCCAGACGAGTAATGCCAGAGACTGCTGACCGCGCCATCGCCATCGTCGGGGTGGGGGCCATCCTCCCCGACGCGCCCACCGCACCCGCCTTCTGGCGCAACGTCACCGAGGGCCGTTACAGCATCAGCGACGTGCGGCCCGAGCGCTGGGATCCGGCCCGCTACTACGACGCCGACCCGCACGCCCCGGACAAGACCTACTCCGCGATCGGCGGCTGGGTGCGCGAATGGGAGTGGGACCCCATCGCCTGGAAGCTGCCCATTCCGCCGCGCGTCAGCGATGCGATGGACGACGCGCAAAAATGGGCCGTCGCCTGCAGCCGCGAGGCGCTGGCCGACTACGGTTGGCCGCAGCGTCCGCTGGCGCTCGAGCGCACGGCGGTGATCATGGGCAACGCCATGGCGGGGGAGAAGCATTACCTCACCGCCTTGCGCATCATGTTCCCCGAGTATGCCGCGGCGCTGCGCGAGGCGCCGAGCTTCGCGGCCCTGCCGGTCGAGATGCGCGCCGCCATCGCCGGCGAGTTCCACGCCCGCATCGCCAGCGCCATGCCCGACATCAGCGAGGACACCATGCCGGGCGAGCTGGGCAACATCATCGCCGGCCGAGTGGCGAACCTCTTCAACCTGCACGGTCCGAACTACGTCACCGACGCCGCCTGCGCCTCGGCGATGGCGGCGATGAGCGCCGCCGTCGAGGGGTTGATCGAGGGCGACTACGACGCCGTCCTGACTGGCGGCGTCGACCGCAACATGGGCGCCTCGACGTTCGTGAAGTTCAGCAAGATCGGCGCGCTGTCGGCGACCGGCACGCGTCCCTACGCCGATGGCGCCGACGGCTTCGTCATGGGCGAGGGCGCGGCCGTTTTCCTGTTCAAACGCCTGGCCGATGCCGAGCGCGACGGCGATCACGTCCACGCCGTCCTGCGCGGTATCGCCGGCGCCAGCGACGGCAAGGGCAAGGGCATCACGGCGCCCAATCCGGTCGGTCAGCGTCTGGCGGTCGAGCGCGCCTGGCGCAACGCCGGACTGCCGCTCGACACGGTCGGCCTGGTCGAGGGGCATGGCACCTCGACGCGCGTCGGCGACGTGGTCGAGGTCGAGAGTCTGAGCGCCGTCTTCGGCGCCGCCGGCCTGGCGGTCGGCAGCGTACCGCTGGGCTCGGTGAAGTCGAACATCGGCCACCTCAAGGGCGCCGCCGGCGCCGCCGGCGTGCTCAAGGCGGTGCTGGCGCTGCGCCACCAGCAACTGCCGCCGAGCCTCAACTTCGAGCGCCCGAATCCGGCCATCGACTTCGGCCGCTCGCCGTTCGCCGTCAACACGACGCTGCGCGACTGGCCGGCGCCGCCGTGCGGCGTGCGCCGTGCCGGCGTCAGCGCCTTTGGCTTCGGCGGGACGAATTTCCACGTCGTCCTGGAAGAGTTCATCCCCGGCCGCCTGCAGCGCAACGGCCGCACGACGAGTGTCCCGCCAGCCCTGGAGCGTCCCGCTCCATCGGCGCCTGTTGCAATGGGTGCCGGTGCTCCCGTTCAACAGGCGCCGACGGGGCGGCGCCCTCCAGTCCCGGCCCGCGCGCCATTGCGCGGCGCTCTGGTCCTTGGCGGGGCCTGCGCCGCCGACCTGCGGGCGCGGCTCGAGCGCCTGCTGGCGTCCGGCGTGGCGCCGCCGCCGGCGCCGCCCGCCGCCGCCGAGCTCGCCGCGCCGGAGCGCCTGGCGATCGACTACGGCGACGCCGCCGAACTGGCCGACAAGGGGGGCAAGGCGCTCAAGGCGTTGACGACCGACGATGCCGCGGTGTGGAAAGCGCTACGCGCCCAGGGCATCTTCCGCGGCCGCGGCGGGCCGGGAAAGGTCGCCTTCCTCTTCACCGGCCAGGGCTCGCAGTACGTCAACATGCTGGCCGACCTGCGCCGCCGCGAGCCGCTCGTCGCCGCGGTCTTCGCCGCCGCCGATCGCATCATGACGCCGCTGCTCGGCAAGGGGCTCAGCGAGGTCATTTTCGTCGATGCCGCCGACGCAGCGGCGGTGGCGCAGGCCGAGGAGGATCTACGGCAGACCGCCATCACCCAGCCGGCGGTGCTGGCCGCCGACACCGCCCTGACCCACCTGCTCGCCGCCTACGGTGTCGCACCCGACATGGTCATGGGCCACAGTCTGGGCGAGTACGGCGCCCTGGTCGCCGCCGAGGCGCTGCCGTTTGCCGACGCGCTGGAGGCGGTGAGCGCGCGCGGTCGCGAGATGAGCAACGTCTCGATGGGCGACAATGGCAAGATGGCGGCGGTCTTCGCGCCGCTGAGCGAGGTCGAGCGCATCCTCGCCGCCGTCGACGGCTACGTCGTCATCGCCAACATCAACAGCCACGGCCAGGCGGTGGTCGGCGGCGCCAGCGACGCCGTCGACCGCGCCGTCGAGGCGTTCACCGCCGCCGGCCACATGGCCGTGCCGCTGCCGGTCAGCCACGCTTTCCACACCCGCATCGTCGCGCCGGCCAGCGTGCCGCTGCGCGCCACGCTCGAGCGCCTGCACCTGGCGCCGCCACGCCTGCCGATCGTCGCCAACGTCGACGGCGCGTTCTACCCGACCGGCGACGGCGTCGTGCCGCGGATGCTCGACATCCTGGCGCGCCAGGTCGCCGAGCCGGTGCAGTTCATCAAGGGCCTGGAGACCCTCTACGCCGCCGGCGCGCGCGTCTTCGTGGAGGTGGGGCCGAAGAAGGCCCTGCACGGCTTCGTCGAGGACGTCCTCGGCGGTCGCGGCGACGTGCAGGCGCTGTTCACCAACCACCCCAAGCAGGGCGACCTCGTGTCGTTCAACCAGGCGCTGTGCGGGCTGTACGCCGCAGGCATCCCCGCGGCCGCGCCAGGTGCGGCCGCGAGTGCGGGCGAGCGCGCCGGCGCCAGCGCCGCTGATGGCGCCGACGCCCTGTCCGGCCTCTTCTCCGACTTCCTCGCCCGCGCCCGCGATCTGTATCAGCAGGGCGACGCCACTCCGCCACTGCCCCGCGAGGCCGTCGTTGTCTCCGGCGCCGCGCTCGGTCTGCCCGGCACGCCGCACGTCTTCGACGACGGGAACCTGGCGACGCTGCTGCACGGCGCGCAGCTGATCGACGTCATCCCCAGCCGCCTGCGCCACGCCATTCTCGACAAGCACATCACGCGGGTGGTGAAGAACGACGATGGCAGCGGCAGCTTCGAGGAGATCTCCAGCCCGGCCGACGTGATCAAGCTGGCGGCGCGCGCCGGCGTCTTCGACATCACCGCCGAGTTCGGCCTCGCCGCCGAGCGTGTCGCGGCCTACGACATCGACACCATGCTCGCCATCGGCGCCGGGCTCGACGCCCTGCGCGACGCCGGCATTCCCCTGGTGATGCGCTACCGCACGACGCACAAGGGCACCCGCCTGCCAGCCGGCTGGGCGCTGCCCGAGGCGCTACGCGACGACACCGGCATCCTCTTCGCGTCTGCCTTTCCCGGCTACGACGCCTTCGCCGACGAGATGCAGCGCTACCACCAGGACCGCGCCCGGCGGCAGGAGGTCGAGCACCTCGAGCACCTGCGCGCGCGCCTGGCGGCGAGCGGCGACGGCGGCGGCCTGGCGGTGTCGGAGCTCGATCGCCATCTCGCCGAGCTGCGCGACGAGATCGCGCGCCATCCCTACGCCTTCGACCGCCGCTTCCTCTTCCGCGTCCTGTCGATGGGCCACTCGCAGTTCGCCGAACTGATCGGCGCGCGCGGACCGAACACGCAGATCAACTCCGCCTGCGCGAGCACGACGCAGGCCTTCGCCGTCGCCGAGGACTGGATCCGCGCCGGGCGCTGCCGGCGGGTGATCGTCATCGCCGCCGACGACGCCACCAGCGAGCACATGCTGGAGTGGGTCGGCGCCGGCTTCCTCGCTTCCGGCGCCGCGGCGACCGATGAAGACGTTGCCGACGCGGCGCTGCCCTTCGATCGCCGCCGCCACGGCACCCTGCTCGGCATGGGCGCCGCCGCCTTCGTCTTCGAGTCCGCCGGCGCCGCGCGCGAGCGCGGCGTGCAGCCGATCTGCGAGCTGCTCGGCGCGGTGACGGCGAACAGTGCCTTCCACGGCACGCGCCTCGACGTCGAGCACATCTGTCAGGTGATGGAAGGGCTGGTCGCCGGCGCCGAGCGGCGCTGGGGCCTGACGCGCCAGCAGCTGGCGCCGCAGCTGGTGTTCATCTCGCACGAGACCTACACGCCGGCGCGCGGCGGCAGCGCCGCGGCCGAGGTGCACGCGCTGCGCACCGTCTTCGGCCCCGGCGCCGAGCAGATCGTCGTCGCCAACACCAAGGGTTTCACCGGTCATCCGATGGGCGTCGGCATCGAGGACGTCGTGGCGGTGAAGGCGCTCGAGACCGGCCTGGTGCCGCCGATCCCCAACTACCGCGAGGTCGACCCCGAACTCGGCACCCTCAACCTGTCGCGCGGCGGCGCCTACCCGATCCGCTACGCGCTGCGCCTCGGCGCCGGCTTCGGCTCGCAGATCAGCATGACCCTGCTGCGTTGGGTGCCGACCCGCGACGGCCGCCACCGCGCCCCGCAGGAGCTCGGCTTCGCCTACCGCATCGCCGACCAGGCGACGTGGCAGACGTGGCTCGACCGCGTCACCGGGGAGACGTCCACTCAACTGGAAGTGGTCAACCGCACCTTGCGCGTCACAGCCGGCGCCGCCGCCGCGGCGCGCGTCGAGCTGCCCGTCCGCGAGCAGCAGTCAGCCGGGAGCGCCGGCGTCCCGCCCGCTGGCAGCCCGCTGCCACCGGCCGCCGCCGCCCCAGCAGCGGAACCGACCGCGCTCCCGGCGGCGGCGGACCCGGTGCGCGAGCGCGTGCTGGCGCTGGTCGCCGAGAAGACCGGCTATCCGACCGACATGCTCGATCCGGAGCTCGACCTCGAGGCCGACCTCGGCGTCGACACGGTCAAGCAGGCGGAGCTCTTCGCCGCCGTGCGCGAGATCTACGACATCCCGCGCGACGACAAACTGAAGCTGCGCGACTTCCCGACCTTGAACCACGTCTTCCAGTTCGTCCGCGACCGGGCCCCGAACCTGCCCCAGGGGCCGCCAGCCGGCAGCGCGGGCGGCCCGCCCGCCGTTCCTCCCCCTGCCGCCGCCGACTTCACCGCCGTCGACGCGGTGCCGCGCCGCGTGCCCGTACCGGTGCTGCGTCCGCCGCTCGACCTGTGCAAGCCGACCGGTGTGACGCTGGCCAAGGGCAGTCGCGTCGTCGTCATGCTCGACAACGGCGGCGTCGGCAAGGCGCTCACCAAGCGCCTGGAGAAACTCGGCGCAAAGGTGCTGGCGATCACCGGCGCACCGACGGCGGATGAGCTCACCGCGCGTCTCACCGAGTGGAGCGCCGCGGCTCCCGTGCAGGGCGTCTATTGGCTGCCGGCGCTCGACGCCGAGGGCGACCTCGCGGCGATGGACCTCGCCGCCTGGCGCGAGGCGTTGCGCCTGCGCGTCAAGCTGCTCTGTGCGGCGATGCGCGCTCTCTACGAGCAGGTCGCGTCCCCCGGCACCTTCCTGGTCGCCGCGACGCGCCTCGGCGGCCAGCACGGCTACGATGCCGCCGGCGCGACGCAGCCGCTCGGCGGCGCCGTCACCGGCTTCACCAAGACCTACAAGCGCGAGCGCCCCACGGCGCTGGTCAAGGCGGTCGACTTCCCGACCGGCGGCAAGGCGGCGGATGTCGCCGAGGCGCTGATCGAGGAGACGCGGCGCGATCCCGGCGCGGTGGAGATCGGTCGCAGCGGCGCGGCGCGCTGGAGCGTCGCGCTGGTCGAGCAGCCGGTCGCCGACGGGCAGGCCGGCATGACGCTCGGCCGCGACAGCGTCTTCGTCGTCACCGGCGCCGCCGGCAGCATCACCTCGGCGATCACCGCCGACCTCGCCGCCGCCTCGGCGGGCACCTTCTACCTGCTCGACCTGGCGCCGGCGCCCGAGGCGGGCAACGCCGACCTGCAGCGCTTCGCCGGCGACCGCGAGGGCCTCAAGCGCGATCTCTTCGAGCGCCTCAAGGCGCGCGGCGAGCGCGCCACGCCGGCGGCGGTGGAGAAGGAGCTGGCCGGGCTCGAGCGCCAGCACGCGGCGCTGTCGGCCATCCAGGCCGTCGAGCGCGCCGGCGGCACGGCGCGCTATCACCGCGTCGACCTGCGCGACGCCGCCGCCGTCGCGGCGGCGATCGCCGACGTCCGCCAGCGCAGCGGCCGCGTCGACGTCCTGCTGCACGCCGGCGGGCTGGAGATCAGCCGCTTCCTGCCCGACAAGTCGGCGGCCGAGTTCGACCTCGTCTTCGACGTCAAGGCGGACGGCTGGTTCAACCTGCTGCACGCCATCGGCGACATGCCGCTCGGCGCCACGGTGGCGTTCAGCTCGATCGCCGGCCGTTTCGGGAACGGCGGCCAGGCCGACTACGCCGCGGCCAACGATCTGCTGTGCAAGATGGCCGCGAGCTTTCGCACCAGCCGGCCGGAGACGCGCGGCATCGCCGTCGACTGGACGGCCTGGGGCGGCATCGGCATGGCGACGCGCGGCTCGATCCCGAAAATGATGGAGCTGGCCGGCATCGACATGCTGCCGCCGTCGGCTGGCATTCCCTTCATCCGCCGCGAGCTGACCGCCGGCGGGCGGCGCGGCGAGGTGCTGGTCGGACAGCGGCTCGGCCTCCTGCTCGACGACTTCGACCGCGAAGGCGGTCTGGACCCCGCCGCCGTGACGGTGCGCGGCCCGATGCTGGGCCGCGTCTGCGGCATGGGCGTCCACGGCGGGCTGGTCGTCGAGACCGTGCTCGATCCCGGCGCGCAGCCCTTCCTGCACGATCACCAGATCGACGGGACGCCGGTGCTGCCCGGCGTCATGGGACTGGAAGCCTTCGCCGAGCTGGCGACGCTGGTCGCGCCCGACTGGTCGGTGATCGGTATCGAGGACGTCGAGTTCCTCGCCCCGTGCAAGTTCTACCGCAACGACCCGCGCACGCTGACGCTGACCGCGCAGCCGCGCGCGGCGGGCGACCAGGTCGTCGTCGACTGTCGCCTCAGCGCCGCACGGCAGCTCGCCGGCCAGGCCGAGCCGCAGGTGACGACCCACTTCACCGCCCGCGTCCGTCTCGCCCGCAAGGCGGCGAAGCCGGTGCGCGGCGAGGCGCCGGCCGCCGGCGGCGCCACCACCGTCGGCGCGCCGGAGATCTATCAGATCTATTTCCACGGTCCGGCCTACCAGGTGCTGCGGCGCGCCTGGCGCGTCGGCGAGCGCGTCGTCGGCGAGTTGGCCACGCCGCTGCCGGCCAATCACGCGCCGGCCGAACAGCCGACGCGCATCGCGCCGCGTTTGATCGAGCTGTGTTTCCAGACCGCCGGCATCTGGGAGATGGGCACGACGGGCCGCCTGGCGCTGCCGCTGCGCATCGCCGCCGTCGAGGCGCTGGCGCCACCGCCGGCCGATCCGGGCGCTGCCGTGGCGGTGGTGACGCCGCGCGACGGCGCCGGTTTCGACGCCGAGGTCGTCGACGGGGAGGGGCGCGTCGTCCTGCGCCTGCGCGGCTATCGCACCGTCGTCCTTCCCTCGCCGGTCGAGGCCGACAAGCTGGCCCCGCTCACCGCGGCGATGCAGGCCGCGTCGTGATCATCCGCAGCGCGTCATTTCCGTCACCAGCGCCGCGTCGGCGGACGTCGGACGCCCCCTATCGGGGTTGTCATCGGCAGCCAGGTCGGCGCGGCTAGGCCGGCATGACCACACTGCCGTTCACGCGCATCGCCATCCTCGATCGCGGCGCCGCCGCATTGCGGGCCGTGCACGCGGTGCGCGAGTATGCCTGGGAGCGCGGCGCACCGCTGCAGGCGGTGGTCGTGTACCGCGCCGTCGACCGCGACGCGTTGTGGACGCGCGCGGCCGACGACGCGGTGCCGCTCGGCGACGGCGGGCTCGATGCGGCGATCACGGCGGCGCGCGCCGACGTGCTGTGGGCGAGCTGGGATCCGGTCGCGCCCCTCGGCGCCATCGCCACCCTGGCGTTGCGGCTGGGCTGCCGCACCATCGGCGCGCCGCCGGAGCTGCTTGCGGGCGTCGGCGCGCCGGGAGAGTTGGCGCGTTTGGCGCACGCCGCCGACCTACCGCTGGCGGTCGATGCCGCGGCGGCGCAGCGCCTGCGCCTCGACCTGCTCGGCGACGCTACCGGCAACGTGTGGGTGTTCGGGCCGCGGCACGCCGTGCTGCACCGCGACGGCGCTCCTCAGGTCGAGGAGCTGGAGCCGAGCGGCAACGGCGGACGCGCCCGCGACGCCGCGGCGCGCCTGGCGCGCGCAGCGCGGCTGACCGGCGCGGCGACAGTCGAGCTGTGGCAGGATCCGGCCGGCGCGGCGCTGGCGCTGGCGGCGTTCGTCCCCCATCTCGAGCCCGGGCACGTACTGGCCGAGGCTGCCACCGGCCTCGACCTGATGAAGCTGCAGTTGCGCATCGCCGCCGGCGGCCGGCTCGAAGGCGACGCGCCGAGGCCGACGGCGCACGCCGTCGCCGTCCATCTCGCCGTCGAGCCGCCGGCGCCGGACGTGCTGCGGCTGCTGCGCGTGCCGACCGGCGTCGGGCTGCGCGTCGAGACCGGCGTCGACGACGGCGACGCGGTGTCGGGCGAACTGGCGACGTTGGTGGCGCGCGGCCACGACCGCGCCGAGGCGGTCGGCCGTCTGCACCGGGCGCTGGTCGACACCGCCGTCGTCCTGGACCGCGGCGTCAGCAACAAGGCGGCCCTGCTCGCCGCCCTGGCCCCGGTGCCGGGCGCGGCCGCGGGCGACGCCGACGCGGCGCTGCTGTGCGCCGCGCTGGCCGCCTACGACGACGAGCTGACGGTGGCGCAGGCGCAGTTCTACGCGGCGGCGGCGCGCGGTCGCCCGCGGCTGTCGCGCGAGGTCGGCCGCGCCCTGGCGCTCAGCCTCGACGGCCAGCGCTACGCGCTGCGCGTGCGGCGACTCGGGCCGGATCGCTACCGGGTCGAGATGGACGGCCAGGAGATCGACGTCGGCCTGCAGCGCCACGGCGAGTACCAGGCGCGCCTGCGCCTCGGCGCCCGCTGCCACCGCGTCCTCGCCGTTCCGCACGCGGCTGGCTACCTGATCGAGATCGACGGGGCGGCGCAGCGCGTCAGTCGCGCCGAGGGCGCGTTGGTGCGCGCGCCGGCGCCGGCGGTGGTGCTGTCGGTCGGCGTCGCGCCCGGTGCGGAGGTGCATGCCGGCGACCGCCTGCTGGTGCTGGAGGCGATGAAAACCGAGATGCCGGTGCTGGCGCCGTGCGACGGCTGGGTCGCCGAGGTGCTGGTGCGCCCCAACGTCCAGGTCGATACCGGCGCGCCGCTGCTGCGCTTCGCCCCGCCGGCCGGTGTCGCCGCGGCGGGCGGGCCGCGCATCGCCTTGGCGGCGCCGCCGCCGGTGGTCGAGGACGGCGGTCGCAATCTGGCCGAGCTGCGCGACCTGCTGCTCGGCTTCGACGTCGACCCCTCCGACCTCAAGCGCCTGTTGAGCGAACGCGCCGCGGCCTGCGCCACCGCGGCGCCGGACGACGTCACCCTGCGCGCCGGCGAGGCGGCGCTGCTCGCCACTTTCGCCGACATCCAGGCCCTCTTCCGCCGTCGCGGCGCCGAGGACGAGGACGACGGCGAGACGCTCGGCACCGAGGAGTACCTGGTCGCCTACCTGCGCGCGCCTGGCGTCGCCGACGACACCCTGCCGGCGCCCTTCCTGGACAAGCTGCGCCGCGCCGTGGCCCACTACGGCGTCGCCAGCCTCGACCCGTCGCCCGAGCTCGCGGCGAGCCTGTTCCGTATCTGCCAGGCCGAGCAGCGCCTGGGCCAGTCCACCACCGTCGCGCGCAGCGTGCTGGAGCGATGGCTGGCGCACGACGTCGCGCTGGCGTCGCGCGCCGACGCCGCGATGCGGATGTTGCTCGACCGCCTGATCGCCGTCGCCGAGGGGCGCGACCTGACGCTCTGCGATCTGGCCCGCGAGGTCCGCTACGTCTATTGTGACGCGCCCCTCTTCGCCGCCGCGCGGGCGCGTGTGTACGACGCGGCCGAGCGCGAGCTCGACGTGCTGGCGACCGGCAGCGGCGACGCGGCGGCCGCGATCGAGGCCCTGGTCGAGTGCGCCCAGCCGCTGGTCGGCCGCATTGCGCGCCGTCTGGACGACGCGCCGTCGCCGCTGCGGCGCGCCCTGCTGGAGGTGATGACCCGGCGCTACTATCGCATCCGCCCGCTCGAGGATCTGCGCGCCACCGAGGTGAGCGGAGCCATCAGCTGCGCCACCGGTTCGTACCTCTACGAGGGCCGCCGCATCCACGTGCTGGCCGCATACGCCCGCGAGGCCGATCTGCCCGCGGCGATCGCCGCCCTGCGGCCGCAGGTCGACGCGGCGCCGGCCGGCGACGACGTCGTCTTCGACCTCTACGTCGCGGTCGACGGCGAGGTGGGCGACGCCGATGCCACGGCCGCGCGCCTGCAGGGCGTGCTCGCCGACGCCGGCGTGCCGGGCGGCCTGCGCCGCGTCGTCGTCGCCCGCTTCGGCAGCGACGCCGGCGACAGCATGGCGCGCGTGCAGCACTTCACCTTCCGGCCGCGCGCCGCCGGCTACGCCGAGGAGCACCTCTACCGCGGCGTCCACCCGATGATGGGCAAGCGCCTGCACCTGTCTCGGCTGGTCAACTTCGACTACCAGCGGCTGCCGTCGCCGGAGGACGTCTACCTGTTCCGCGCCGTCGCACATGGCAACCCGAAGGACGAGCGGCTGTTCGCCATCGCCGAGGTGCGCGACCTGACGCCGGTGCGCGACGCCACCGGCCGCGTCGTCGGCCTGCCCTACCTGGAGCGTATGCTCGCCGAGGCGCTGGCCGGCCTGCGCCGTGTCCAGGCGCAGCGGCCGGCGCGCGAACGCCTGTACTGGAACCGCGTCCTGCTCTACGTCTGGCCACCGCTCGACCTGCCGGCCGACGAACTCGCCGGCGTCATCCGCGGCCTGGCGCCGGCCACTGCCGGCCTCGGCATCGAGCAGGTCGTCATCCGCGCCCGTATGCCCGACCCTGCCACCGGCGCGCTGCGCGACGGCGTGCTGCGTATCGCCAACCCGAGCGGCCGCGGCCTGGTGATCACCGCCGAGCCGCCGCCCGACCAGCCGCTGCAGCCGATGAGCGAATACGAGCAGAAGGTCGTGCGCATGCGCCAGCGCGGCCTGCTCTACCCCTACGAGCTGATCCGTATGCTGACCCCGACCGGCGGCGCCGGCGACTTCCCGCCCGGAAGCTTCACGGAGTACGACCTCGACGCCGACAACCGCCTGACCCCGGTCGACCGCCCGCACGGTCAGAACAGCGCCAATCTGGTGGTCGGGGTTATTCGCAACATCACGCCGCGCTACCCGGAGGGGATGGCGCGGGTGGTGATTCTCGGTGACCCGAGCCGCTCGATGGGTTCGGTGGCCGAGCCCGAGTGCCGCCGCATCGACGCCGCGCTCGACCTCGCCGACGCGCTCGGGGTGCCGGTCGACTGGTTCGCCCTCTGCTCGGGCGCCAAGATCGCCATGGACAGCGGCACCGAGAACATGGACTGGTGCGCGCGCTCGATCCGCCGCATCGTCGAGTTCACGCAGGCCGGCGGGACGATCAACATCCTCGTCTACGGCATCAACGTCGGTGCGCAGTCGTACTGGAACGCCGAGGCGACGATGCTGATGCACACCCGCGGCATCCTGATCATGACCGCCGACGGCTCGATGGTGCTGACCGGCAAGCGGGCCCTCGACTACTCGGGCGGCGTCTCGGCCGACGACAACCTCGGCATCGGCGGCTACGAACGCATCATGGGTCCGAACGGCCAGGCGCAGTACTGGGCCGATGACCTGACCGCGGCGTGCAAACTGTTGCTGCGCTACTACGAGCACGCCTACGTCGCCCCCGGCGAGCGCCTGCCGCGCCGCGCGCCGACCAGCGACCCGATCGAGCGCGACATCGGCAGCGCGCCGCACGGTGCGGTGGACGGCATCGACTTCGCCACCATCGGCGACGTGCTGTCGCCGGCGCTCAACCCCGGCCGCAAGAAGCCCTTCGACATCCGCCGCTTCATGGCCGCGGCGATCGACCAGGACCACCCGCCGCTGGAGCGCTGGCAGGACATGCGGCACGCCGAGTCGGCGGTGATCTGGGACGCCCACCTGGGCGGCTGGCCGGTGTGCGTCATCGGCATCGAGTGCCGGCCGCTGCCGCGCTTCGGCTTCGCGCCCGCCGACGGTCCCGATCATTGGACGTCTGGCACGCTCTTCCCGCTGTCGTCGAAGAAAGTCGCGCGCGCCATCAATTCCGCCAGCGGCAACCGGCCAGTAGTGGTGCTCGCCAACCTGTCGGGCTTCGACGGATCGCCGGAGTCGATGCGCTCGCTGCAACTCGAATACGGCGCCGAGATCGGCCGCGCCGTGGTCAACTTCCGCGGCCCGTTCGTCTTCTGCGTCATCTCCCGCTACCACGGCGGCGCCTACGTCGTCTTCTCCAAGGTGCTCAACGAGCGCATCGAGTCGGCGGCGGTGGAGGGATCCTACGCCTCGGTGATCGGCGGCGCGCCGGCGGCGGCGGTGGTGTTCGCCGGGGAGGTCGAGCAGAAGACGCGGGCCGATCCGCGCCTCGTTGCGCTCGACGCGCGCATCGGCGCGGCCGCCGAGCCAGCGCGCGGCCGCCTGCGCGCCGAGCGGGAGGAACTGCACGCCCAGGTGCACGCCGAGAAGCTCGGCGAGACGGCCGAGCAGTTCGACCGCGTGCACAGCGTCTACCGCGCCCAGCAAACCGGCGCCCTCGATCACATCATCCCGCCGGCGCGCCTGCGCCCCTGGCTGGTCGAAGCCCTCGAACGCGGTATCGCGCGCGAGGCGGCGGCGCCGTGACCGCGGCTGGCGTGCCGCAGGAAGGCAGCGCCGTGATCGAAACTGCCATGCCGGGACCGCGGGCGTCTCGCCCGCAGCGCAGCGCGCTGCAGGGCGGGCGAGACGCCCGCGGTCCCGGCTGGCGAATTGCGTGCGCGGCGGGGGTGCCGGAGGACGACGACTGGTTGGTGCCGGTCGAGCGCGTTCGCCTCGCGCAGCTGCGCCTCGCCAAGCGGCGCACCGACTGGCGCCTCGGCCGCTGGGTGGCCAAACACACCGTCGCCGAGGCGCTTGCCTGCGACGCCGCCCGCGTCGCCATCATCGCGCGCGAGTCCGGCGCGCCGCTGGCGCTCCTCGACGGCGTGCCGGCGCCGCTCGCCATCTCGCTCAGCCACGCTGACGGCCGCGGCCTGTGCGCCGTGGCGCCGCCCGATGTCGCCGTCGGTTGCGATCTCGAGCCCGTCGCGCCGCGCAGCGCGGCCTTCGTGCGCGACTACTTCAGCGCTGCCGAGCGGCGGCGCATCGGCGCCGACGACCGCCTGGCGACGCTGTACTGGTGCGCCAAGGAAGCGGCACTGAAGGCGCTCGGCGACGGCCTGCGCCGTGCCCCCGGCGAAGCCGAGGTGACCCTGGCCGCGGACACTCCGCGTCTGAGCGTCGTCTGCGCCGGTCGCCGCTTCGACGCCTGGTCGGTCGACGTCGACGGCTTCGTCGCCGTCATCGCCGTGTACAAGCGCCGCTCGGCTCCGCTATGGTCCGGCCGTGCAATCGGCTGAACGCGACGGCGCCGCGGTGCGCTTCCCGCCGCCGCTGGTATACCTGCTGGCAGTTCTCGCCGGCGTCTTGCTGCACCTGATCGGCTATCCGTTGCGGTTCGATCCGGGGCTCGGCCTGCGCATCGGCCTGGCTGTCAGCGCCGCCCTGGCCGGTGTCGGCCTCGTCGGCGCCGCGTTCGGCCTGTTCCGCCGCAGCGGGCAGGACCCGAAGCCGTGGAAGAGCACGCCGGAGATCATCTCCACCGGCGTCTACCGCTGGACGCGCAACCCAATGTACGTCGGCGTGGCACTGCTGCAGGCCGCAATCGGCCTCGGTGCCGCGAACGGGTGGATCCTGCTGCTGGTGCCGGTCTCGCTGGCCATCGTCTACTTCATCGCCGTCCGTCACGAGGAGGCCTACCTCGCGCGCAAATTCGGCGCCGTGTACATGGAGTACACCAAGACCGTGCGGCGCTGGCTCTAGCCGGCGTCGAGGGTGGGCGGTTGGCGGTCCTGCCGACCTGACCGGACTCGCCGGGGCGGGCGGGGCGCTCGTCTCACCCGACCAGGGCGCGTAGGTTCACCGCCGCCACCACCGCCCCGAGGGCCAGCACTATGTACGCGAAGCCCTTCTGCAGGGCGCGTTCGGGCAGGGCGATGCCGAGGCGCGAGCCGCCGAGCATGCCGGCGATGGCGACGGCGAGGAAGAGCAGGGCGTCGCGCCACAGCGCCAGCGCGGCGTCGAGATGACCGAGCAGTCCGCCGAGGGTGTTGACGGCGATGATGGCCAATGACGCGCCGATCGCCGCGGCGGTGTCGATGCCGGCGAGGAACACCAGCGCCGGCACGATGAGGAAACCGCCGCCGACGCCGAGGAAGCCGGTCAGCACGCCGATGACGGCACCGATGCTCATGCACAGCACCGGGCGGCAGGTCGGGGCCTGCGCGCTCTCGCGGCGGCCGCGGATCATGGTGATGCCGACCGCCAGCATCAGCGCGGCGAAGAGCAGCATCAGTAGGTGCGGGTCGACCAGGTGCGTGAGTTGGGCGCCGAGCAGCGAGCCGGCGACGCCGGTGAGCGAGAGGAACTTCACCGCCCGCCAGTGGAACTGCCCGGCGCGCTGGCGCAGATAGGCCCCGACGGCGCTGGTGCCGCCGACCACCGCCAGCGACACGACGACCGCCTCGGCCGGGGCGAGGCGAGCGACGTAGACCAGCACCGGCACCATGATGATCGAGCCGCCGCTGCCCATCGTGCCCAGGACGACGCCCATCGCGGCGGTGAGCAGGAGCGCCGCGATCAGCACGGCGTTCGCGGCGGTCGGCAGCAGGGGCGGGCGGCTGGCATGGTCGTCGGGGGGGGGGGACGGCGAGATAGTAGACAAAACGTCGCCGCCGGCCCAGGGGGCGGCCCGCCGCAATTCCTTGCCGAAGTCCTCCCCTGTCGGAGCGAGGTTAACAGCCGCTGCGCGCTCCGCTATGCACGCGTATGCTCATCTTCCGCCAGCTCTTCGATGCCCAGTCTTCGACCTATACGTATCTGCTCGGCGACGGCGACAGCCGTGACGCGGTGCTCATCGATCCGGTGCTGGAGCAGGTGCGGCGCGATGCGGCGTTGATCCGCGACTTGTCGCTGCACCTGCGCTGGACGCTCGAGACGCACGTCCACGCCGACCACGTCACCGGCGCGTGGCTGCTGCGGCAGCGCTGCGGCAGCGCCATCGGGTTTGCCGCCGCGAATGGCGCCATCCTGATACTGGTGCCGGTCTCGCTCGGCGTCGTCTATCTCATCGCCGTGCGCCACGAGGAGGCGTATCTCGAGCGCCAGTTCGGCGCCGTGTACGTCGACTACAAGCAGGCGGTTCGCCGCTGGTTGTGAGGCAGGCGGCGCCGCGGCTCGCTCAGAAGGCGACGTTCACCGCCAGGCCGGGCGCGCCCGGCAGCGGCCCGATGCCGATCGTCGGCTCCGCCGCCGTCGGCTGCGCCGCGCCGGTGTCGACGAAGCGCCGGTAGTCTTCCCAGGCGTTCAGCGGCCCCCACGGCGTCAGCAGGATCTGCGCGGCGCCGACCGAGGAGTTGAGGAAGAACAGCAGCGCCGCCTTGTCGTAGGCCTCGCGCGCCAACAGCACCGAGGCGGCGGCGCCGTTGAGGACGACGTTGCCGACGTGCAGCAGCCAGCCAGTGCGCTGGCGGGCGCGTCCGGCGGCGTCGTAGAGGATCTCTTCCGCCGCGGCGAGTTGCGCGGCGCGCTGCGCGTGCGTGTCGAACGGCATCTCGAAGACCGGCGCGGCGCCGCAGCGGCCGGGCAGCGGCGCGCCGAGCAGGTAGCCGGTGCCGATCAGGCCGAGGCTGGCGTTGAGGATGTCGAACACCTGGCTGTCCGCGTCCTCTTCGAAGGCGGCGGTCGTCGCGCCGGCGATCATGCCGCCGGCGCTGACGGTCAGGAAGCCATACTGCCACCAGGCGGCATGGGTACGGTTGTCCTCCAGGCTGCGGGTGAGGACCTCGAGCCGCCGCAGGATCTGTTCGTCGCTGAGCTGCGCCGCCGCCTCGACGGAGATCGGCTGCGGGCCCGGCACACCCGGGTCGAACGCCTCGTGGGCGAATTGCGCGGTGTCCCGCACCGCCGCGCAGCCCTGCAGCATTGTCAGCAGCAGGCCGCCGCCGATGAACATTGCCGCGCCGCGGCCTCGGCGGCTGGCCGTGCGTGTTGCGGTCTCCATGCTGCTCCCCCCGGTAGGAGGGGTTATACGGACTGGCGCTGGCCGATTGAAGGGCCCTCAGTCCGACGCGCGGGAGCCGCTGACGCCGTCCTTGCGCAGGGCGGCATGTGCCGCCGCCAGGCGCGCGATGGGAACGCGGAAGGGGGAGCACGACACGTAGTCGAGTCCGACGCGATGGCAGAAGGCGATCGACTCCGGGTCGCCGCCGTGTTCCCCGCAGATGCCGACCTTGAGCGCCTTGTGCGTCGAGCGCCCGCGTTCGACGCCGATGCGGATCAATTCCCCGACGCCCTCCTGGTCGAGGCTGACGAACGGGTCGGTCGGCAGCAGCCCGCGAATGACGTAGGTGGAGAGGAAACGGCCCGCGTCGTCGCGGCTCAGGCCGAACGTCGTCTGGGTCAGGTCGTTGGTGCCGAAGGAGAAGAAGTCGGCGAACTGGGCGATGTCGGCGGCGCGCAGCGCCGCGCGCGGCAGCTCGATCATGGTGCCGATCGGCGGCTGCAGCGTCAGCTTGTAGCGCGCCGCCGCGTCGCGCGCCGCCGCCACCACCTCGGCCCGCAACACCTCCAGTTCGCGCGCCGTCGCCACCAGCGGGATCATGATCTCGGGGTGGACGCGGACGCCCTCGCGGCGCAGTTCGCAGGTCGCCTCGACGATGGCGCGCACCTGCATGGCGTAGATCTCCGGGTAGGTGATCGCCAGGCGGCAGCCGCGGTGGCCGAGCATCGGGTTGGCCTCGTGCAGGCTGTCGCGCACCTTGCGTAGCGTCGCGACGCCGACGCCGAGATCGGCGGCGATGCCGGCCAGCTCCGCGTCGGTGGTCGGCAGGAATTCGTGCAGCGGCGGGTCGAGCAGGCGGATGGTCACCGGCAGCCCGGCCATGGTGCGCAGAATGCCGAGGAAGTCGCCCTTCTGCATCGGCAGGATCTTCGCCAGGGCGCGCTGGCGCTCGGCGAGGGTGGTGGCGAGGATCATCTCGCGCACCGCCTCGATGCGGTCGGGCTGGAAGAACATGTGCTCGGTGCGGCACAGGCCGATGCCCTCGGCGCCGAAGTGGCGCGCCACGGCGGCGTCGCCCGGCGTGTCGGCGTTGGCGCGCACCTGCAAGCGGCGGAAGCCGTCGGCCCATTTCATGAAGGTGCCGAAATCCTTGCCGAGCTGGCGCGTCTCGGTCGGCACGACGCCGAGGAAGACCTCGCCGGTGCCGCCGTCGAGGGTGATGCGCTCGCCGCGCGCGACGCTGCGGCTGCCGACGCTGAAGCGCTGCGCGGCGTAGTCGATCTGCAGCTCGCCGCAGCCGGCGACGCAGCAGGTGCCCATGCCGCGCGCCACCACGGCGGCGTGCGAGGTCATGCCGCCGCGGGCGGTGAGGATGCCCTGCGCGACGTGCATGCCCTCGATGTCCTCGGGCGAGGTCTCGATGCGCACCAGGATCGTCTTGCGCCCCTCGGCGGCCGCGGCGACGGCGTCCTCGGCCGAGAACACCACCTCGCCAGACACCGCGCCGGGCGAGGCCGGCAGGCCCTTGGCGATGACCGACGGCTTGCCGGAGCGGTCGAGCTGCGGGTGCAGCAGCTGGTCGAGATCCTTCGGTTGCACGCGCAGCACGGCGGTGCGGCGGTCGATGAGCTTCTCGCCGGCCATGTCGACGGCCATTTTCAGCGCCGCCGCGGTGGTGCGCTTGCCGGTGCGCGTCTGCAGCATCCACAGCCGACCGCGCTCGATGGTGAACTCGAGATCCTGCATGTCGCGGTAGTGTCGCTCGAGCGTCCGGGCGAAGCGCACCAGCTCCTTGTAGCGGGCCGGCATCGCCTCCTCGAGCGATGGGAAGCGGTGCCGGCGCTCGGCCGCCGAGAGGCCCATTTCCGCGCCGCGCGCCTCGGCGGACGCCCGGCTGATCTGCTGCGGCGTGCGGATGCCGGCGACGACATCCTCGCCCTGCGCGTTGGCGAGGAACTCGCCGTAGATGCCGCGCGCGCCGTTGGCGGGGTTGCGGGTGAAGGCGACGCCGGTGGCGCTGTCGTCGCCGAGGTTGCCGAACACCATCGCCTGCACGTTCACCGCCGTGCCCCAGTGGTCGGGGATGCCGTGCAGGCGGCGGTACGACGCCGCGCGGGCGTTCTTCCACGAGCCGAAGACGGCGCCGATGGCGAGGCGCAGCTGCTGCACCGGGTCGTCGGGGAAGACGCGGCCGACGCGCTGGCGCACCAGGCGCTTGAAGTCGTCGGCGAGCTGGCGCAGGTCGTCGGCGTCGAGGTCGCTGTCGCGCGTGACGCCGCGGACCTGCTTGCGCGCCTCGATCAGCGCCTCGAAAGGGTCGACCTCGTCCTTGCCCTCCGGCCGGAGGCCGAGTACGACGTCGCCGAACATCTGCACGAAGCGGCGGTAGCAGTCGTAGGCGAAGCGCGGGTTGCCGGAGGCGCGGATGAGGCCCTGCACCGACTGCGGGTTGAGGCCGAGGTTGAGGACCGTGTCCATCATCCCCGGCATCGAGGCACGGGCGCCGGAACGCACCGACAGCAGCAACGGATTGTCGGGATCGCCGAAGCGCCGTCCCATCGCGGTCTCGATCCGCGCCAGTTGGCGCTCGATCTCGGCCTGCAGGCCGGGCGGGTAGTCGTCGTGCTCGCTGACGTGGGCGCAGACCTCGGTGGTGATGGTGAAACCGGGTGGGACGGGCATGCCGAGACGCGCCATCTCGGCCAGATTGGCGCCCTTGCCGCCGAGCAGGTCGCGCAGCGCCGCGCGCCCGTCGGCGCGCCGGCCGCCAAACGCGTAGATCATCTTCCCGATCGCCGCGGCCTTGCGCGTCGCCCGGCGCGCGAGTGGCGGCGCGCCGCCGCGCCGCTTCGCCGCCGGCCGCCGAACTCCCACCCGCTTCGCCATCGTCTGCTCCTCGTCGCCGCTGCGAAACAGACCTCCACGATTCATACCGGCGCTGTGGCGATGCGAACCCGCGCGGTTCGCGCGACCGTCATTCCCGAATCTGGGATTTTGCCGCCCACGCGTCGCAGCGCCGCGAAGCGACCAGTGGCGACAGGGTAGCGCAGGCGATCGGGACGCAATAGGCATCTCCCTTGCTGCGCTTTGGCACGAAGACGAGTTCCCCGGCTGGGCGCGGGGGAGGTGTAGACCCCGATCGTAGCGGGGGGTGGCCAGGGTTTGGATTCGGGGAGGGCCCCGACAGGCGGAGGATGACCATGCTGCAATCGAGCCCCGATGCTCCAGCCGGCCAACGCGCCGAGCCCCGTGTGCTCGGCGATGTGCGCCGCGCCTACCTGGATGCCCTCGTCGCCCGCGCCCGCCTCGCCGCCGCGGCGGCGACGCAGCTGTCGCAGGCCGACTGCGACCGCATCACCCGATCCATGGTCATCCGCGGCCTCGAGGCCAGCCAGGAGCTGGCGCTGCAGGCGGTGCAGGAGACCAAGATCGGCCTGGTTGAGGACAAGGTGGTCAAGAACATGATCGCCACCGAGTTCGTCTGGCACGCCATCAAGGACGTGAAATCGGTCGGCATCATCGCCGAGGATCGCGAGCGCAATCTCAAGCAGGTCGCCGAGCCGATCGGCGTCGTGCTCGGCGTCACGCCGGTGACCAACCCGACCGCGACGGTGCTGTTCAAGTCGCTGATGATCGCCAAGACGCGCAACGCGATCATCTTCTGCCCGCACCCCTATGCGCGCGAGTGTTCGAACCGCGCCGCGCAGATCATGGACGAGGCCGGCCGCGCCGCCGGCGCGCCGGACGGCTTCATCACCTGGGTGGACGGTATCGAGCAGGAGGACACGGCCTACCTCATGCACCATCCCGGTGTGTCGCTCATCGATGCCACCGGCGGGTCGGGCATGGTCCGGGCGGCCTACGGCTCCGGCAAGCCGGCGCTCGGCGTCGGCGCCGGCAACGTCCCGTGCTACGTGCACCACACAGCCGACCTGCGCATGGCGGTGATCGACATCCTCACCTCCAAGACCTTCGACAACGGCACCGCCTGCGCCTCCGAGCAGACGGTGATCGTCGATCGCCCGGTCTACGCCGAGATGTTGCGGCTGTTCGCCGACATGGGCGCGCATGTGTGCACGGCGGAGGAAGTCGCCTTGCTCGGCCGCACGGTCGTCGACCCAGTGCGCGGCCGCATGCAGCCGATGGCGGTGGGGCAGAGCGCCGTGCGCATCGCGCAGGAGATCGGCCTGACGGTACCGGCGCACACCAAGCTGCTGCTGGCGCCGATCGCCGGCGTCGGCCCGGCGCACCCGCTGTCCTGTGAGAAGCTCTTCCCGGTCCTCGCCATCGTCGCGGTGGATGGCGAGGACGAGGGGCTCAGCGCCGCCCTCGACGTCCTCTATTTCGGCGGCGTCGGCCACACCGCCTCGATCTTCAGTACCGACCAGGCGCTCATCGACCGCTACGCGGCGGCGATCAACGCCGGCCGCATCATCGTCAACTCGCCGTCGTCGGTCGGGGCGCTCGGCGGCGTCTACAACGACCTCACCCCGACCCTGTCCTTCGGCTGCGGCACCGGCGGCGGCAACAGCACCATCGAGAACGTCACCGTCAAGCACTACCTCAACATCAAGTCGGTGGCGGCGCGGACGCCGGCGCACCAGTGGTTCCGGGCGCCCAACCAGATCTACTTCAACCAGCACGCGCTGGAGAACCTGCGCGACCTGCCGGCGCGCAACGTGCTGATCGTCACCAGCAAGGATCTCGACGAACTCGGCCTGGTCGACGCCGTCCGCGCCCACCTGCCTGCCGGCGTGCCCTGCCACGTCTTCGACCGCGTCGAGGTCGAGCCGACCTACCGCGTCGTCGCCGATGGCGTCGCCGCCATCCGCTACCAGAAGCCCGACCACCTCATCGCCGTCGGCGGCGGCTCGGTGCTCGACGCCGCCAAGGCCATGCGGCTGTTCTTCCAGCACCCCGAGCTCGACTTCCGCAGCCTGGCGACGACGTTCCTCGACCCGCGCAAGCGCGTCATCGAGTACCCGCACCAGCATCGCGAGCCGTTGGTATTGGTGGCCGTGCCGACCACCAGCGGCACCGGCTCGGAGGTGACGCCGTTCGCGGTCATCACCGACGACGAGCGCGGCCGCAAAGTCCCGCTGTACGATCACTCGCTGACGCCGGACATCGCCATCCTCGACCCGGAGTTGGTGCGCGGCCTGCCGCCGTCGGTCACCGCCGACACCGGCCTCGACGCCCTGACGCATGCCCTGGAGGCGGTGGTGTCGGTGTTCGCCTCCGAATACACCGACGCGCTCGCCATGCAGGCCGCACGGTTGGTGTTCGACTACCTGCCGCGCGCCGTACGCGACGGCAACGACCTCGAGGCGCGCACGCGCCTGCACAATGCCGCCTGCATGGCGGGCCTGGCGTTCGCCAACGCCTTCGTCGGCGTCAACCACGCCCTTGCGCACAGCCTCGGCGCCCGCTTCCACCTCCCGCACGGGCGCGCCAACGCCGTCCTGCTGCCCTACGTCGTGCGCTACAACGCCTCGCTGCCGAGCAAGTTCATGCCCTTCCCGAACGTCAAGGCCTACGTCGCGCCGGAGAAGTACGCGGCGGTGGCGGCGAGCATGAACTGGGGCGGCGCGACGGTGGCGGAACGCGTCGACCTGCTGATCACGCGTCTGGTGGCGCTGCTGCGCGAGTGCAAGCTGCCGACGACGCTCGCCGAGGCCGGCATCGCGCGCGCCGACTTCGAAGCCGCGCTGCCGGACGTGATCCAGGCCTCCTGCGACGACATCAGCCTGCGCTCCAACCCGCGCATGCCGCTGCTGCACGAACTCGAGGCCATTTTGCGCCGCGCCTACGACGGTCCGCCGGAGTGAGGGAGACGAGCATGTTGCACATCGACGGAGACACCATCGATCTCAGCGGCGCCGCCACCGTCGACCCCGCCCTGCTACGCGAGCTACTCGCCGCCGCCGAGAGCGGCGCGCGCTACCTGCGCGGCGCGTCCCCGGAAGTGTACAAGGCGCTCCACGTCGCCGGCGTGGCGGGTCGCTTCGAGCGGGTGCCCGGGCGCGGTCCGTCCGCTCCGTAGGACCCGCTCGAGGCCCCCGCACCCTGGAGGGCGCCGCCCCGTCGGCGCCTGTTGGCGGGGAAGCGCGAAACCCCATCCAACAGGCGCCGACGGGGCGGCGCCCTCCAGGGTGCGGGGGCCTCGAGCGGGTCCTACGGGGCGGACGGACCGCGCCCGGGCACCCGCTCGAAGCGACCCGCCCCGCCGGCGACGTGG
>JANNRA010000225.1:0-14844 GCA_031401035.1 bacterium | reverse complement strand
GCCCACCGCCAGGAGCACAATTCGGCACAGCCAGCGTCAACCTCGTGACGATGCCATGCGAAGCGCCGGCAGCGACGCCCGGTCGGGGTGCGTCGCATTCGGCGCCGGCGACGGTGTAGAGGACGGCGCCATGGCATCGCTGTCGACGCGCGCGGCACTGGCCGGCCTGCGCCTGCTGCCGACCAACACCGTGTCGCGGGCGGTTGGCTGGCTGGCGTCGCGGCGCCTGCCGCCGCCCCTGCGGGAGCCGGCGGTGCGCGCGTTCGGGCGCGCGGTTGGCGTCGACTTCAGTGAAGTCCGCGACGGGCTCGCCTCGTTCGAGAGCCTGCAGGCATTCTTCACCCGCGCCCTGCGCGACGGCGTGCGGCCGATCGACGCCGATCCGCACGCCTTCGTCTCGCCCTGCGACGGCGCCTGGGGCGCCGCCGGGGTGATCGCCGGCGGCCAGGCACTGCAAGTGAAAGGGCGGCCCTACGCGCTGGCGGCGCTGCTCGGCGACGCCGCGGCGGCGCGCCGCTACGAGGGCGGCGCCTTCGCGACCCTCTATCTGTCGCCGCGCGACTACCATCGCTTCCACGCGCCCTGCGCGGCGCGGGTGCGCCGCGCCGCGGCGATCCCCGGTGCCCTGTGGCCGGTGAACCGGCTCGGCGTCGAGGGCATCGCCGACCTCTTCGCCGTCAACGAGCGACTGTGCGCCTTTCTGTCGGTGGGCGGCGACGACGAGGATCTGTGCCTGGTCGCCGTCGGCGCCACCAACGTCGGCAAGATACGGGTGACCTTCGACGACCTGACCACCAACGTCGCCGCGGCGGCGCCCGAGGTGCGCACCTACCGCGACGTCGGTCTGGCGAAGGGCGAGGAATGGGGCCGCTTCGAATTCGGCTCGACCATCGTCGTGGTCGCCGCGCCGGGCCTGCTGACGCTCGACGTGCAGCCGCCGGGCACGCCGGTGCGCCTCGGGCAGCGCATCGGCACGCTCCGTTGAGGGGCGTCACCGTCCGAGGATCAGCGCGCTGGTCGGGACGCTGGTCGAGCTGGTGACCAGCACGTGCTCGACGCGCGCCAGCTGGCAGGTCGAGGTGCCGCGCAGTTGGCGGACGGCTTCGATGACGTGGTTCATGCCCTGCACGTAGCCCTCCGACAGCGAGCCGCCGTGCGTGTTGATCGGCAGCCGTCCATCCGGCCAGGCGAGCGCGCCGCTGGCGGCGAAGCCGCCGCCCTCGCCGGGCGCGCAGAAGCCGTAGGCCTCGAGGGCGAAGATCACGAACGGCGTGAACGAGTCGTAGAACTGCGCGCAGTCGATGTCGTCCGGCCCCAGGCCGGCCTGGCGGTAGAGCGTCGCGGCGGCCGCGAGGCCGGAGGATTCGAGCGGGAACGGCTTGTGCCAGTCCAGCATGCGGCCGACCTGCGCGCCGGTGGCCTGCACCGCGGCGCGGATGTGCGCCGGCGGCTGGGCGGCATCGCGGGCGCGCTCGGCGCGGGTGACGACGACGGCCGCCGCGGCGTCGGTCTCGAGGCAGCAGTCGAGCAGGCGCAGCGGGTCGCTGACCAGGCGCGACGCCTGGTGGTCGGCCAGCGCGATCGGCTGGCGCCGCAGCGCCCGCGGGTTGCGCGCCGCGTGCGCGCGGCAGGCGACGGCGATGGCGCCGAGGTCGGCGCTGGTCGAGCCGTACTCGACCATGTGCCGCCGCATCAGCATCGCCACCTGGTCGGCCGGCCGCGCCAGGCCGTAGGGCACACCGAACTGCGCGTCGCCGCCCACCGCCGCATCGAGGCGCGCCCACGGCCGTCCGCCCGAGGCGCGCTTGCGCACCCGCCAGCAGACCACCGTCGTCGCCAGCCCGGCGGCGAACGCCGCCGCCGCCTGCGCCAGCATGCCGCAGGTGGCGCCGCCGCCGTACGGTACCTGCGAGAACCAGCGCAGGTTGGGGATGCCGAGGGCACGCGCCAGGGCGTGCTCCTCGGTGTCCTCCATGGCGTTCTTGACCAGGCCGTCGACGTCGCGCGGCGTCAACCCGGCATCGTTGAGCGCCGCGACGACGACCTGCGCCGCCAGCGACAGCTCGCTGCCCTCCAGCCGCTTCGAGAAGGCGGTCTGGTGAACGCCGACGATCGCCGCAGCGTCAGACAGCAAGAGAAGACCTCAACGCGGAGACGCGAAGGCGCGGAGAATCGCGGAGTAGGAAGAGCCATGGCTTCCTTCTCTGCGAAACTTCGCGGCTTCGCGTCTTCGCGTTGAAGAACGGATCGAGCAGCGCGTCAGTCGAGCCCGTAGAGCTCGGTGCAGTTGCGCGCCAGCATGCGTTCGCGCTCCTCGGCGGCGACGCCGTGGAACTGCTCGTCGATCACCTTGCGCGAGTATGGCCAGTCGGCGCCGTGGTGCGGGTAGTCGGTGGACCACATCATGTTGCGGACGCCGACCGAGTGGCGATTGGCGACGCCGTAGTGGTCGATCATAAACGTCGCCATCCAGTTGCGCTTGAAGTACTCGCTCGGCTGGTGCTGCAGCTTGCTCTTCGCCCAGCCGCGATTGCGCCAGTAGCGGTCGTCCATCTGCTCGAGGAAGTACGGCACCCAGCCGGCGCCGCACTCGACGCCGACCATCTTCAGCTTCGGGAACTTGTCGAACAGGCCCCAGAAGATGGTCTCGCCGACGATCAGCGGCATGGTGGTCAGGCCGGCGGCGCTGAAGCCGGTGAGGGCGGCCTCGCCCTTGCGCGCGATGCTGCCGATCTGTTCGCGCTGCTGGCCCTTGTGCACCAGGCTGATGTGGACGCTGACCGGCGTCCCCGACCGCTCGGCTTCGGCCCAGAAGGGGTCGCAGTCGTCGTCGAGAAACGGCTTGCCCGACGGCCAGCTGGAGATGACGACACCGCGCAGACCCATGGCGCGGGCGCGCTTCATCTCGGCCACCGCGGCGTCGATGCCGAGGTTGGGGATCTGCCCCTGGCCGACGAAGTGCGCCGGCGACTTGCCGACGAAGCCCTTGGCGAGCCAGTCGTTGTAAGCCTGCACCCCGGCGCGGTGGAACTCCTGGTCGTCGGAGAGCATGAAGTGCCGCATCGTGCGCTGCGGCGGATAGATCACCTCGAGCTGCAGGCCGTCCTCCTGCATCTCCTTGACGCGCGCCGTCGCCTCGAAGCAGCCCTGGTTGATGGTCTCGTAGCGCGAGCCGCCCCAGCGCAGATCGTCGTAGCTCTGGCCCTTGGTCTTCGTCACCAGGCCGATGGTCATCGGCTTGCCGCCGTCGTGGAAGTCCCAGGCGTCGCCGCCTTCGTCGTCCTTGGTCAACTGCGGCGCACGCTTGCGGAACTCGGGCGCCAACCACTGCTCCCACAGGTCGGGAGGTTCGATGATATGGGAATCGGCCGACACGATCTCGTACTGCATCGCGAGGTCTCCTTTGGCTAACAGTCGTTAGCCAGCGCCTACACCGCCGCCGATGGAGCGTCAAGCGGGCAGTCGTCGGGGGCTCACGGCGGCGCGAAGGCCCGCGGCGGGACGGGCACCGGGGGTTGGCCGGGGGGGCGCCATTCGATGCGCAGGTGGTGGTGTCCGGGGACGCCGCGGACGGCGAGGGCGAAGGGGTGGGTGCCGGCCGGCAGCAGCGTGGTCGGACTGATGGCGGCGCCGTCGATCCAGGCCATGGCGGTGCCGTTGGTGTCGACGTCGAGGTAGTAGCCGCCCGGCTCGGGCACGGTCAGGCGGCCGGAGAAGTGGACCCGGAACGGCTGTGCGAAGGTCGGCGCCAGGAAGACGTACAGCGGGTACGGTTCGCGGCGCGTCAGGTGGCGCGCGTCGATCTCATAGTCGGCGCGCAGGCCGATCGGCGGGTCGTCGACCGGATGCTCGAGGGCGCTGCGCGGCACGGCGACGATGCCGGCGATCGGGCGCGGCCGCTCCGGCCACGTCGCCAGCGGCCAGCGCGCGTCGAGCGCCCAGGAGCGCAGCGTCGGCTCGCGTTCCACCGTGAAGTCCGTGCCCGGATAGTACCAGCGGATGGCGTCGACGGCCGGCAGCGCCGCCTCGCTCATCAGGTACAGGGCGCCGCGCGGCGGCAGGTCGCGCGGTGGCAGGACGTCGGCGAGGCTGGCGACGCTGCGCAGGTCGAGGTTCCAGGCGCGCGCCAGGAAGCGCAGCGACTCGTGCTGGGCGTCGAAGTTGTCGGCCAGCAGGTACCCCGTCCAGCCGGGGCCGCGCGTCCGCAACGCGCGCGCCATCGTCACCAGGCGTTCGCCCTGGAACCAGTGGAAGACGGGATGCGTGTACAGGCGGTAGAAGTAGAGATGCGCGTCGAGCAGCGGCACGGCGGCGGCGAGCAGCACAGCCATCGGTCGCGCCAGCCGCGGCGTCGGCAGCACCAGCAGCCGCGCCAGCGGCAGCCCGGCCCAGATGCACACCACGGGCAGGGCGAGCAGCGCGCGGTACAGGCGCGGCGCGCCGCCGGAGAGCACCCCCGGCGCCAGGCCGACGGCGAACCAGGCGAGCAGCAGCAGATGGCGCGGCTGGCGCCAGCGGCGCAGGCTCTCGACCAGCCCATGCACGCAGAGTGCGGCGACGATGAGGTTGCAGGCCGGATCGAAGCCGAGTCCGAACCAGTGATACTCCGGCCCCTGCTGGTAGTGGAACATCGCCAGCGTGCGCCACGCGGCGTCCCACAGCGGCGCCCATGAGCGCTGCTCGGCCATGGCGACCCAGATGCCGGTGGCGGCGACACGGCCCGTCAACGCGTTCGGATCGCGGACGTAGCCGACGACGGCCGGCATGAGGGCGACGAGGAACACGGCGAGCAGCGCGAGCAGCGGCGCAATACGCCGCGCGCGCGCCGGCTCGCGGCGCCCTGCGACGATGCTGGCGACGATGAAGGCCATCGCCACCAGCGGGGCGATGCGGGCGGAGTGGTAGGTGTAGACACAGGCCGCCAGCGGTAGGGCGGCGGCGGTGATGAGCCAGCGGTGGCGGCCGGTCCAGCCCTGCACCAGCAGGCACAGGCCGGCGAGCAGGCAGAACTGGCCGCTGACGATCTGGATGAGCTGCTTGCTGTGCGAGATCTCGGCCGGCGCGGCGGCGTAGATCAGCGCCGCGAGGAGGGCGGCGCGGGCGCCGAACAGCGGCGCGACGATGCCGTAGAGCAGCGGCGCGCCGGCGATGCCGAGCAGGACGCCCGGCAGGCGCAGGGTCCACAGGTCGGCGCCGAAGAGCCGGAAGGCGGCGGCGATGGGGTAGATCGTCAGCGCGTGGAAATTGCTGTGCGAGTGGGAGACGATCTGGAAGGGCGAGCGGATGGCGCCGTCGAGGATCTCGAAGGCGAGCAGGCCGTTGAGCGCATCGTCGCCCCACAGCCCGGGCGGATCGAGGCGCCAGAGGCGGAACCCCGCCGCCAGGGCGGTGACGGCGAGCAGGCCGAGGCGGCGCCTGCGGGGCGAGAGCTCGACGCCCTGCGCGCCGTCCCAGATCGACGCCGGCCAGCGCCATAGGGCGACGCTGGCCGCCAGCAGCGCCAGGCCCGGCAGCCAACGCGCGTCGGCGAGCAGTGCGCTGCCGGCGAGCCCGGCCAACGCGGCGAGGAGCAGTGCGACGGTGCCCACGCGGCGCATGTGCCGCGAACGTCGGGGACAGTTCAACCGCCGCGCGACCGGAGGGGCAGCCTCGCTGGGACCGCGGGCGAGACGCCCGCGGTCCCGGCCACTGCCCTTGTGCCGTGTCGCCATCAACTGCGACAACTGCGACGGCGAATCGTGCTACCTGTGCCGCGATGCCGGAGGCCGCCGCGCTGCGCGTGCTCGTCGTCGACGACGAGAAGAACATCCGCCACACAGTGGCGGTGTGCCTCGAGGGCTCGGGCTGCACGGTCACCGGGGCCGAGTCGGCGGCGGCGGCACGGGCGGCGGTCGCGCACGGCGACTTCGACCTCGCCTTCCTCGACCTGCGACTTGGCGACGACGACGGCTTAGCGCTGCTGCCCGAGTTGCTGAGCGCCCGGCCGGGCATGGCGGTGGTCGTCATCACCGCCTACGCGACCATCGAAACCGCCGTCGAAGCCATCCGCCGCGGCGCCAGCGAGTACCTGCCCAAGCCCTTCACGCCGGCGCAGCTGCGCCATGTCGTCGAGCAGGTCGCCGCGCGGCGGGCCCTGACGCGCCGCGTCGCTGAGTTGGAGGCGCAGCTGGCCGAGACGGCGCCCGAGCTCGAGCTGGACAGCGCGGCGCCGGCGATGCGGGCCGTTCTCGATGTGCTGCCGCGCGTCGCCGCGTCCGACGCGAGCGTGCTGCTGCGCGGCGAGAACGGCACCGGCAAAGGCGTCTTCGCGCGCCAGTTGCACCGGCGCAGCGGGCGCGCGGCGGCGCCGTTCGTCACCGTCAACTGCCCGACGCTGCACGAGGACCTGCTCGCCGCGGAGCTCTTCGGCCACGCCCGCGGCGCCTTCACGGGGGCGGTGCGCGACCAGCCCGGCCGCGTCGAGGCGGCCGACGGCGGCACCCTCTTCCTCGACGAGATCGGCGAGATTTCTCCGCCCCTGCAGGCGAAGCTGCTGCGCTTCCTACAGGATCGCGAGTTCGAGCGCCTCGGCGAGAACACCACGCGCACCGCCGACGTGCGCGTCGTCGCCGCCACCAACCGCGACCTCGAGGCCGACGTGCGCGACGGGCGCTTCCGCGAGGACCTGCTCTATCGGCTGAACGTCGTCGAGCTGCGCCTGCCGGCGCTGCGCGAGCGCGCCGAGGACATCCCGCGCCTCGCCGCCCACTTCCTCGCCTTCTTCGCCCGCGCCGCCGGCCGCCCGGTGCCGACGCTGTCCGCCGCCGCCGCCGCCGCGCTGTGCGCCTACCGCTGGCCGGGCAACGTGCGCGAGCTGCGCAATGCCATCGAGCGCGCCCTCATCCTGTGGTCGGCGCCGGTGCTCGAGCCGGCGGCGTTCCCGGAGCGCATTGCGGCGGCGCCGGTCGGCGCCGTGTGCGCGGTCGGTGGCGACCTGACGCTGGAGGCGCTGGAGCGGGCGCATATCGAACAGGTGGTGGCGCGCTGCGCGACGCTCGACGAGGCGGCGCAGGCGCTCGGCATCGACGCCTCGACCCTGTACCGCAAGCGTCGTCGCTACGAGGGCGGGGACGACCCCCCGTCCTGAGCCAGGTCCAAGAAAAGGATTTCACCACGGAGGCACGGAGACACGGAGCCGACTCGCACCTCTCCGTGTCTCCGTGCCTCCGTGGTGAGTCCTCGTCTTTCAGCCCGGCACCGGCAGCGTGAACCAGAAGGTGCTGCCGTGGCCGGGCTCGGAGTCGACGCCGATCGCACCACCGTGCGCGGCGACGATCTCGCGCGCGATCGACAAGCCGAGGCCGGCGCCGCCCGGCGTCGCGCCGCCCTGGGTGAAGCGCTCGAAGATCGCCTCGCGGCGCTCCGCGGCGATGCCCGGGCCCTCGTCACACACCGCGACGCGCACGGCGCCGGATTCGGCGTGCGCCCGCACGGTCACCACCGCGCCCGGCGGCGAATGGCGCACGGCGTTGGCGAGCAGGTTCGAGAAGACCAGTTGCAGGCGGTCCTCGTCGACCGCCAGTTCGGGCAGGCCGGCGGCGACGTCGGCGACCAGCGCCACCTGCGCGTCGCCGGCGGGACCGCGCTGGGCGTCCAGGGCGGCGCCGACGAGGGCGCGCACGGCCACCGCGCGGCGCTGCAGCTGCATGCGGCCGCCGCGCAGCTTGGCCAGGTCGAGCAGCTCCTCGACGATGCGCTGCAGGCGCTCGCAGTCCTCGCGCGCCGCGAAGAGCAGATCGGCCTGGCGCTCGCTCAGCGGTCCCGCCGCCTGCTCCAGGCAGAGGTGGATGGCCATGTGCAGCGAGGTCAGCGGGGTGCGGAACTCGTGCGCCACGGTGGCGACGAGGTCGTTCTTGAGCTGGTCGAAGCGGTGCAGGCGGGTGACGTCCTGCAGCATCACGGTGGCGCCGGTGATGCCGCCGCCCTCGCCGTAGACCGGCGTGGCGCGGGCGAGCAGCCAGGTGTCGCCGTCGCTCGGCAGCGGCCGGCGCACCGCGTCCTCGAAGCCGCGCGGCAGCAGCGCGCCCTTGCCGCTCAGCACATGCGCGCGCGCCTGCTCGAGCACCGCGCGCAGCGGCGCCTCGACGCGCGCCAGCGCACCGCCGGCCGCGGCGCTCGCGTCGACGCCGAGCACCGTCTCGGCGGCGCGGTTGACGATCAGGACGTCGCCCTGCGCGTCGAACACCACCACCGGATCGGGCAGGCTGTCGATCGCCGCCTGCGCCGCCTGCTGCGCCAGCAGCAGCTCGCCGAGCGAGCTGCGCCGGTAGCGGTCGAGGCGGTCGGCCATGCCGTTGAAGGTCGTCGCCAACTGCGCCAGTTCGTCCTGCCCGCTGACCGCGACGCGGGCGCTGAAGTCGCCGCCGCCGATGCGGTCGGCGGCGGCGCGCAGCGCGGCCAGGGGCTGCACCAGGCGGCCGGTGAGCAGCGACGACAGCAGCAGGCCGAGGCCGAGGGCGGCGAGCGCGGCGCCGAGCATCAGCGAGCCGACGCGCGCCGCCTCGCGGCGCGCATGATCGCTCTTCAGCACCATGGCGTCCTGATTGAGCGTCAGGATGCGGTCGGCGGCCTGCCGCACCGCCTCGGCGCGCGGCGCCAGATCGTCGAAGTAGACGGCTGGGTCGAGCCGGGCGCCGGTCGCCAGCAGCACCGTCAGGCGCTGCCGGTAGACGTCCCAGTCGCGCCGCAGCGCGCTGACCGCCGCGCCCTCGCCGGGTTCGGTGAGGTTGCCTTCCGCCACCGCCAGCTCGGCGTCGAAGTAGGCGAGGCGGCCCGGCGTGCCGGCGTCGCCGAGCGGTCGGCCGCTGGCGAGATGGGTGAGGGCGGCGCGCTCGAGCTGGTCGAGGGTGTCGCGCATGCGCTGCGCCGCCAGGACGCTGCGGTAATTCTCTTCGAGGATCGCCGTCGCCCCGGCGCCGAGCGAGCTGGTGGTGCGCAACGCCAGGGCGGCGAGCAGCAGCAACGCGACGCCGAGCGGCGCCTGGGCGAGCAGCGCCTTGCGCCGGAACGTCATTCGGTCTCCTCCCGCTCGAGCGCGACGATGTGCAGGTCGAAGTCCACCGCGGCGTCGAGCATGCGGTGCACGAAGGTGCGGCCGAGCCATTGCCGCCAGGGCGGCTGGTGCGAGCGGCCGACGAGGATGTGGGCGACGCCGTGCTCGCGCGCGAAGGCGATCAGCGCCGGCACCGGGTCGCGCGCCTGCAGACGGCGCACCTGGGCGCCGAGCTCGCCGGCGCGTTCGATATTCTCCATCAGCAGGCGCTGGGCGTCCGCGGCGATGCGGTCCGGCGCCTCGCCGGGCGTCTGCACGTAGACCACGAACCAGTCGGTGTTGAGGCGGCCGGCGAGGCGCGAACCGCGCCGCAGCAGCGCCGCGGCGCGCGGTGAGGCCGAAGCCATGCACACCATGACGCGGCCGCTGGTCGCCGGCCGCGTCTCGGCGCCGGCGCGCGAGTCGAGCCGCTCGGCGACCTCGCGCAGCGCCAGCTCGCGCAGGCTCGAGAGCTTCTCCGGCTTGAAGAAGTGCGCCAGCGCCCACTCCACCTTGCCGGCGTCGTAGATCTTGCCGGCGCGCAGGCGGTCGAGCAGATCCTGGGCGTCGAGATCGAGGTTGACCACCTGATCGGCCTGCTTGAGGACACTGTCGGGCACGCTCTCGCGGATGACCACGCCGGTGGCGCGCTCGACGACATCCTTGAGACTCTCGAGGTGCTGCACGTTGAAGGCGCAGATGACATTGATCCCGGCGTCGAGCAGCGCGAAGACGTCCTGGTAGCGCTTGCGGTGGCGCGAACCGGGCGCGTTGGTGTGGGCGACCTCATCCACCACCGCCACCTGCGGCCGCCGTGCCAGGATGGTGTCGAGGTCCATCTCCTCGATGACCATGCCGCGATGCTCGACGCGCCGCCGCGGCACCGCCTCGAGTCCGGCGACCAGCGCCGCCGTCTCGGCACGGCCGTGCGTCTCGATAAAACCGAGCACCACATCGACGCCGCGCTGGTGCAGCGCGTGCGCTTCTTCGAGCATGCGATAGGTCTTGCCGACGCCGGCCGCCGGGCCGATGTACACCTTGAGCCGGCCGCGCTTGGCGCGTTCGACGAGTTCGAGAAAATCCTCCGGGCGGGGGCGCTCGCCGGGCGGCGGCCGGACGCTGGCGTCGCTCATGGGCTCGGCTACGAGGGCCGGCCGAACTGGCGGTCGAGGGCCAGGTTGAGCAGCAGCACGTTGACGCGCGGCTCGCCGAGCAGCCCGAAGGTGCGCCCTTCGATGCCGGCTTCGACGACGGCGCGCACGCGCTCCGGCGCGACGTTGCGCGCCGCCGCGACGCGCGGCACCTGCCACAGGGCGGCGGTGGGCGAGAGGTGCGGATCGAGTCCGCTCGCCGAGGTGGTCACCAACTCGGCGGGCAGCAGCCCCTCTGCCTGCGGGTTGGCCGCCTGCAGACGGGCGATCTCGGCGATGATGCGCTGGCGCAGCTTCTGCGAGGTCGGGCCGAGGTTGGATCCCGAGGACGCCGCCGCATCCCAGCCGTTCGCCCCGGCCGCGGAAGGCCGCGGCCAGACGTAGGCGGGCCGCGTGAAGCCCTGCGCGATGAGCGCCGAGCCGACCACCGCGCCGTGCTCGTCGGTGACCAGGCTGCCGTTCGACTGGGTCGGGAAGAGGATCTGCGCCAGGCCGGTCATGGCCAGCGGGTAGAGCAGGCCGGTGACGACCAGGGTCACCAAAGTGGTGCGCAGGGCGATCAGCGTCGCGGAGAGCATGGCGGTCCTCCTACACCAGTCCCACGGCCGTCAGGGCCATGTCGATGAGCTTGATGCCGGCAAAGGGCACGACGACGCCGCCGAGGCCGTAGATGAGCAGCGAGCGGCGCAGCAGCGCCGCGGCGCCGAGCGGCCGGTACTGCACGCCGCGCAGCGCCAGCGGGATGAGCAGGATGATGATCACGGCGTTGAAGATGACCGCCGACAGGATGGCGCTGAACGGCGAGGTGAGGTGCATGACGTCGAGCCCGCGCAACTCCGGGTAGGCGACGACGAACATCGCCGGCAGGATGGCGAAGTACTTGGCGACGTCGTTGGCGATCGAGAACGTCGTCAGACAGCCGCGCGTCATCAGGAGCTGCTTGCCGACCTCGACCACCTCCAGCAGCTTGGTCGGGTTGGAGTCGAGGTCGATCATGTTGCCGGCCTCCTTCGCCGCCTGCGTGCCGGTGTTCATCGCCACGCCGACGTCGGCCTGCGCCAGCGCCGGCGCGTCGTTGGTGCCGTCGCCGGTCATCGCCACCAGCTTGCCCTTCGCCTGCTCGGCCCTGATGAGCTCCATCTTCGCCTCCGGCGTCGCCTCGGCGAGGAAGTCGTCGACGCCGGCCTCGCGGGCGATCGCCGCCGCCGTGCGCGGATTGTCGCCGGTGATCATCACCGTGCGGATGCCCATGGCGCGGAAGCGGTCGAAACGCTCCTTGATGCCGCCCTTGACGACGTCCTTGAGGTGGATGATGCCGAGCAGGCGGGCCCCGTCGGCGACCGCCAGCGGCGTCCCGCCGGTGTCGGAGATGCTGTGCACGATGGCGTCGAGCCCCGCCGGCGGCTGGCCGCCGCGCGCGCGCACGTGCGCCACCACCGCGTCGACGGCGCCCTTGCGCACCTGGCGACCGGCGAGATCGCAGCCGCTCATGCGCGTGTGGGCGCTGAAGGCGATGAACTGCGCGCCAAGTTCGCGCACGTCGCGCCCGCGCAGGTGGTAGCGCTCCTTCACCAGCACGACGATGGAGCGCCCCTCGGGTGTCTCGTCGGCGAGGCTGGCGAGTTGCGCTGCGTCCGCCAGATCCTCTTCGCGCACGCCTCCGACGGGCAGCAGCTCGGTGGCCATGCGGTTGCCGAGCGTGATGGTGCCGGTCTTGTCGAGCAGCAGCGTATCGACGTCGCCCGCCGCCTCGACAGCCCGCCCGCTCATCGCCAGCACGTTCTTGCGCAGCAGGCGGTCCATGCCGGCGATGCCTATGGCGGAGAGCAGACCGCCGATAGTGGTCGGGATCAGGCACACCAGCAGCGCCACGGTGACGGTCACCGACAGGGTGATGCCGGAGTAATGCGCGATCGGCACCAGCGTCGCGCAGGCGATGAGGAAGATGATCGTCAGGCCGACCAGCAGGATGTGCAGGGCGATCTCGTTCGGCGTCTTCTGGCGCGCCGCGCCCTCGACCAGGGCGATCATGCGGTCGAGGAACGACTGGCCCGGGTCGGCGGTGATGCGCACGACGATGCGGTCGGACAGCACCTTGGTGCCGCCGGTGACCGCCGAGCGGTCGCCGCCGCTCTCGCGGATGACCGGCGCCGATTCGCCGGTGATCGCCGATTCGTCGACCGAGGCGATGCCGTCGATGATCTCGCCGTCGCCGGGGATCAGCTCGCCGGCCTCGACCACCACGGTGTCGCCCTTGCGCAGCTGCGACGCCGGGACCTGCTCCTCCACGCCCGCCGTCAGCCGCCGCGCGACGGTATCCTTGCGCATACGGCGCAGCGAGGCGGCCTGCGCCTGGCCGCGGCCCTCCGCCACCGCCTCGGCGAAGTTGGCGAAGATGACGGTGAACCACAGCCACAGACTGACGGTGGCCGTGAACCACAGCGGCGCCGCGCTCGGCGCCGGGGCGACGAGATCGCGCAGCATGACCAGCGTCGTCAGGGCGCTGCCGACCTCGACGACGAACATCACCGGGTTCTTCGCCACGTGCTGCGGCGCCAGCTTGCGCAGGCTGGCAAGCAGCGCCGGGGCGAGGATCGCCGGATCGAGCAGGGAGACGTCTTTGGCGTTGCTGGCCATGGGGATACGGGCCTCCGACTAGAAGAACCGACCGGCGCCGGCGAGGAAATGTTCGACGATCGGGCCGAGCGCCAGGGCGGGGAAGAAGGTCAGCGCGCCGACGATGACGATGACGCCGACCAGCAGCCCGACAAACAGCGCCCCGTCGGTCGGGAACGTGCCGGCCGACGGCGGCACCGTCTTCTTGCCGACCAGCGCGCCGCCGATCGCCAGCACCGGCACGAGCATCAGGAAGCGGCCGCCAAGCATCGTCAGGCCGAGCGTCGTGTTGTACCACGGCGTGTTGGCGCTGATGCCGGCGAAGGCCGAGCCGTTGTTGCCGGCGGCGCTGGTGAAGGCGTAGAGGATCTCGCTCAGGCCGTGCGGGCCGGCGTTGTTGAGCGACGACAGGCCATACGGCGCCACCACCGACCAGGCGGTGAAGCCGAGAATCAGCAGCGGGAAGATGAGAATGTAGAGCATCGCCAGCTTGATCTCGCGCTGCTCGATCTTCTTGCCGAGGTACTCCGGCGTGCGCCCGACCATCAGACCGGCGATGAAGACGGCGAGCAGGACGAAGACGAGCATGCCGTACAGCCCGGCGCCGACGCCGCCGAAGATCACCTCGCCGAGCTGGATGTTGACCAGCGGCACCATGCCGCCGAGCGGCGTGAAACTATCGTGCATGGCGTTGACGGCGCCGCACGAGGCGGCGGTGGTCACGGTCGCGTACAGCGCCGAGTTGGCGACGCCGAAGCGCACCTCCTTGCCTTCCATGTTGCCGGCGCCCTGGTCGACGGCGAGGCCCTGCATGACCGGATTGCCGGCCGCTTCCGCGTCATAGGCGACGCCGACACCGACGAGGAACAGTACGCTCATGGCGGCCAACAGGGCCCAGCCCTGCTTCTGGTCGCGCGCCATGCGGCCGAAGGTCCAGGTCAGCCCGGCAGGAATGGCGAAGATGAGCACCAGCGAGATGAAGTTGGTCAGCGGTGTCGGGCTCTCGAACGGATGTGCGGCGTTGGCGTTGAAGAAGCCGCCGCCGTTGGTGCCGAGCTGCTTGATGACCTCCTGCGAGGCGACCGGACCCATGGCGATGGTCTGCGCGCTGCTCTCGAGCGTGGTGACCTGCAGGTAGGGGCTGAGGTTCTGGATCAGGCCCTGCGAGACGAGCACCAGGCCGATGACGATGCTGAGCGGCAGCAGCACGTAGAGCAGGCCGCGGATCAGATCGACCGAGAAGTTGCCGACGCCACGCCCGCCGTCCGCCGCCGGCGGCCGCGTCAGGCCGCGCGCCAGGACCAGGGCCGCGCCGATGCCGACCGCGGCCGAGGTGAAGTTGTGCCAGGCGAGGCCGAGCATCTGCGTCAGGTAGCTCATCGTCGACTCGCCGGCGTAGCCCTGCCAGTTGGTATTGGTGGTGAAGCTCACCGCGGTGTTGAAGGCCGAGTCCGGCGCGACGCCGGCGAAGCCCTGCGGATTGAACGGCAGGACGCCCTGCAGACGCTGGATGGCGTAGGTCACGAGGACGCCGAACAGGCTGAAGAGCAACAGCGCCATCGTATAGCCCTTCCAGTCCTGCTGGCGCTGCGGATCGACGCCGCACAGCGCGTAGACGGCGCGCTCGAGCGGCGCGCAGAGCGGCTCGGGGCGCTCGAAGACGCGATACATCCAGGCGCCGAGCGGTCGCGTCAGCGCCAGCGTCGTGGCGGCGAAGAGGAGGATCTGCACCCAGCCGTTGACGGTCATCAGAAGCGCTCCGGGCGCAGCAGCGCGTACACCAGGTAAACGAGGAGCGCGGCCGCCAGCCCGGCGGCGATGCAGTAGTCGAGCGTCATCGCATCCCCTGTGGAGTGCGGCGCGTCAGCGCCGCTCTGCTGCGGCGGCGCGTCAGCGCCGCTCGCGCGGCGCGAACACACAGCGGCGCTGACGCGCCGCACTCCACCGGGGATGCGATGACGCTCGACTACTGCATCGCCGCCGCCGGGCTGGCGGCCGCGCGCCTCG
>JANNRA010000224.1:0-12606 GCA_031401035.1 bacterium | reverse complement strand
TCCGTCGGCGCCTGTTGCTTGGAGGAGCGGTGGTCCGCGCCAACAGGCGCCGACGGAGCGGCGCCCTCCAGCTAAGGGCAGGCGGCCGCGTTCGCGACCAGCGGGAAGGAGAACGTTCCGGCCTTGGCGAGATCGGCCGGGGCATCTCCAGGCGGGCGCGCCAGCACCGAGAGGGTGTACGTGTCCGGCGCCCACAGCGACACCACTTCCCAGCCCTGCGGGGCGCAGGCGGCGGTGAGCCCTGCGGGCGGCTGTACGGCGGCGAAGAAGAGTTCCTTGACGGTGCGGCCGGGGGCGTCGCCCTGGCGCAGGATGAGGCCGCTGAGCATGGCGCGCGGCACCGGTTGCGCGGTGTAGCGGCCGACGCGGGCGGTCTTCAGGCGTCGCGCCGGGACGGTGAGCTCGAGGCGCGCCGCGTCCTTGCGCCAAAGCGTCGGCGCCAGTCTCGGCGTGCCGCGCGCCAGCGGCGGGCGCAGCGTTGGATCGCCCCACAGCGCGAAGGCGAGCGCCGCGCGGTAGGTCTTGGCCCAGTCGCGATGGCCGCGCCGCTTCTTCAGCTCGGTGACGGCGAGGAGGAAATTGCGGGCGTTGCGGACGGCGGTGCCGAGATCGGCGTCGTCGTAGACCAGGGAGTCCAAGAGGGCGCGCGCGAAGGCGGAGCCCGAGGCGCTGTAGATCGCCGCCGAGGTGGCGACGATGGCGTTGGTGCCGTGCTCGAAGAGGATGAAGGGATCGGATCGGTCGAGCGTGTAGCAGCCCTGCAGGACCACCAGGGGCGGCGTGCGGGCGACGGTCACCCCGCCGCGCTCCTCCAGCGTCAGGTCGCGGGCGTGGCCCTCCCACACCAATAGTCCCGCCTCCTCGAGCCCGCTGCGGATCGCGGCCGGCGTCACCGCGTCGCGGAAGGCGGCGCGCACCGGCAGGCCGGCGTTGCGCAGCTCGCTGACGGTGGTGCGGGAGATGGTCTCGCCGAGCGCGAAGACGGCGTCGGCATTGGACAGCATCACCACTGGCCCGCTGGCTGGGTCGGGGTCGTGCTGCTGGCGCGCCAGGCTGATGCTGGCGCGCGCCGCATCCTCGGCGACGAAGCGGCCGACGGCGTAGTCTTGCGGGTGCAACGCCTGGATCTGCGAGAAGAGCTCGACGCGCACGTCGCGCGCCCCACCGAGGGCTTCCGGGCCGCCGGCGGCGAGGACCGGATCGGCGACGCGATGGCTGCGCAGCGCCAGCTCATCGCCGACCAGGTAGATGTGGGTTGGCGCCAGGCCACCGGCGACGATGGCGCGCTGCACCTCGCTCTCGACCGTCGTCGCGGCGGCGGCGCTGACCAGCACCAGCGGGGCTCGGTGCTGCACGGCGATCAGCGGTGCCAAGAGGGACAGGCCGCTGGGCGAGAAGCGGCCGCGGCGATCACTGGGGTTGGCGACGACCACCGTGCCCGCCGTCCCGCCGACGGCCCGCACGGTCGCGGCCGCAACGCTGTCGGCATCGGCGAGGCGGGTGAGCGCCGCGTCGGCAGGGAGGGGCGGCGCGAGGAGGTCGCCGACGGCGTACCAGGTCGGCACGTGCCACTCGGTCAGGGCGTCGACGGAGGGCGGCGTTGCCGCCGTGATGGGGAGAAGCGCCGCATTGAGGGCGCCGGCCAGCGCCGCGCCGCGTAGCAGGCCCGGGTAGTCGTCGGCGGCCACCAGCACCACTGCCGGCGGCGCCGGCCACAAACGCCGCGCCAGTGCCACGAGGTCGTCCGCCGGCGTGCAGGCGGCGCCGGCCGCGGCCTCCAGCAGCGGTCGCAGCGCTGCGGGCGTGGCGGCGCGCCAGAGGCAGGCGGCGGGACCCGGGTACGCCTGGTGGAATCGTTCGATGACCGGCGCGTCCTGGGCCTCGAAGAGCAGCACCGGCTGGCGCGGCCCGAGGCCGAGGAGGACCATGCTGGCCAACGCTGGGTCGGCGGCGGCGACGAGGTGGACGCCGGCGCTGGCGGGGGTGACGGCGAGCATCAGGAGGAGCGCCGTCGGCACGGCTGCGCCGCGCCGTAGCCAACGCAGCCCGGCGCCGCCGCGCCCGGCGCCACCGCTAGGGGATAGTGCATGCGGACGGCGGGCGCTCATGACCCCTCCCGTGGCGCCGGGCGTGCCTGCACGGCGTAGGTGACGGTGCCGCTGCCCTCGAGTGTCACCACCCGCTGGCCGTCGCGGGTGAGCGCCACGTAGGCGCGCGGCAGCCGCCCGCTCCATCCGCCCGAGGCGCTGATCGGCCACCAGAACCCGTCCGCCCAGGCCTCGGTCCAGAACACCCGCTTGCGGCGCGTTGCACTCTTCAGGTTCAGGCCCTCGACGAAGCGCGCCGGGACGCCGGCACAGCGCAGGGATGTGGTGAAGACGCGCTCGATGCCGATGCGCTTGCCGTGGCCGCTGCGGATGACGTCGAGGGGCAGGGTCTTGCCGTCGGCCGCGTGTGGCAGGCGCTCGCGGGTCACCTCCTGGATGGTGCGCACGACGTCCGCCGCCCCGGGAGCGTCCAGGCGTGGGCTGGCGTAGGTTTCGAGAAAGTCGCGCACCAGGATGGAGCGCGATTGAAAGAGCGGACTGGGTGCCAGGTAGGGGAGCAGTGCGGGGCCCGGCGCCAGCACCGGCGCGATCACCGGATGCACCTCGGCGGGCCGCCGGCGGGTCACCTCGTAGCGCACGGCGACGCGGCGCGGGCGGCGCACCGTGCCGCGCAAGCTGACGTGCGGCTCGGGGCCGTCGCGCACAACCTCCGATGCCAGGCCGCGCCCGGTGACGGTGACCGCACCGAGCTGCTGCGCGGCGTCGCTCGGCGGCAGGGCGAGGCGCACTGTCATGGGGCCGCCGCCGTTGGCCGGTGCCAGGCGCAGGGCCATCGTCACCTCCCAGCGCCCGGGCTCCGCGGCGCGCGCGCCGCTGGCCACCAGAACACCGGCGAGGATCAGAACAGTTCGCGTGCGGCGTGCAATCGATCGGACCATGTGGCGAGGGAGGCCGGCGGCACGCGGTCGGCGCGGCGCAGGCGCGGCAGCAGGCCGGCGTCGTTGGCGATCTGGATCGCCAGGCCGGGCCGGGCGTTGAGCTCGAGGAGCTGCGGACCGTGCGTCGCATCGACGACGACATCGACGCCGAGGTAGCCGAGTCCACTCATCTCGGCGGCCTGCACGGCGAGCGCCAGGACGTCGTCCCACTGTGGCACGGTGAAGCCGACGATCGGCGCCTGCGTATCGACGTGGTGGGTGACGGCCTGATTGTGCACCGCGGCGTGCGTCAGGCGGCCGCTACGGATGGCGATGCCGGCGCCGATGGCGCCCTGATGCAGGTTGGCGCGGCCGTCGGAGGCGGCGGTCGGGAGGCGCGACATGGCCATCACCGGCAGGCCCTTGTACACCACGACCCGGATGTCGGGGATGCCGAAGCGGGCGATGTCGTGGAAGGCCGGGTGCAAGATGACGCGTGCCTCGATGAGGCAGGAGTCGACGTCACCGCGCAGCGAGAAGACGCCGGAGATCATGTTCGAGACGTGCTGGCGCAGGGCGACCGGGCTCATGCGGGCGCCGCTGCTCTTGCGGTAGCCGTCTGCGTCGATGCCGGTGACGACGACGATGCCGTTGCCTTGCGACCCGCGCGCCGGCTTGAGCACGAAGGAGTCGCGCGTTGCCAGCAGCGCCGGCAGGTCGCGCAGTTCGTGGTGGTAGGAGACGACGCCGAGCAGGGCCGGCGTCGGGATGCCAGCCGCCTGGGCGAGCATCTTCGTGCGCAGCTTGTCGTCGACGCGCGGATAGTGGCGGCGCGGGTTGAGCGGCAGGACGAAGGCGCCGTTGCGCTGATTGATGCCCAGCACGCCGCGTTCACGCAGGGCGCGGGCGCGCGCGATCAGGCGACGCATACGCTCACGGGCCCGCCGCCGGCCGGGCTGCGTCGGCCAGTTCGCGGAAACGGATCAACTCGGTGAGGCGATAGCCGGTATAGCGGCCGACGCCGACGAGCAGGCCGAGGATGACCAGCAGCAGCTCCGGGTAGACGAGGAACAACGTCTGCAGACCCTGGGCGCGAATGACCGCATAGGTGAGGTAGATCGAGGCCAGGGTGGCGCCGATGCGGCGCAGGGTGTTGCCGAGCCCCTCCTCCTCCAGGCCGACGCTGATGCGCTCGACGATCATCGTCATGATGACGAACGGGAAGGCGCTGACGCCGGCGGTCGGCATGCCGAGCTTGTCGCCGACGATGAACAGCACCACCATGAGCACAATCACCAGCGTCAGGATGAAGGCGATGCGGGCCGCCAGCAACAGGTACAGGCCCTGGATCGACAGGCGGGTGACCAGGGCGGCGGCGACGATGCCGGCGAGGAAAATGGTCCCCCAGGCGAGGCCGGTGCTGGTGAAGGCGAGGGCGATGAGGACCGGCATGAACATGCCGAAGGTGCGCAGACCGGCGACGTTGCGCAGTACGCACATCGCCAGCGCGCCGAGCGGCACGAGCAGCAACACGCGCAGGGCCTGTTGCTGCTGCACCGGCAGGAAGAGCAGGGAGACGCGGTCGAGCCCATGCTGCGAGTTGGCGCGCCGGCGACTGACCAGCTCGGCGTAGGTCTCGAGCTCGGACTGGACGTCGAAGCGATACGAGAAGGCGCTGACGTTGGTGGCGTTGACCAACTCGGCGCCATTGCTCGGGCCGAGCGAGAGGCGGTCGGGCGGCAGTGTGCCGGCGTACCGGCGGACGACGTCGTAGGGGACCCAGCCGCCGCCGAGGTACGCCTCGTTCCAGTAGAGGAACTCGTCGCTGCGTCCGTCCGTGAGCGCGATCCCGGCCATCACCCGGCAGGGCAGCCCGTTGGCGCGCGCCAGCGCGCAGAAGAGGCGGGCGCGCCCGAGTTCGTTGCCGCTGCCCTCGCGCACGACGGTGACCGCGTCCATCGCCTTGCGGTTACCCGCGTCGCCGATCTCGGCCGACGCAAACTCGAAGATCGATTGCGCCAGCGCGCTCTTGTTCTTGGCATCGAGACGGAGCTCACGGCCAAGCTCGAGGACCGATGGATCCGCCGCCTGGATCGCCGGCGATCCGGTCAGGTACTCGGCGACGGACTTCGGGTAGACGCCGCCGCCGTCGCTGGCCGGCACCGGACGCCCATAGGCGGTGGCCTCAAGGGTCACCTGGTAGGTCAGGCTGGTCGATCCGTCGAGGCGGCCGCTCCAGCGGCCGTGCCGGTCGCCACCGTCGCGCTCGTCGATGCTGAAGCGCATCTGTTCAGACTGCAGCTCCTCGGTGAGGATGCGCTGGTAGCCGGACGGGCGCGGCAGCGGCACCTCGATCACCGCGCGGCTGCCCTTGCCGGTGGCGCTGACGACGAAATCGACCCGCCAGGTACCGGGCGCGTCGGCGGTGCTGAGCGGGTAGCCGAGGACCAGCACCTTGTACAGGAACAGGGCCAGCCCGGCGGCGATCAGGGCGCCGCTCACCGCGATCCAGGTACGCATTGATGTTGGTCAGCGACGACGCGCCTCGGCGTCTACCACGCATGGCCGCCGGAGACCAGCCGCGCAGCACCGCTGTGTATGTTCACGCGGCAGATGCGCAGCAAGAACGTAACGGCTTGATCTGGCAAGCCTTTGCCGGGACCTTCGCATTGCGGTGTAGCGGCCGCAGGGAGGCCGCGGGCATGACGATTGCTGCCCTCGCGATGCGATGCAGATGGGTATGGGAGGGATGCCGCAATGCGACTGACACCGATGAAGCAGTGTCGCTTCGAGCGCGGGATTCTGCAGTTGGTGCTGGCACGCCGGGCCTCGATCGCCTGGGGACGCCTGTCGGCGATCGAGAACGGCAATGCCGTGGCCGAGCCCGATGAGCTGCACCGTATCGCCCTCGCCCTCCAGGTACCGATCAAGGCGCTGAGCGCCTGAGCGGGGGGGCGCGGCCCCGGTCGCCTCCCAGCTCGATTCAGGGCACCTGCGCCTTCAACTGGGCGCCGTCGTCGATGCTGATCGAGGCGGCCGGGAAGACGCTCTCCCAGCACGCGCGATCGTCGCCGCGGATGAGTTGCACGGTGAGCTGGCCGGCGACGTTGAGCGGCAGGGCGGCGAGGTCGAGGTTAGCGCCCTTGGCCTTCACCAGCAGCTTCGACTTGCCGGCGTCGCCGCCCTTGAGAGACGCCTTGAAGGCGCCGTCGCCGGCGGCGGTCTTGTCGGAATATTTGTAGCCGCTGCTGGCGACCGCCTTCCAGTCGCTGATGCCCGGGATGCCGATCGCGATGCCGGCGCTGACTGTGCCGGCGTAGAGGCAGAGGCTGTAGGATGTGCCGGCGAGCGGATCGCCGAAGTCGCCCTGCGTCAGCGCCGGACCGTTGAGCCACATCCAGGTCAGCTTGTTCTTCGCCGTGTCGCCGCTCCGCTTGGCCTTGAGGGTCGACTTGCCGGTCGCGGTGCAGGTGCTGGGGGTGGCCGGGCAGGCCGCCGGCGCGGCGGCAGTGCTGATGCGGTAGACGGTGCCGCCGTCGCTGGCGACGTACATCTCGCCGGTGACATCCTCGCCGAAGCTGGTGGGGAGGAGGGAGCCGACCGGCGCGCCGAGCGACTGCTCGTTCCAGGTCGCGCCGTTGTCCGGCGACGACAGCGCGCGCAGCTCGTCCTCGCAGTAGTCCGCGTATATGTACAGGCCGACGAGGGCCGGGTGGTCGCTGCCGCGGTAGACGTAACCGCCGGTGACCGAGCAGCCGCTGGCGTGCGAATAGTCCGCGATCGGCTCGGTGAACAGCGACAGCGGCATGCAGACGGCGATCGTGCCGCAACTGCTCGGCGCCAGGCTGGCGGCGTCGGAGCCCTCGCGGCAGTCCCACCCGTAGTTCTGCCCACCGCTGCTGGCGGCCGCCTGCCAGTCGATCTCCTCGATGCGGTTCTGGCCGACGTCGCCAATGTACATATCGCCGTTGGAGCGGTCGAAGCTGAAGCGCCACGGATTGCGCAGGCCCACCGACCAGATCTCGTCGGCGATGCCGTCCGGGCCGAGGTAGGGATTGTTCGGCGGAATGGCGTAGGGCGCGCCGCCGTCGACGTCGATGCGCAGCATCTTGCCGAGCAGCGAGGCACCGTCCTGTGCCTCATCGCCCGGGTCGCAGAAGGCGCCGCCGTCGCCGAAGCCGATATACAGGTAGCCGTCGGGACCGAAGTGGATGTCGCCGCCATTATGGTTCGAGAACGGTTGAGCGACGCTGAGGATCGGCAGGGCGCTACCGGCGTTGGCGACGTCAGGATTGCCGCTGACGGTGTACCGAACGATCTGCGAATCGCCGCTGGTGTCGGTGTAGGAGACGTAGAAGAAGCCGTTGCTGGCGTAGTTCGGATGGAAGGCGAGGCTGAGCACGCCCTGTTCGCTGCCGGTCGAGACCTGGCCGGTGAGATTGAGGAACGGCGCGCCCAGCACGGTGCCGTTGCTCTGCACGATGCGGATCGGGCCGTCCTTCTCGACGATGAACAGGCGGCTGTCGCCGGCGTGCGTGATCTTGACCGGGCGGCTGAACCCCGATGCAAACGGCACCAGGACGGCATCGAGGCCCGCTGCCGGCGTTGCGGCGCCGATGACGGTTGCGGCGGCGAGCGCGAGCCGGCGCGACAGATCAATGGCGTTCCCCAGCATGAAGCGATCCCCCTTGGTGCGGTGCGGCTGGCCCGGATAGGCCACGGTCTGCATACCACAGCCGCGCGATGCGACCGGCGTCTTTGTTTGTCGCCGCGGCGCCGCGCTGCTGCCCGCCGCGCGGCGCCTCGGCAGGCTCAGCGGCTGAGGTATTTCGGCGCGAACATCATGTCTGGCAACTCGGCGTTGTACTTGATCTCGCTGACGTCGAGGCGCGAGGCGGTCTTGCTCTTCAGATCCTGCATCTCCTGGCCGCTCAGCGTCCAGATGCCGTCGATCTGCTCGACCTTGTCGACGGTCCAGACCTTCACCTTGTCGCCGCCCTTGTCGAAGAACTCGCGGCGCATGATCAGCTTGTCCTTCGGGTCGAGCGCCAGCACCGTCTTGGCGTAGACCGCGTCGGCCGGTTTCTTGGGCGTCATCTCGACCAACGTCACGCTGCGGCCGCCGACGACGTCCTTACCGAGGTACTTGTAGTCGTAGGCGTCGACCTCCGGCAGTACCAGGTCGGAGACATAGAACGCCGACCCCAGGAACGGCTGCGTGCGGATGCCTTCCTGGACGCGCACCGGGTTCCGGCTGGCCTTCACCTTGATGTACTGCTCATTGGGCTGATTGGTGCGCTCGAGGAACAGAAAGCGGATGCCCTCGAGCTCGTCCGGCGCCGTCACCTCGAGGTAGCTGCCGTGCGCGCCGTTGATGTACTTGCGGCTCATCTGCAGCTCGCGCGGCGCGAACTCGCTGGACGAGACCGTCAGCTTGGAGGTGAACGCGTTCTTCGGAATCGCGTTCAGCACCTCGGTCACCAGCGCCTTGGCGTCCGGCTCCTGCGCGGCGCCCGCGGTGGCGGTCAGCGCGGTGACGCCGAGCAGTGCGGCCAGTAGTCCACGCGTGTGCTTGATGCTCATCACAACAGTCTCCCTTCGCTCCGATACAAAACCATGCTCTGGCCCGCTTAGCCGATTTCTGTCCCGCCCGCCAAGCGTCGGCGTTTCTCCACAGCGCGACGCCACGACCCGCATCGGACGCCGCGGGAGGACCTGTGGCGGATGCTGTGCGGATGGCGGGCCCGGTCGTCAGTTTCCGTCACAGCCGACGACGCGATGACGGCGGCGCGCGCCAGCGGGCGCCCGGATGGCGCCGGACACGCCCAGGGCCGGCGGCACGAGCTGTGCAGAAATGATCATCCGTGCGCCGCGCAGAACCCAATAAGCCCAGGCAAATGCACGCGAATGCTGCAGGGGCCACGCCGACGATGTCGCTGGCGACCCTGCAGCAGGTGCACGGCATCGTGCTGCTGCGTTGGGTCCTGATCGTCGCCACGTCCTACCTGGTCTTGTTCAGTCGTCCGCTCGCCGAGGTGACGCCGCTGGCGGCGCTGTTCGTCGCCGCCTATCTCGCCTCGAATGTGCTGGTCACCGAGATGTTGCCGCGGCTGCGGTCGCCGGCGGTGCTCGAGTGGACGCTGCTGGCCCTCGACACCAGTGCCGTGACGGTGGCGCTGCTGCTCGCCAATCCGGGCTCGAACGAGATCTTCGTGCTCTACTTCGCGGTGCTGTTCCTCAGCGCCCTGTCGGAGCGCATCGGATTGGTGGTCGGGGCGGCGCTGCTGGTCAGCGTCGCGCACCTGACAACCGTGGCGCAGTACCAGGACCTCAGCGCCCTGCTGACGCAGGGCTACATGCTGCGGGTGCCGTTCCTCTTCGTCGTCGCGCTGTTCTTCGGCCAGCTCGTCCAGCACGCCCGGGCGCGGGAACGAACGGCCGAGGCGCGCCAGGCGCGCGAACTGCGTCTGGAGTTGCTGGCGGGCGTCAGCCACGACCTCAAGAATCCCCTCGGCGTCATCGAGGCACTGGCCGACCTGCTCCTCGACGGCGGCAGCGGCGAGTTGAACGAGCAGCAGGCCGACCTGACGCGCCGCATTCGCGCCAGTACGCGCCAGGTGATCATCTTGTCGGAGAATCTGATCGACGCCGAGCGCATCGACGCCGGCCGCTTGGTCGTCCTGCCGCGCCGCGCCAGCCTCGCCGCGGTGATCGACAACGCCCTGGTCGTGGCGCGCAGCGCCAGCGCGATCAAGGGGACGAGGCTGCAGGCGCTGGTCGATCCGACGCTGCCGCCGATGATGATCGACACGGTGCAGATGGAGCGCGTCATCGCCAATCTCCTCGGCAATGCGATCAAGTTCACGCCGTCCGGCGGACGCGTCGAGCTGGCGGTACGCCGCGTCGAGGACGTTGTCACCTTGACGGTGGCCGACGACGGACCCGGCGTCGCTCCGGAGGAGCTGCCGCGCCTCGGCGAGCGCCACTTCCGCGGCACGCGCAGCGGCGCCATCGACGGCTCTGGACTCGGCTTGTTCATCGTCCGCGGCGTCATCGACGCGCACGGCGGGACGCTGCGCGTTGTCAGTCGCCTGGGTGCGGGGACGACGGTCTCTGTCACCCTACCGCTCGCTCCACCGGTCGCGACGTCGGCAGCGGAAGAGCTCGGCGCGCCGTCGGTCCTGCCGGCCTCGTCGGCGGCCTGAGGGTGACACCAGGCGCGGCCGTCGTTGTGCCGCATCCATGTCCGGCATAGCCGCGCCGGCCATTCTGCGCTAAGCGCCGGCCGTGCTGTTGCTCAAACGCCTGGCGCTGATCGCCGTCGCCCTCGTCGCCTCGCTGGCGCTACTGGAACTCGCCACCCGCGCCGTTCTGCGGCTCGACCGGGTGGCGGTCGCCGAGCGGCTGCGCCATCAGGCGGGTGAGGTCGAGGCGGCGCCGCGGCCACAGGCGCTCGAGGATCAGCGCGTCATGCTGCATCCCTACTTCGGCTACGTCGTCGACCCGCGCGCGCCGGGGATCAACGCCTTTGGCTTCTTCCGCGATCCGCCGCTGACGACGCGCGCTGCCGACCGCCTCGTCGTCGCCATCTTCGGCGGCTCGGTCGCCGACCAGATCTTCGTCCTCGGACAGCCGGCGCTGGTGGCCGCCCTGCAGGCGCATCCGCCCTTCGCCGGCCGCCGCATCGAGCTGCTCAGCACCGCCCTCGGCGGCTACAAGCAGCCGCAACAACTGCTCGTGCTGGCGGGGCTGCTGGCCCTCGGCGCGCAGTTCGACGTGGTCATCAATCTCGACGGATTCAACGAGATCGACGGCGCCGCCGACAACGTCCAGGACGGCGTCAATCCGTACTTTCCGCACAACTGGCATCTGCACGCCCGGCAGGGGTTGGATCCGGAGTCGGCGGCGCTGTTGGGACGCATGGCGCTGGCGCGCGAGGCGCGCGCGGCCCTGCGCGAGCGCTTCGCCGCCTGGCCGGTCGAGCACAGCGCCGTCTTGTTGGCACTGTGGGAGGGGCTCGATCGCCGCCACCTGGCGGCGCTGCGCGCCGCCAGCGCGGCCCTCGACGCGCGCTTGGCGACGCAGGCGCACGGCCCGCAGGTGAGCGGGCCGCCGGTCGAGTTCGCCGACAGCGAGGGGATGTTCGTGGACTTTGTCGAGGTCTGGGCGCGCGCCTCGCTGGCGATGAGCAATCTCTGCCTCGGGCAGGGCATCCAGTACTTTCACTTCCTCCAGCCCAACCAATACTTCGAGGGATCGAAAGTGCTCACCGAGGAAGAGCGGCGCCTCGCCTGGGACGCCGACGTCGCCGAGGCCGGCCGGGTTGCGACGGCCTATCCATTGCTGGTCGAACGCGGCCGGCAACTCGCCGCGCAGGGCGTCGAGTTCGTCGACCTGACGCAGCTCTTCCTGGCGGAGGAGGGGACGATCTACGCCGACGCCTGCTGTCACTACAATGCGCGCGGCGCGGGCCTGGTCGGGGACGCGATCGCGCAGTCGATCGTCGCGGCGAACTGACGCCGCGGGACGGCGCGGTGGTGCGAGAGGCGCGGGCTCGTCGCGACACCGCCGGAGCCGATCACTGCAGCAGCCAGCTGGCGTTCTCCGGCGTGAACAATGCCGGCAGCCCGCCGGTGTGCACGAAGACGGTGCGCGACTGGCGGCCGATGCGGCCGCTGCGGCGGGCGGCGATGAGCCCGGCCATCGCCTTGCCGGTGTACACCGGGTCGAGTACTAGCCCCTCGCGGCGGGCGGCGAGCAGGATGGCCTCGCGGCAGGCGTCGGTGTGGGCAGCGTAGGCGCCGCCGATCTGCGCCGCGTCGACCTGTGCCAGGCCGACCGGCGCCGCTCGACCGAGGAGCGCGGCGGTCGCGGCCGCCAGGCGGCTGACGTGTGCCGGCAGGTCCGACCGCGCCCCGACATCGACACCGAGGACCCGCGCATGGTCGCCGCAGCCGGCCGCCAGGCCGGCCTGCGTACCGCCCGAACCCGAGGCGCAGACGATCAGGTCGGTATCGGCGGCCACCGCGAGGATCTCGGCGGCGCAGTCGGCGTATCCGAGCGCGCCGGTCGGCGTCGAGCCGCCGATCGGGATCGCAAACGGACGACGCCCAGCCGCCGCCAACGCGGCCCCTGCGGCGACGATGCCGGCCTCGAGCGCGGCGAAGTCGTAGGCGTCGATCCAGCGCAGCTCGGCGCCGAGCAGATGATCGAGGATGAGGTTCCCGGTCGGCAGCGCCGGCGGGCGCCCGCCGAGGACCAGCACGCAGTCGAAGCCGAGGCGGCGCGCGGCGGCGGCGGTGAGGCGGGCGTGGTTGCTCTGCGCGCCGCCGCCGCTGACCAGGACGTCGCAGTTCTCCGCCCGCGCCGCCGCGCACAGGTACTCGAGCTTGCGCACCTTGTTGCCGCCGCCGGCGAGACCGGTGGCGTCGTCCAGCTTGGCGAGCAGCGCGCCGCTGGGCAGATCGAGCGTCGCCGCGAGGCGGTCGAGCGCTATCAGGGGTGTCGGCAGATGGGCGAGAGCAAGGCGGGCCGGCATGGGTCTCTCCCTGTGGCGTGTCCCAGGAGCATCAGTCGTGGTGATCCCCTCACCCTGACCCTCTCCCTGCGGGAGAGGGGACCCATCTTCGTAACACGCTGCT
>JANNRA010000223.1:0-52133 GCA_031401035.1 bacterium | reverse complement strand
GCCCGTTGCAGGAAGGCAGGCGCCCCATGCAACAGGCGCCGACGGGGCGGCGCCCTCCAGGATCAGGGGGAAGGCGTCGCCCCCGCCGTCGCGACGAAGTCCGCGCGGCGGCGATCGAGCGGCTTGAACTGAAAGTCGGGGAGGGCGAAGACCGCCGGGTCGCCGTCACGCTGCGCGGTGTACTCGGTCGCCGGAGGGTCGGGTGTATGCGCGCCGAAGCGGACGGTACCGATCGCCGCGCCGTCCCGGCCCGTCACCGCGACGGTCAGCGTCGGCGGGGCCAGCCCGAACTCCGCGCCGGCCTGCGGCGGGATATCGCCGATGACGGCGGTGCCGGTGAGGCGGCTGAGGGCGCCGACGAACCCCTCGACCGCCGGTCCGCTGGCGGCGCCGTCGGCCCCGTCCAGCGTCCACCCGCCCTCGCCGCGGCTGAGCGTGAAGCGCTCCCCGTCGGCGTGGGCGACGGCGATCGAGCCGGCAGCGGTCGGGTCGAAGGTGAGCAGGGTCTTGTCGCGCAGATCGTTGACGCCCTTGTCGAGGTCGCCCACCGCCCACTTGCCGACCACGAACACGGTCGGTCGGTCGGCCGCCTGCACGTAGACGCCCTGCTCGGTTTCGGTGCCGATGCGCACGCGCAGTTCGCGGTCGGCGCCGGCGCGCAGGATCAGTTCGCGGCGCGGCGCGTCGAGGCCGTACGCCGCGAGGTCGGCGGCGGCCGGCGCGTCATTGGCGAAGTCGGTCGCCTGCATGGTGCGCAGTGTCGCCAGGAGCGCCCGCACGGCGGCGTTGTCGGCCGCATGCGCTGCTGGCCGGGTGATCGCCCAGGTGCCGTCCTGCTTGCTCAGCTCGACAACGCCCTCGGCGCCGCGCAGCGTCACGGCGCTGATGTCCTCATCGCGGAACTCGACGACGGACTTGTCGCGCAGATCCTTCGGCTGCTTGTCGACGCCGATGCGCAAGGCGGCGCCGGTGAGGACGATCGCCGGCTCCTCGCCGCGCTGGACGTAGGTCGCCCCGCTCACCTGCGTCGCCTTGCCCACCTTGAGGAGCGGCGGCGCGGCGTCGGTGGTGGTGAGCGCGATGGTGACGAACGGCGGCGCCAGGCCGAACGGGGCGAGATCCGGCGACGCATCGTCGATCGACTTGGTCACCTCCGCCGTGGTCACGGCGCGCAGCAGGTTCTCGACCGCGACCGGATCGGCGGCGGCGTCGATCGGCGCCGTCAGGCGCCATCCGCCGTCACCCTTGGCGAGCGCGATCGTGCGGTCGCCGTAAGTGAGCGTGACGCCGCGGACGGCGTCGGCGCTGACAGACAGCAGCATCTTCGGCGCATTCTTCGCCGCGACGTCGAGCGACTCAACGAAGTAGATATAGGCGCAGAGGGCGGCGAGCAGGGCCGCGAGCGCGACGGTGTAACGCGGGCGCATGGCGGGGGGGTGGCGGCGCTACTCGCGCCGCCACCAGACGACGAGCCCGGTGAGCAGTATCAGTTCCGGCAGCACGAGCACCGACAGGTAGAAGATCGCCGTCGCCTCGCGCTCCGAGAAATCGACGCGCGAGGCGCGCAGCGCGCGCGGGCGGATGGCGAGCAGATCGGACTGACCGACCAGCCAGCCGACGGTGTTGAGGAACAGGTCGCGGTTGAAGAACGTGCCCTCGAGGTTCTGATTGTCGGCGAACTCGCTCGAGCCGAAGACGGCGATGCGCGCCGTGCCGCCGCCGGCGACGCCGAACTGCGCGAGGTCGATCTCGGCGGCGACGGCGATGGGCACCGGGCCGCGTCGGTCGGCGGGATCGAGAGTAGCCTGCTGTGTCTCGAACAGCGCCGGCAGGTCGGTTTCGGCCCAACTCGACGGGCTGGTTTTCACCAGCTCGGTCGCGGTCACGCCGGCGACGCCCTCGGCGGCGCCCACCGATCGCACCATCGGGAACAGCGAGCGCCCGCTGATGCCCTTGGTGATCTCATGCGCGGCGTCGTAGGTTTCGACCAGCGGTGCCAGGCCGAGCGCCGGTCCCTGGAAGATGCGCACCACCTGATCGACGACAACGTCGGCCCCGAGCGTGACGCCGTATGGAGCAAGGAAGGCCGCGAACTCCTGCGCCGCCCGCGGCGGCAGCAGAAAGAGCAGGCGGCCGCCGCGCTTGATGTACGCCTCGAGCAGCGGCAGCTCCTGCGCCAGGTACGGACGCGTCGGGCCGGCGACGACCACCACGCTGCAGTCCGCCGGCACCGCGTCGAGCGTCGCCAACAGGACCTTCTTCACCGTGTACGTTTCGTTCTCCAGCGCCTGCTTGACCAGCGCGTAGCCGCGCGCGCCCTCGCGGTCGTCGATGTCCGGCTCGCCATGGCCTTCGATCACGCAGACCGTCTGTGCCGAGCTGCGGGTCAGCTTGATGATCGCGTTGGTCAGCGCCTCTTCGCTCGGCTGCGTCACCAGGCTGCTCGCTTCGCCGTACTGCAAGCGGACCGTATTGTACGCCTTGATGCCGTGGCGTTCGGCCAACTCCGGCTCACGATCGGGGTCGATGAGGCGGTGGCTGACCTTGGCCGACGCCCCGCTGTAGTTCCGCAAGAGGGCCCCGAGCTCGGGGCTCACGCCGCCCTCGACGAAGGCCTCCACGCGCAGGTCCTGGGTCAGCCCCTGCAGCACCTGCGTCGACTGCGGCGACAGACTGAAGACGCGCTCGGACGTCAGGTCGAGGCGCGCGTGGTGGCGGTAGGCGAGGACGTTGAGCAGCGTCAGGATGGCGAGGAAGATGAGTGAGGCGACGATGGTGCTGGTGCCGTAGCGCGTCGAGCGCTCACCCAGGAAGGTGCGCAGATTGTCGACGCCACTGCTGAAGTAGGCGATCAGTGCGAGCACGCCGCCGATCGCATGCGCGAGGATGTAGATCCGGTCGAAGACCGTTTCCCCGAGCGTCAACGCCCACGCGACGGCGGCGAAGAGGAGGAAGATGATGCCGATCAGGCCGAGGAGTCCGCTGCTGCGCCGCACAGACTCACCTCCAGCGCAGCGACTCGACCGAGCGCTGTGTCAGGAACAGGGCGAGGACGATGATGCTGCCGAAATACATCAGGTCGCGGGTGTCGATGACGCCTTTCACCAACTCGCCGAAGTGCTCGGTGAGCGAGAGGTACTTCAGCAGCGCGCCGACTGATTCGCCTGCGGTGTCGGCCGGCCACGAGATGACGTAGAGCAGCAGCAGGGTGACCAGGCAGCTCACCGCGGCGATGATCTGGTTCTCGGTGAACGACGAGGTCAGCAGCCCGACCGAGACGAAGGCCGTCGCCAGCAGCAGCAGCCCGAGAAACCCGCTCAGCACGACGCCCACTTCGGGGTTGCCGTAGAGGACCAGGATCAACGGGTAGACGCCGGTGAGCAGAATCATCAGGCAGACGAAGGCGAAAGCGCCGAGGAACTTGCCGAGGACGATCTCGGTGACGGTGATCGGCGAAGTCATAAGCAGCTCGTAGGTGCCGCTGCGCTTCTCCTCGGCGAAGCTGCGCATGGTGATCACCGGCACCAGGATGACGAGGATCACCGACAGGTTGTGCAGCAACGGGGCGATGACGAATTCGTTCAGGTTGAGGCGGTCCATCGCCTCCGGGTTGCGGAAGCTGAGGTAGAGGTTGAGGAGGGTGTTGAAGCGCGCCAGCAGGTTGAAGAAGAACCACCCGCCGAGGAGCAGGTAGCCTGTGAGGACGACGTAGGCGATCGGCGAGACGAACTGCGAGCGCAGGTCCTTGGCCGCGATGGCGAGCGCATTCTTCACGCGATCGCCTCCTCGCCGCCGCCGCTGATGGAGCGCATGAACACCTCTTCGAGCGGCGCGTCCTGCGTCAGGTGCCCGATCTGGTCCTCGACGACGACGCGGCCCGCGTTGATGATGACGACCTTCTGACAGATCTGCGCGACTTCCTGCAGGATGTGGGTCGACAAGATGACGGTGCGCTCGCTGGCGAGCTCGCGCACGAGGGCACGGATGTCGCGAATCTGGCGCGGGTCGAGGCCGATGGTCGGCTCGTCGAGCACCAGCACGCTCGGCTCGTGGATGATCGCCTGGGCGAGTCCGACGCGTTGGCGAAACCCCTTCGAGAGGTGGCCGCAGACGCGCCGGTGCACGTCGGTGAGGCCGCAGCGTTGCAGGGATCGATCGACGGCGTCGCCGAGGCGGGCACGCGGGATGCCCTTGATGCGCCCGACGAATTTCAGGTAGGCGCTGACCGTCATGTCGAGGTACAGCGGCGGGTTCTCGGGCAGGTAGCCGATGCGCTTCCGCACCTCGTGCGAATCGTCGAAGATGTCGAAATCCTCGACCCGCACGGTGCCGCTGGTCGCCGCCAGGAAACCGGTGATGATGCGCATGGTGGTCGTCTTGCCGGCCCCATTGGGCCCCAGGAATCCGACCACTTCCCCCTTGTTGGCGGTGAAGGAGATGCGCTCGACGGCCACCAGGTCGCCGTAGCGCTTGGTCAGGTCACGCACCTCGATCATTAAGCACGGCGGTGTATGCGTGGCCTCGGACCTTGTCAAGGCGCGCGAATTGAAGCGCACGCACCCGTCTGGTAGGGCTCTCGACCCACCATGTCCGGCCCTCGCCCGCGCCTCGTGCTTGTGGACGGCAGTTCCTACGTCTACCGCGCCTTTCACGCCCTGCCGCCGCTCACAGGGCCGACCGGGCAGCCCACCAACGCGGTGTACGGCTTCACCACCATGCTGCTGAAGCTGCTCGGCGAGGCGAAGGCGGATTATGTGGTGGTAGTGTTCGATGCCGCGCGCAAGACCTTTCGCGACGCGATGTACGCCGACTACAAGGCGCACCGGCCGGAGATGCCGGGCGAGTTGGCGGTGCAGATTCCGCAGATTCAGCGCGTCGTCGCGGCGCTGCGCATCGCGGCGCTACGGGTCCCCGACGTCGAAGCCGACGACGTCATCGCCACGCTCACCACGACGCTCGCCGGGCCGCACCTCGACTGCGTCGTGGTCACGGCCGACAAGGACCTCATGCAGCTCGTCGGTCCGCACGTGAAGCTGTGGGACACCATGCGCGACCGGTGGATGGATACCGCCGCGGTCGAGGTGCGGTACGGCGTGCCGCCGGAGCGGGTCGTCGACGTTCTGGCATTGATGGGCGATGTCGCCGACAACGTTCCCGGCGTCAGTGGGATCGGCGAGAAGACCGCCATCGCGCTGGTCCAGGCGTGTGGGTCGGTCGAGGCGATCCTGGCCGACCTCGACGCCGTCGCCCGTCTGCCGCTGCGTGGCGCGGCGAAGATCGCTGCGCGCCTGCGCGCCGAGGCGGACACGGCGCGTCTGAGCAAGGGGCTGGTCGCCCTGCGCCGCGACGTGGCGCTCGCCTGTGGGCTCGAGGATCTGCGCGTGCAGCCGCCCGACGCCGCCGCGGCGCAGGCGCTCTTCACTGAACTCGGCTTCGAGAGCCTGCTGCGCCTGCTCGCCGTCGAGAGGCCGGCGCTGGTGGTCGAGGCGGAGCTGATCACTTCGGCGGCGCAGGTGCCGGCGCATTTCGCGCGCGCCCACGCCGGCGGCTGGCTGGGGCTGACGACGCTCGTCGATGACGGCCCGGCGGCGACCACCGCGGCGCGCGCACTGGTGCTGAGCGTCGGTGGCGAGGCCCCGGTGCGCCTGCCGCTCGATGCGCCGGACATGGTGGCGGCGGCGCGCGACGGCCTTGCCGACGGTGGTGTGGAGGTCTTCGGGCACGATATCAAGCGCGACCTGCTGGCCCTCGCGGCGTGCGGCATCGCCCTCGGCGGGAGGGTCTTCGACGTCGGCCTGGCGGCGGCGCTCCTCGATGCCTCGCCGGGAGTGCCGCTCGAACGGCTCGCAGCCGAACACCTCGGCGTCCATCCGGCGCCGTTCCGCGACGGCCTCGCCGGCGCCGCCGCCGGAGTCACCGTCCTCGCGCCACTCGCCGCCGCGCTGCGCGCACGTCTGCAGGCGGACGGGCTGGCTCCCCTGTTCGACGAGGTCGAGATGCCGCTGGTGCGGGTGCTCGCCCGCATCGAACGCCGCGGCATGCTGGTCGACCTCGACCACCTGCAGCAGTTGAGCGTCGAGTTCGGCGCCCGCATCGAGGCGCTGCTGACGGAGATTCACGCCCTCGCCGGCGAGGCGTTCAACGTCAACTCGCCGCCACAGTTGCGCACCGTCCTCTTCGAACGCCTCGGCCTGCCGACGCGCGGCGTCAAACGCGGCAAGACTGGGCTCTCGACCGATGTCGACGTACTCACCCGACTGGCGCAGGCGCACCCGTTGCCGGCCCGCATCCTCGACTACCGGGCGCTGTCCAAGCTCAAATCGACCTACGTCGATGCCCTGCCGCTGGCTATCAACCCGGCCACCGGGCGGCTGCACACCAGCCTGAATCAGACCGGTGCGGCCACTGGACGCCTGAGCTCGAGCGAGCCGAACCTGCAGAACATCCCGATCCGCGGCGACGAGGGCCGCCGCATCCGCGCCGCCTTTATCGCCGCGCCCGGGGCGGTCCTGATCGCCGCCGATTACTCCCAGATCGAGCTGCGCATCCTCGCCCACCTGTCGGGCGACCCGGCCCTGATCGACGCCTTCAGCCGTGGCCAGGACGTCCATGCCCGCACCGCCGCCGAGATGTTCAACGTCCTGCCGGGCCTGGTCAGCGCCGATCAGCGCCGCGCCGCCAAGGTCATCAACTTCGGCATCCTCTACGGCATGGGACCGCAGCGCCTGGCTGGCGAGCTCGCCATCTCCCTCGCCGAGGCGCAGGAGTATATCGCCCGCTATTTCGCCCGCTACCCCGGGGTGCGCCAGTTCATGACGGACACCGTCGACCAGGCGCGCGCGCGCGGCTACGCCACCACCATCCTCGGCCGCCGCCGCCCGATACCCGGGCTGCGCAGCGGGCAACGCGGCGTCGCCCAGGCGGCCGAGCGGGTCGCCGCCAACACGCCGATCCAGGGCTCGGCCGCCGACCTGATCAAGCGGGCGATGGTGAGCGTCGACCGCCGCCTGGCCGCCGAGGGCCTGCGGGGCGGCATGATCCTGCAAGTGCACGACGAACTGCTACTGGAGGTGGCCGAGGCGGATCGCCAGGCCGTCAGCCGAGTGGTCCGCGAGGAGATGGAGGGGGTGATGACCTTGGCGGTGCCGCTGCATGTCGATCTCGGGGTCGGCCGCACCTGGGCGGAGGCCCACTAAAGTGTCGAGGCGGCTGAATACGTCCATCGACGCGCCGTCTATGGCGATGGGATGGCGACGTGGAACGTAGCGACCGCGAGCTGGTTCGCGAGAGCCGCCAAGGCGACAAGGATGCTTTTCGCGAACTCGTCGAACGCTACCAGCGCAAAGTCCTCGCCGTCGCCATGGGCATGGTCCACAACCGCGACGATGCGCTCGAGTTGGCGCAGGAAACCTTCGTCAAGGCCTACGAAAACCTAGAGCGCTTCAAGGGCGAGTCGAGTTTCTACACATGGCTGTATCGCATCGTCGTCAACCTGGGCATCGACTTTCGGCGGCGCGAGCGGCGGCACGGTACTGTCTCCCTGGCGGACCGGCCCGGCGGCGGAGAGGATCTCGAGGCGCGACTACCGGCGCAGCGGCTGGCCGACCCATATCAGCAGACGCGCTCGCGCGAGATTGGCAGCCGGATGCAGGAGGCAATCGACGATTTGACCCCCGATCACCGTGCGGTCATACTCCTGCGAGAGGTCGAAGGGCTGTCCTACGACGACATCAGTCGGGTCATGCAGTGCTCGAAGGGTACGGTCATGAGCCGCTTGCACTACGCCCGCAAGAAGCTGCAGGACAAGCTCAAGGACCTTCTGTGAACCGCGCCCAATTGCCCCACATTCGTCCCATCGTTGCGGAGGCCTGCGCGTGACCTGTCGCGAGACCGTGCCGCTGCTGCCGCTCTTCTTCGACGGTGAGTTGGAGGCGCGCCAGATGCGCGCCGTGGCCCTGCACAGCACTCGCTGCGCCGAGTGTGAGCGCGAACTGCGCAGCCTTGAACGCCTGCAGGAGTCGATCGCGGTGCATGTCGGTACGCTGGTTGACGAGATCGACCTGAGCCGCGTCTGGGCCGGTGTGGCGCCGCGCCTGGTACCGCGCACGCCGGCCTTCGGCGACCGGTTGCGCGCCTGGTGGGCGGAGCGGGAAGCGGGTTGGGGGTTGCGCGGACCGGCTTTTGCGGGCCTTGCGGCGGCAGGGTTGATCGCCGTTGGCGTCGCCACGCAGTGGCCGGGGCCGGAGGTGGAGCGCGGTGTTCGCGGGCCGTTGGCGCGCATCGACAACTCCGCCAAGTTGGACTCCATGCAGAGCAGCGTCGACTCGGTGGCGCTGGTCACCGATGCCGAGACCAACACGACGCTGTTGTGGATCATGGACGACGCCGCCCAGGCGGTCGAAGGCGGAGCGGTCGACGCATGGGATTCCGTGCCGTGAGGCCCGGCGTCCGCGGCGTTGCGCTGCTGCTCGCCACCTGCCTGGCAACGCCCGCTGCCGGCGAGTCGCTTTCGACGCCGCCTGACGGCGTCGAGGTGCGGATCGACACGGTGCTGGCGAGTAACGCCGACACCATCTTTGATTCCGCGCTGAAGCCGTTGCGGCAGCCCTTCCGCAGCCTCTTTCCGTACTCGTCCTATCGGCTCATCCAGGGCGAGCAGCGCACCGCCGTCTGGCGGCGCGAGGAGCAGTTCATGCTCCCAGGCGGGCGCTATCTGATCATCACGCCGCGCGGCCTGCACGGCGACCGGGTGTCGCTGAACGTCATGTTGATGCAGGGCAGCCGCCCGCTGGTCAACACCGTACTGTCTCTGAAGAACAACGGCACCTTTTTGGTCGCCGGCCCGCGCTACCGCAGCGGCGTGCTGATCTTCGCCATCGGAGCGCGCACCACGACGGCGCCGCCCGCCTCGCTGCCGCTGCGGGCCAGCGCCGAGCAGCCGTGATGGAGCCCTTCGCCGCCGGCCTCTGGCGCCAGGTCAGCGCGGGCTGGGACGATGTGCGCGATCTCGTAGGCTTCAGCGAGGCGTTGGCCGGTCTGCCTCCATGGTTGGCGCCGCCGCTGGCCATCGTTTCGCTGCTGGCGCTGGCCGCCTTGGCGGGGTTGTCGTTGGCTGCCATGGGCCTGTTGCTGACGACCCTGCTGGCGGCGCACCTATTGCTGCAGCAGATCTTCGGCCTGTCGATCGATCTCGCCTAGGCGCAGCGGCACGCCGTCGCCGTCCGCGAGTCGGTCGGGTGCCGCGGCGGCGGTCACGATGAGGGCGCGCAGCCGCCACAGTCGGGGTTGCGAGCCAACGGCCGCGATTCCAGCGCCGCGGCGGCGGCGTTGAAATGCCACCACCTGGCGCCATCGTCAGGCGCCAGATCGAGCAGTACCCGCAGTGCGGCTAGGGCGGCGAGGGCGGCGAGGGCGCCGGTGGCCGGCGCGGCCAGCAGAGCGGCCGTCGTCGGCGGCGCCGCCGACGCGCGGGCCGCGCAGCCGGCGCACCCCGCGTTCCCACTGTGCAGCCAGCCGCTGTCGCCGGCCCAGCCGGCGGCCCTGCCGGCCGCCCAGCCGGCCGCGATGAGATGAGGCGCGCCGGCGCGCACGAGTCCGTCGAGGACCGCCAGCGGCAGGTCGAGAGCCAGGGTCACGGCAACGCTGGCGGCGGCGGCGCCGCGCGTGACGATGCATTCGGGATTGAGCGCCGTCAGTTCCGCGCACAGCGCCGCCGCGTCGCCGGCGTCGTCGACCAGCCGCAGGTATCCGACGCCGCCGCCGGCGAGGTAGCGCGCTGCCATGGCCGCCAGGGGCCCGGCGCCGTGTACCTCCACGGTCGCGGCCAGGAGCCGCTCCTGACCGGCGCCGCCGATTTCCGGCAGGATGATCTGGCGGCTGTAGCGCTCGATCTGCGCGTCGCTGAGCGGCATCGGCGTTACTCGATGACGTTCTTTTCGATCGGCTCAACGGTCACGCCCTGGGCCCGCAGCCAGGCGATGCCGCGGTCGATCTCCGCCCGCCGCCCTTCCACCTCGAGTGCCACCAGGCCCATGGTGTCCGAGACGTTGGCGCCGCGAATGTTGGTGCGCAGCGCGAATTGGGTCCCGAGCCCGTAGATCAGCGGCTCCTTGATCAACCGCACGGGGTAGGTGAGGTAGATCTTCTCCTTCACCACCGCCCCGCCCGCCGCGCCGGCGCGCTTCGGATTCAGCCGCTTGGGTGTCGCCGCCGCCATTCGTCCCATCCCGCCCACAGATTGGTGCTGAGGTAGCGGCTGCCGAAATCGGGGAAGATCATCACCACCGTCGCGGCGTCGAGGTCGCGCGCGACCTGTCTCGCGGCGTACAGCGCTGCCCCCGACGACTGCCCGACGATGAGCCCGAGGCGCGCGCCGAGGGCGTAGACCAGGTCATAGGCGGCGTCGGTCGGCACCGCGACTTTCCCGTCCAACTCGGCCTCGTGATAGATGCCGGGCACGATCGATGTCGCCATGTGTTTCAGGCCCTCGAGCCCGTGCAGCGCGTCATCCGGCTCGGCGGCGATCACTTGCACGCGCGGGTTGCGCGCCTTCAGGGCGCGGCCAGTGCCCATGACGGTCCCGCCGGTGCCGATGCCGGCGACGAAATGCGTCACCTCTCCCGCGGTAGCCGCCCAGATCTCCGGCCCGGTGCTCTCGAGGTGCGCCTGCGGGTTGAGCGGGTTGAAGTACTGGTCGGGCTTGAAGTAGCGCTCCGGCGCCTCGGCGAGCAGCGTCCGGCAGCGCAGGATGGCGCCGTCCGAGCCCTCGAGTCCGCTGCTGTACACGACCCGCGCGCCGAACGCGGCGATGATGCGCTTGCGCTCGCGGCTGACGTTCTCCGGCATCACCAGCGTGACGGGATAGCCGAGCGCGGCGCCGATCATCGCCAGCGCGATGCCGGTGTTGCCCGAGGTCGAGTCGATGATCGTCTTGCCCGCCCGCAGCGCGCCGCTGGCGAGGCCCTGGCGCACCATCCACAGCGCGGCGCGATCCTTCACCGAGCCGCCCGGATTGCACCCCTCGAGCTTGGCGTAGAGGCGCACGCGCGGCGATAGCTCGGGGGCCATCCCCGTCACGTCGAGCAGCGGCGTGTTACCGACCAGATCGAGAATCGAGCCGGCGCGGCCGGCCGGCTCGTTCTGCGGCGCGCGGGCCGCAGCCGCGACGCGGGGCGCGGCGTTCATGGGGACTCAGCCCCCGGCAATGGCCGGGACGATCGACAGTTCGTCGCCGTCCTTCGTCGCGCTGTCGAGATGGCTGAGGAAGCGGATGTCGTCGCCGTTGAGGTACAGGTTGACGAAGCGGCGCACGCGCCCCTCCTCGTCGCACAGACGCTCCTTGATGCCGGCGAACTGGCGCTCGAGGTCCTCGACGACGGCGCCGACCGTGGCGCCATCGGCACCCACTTCCTCGGATCCGCCGGTGAAGCGGCGCAGCGGGGTTGGAATACGAACCTTGACGGGCATGGAAATCCTCCTGGCGGTACGCGGATCACTCGCGACCGATGGCACGGCGCGCCTGCGGGGCGAGGGAGCCGTACAGCTGGTCGAAGTCCTGCAGACGGGCGTTGATGACAAAGGGAGCCTCGACGCTGTCGCTGACCGCCTCGAGCGTCTTGTAGCCGTTGCCGGTGACGCTGATGACGATCGACTCGTCGCGCGGAATGCGCCCCTGCTCGATGAGCTTCTTGGTCACCGCGACGGTCGTGCCGCCGGCCGGTTCGGTGAAGATGCCCTCGGTGCGGGCGAGCAGGCGGATGGCGTCGACGATCTCCGCGTCGCTAGCCGATTCGCCCCAACCGCCCGATTCGCGCACGGCCTTGAGGACGTAATAGCCGTCCGCCGGGTTGCCGATGGCGATCGACTTGGCGATCGTGTCCGGCTTGACGGGCTCGATCAGGTCGCTGCCGCGATGCAACGCGCGCACCACCGGCGCGCATCCGGCGGCCTGCGCCGTGTACACCTTCGGCATCGGGCCGGACACCAGACCGATCTGCGCCAATTCCTGGAATGCCTTGGCGATCTTCGGCAGGATCGTGCCGCCGGCGGTGGGGACGACGATGTGCTTGGGCAGCGTCCAGCCGAGTTGTTCGGCGATTTCGAAACCGTAGGTCTTGGCGCCCTCGGTGTAGTAGGGGCGCAGGTTGATGTTGACGAAGGCCCACCGGTACTTGTCGGCGATCTCGCTGCACAGGCGGTTGACGTCGTCGTAGTTGCCGTGGATGGCCACCGTGCGCGGCCCGTAGATCGCCGAGCCGATGATCTTGCCCTGCTCGAGGTTGTCGGGGATGAAGATGAAGCAGTTGAGGCCGGCCCGCGCGGCGTGCGCCGAGACGCTGTTGGCGAGGTTCCCGGTCGACGCGCAGGAGACGGTGTCGAAACCGAACTCGATGGCTTTCGAGATGGATACCGAGACGACGCGGTCCTTGTACGAGAACGTCGGGTGATTGACCGAGTCGTCCTTGACGTAGAGCTCGGCCACCCCGAGCGCCGCGGCCAGCCGGTCGGCGCGCACCAGCGGTGTGAAGCCGGAGTACGGACCGACCACCGGGTCGCGCGTCACCGGCAGTAGCTCGCGGTAGCGCCAGAGGTTGCGCGGCCGCGATTCGATGACCTCGCGGGTCATGGCACGGCCGATGGCGGCGTAGTCGTAGACGACCTCGAGCGGGCCGAAGCACTGGTCGCAGACGTGCAACGGCTCGTGCGGATACTCGGCGCCGCATTCGCGACAGCGCAGGCCGTGGAGGTAGGTCATGGGGGCTCCTTTCTCTAGCGTGCCGCTGCGGCGGCATCCAGCCGGTCGGTGTCGGGGCGCGGGCCGCAGGCGGGGCAGCGCGGATCGCGGGCGAGCCGCACCTGGCGCCAGCGGCCGGTGCGCCCGTCGACGATGACCAGGCAGTCGGTGGGCGCGGCACCGCCGACGCCGAGCAGCTGGATGGCCGCGGCGGCCTGCAGCGATCCGATGACGCCGGCGATCGGGCCGACGACGCCGGCCTCCTGGCACGTGGCGGCCTCGTCCGGCGCCGGTGGCTCGGGAAACAGGCATCGATAGCAGGCACTGCTGCCAGGGCGCACGGTCAGCATCTGGCCGAGGAAACCGAGGACGCCGCCATGGACGAACGGCGTCGCGCAGCGCACGGCGCCATCGTTGATGAGGAACTTCGCCGCCGCGCCGTCGGTGGCGTCGACCACCACGTCGGCATCGGCAAAGAACGCCGCCACGTTGTCGGTGTCGAGGGCCAGTGGATATGCCTCGACGCGCAGGTGCGGGAAGGCACCGCGCAGCCGCGCCGCCGCCGACTCAACCTTGGGTCTGCCGAGGCGGTTCCCGTCATGTAGCCACTGGCGATGCAGGTTGGACAGCTCGACGCGGTCGGGGTCGAGCAGCACCAGGGTGCCGACTCCGGCCGCCGCCAGTCCCCAGGCCGCCGGGCAACCGAGCGCGCCGATGCCGACGACCAAGGCGCGCGCCGAGGCCAGTCGGGCGCCGCCCAAGTCCCTGTCTGCGTCCGCGCTCGGCGTCATGGCGAAAAAAACTCCCCCCGGGAGAGGTGGAGGCCAAAACGCTATCGTCTCGCCTTATCTCCCCGGGCTCGTCCCGGCTGGATTTAGCACCAGCGCCCCGGGGGGAACCCGGGACCGGTTGCTGTGGCTTCGTCGGGCCAGTCCCTCAGCCACTCTGGATAAGCAGCGGCGAGAGTACGCCACGCCGCCCGGGACAGTCAACGGGGTTCTGTCGCACGGTCACAACGGATGTGGAGGCGCGGCTCCCGCCGCGCCCCCATCAGTAGCGGCCCTGGCCGGACGGATTCTGCGAGCGGCCGAACGGGCCGGCGCCGCTCGGCAGGCCGAGTCCCCCGCCGCCCGGTCCGGGGCCGGAGCGGCGTGCCGATTCGCTGGACGGGCGCGGCGCCGGGGCGATGGCGATGGTGCGCGAGCGGCCGGTTTCGTTGCGCAGCAGCACGAGGGGATCTCCGCTCGGCAGCGGCCCGGCGGCGGTGAGGTCCTCGAGACGACGTTCCGCGTCGCGCGCTTCGAGGTGCTCGGGATAGTGGTAACCGACGGCGGCGTAGGCCAGTTGTGCCTTCTCGGTCGCCCCCTGGCGCTGGTAGAGTTCGCCGAGCTGGTAGAGCGCCTTACCGGCGACCTCGGTGTCGGGGAAGCGGTTGACCAGATCGAGCAGGCGGATCTCGGCGGCGCGGACGTTGTTGCGGCCCTCGTAATAGTCGGCGACGTCAAACTCGTGCGTCGCCAGCGTCTCGCGCGCGTGCGCCAGGCGCTGCCGCGCCAGGGCCGCGTAGGGGCTCGATGGGTGCTGCTGGATGAGTGCCTGATAGTAGGCATGGGCGTTCTGCGATGCGCTCTGGTCGCGGTCAGACGGCTGCATTTGCCTTTCCGAGCACTGCCCGAGCAGGTAACCGACGAGCGGCAGGTAGCCGCTGGTGGGATGGCGGCGTTGGAAGTCGGTCAGCGTCGCGGTCGCCTCCGGGCAGGTGCCATCCATGTACTGCGCGACGCCGATCTTCAGCTCAGCCTGCTCGCTATGTTCGCTGAACGGGTGCTCGTCGAGCAGGTTGCGGTACGACTCGGCCGCTTGCGTGTAGGAGCCGAGGCGAAGGTGCTCTTCGGCGACGGTCTGATACTCGGTCGCAGTGGTCGGCTGTTTTGGTGCACAGCCAGCCAGCGCGTATCCCAGCGCGACCATGGCGGCGTGGAGGGCAAGTCGGTGCATGCCAGCAGTTATGCAGTACCGCCGCGGCAGCCGCAATGCGCGGGGGGCGGCCTCGCGCCGCCCCCCACGCGGCGGACTCAGGGGCCGGGAGTGGATTGGAGCGCGGTGAAACTGGTGACGCCGTAGCGCGGCTGGAGCGCCGACTCGACGCTGGCGCGGGCGATGGACGCGCCAGGTTTGGCGGTGACCATGGCGGTCTTGGCCGTGTTGTCCACGGTGATGCTCTCGACATCGGGCAACTTACTCAGGGCCTCACGGACCCTTTGGGCGCATGACGTGGGTCAGGTCATGCCGGAGACGCCGACCAGGTACTGTGTCCCGGCCGCGGCAGTCTGGGCGTATGCCGCATCGTGCGGCGCCAACGTCGGCACGGCGCCGGCGAGCAGCGCCGCCAGTGCGGTTGCCGTCAGGATTCTCATTGCTGTCCTCCTTCCTTCTGGGTTTGGGCGGACGCGATGCCCGCCCCACATCTCTATCGGGGCGGCGGAGTGTCGGCAACGAGCGGCATCACCTCGCCGGCGACGCGTTCGAGGAGCTCGATCAGGTGCGCGGCGCTGTCGTGGGCGAAACCGAGATGCACCGCGGTCGCGCCGCGCGCCCGCCAGCCGGCCAGCGTGGTCGCCAACGCGCCGGCATCCTCGACGCGTCCGGCGGCCACCGGCGCGACGACGGCGAAGCGGCCGTCGCGTCCGCTGGCGCGATACGCATCGCGCGCGACGCGGGCCCGCGCGGTGAAGTCATCGGGCGTGATCTGCCACGGAATCCAGCCGTCGCCGAGGCGTCCGGCACGGCGCGCCATCGCCGCCGTGTTGCCGCCCACCCACAGCGGCGGCCGTGGACGCTGCACCGGGCGCGGCGACACCGCCATGTCGCGCCAGCCCACGAAGCGCCCGGCGAAGCTCGACACCTCGTCGCCGAGCGCCGCCGCCAGCCCCGCCAGGTGCTCCTCGCTCAACGCCGCCCGCTCGTCGGGGTCGATGCCGAGGCTGCGGAACTCGGGCCGCAGGTGGCCGCTGCCGGTGCCGATGATGGCGCGGCCGCCTGACAGGTGGTCGAGCGTCGCAAACATCTTCGCCGCCATCAGCGGATGGCGATACGGCAGGACCAGGACGTGCGAGAGCAGACCGACGCGCGTCGTCGCCGCGGCGAGGAAGGCGAGGGTGGTGGCCGGCTCGTACCAGGTGGCGCCCATGGCGGGCACATGGCTCGCCGGCACGGCGACGTGGTCGCTGCAGGTGATCCACGCCGCGCCGACGCGGTCGGCGGCGCGCGCCACCTGCAGCAGCGTCTCGACCGACGCGCCGGCCTCCCACGGCCGTGCCTGCGTCGGCACCTGCTGCACGATCGGCAGGCCGATGCCGAAAGCGAACGCGCCGGGATTCATTGCGCCCGGCCAGTAGCATCTGGTAGCCGGGCGCGGAAAGAGCGAGCGGGGTATGGACGACATTCAGCTGCCGGTGGCGCGCGTCGCGCTGCTGCTCGTCGAACTGCAGAACGATATCGTCGACGCGTCGATGATCGGCGCCAAGGGGGTCGGCGGCGTGCTCGCGGCGCAGGTGGCGGCACGCGGCGTGCTGCCGAAGGTGCGTGCCCTGATCGATGCCGCACACGGCGCCGGCGTCCCGGTCGGTTACATCAACTATGCCCGCAAGCCGGACTTTCCACGCCCGCGCACGCGCCTGCACCGGCGCACCGGCGCGACGCCGACGCTGATCGAGGGCACCTGGGGCGCCGAGACGCACGCCGCCGTCGCCCCGACGGGGGCGGATTTCGTCTTTACCCGCTGCGTCGGCATCGACGGTTCCTACGGCACGCAACTCTATCCCGTCCTGCGCATGCTCGGGCGCGACGTGCTCCTGGTCTGCGGCGTCTCGACCAATCTCGCCGTCGAGGGGCTGGTGCGGGCGTCGGTGAATCGCGGTTTCGAACTGTTCGTGATCGAGGACTGCTGCGCCAGCTACCCGAACGCCTGGCACGACTTCTCGGTCACCAACATCCTGCCCTTGCTGGCGACTGTCACCTCGTCGCCGGCGGTTCTGGCGGCGCTGCAGGCGGCGTCGTGAGTGCGCCGTTCGCCGGCCATACGGTGGTCGTCACGGGCGCCTCGAGCGGCATCGGCCGCGCCCTCGCCACGGCGCTGGTCGGCCACGGTGCGCAGGTTGTCGCTGCCGCGCGCGGTCGCGAGGCGCTGCAGGCGTTGGCCGACGCCATCGGGCCGGCGCTGCATCCGGTGGTCGCCGACGTCAGCGATGCCGCTGCGGTCGACCGCCTGGTCGCCGCCGCGGCGGCGACCGGGGCGCCGCTGCTGGCGGTGATCAACAACGCTGGCCTCGGGCACGTCGAGCCGTTTCTCGCCTCCGATCCGACACGCTGGCGCGCGACGCTCGACACCAACCTCGTCGGCGCCCTGCTGGTAGCCCGCGCCTTCCTGCCGGCGCTGCTTGCGTCTGGGCGCGGCGCGGTCGTCAACGTCGGCTCGGCAAGCGCCTCCGGCTGGCCCTATCTCACCCTCTACGCCGCCTCGAAGGCGGCCTTGCACGCTGCCAGCCTGGCGCTGGACCGCGAGTACGCGGGCCGCGGCGCGCGCGTGCTGTCGGTGCAGGTCGGCCCGACCGCCGACACCGGCTTCGGCGCCCACTCCGATCCCGCCCACCTCCCGGCCGCGGCGCAGGCGTGGACGGCGCTCGACATTCCCTGGCGCGTCGACGTGCGGACGCCCGCCGAGTCGGCGGAGGCCATCCTCGCCGCGCTTGTCGCGGGGCTGGCGGAGCCCGTGTGACGCGCCGGCGGGCCTCGGTCGCCGGCCTTGCGGCGCTGCTCGTCGCCGCGCTGGCGGCGACGCCGTTGCTGCGCGCCGCCGGCCGCTTCCTGATCGAGGACCAGGCGCCCGAGGCGGCCGACGCCATCGTCGTCCTGAGCGGCTCCTATCCCGATCGCATCCTCGAGGCGGTGGCGCTCTTCCGCGAGGGGTTCGCGCCGCACCTCATCCTCTGCCGCGAGTCCGAGAACGCCGGCTTCCGGCGGCTGCGCAGCCTCGGCGTCCAGGTGCCGAAGCTGTTCGAGCTCAACCGCTCGATCGCCGAGCAACTCGGCGTGCCGCCCGCGGCCATCACCGTCCTCGACCGCCCGGCAGGCAGCACGTACAGCGAGGCGGAGGTGGTTCTGGCGTCCGTCATCGCGCGCGGCTACACCTCGATCCTGCTGGTGACCTCGAAGTACCATTCGCGCCGCGCCGCGCGCATCTATCGGCATCTCGCCGGCGACCGCGTGCGCGTCATCGCGCGGCCAGCGCGCGATGACGACTTCGCCGCCGATACGTGGTGGCGCGACCGCGCCAGCACGCGTCGCGTCGTGATCGAATACCAGAAGCTGCTCACCTTCCTGCTGCTCGACCGCTGGCGTCTGCCAACCGTGCCGGCGCCCGGGCGTACGCCGGAGCCGGCGTGAACGTCGCCGACCCCGTCGACATCGGCGGGCTGGTGCCGATCTTCCTGCGCCTGGCGCCGGTCGACATCGCGCTGGTCAAGTTCGTCATCGAATCCTACGAGGGCGTCGGTCTGATCCGCACCATCGACCGCACGGCGGCGACCATCGTGGCGCTGATCAGCCGCGACTTTCTCGCCGATGGGCGCGCGATCATCGCCGACCTGCAGGGGCACGTCGAGCTCGCGGTCATCGCCGCACCGCCCGGCGCCAGCGACGATTGGCTCCTGCTGCTGCTGCCCGACGCCTCACCGGAGGGCGCCCGCGCGGGGCGCCACCCAGGGGGCCGGGCATTGGCGGGTCCTCGGCAGCGGCGCCCCGCGTGACCTGCTCAGGCGCCGAACACCGGCACCGCCTCGGCGCGCCCGCGTAGCTGCGCCGGCGCCAGCGCCGCCAACCCGCTCGGCAGGCCGGCGGCATGCGCCAGCTCGATCGTCGTGGCGCTGGCGAGCAGCTGGCAGCCGCGCAGCTTTGCCTCGTCCTGCAGGCGCACCGCGACGTTGACCGTGTCGCCGATGACCGTGAACTCGAGCCGGTCCTCGGCGCCGATCGTCCCGGCCACCACCTCGCCGCTGGCGAGCCCGATGCTGACCGCCAGCAGCGGCGCCCCCGTCGTCGAGCGCGCGGCGTTGAGCGCCGTCAGGCGCGTCGGCATGCCGAGCGCGCAGCGCAGTGCCGCCGCTGCCGCCTGCTGCTGCGCCGCCGGGTCGGAGGCCGCGAAGAGGCCGAAGACGATCAGCATCCCGTCGCCCATGAACTTATCGACGAAGCCACCCTCGCTGCGGACCCAGTCGGCCATGGCGGAGAAGAAGTCGTTCAGCAGGGCGACGACCGCTGTCGGTGCCAGGCGTTCGCTCAGCGCGGTGAAGCCGCGCAGGTCGCAGAACATGACCGTGGCGTGGCGCACCTCGCCGCCGAGGCGCAGTTCGCCCTTGAGCAAGTAGTCGCGCACTGCCGGCTCGACGATGCGTCCGAAGGTGTGGAGAATGCGCTCGCGATCTTGCAAGGCGGCGGCCATGGCGTTGACGCCTTCCTCGACGACGCCGACCTCGTCGCTCGACGCCAGCCGCACGCGCGCCGACAGGTCGCCGCGCTGGATCTGCCGCAGCGCCGCCGCCGCGGCGCCGAGCGGCTGCGTCAACGTGCGCGCCAGCACTAGGGTGAAGGCGATGCCGAGCGCGACGTAGACCATGAAGGTGATCTGGCTGGCATGCGTCAGGTCGGTGATGACGCGCGCCAGATCGGCGCCCAGTCCGACCCGTGCCGCGGCGGCGCGGATCAGTCCGAGGACGGTGAACAGCGGCGTGAACGCGACGGCGAGCAGAAAGATGAGCAGGCGCGTGCGCACGCCCGGCGCCAGCGAGCCCGGGACCTCGGTGAGATGGCCGGTGGGGAAGACGCGCGGCACGACGGCGCTGCGAAACAGCCAGTCGAGCAACAGGTACGTACTGGTGGCGGCGAGGAAGCCGCTCACCAGGCCGGAGACGATCTGCTGCGAGGCGAGTTCCGGCGACCAGCGTCCGAAGTGCAGCAGGGTCATGGCCGGGAAGAACAGCGGGCCGATCAACCATGGGATGAAGCCGATGGCGGCGACCATCAGCGGCGCGTTGACCGTGCGCCGCTGCACCAGCGCCGACGCTGGCGCGGCGGCGTCGCCGCGGAAGTGCCGCAGCACCGGCCAGATGTACCAGGCGATGGCCAGCGTCGCGCCGCTATAGGCGACGACGCGGTACGCCGGCAGCATCGAGAGGTCGTAGCGGTGGACCTCCTCGGCGAACGGCGTCAGGCTGCGCATCAGCTCGACGGTGACGCGCACCATCGCCGAGGCGAGGGTGTTGGCGCCGAGGGCGATCAGGACGCCGAACAGGACCCAGGCGGGGACCGGCTCACGCGCCGGCGTCATCGAGCGACTCAGCCGGCGTCGCCGGGGGGCGCGCGAAGACGTAGGCGATGCCGATGCTGAGCAGGTAGAGCACGAACAGCGGGCCGGCCATCAGCATCTGCGACGCGACGTCCGGCCCCGGCGTCAGCACGGCGGCGACGATGACGATGCCGAGCACCGCGTAGCGGAAGTAGCCGAGCATGGTGCGATGGGTGACGACGCCGAGGCGGGCGAGGAAGAAGGTCAGCACCGGCAGCTCGAAGGTGACGCCGAAGGCGAGCAGCATGCGGGCGGTGAACGACAGGTACTCGCTGATGCGGATGGACGGGGCGACGCCGATGGTGGCGTATTCGGCGAGGAAGAAGCGGTACCCGACCGGCAGCACGACCTGGTAGCAGAAGACCGCGCCGAGGATGAAGAAGAACGTCGCGAAGAAGACGAACGGGCGCGCGTAGCGCTTCTCGCCGTCGTAGAGCCCTGGCGCGATGAACATCCACGCCTGCCAGAACAGCACCGGGCTGGCGACAAAAACCGCGGCGATGAACGAGACCTTGAGCTTGGTGAAGAACGCCTCGGCGACGCCGGTGCCGATGAGCTCGACGGGACCTTCCTGCAGCTCGAGCAGCGGCCGGGTGAGCACCGCGAAGAGCACGTCGGAGAAGTTGTAGACGGCGACGAAGGCCAGGCCGATGGCGAGCAGCGCCCGGATGAGCCGCCAGCGGAGCTCTTCGAGATGCGCCGTCAGCGGCATCGTGACGTCGGTCATGGCTGCCGCCAGAGCGGGGGCACGCGCGTCAGTCGCTCGGTGGTTCGCCTGGCGCGACGGCCGGGGCGGTCTCGGTGGCGGGCGCCGCCGCGGTGGCGGGCGCCGCCGCGTGCTGCTCGACACCGCTCGGCAGCGGCCGGCCGCTGGCGCGCTGGCGCGTGGCGCGGTCGGCTTCGCGCGCCTCGCGCTCGATCATCGACTGCGCCTGCTTCAACTCGTCGGTGAGGTCGGAGGTGGCGCGGCGGAACTCCGCCAGGCCCTTGCCGAGCGCCTTGGCGACCTCCGGCAGCCGCTTCGGTCCGAGAACCACCAGGGCCACCACCAGGATGACGAGCAGCTCGGGCATGCCGATTCCGAACATAACGCCGGGAGACTAGAGCCCGTCCCAGGGGGTGTCAAACCATGTCTGTCTGTGGTTCGTTTCCCGCATGGACACCGGCATTGTCGTCGATCCGCGTTTTCTCGCGCACGACACCGGCGCCGGCCATCCGGAGCGCGCCGAGCGCATCGCGGTGTTGCTGCCGGCGCTCGCCGCGCGGCCCGATGTGGTGCGCGTCGCGCCGCGCCCGGCAACGGTCGAGGAGATCACGCGCGTCCATGGCGCCGCGCATTACGAGGCGGTGGCGCGCAGCGCCGGGCAGCACGGCGCCTTCGACGCCGATACGCCGGTGTCGCCGCAGTCGTTCGAGACCGCCTGTCTCGCCGCCGGCGGCGTGCTGGCGCTCATCGACGAGGTCATGGCCGGACGCCTGCGCAACGGCTTTGCCTTCGTCCGCCCGCCCGGTCATCACGCCGAACCGGACCGCGCCATGGGCTTCTGCCTGTTCAACAACGTCGCCATCGGCGCCGCCCATCTGCGTGCTCGGCACGGTCTCGAGCGGGTGATGGTGGTCGACTGGGACGTGCACCACGGCAACGGCACCCAGGACGCCTTCGCGCGCGAGCCCGGCGTGCTGTTCGTCTCGGCGCACCGCTGGCCATTCTATCCCGGTACCGGTGCGCTCGACGAGATCGGCAGTCGCGACGGCCGCGGCTACACGATCAACCTGCCGCTGCCGGGCGGCGTCGGCGACGCCGAATACCTCGAGGCCTTCCACGCCGTCGTCGCGCCGCTGGTGCTCGAGTATGCGCCCGAGGCGATCCTCATCTCCGCCGGCTTCGACCCGCACCGCCGCGACCCGCTCGGTGGCATGGCGGTCAGCGAAGCGGGCTTCGCCGGCATGGCCCAGGTGCTGGTCGATGCCGCCGCGCAGGTGTGCGGCGGCCGCGTCGTCGCCGTGCTCGAGGGCGGCTACGACCTGCGGGCCACGCGCGACTCGGCCGAGGCCGTACTCGATGTGCTGAGCGGGCGCGCCCGCCCGACGCCACCGCCCCTGCCGCCGAGTACCGCCGGCCCGATCCTCGCGGCGGTGAAGCGGCGCCACGGCGAGCTGTGGAAGTCGCTCTGACGCGCCGCGGCCCGGAACGCCGCCGCGCTGGCGCTGCGGCGCCCGATCGTCCGCTACACACGCAGCCGATTGGACGCGGCGCGTTCACGGTTGTCTCCACCCCGTCGCGTTGGTAGAGCCAATACACATGAAACGCACAAATCTTGTGCTTCGCGAGGATCTTCTCCGTGAGGCCACCCGCCTGAGTGGCGAGAAGACATACTCCCGCACGGTGGACCGCGCGTTGGAGGAATTCGTCCGACGCGCCCACGCGCGCGACATTCTCGCGCTGCGCGGGAGCGGGGCGTGGGATGGCGATCTGTCGGAGATACGCAAGGACGCCCGCCCCACCCGTCGCCGGCGATCATGATCCTCGTCGATACGTCGATCTGGATCGAAACGTTTCGCCGCACGAATCCGCTCGATCTCGAAGCCCTCGTTCCGTTCGACGACGTGGTCACCTGCTTGCCCGTGATGCAGGAAGTGCTGCAGGGATTCCGCGAGGAATCCGTCTTTCGCGCCGCCAAGACGGCGATGCTGGCGATGCCGATGATCGAGGTGCCGATCGGCGAGGCCCTGACGCTCGAGGCGGTCGCGCTGTACCGCTCGGCGCGGCGGCGCGGCCTGACGATCCGCTCGTCGGTCGATTGCATGATCGCGGCCTGTGCCCTTCGGCACGACCTCGAGATCTTGCACCGGGATCGCGACTTCCGCGTGTTGGCGCTGATCAGCAACCTCCGCGAGCGGCAGCCTTGATGCGACGCGGCTCCGCCGCGCCCCCCGCTCAGAAGTCCTTGCGCAGGAACTCGTGCTCGGCCGGCGGCTTCTTGGGGCCGGCGCCGTTGACCATCTGCACCGCCGGCACCGAACCGGGCGCCGGTTCACTGCCGTCGCGGAAGCACTCCAGGTAGGGCGACCCGCCGGGGGCGGCGCGCCCGCCCGTGGCGGCGTCGATGTTGACGCAGCGCAGCCCGTCGGGGACTGGGAAGCGGGCGGCCGGGACATTCTCGAGCGCCTTCGACATGAACGCCTTCCAGATCGGCGCGGCGACCTTGCCGCCGGTCGACTTGGGTCCGAGCGAGCGCTTGTTGTCGAAGCCGATCCACACCGCGGCGAGCATCTGCGGCGTGTAGCCGACGAACCAGGCATCGTCGAGATCGTTCGTCGTCCCGGTCTTGCCGGCGGTCGGCTGCGCCAGACCGCTCGCCGCCGTGCCGGTGCCGCGGCGTACGACGTCCTGCAGCATGCTGGTCATCTGATAAGCGGTAGTCGGCGGCAGCACCTGCACCATGGTCGGCTCGTTGCGCTCCAGCACTTGGCCCTGCGCATCGGTGATTTCGGTGATCACCAGTGGCGTCGGGCGCAAACCGTTGTTGGCGAACGGACAGTACGCCACCGCCAACTCGATCGGCGTCACCTCCATGGTGCCGAGCGCGATCGACAGATTGCGCGGGATCGGTCCCGGCAGGCCGAAGCGCGGCAGGTAGGCACTGAGGAACTTCAGGCCGACGCGATCGGCGAGCTTGACGGTGACGACGTTGCGCGACTTGGTCAGCGCTTCGCGCAGCGAGGTCGGGCCGTGGAAGCGCTTGTCGAAGTTCTGCGGACTCCAGGCGCGGCCGTTGTCGCGGTAGGAAATCGGCTCGTCGACGATCACCGAGGCGGGCGTGAAATTGCGGTCGAGCGCGGCCGCGAAAATCAGCGGCTTGAACGCGGAGCCCGGCTGGCGGTGCGCCTGGATGGCGCGATTGAAGTGGCTGCGCTCGAAGTCGTAGCCGCCGACCAGCGCGCGCACGTAGCCGGTGGTCGGCTCGATGGCGATCAGCGCTCCCTCGAGGAGCGGACCGGGGTCGTACTCGAAGCGGATCCGCCCGTCGTCGGAGTCCTCCTCGTCCGGGACGATAGCGCGGGCGCGGACGAGGTCCATGAGCTTGAAGGTCGGCGGTGCCACCGTCGGCGACGTCGGCACCAGCAGATCACCGGCGAAGGGTCCGATCTGTACCCGCGCGCCGCTGCCGCGCACATTGGTGACCAGCGCCTCGTAGCTGAAGCCGGCCTCGGGGCGCTTCATGCCCTTGAAGGACTGGGTCTGCAACTTGAGGTAGTTGTTGCGTTCCTCGTGCGACATCTCCCGGTAGGCGCCGTGGAAGCCGCCGCGCTCGGCGGTGAGGCGGTCGATGCCTTTGCGCAGCGCCGCCTCGGCCTCGCGCTGCATGCCGAGGTCGACCGTCGTGCGGACGCGCAGTCCGAGCTCGTAGAGGACGGTGCGGCCGTACTTTTCCTCGAGGATGCGACGCACGTGTTCGACGAAGTACGGTGCCGCCTGGAAGCTGCCCTTGCGGCTGGTGAGTCCGATCGGATCGAGCACCGCCGTGTCGCGCTGCGCGCGGTCGAGATAGCCTTCCTCGTACATGCGCTGCAGCACGTAGCGCTGCCGTGCCTTGGCCTCCGGCCAGTGCGCGTAAGGCGAGTAGCGGCTCGGCGCCTGCGGCAGGCCGGCCAGCAGGGCCGCCTCGGCGACCGTCAGGTCGCCGATCTCCTTGCCGAAGTACTCGTTGGCGGCGGCGGCAACGCCATAGGCACCGCTGCCGAGGTAGATGTGGTTCAGGTACAGCGACAGGATCTCGTCCTTCGACAGCTCCTGCTCGAGCCGGGTGGAGAGGATGATCTCCTTGATCTTGCGCTCGTAGCTCTTCTTCGGTGTCAGCAGCACGGTCTTGACCACCTGTTGGGTGATCGTGCTGCCGCCCTGGACCTTGCCACCGGCGATGACGTTGTTCACGAAGGCGCGCAGGATGCCGTTCGCGTCGATCCCCCCGTGGTCGTAGAAGGCATCGTCCTCGGCGGCGATGAAGGCGTGGCGGACGTGCGGCGGAATCCGATCGAGCGGCACCAGGTAGCGCTTCTGGGAGTAGAACTCACCGATCAGCGTGCCGTCGGCGGCGAAGATCTGCGTCGTCACCGGCGGCTGGTAGTCGACCGCCGCCTGGATCGGCGGCAGGCTGGCCATGAACTCGCGGTAGACGAAGGCTCCCACCGCGACCGCGAGCACGATGGCTACGCCGATCGCCCCGACGAAAAGGCGTCGCGCCACCAGGAAGGGGCGACGCCGGGTGCGTCTGACGGCCATGCGCCTGCGACGATATCGTCGCCCCATTCGTTGTCAAGCAAGGTCCGCGCCGCTACGACTGCCGCCGTGACCCGCCGTGACAAGGCGGCGCGTATCCAGGCCATCCTCGACGCGCGCTATGCCGACCCGCCGATCCCGCTCCACCACCACGACGCCTTCACGTTGCTCGTCGCCGTCGTGCTCTCGGCGCAGTGCACTGACGCGCGCGTCAATCTGGTCACGCCGCGTTTGTTCCGCCGGGCGCCGACGCCGGCGCACCTCGCGGGCTTGTCGGAGGCGGCGATCCTGGCCGACATCCGCTCCTGCGGGCTGGCGCCGTCGAAGGCCAGGAACCTCAAGGCGCTTGGCGAACGCCTGGTCGCCGAGCATGGCGGGCAGGTCCCAGCCGACTTCGCCGCCCTCGAGGCGCTGGCGGGCGTCGGTCACAAGACGGCCAGTGTTGTCATGGCGCAGGCTTTCGGCGTGCCGGCATTTCCGGTCGACACGCACATCCATCGCCTGGCGGCGCGCTGGGGGCTGTCGAACGGCACCAGCGTCGAACGCACCGAGCGCGATCTGAAGCGCGTCTTTCCCCAGGCGGCGTGGAACCGCCTGCACCTGCAGATCATTTACTTCGGCCGCGAACACTGTCCGGCACGCGGCCACGAGGCGACGGCGTGCCCGATCTGCTCATGGGCGGCAAGACGGGCGGCGCCGCGCCGCCAGCGCCGGGCGGGCGGCGCGACCTGAGGCGCTCGCGCGCCGTCAGTCCAGATGCGTGGTGCAATTGGCGACGGTCACCAGCCACGGCGGGCCGCCGTCGATGACGGTGAGCGAGGCGTTGCGCCACGGCGGGGTCCAGCCTTCCGGTGTCAGCCCGAGCTGGCGCTCGGCAACGGCGCGGCAGACCAGGCCGTGCGTGACGACGGCGAGGTTGCCGTGCGCAGCACGCGCTGCTTGGACGACGCGCGGCCAGGCGGCGTCGATGCGGGCGTGGAAGGTCGCCCACGATTCGCCGCCCGGCGGCACGTAGTCGGGGCCGAACAGGTCGACGCCGAGACTCGCGTACGGCTGGCCGCGCACGTCGCCGAAGTCGCGCTCCTGCAGGCCGGCATCGAGGGCGATCGGCGCCGCGGTGGCGGCGCCGATGCGCGCGGCGGTCATCTGCGCGCGCGGCAGGTCGCTGGCGAGGATCGCCGCGACGCGCAGCGTTGCCAGCCGTCGCGCCAGGCGCTCGGCCTGATCGACCCCGCGCGGGCTCAACGGCGTCTCGGGCGTCTGCACGATGTGCGCCGCGTTCGACGCCGTCTCGCCGTGGCGGATGAGGAAGATGGCCATGTGCGACGATGCTCTAGCGCCTGGCCGTCGGCTCGTCCACGCTGCCCGCGCCCTCCACTGTCCGGCGCCGGCGTGGTACGGGAATGTTCATGCCGGCAATCACGATTCACGGCGCGGAGTTGATCTACGAGGACATCGGTATCGGCGCGCGCCCGCTGGTGCTGCTGCACGGGCTGACGGGGTTTCGCGACGACTTCCGCGAACGGCTGCCGGCGCTGGCGGGGCTCGGCCGCACGCTGTTGTACGACCTCCGCGGCCACGGCGACTCGGCCAACACCGGCGACGCGGCGAGCTACTCGTTCGAGCAGTTGGTCGCCGATCTCGCTGCCCTGCTCGAGGCGCGCGACATCGCCCGCTGCGACCTGCTCGGCCACTCGATGGGAGGAATGGTGGCGCTACGTTTCGCGCTGGCCTATCCGGCCCGCGTCGGGTCGCTGGTACTGATGGACACCGCCGCGCGGCCGCCCGACGGCATGTTGCGCGCGCCCTTCGCCGCCGCCGGCGCCATCGCCCGCAGCGATGGCATGCGCACCCTGGCCACCCTGCTGCGCGCCCGCGCCGGCGCCGAATCCACCCGCCCGGCCGCCGAGCGTCGCCTCGAGGCGGAATGGGGCGAGGCCTTCTGGGAGCGGCGCTTGCGGCGCCTGACGGCGATGGACCCGGAGGCCTTCGCGGCGCTGGCGCTGGAGGTGGTCGATCACCCGTCGCTGTTGGCGCACCTCGGCGCCATCACCTGTCCGACGACGGTGCTGGTCGGCGCGGAAGATACCAGCTTTCTCGCCGCCGCGGACGAACTCGCCGCCGGCATTCCCGGCGCCCGCCTGATCACCATTTCCGACGCCGCCCACAGCCCGCAAATCGAGAACCCGACGGCCTGGTTGGCGGCGATCGCCGCCCACCTGGCGTGGGTGCGTGCCTGACCGGAGGGCGCGGCTAGTGTCGTGAATCCGAAATCCCCGCCACATCTCGCTGGCTCTCGACATCCCTGGCGGCGTTGCGCCGCCTTGGAATATGGCCCGATATTCCTGCGGCGGCGCGCCTAGCCAGGGGCGCCGATGGCTCACCGAGCTGTAGCGGGGATCTCGGATTCACGACACTAGCGTCGCGGCACGCCGTCGCCAGCGAGCGCCGATGATCCGTCGAGCGGCGTCAGGCAGGCGGGGTCTTCGTGTGCCGGCGAATTGACGTGCGTGGAGACCGGAAACGCCTCCAACCATTCGTCCGGACACGCGACGAGCAGCGGGGTCAGCGCGTCGGCGGGACGTTCGGAGGGGTCGAGCCAGGCGCTGAACGCCGCCGGCGGCAGGATGGCCGGCATGCGGTCGTGGATCGGTGCCAACAACGCGTTGGCGGCGGTGGTGATGATGGCGCACGATCCAAGCGCGATGCCGTCCGGTCCGCGCCACAACTCCCACAGACCGGCGAAGGCCAGCGGCGCGCCGTCGCGGGCGCGGACGTGGAAGGGCTGCTTCTTCGTCTTTCCCTGGCGCCGCCACTCGTAGAACCCGTCGGCGGGCACGAGGCAGCGCCGCCGCGCCAGGGCGCTGCGGAAGGCCGGACGCTCGGCCAGCGTCTCGGCGCGGGCGTTGATCATGCGGTGGCCGATGGCGGCATCCTTCGCCCAGCTGGGCACCAGCCCCCAGCGCAGGGGGTGGACGGCGCGCGGCGCGCGGTTGGCGATGGCCAGGACGTCCTGCGACGGCGCGATGTTGTAGCGCGGCGACATCGCCTCGGGCATCGCGTCGAGGGCGAAGCGCTCGCGCAGGCGCTCCGGCGTGGCGGTGAGCGTGAAGCGTCCGCACATCGCCGCGAGCCTCGCACACGGCGGCTTGCGTTCTCAACCGTGACGTATCCTTCTACGGGCCGACATGACGCGGAGGGTCCTGCTGCTATTGCTCCTGGCCGGCTGCGGGGCGAGTGAAGGGTGGAAGGCACCGCCCGCCGGCCGCCCCGGCAGCGAGGCGCGCAGCGGCGACCAGTCTGAGCCCCGCCTCGAGCCGCTCGCCGCGTCGCCGGCGGCCACGCCTGCCGCCCGGCCGGTCGACGAACTCGCGCAGGCGGCGGCGCTCAGCAGCGAGGCCAGCGCGCTGCGCGCCGCCGGCAATCTGCCGACAGCGATCGCGCGCCAGCGCGGCGCGCTGGCCCTGCGTGAACGAGCCCTCGGGGCCCAGCACCCGGACGTCGCGACGACCCTGACCAGCCTCGCCGCGCTGCACGCCGCCCGGGACGACTACGGCGCGGCCGAGCCGCTGCTGCGCCGCGCCCTGGCGATCCGCGAGGCGGCGCTCGGACCGGACGACGTGCAGACCGCGCAGAGCCTCAACAACCTGGCCCTGCTGCTCGCCGCCGCCGGCCACTTCGCCGACGCCGAGCCGCTCTACCAGCGCGCCATCGCGGTCTTCGAGACCACCGAGGCGAACGCCCTGGCGACCGCGCTCGACAACTACGCGGCGCTGCTCGACGACAGCGGCCGAGCCGATGAGGCGGCGGCGGCCACACGCCGCGCCGACGCCGTACGCGCGGCCCTCGGCAAGCCTCTCCAGGCCCCCGACACACCCTGAGCGATCCCCCGCCGGGCGCGTCTATTTGCCCCTCCACTCGGGTCGGCGCTTCTGCGCGAGGGCCAGGACGCCCTCCATCATGTCCTCGCTGCCGCGCAGCGCGGCGACGATGAGGTCGCATCGCGCCCCCGTGCTTAGCGCGCGGAGCGCGCCTGCGATATGCACCAGGCATGACCTCACCCGAGAGCGATAGCGGCTCGCGCGGTCGCGACTTCCCCGCCCTGGCGGCGGCGGCGCGGCAGGCAATCCTCGACGTGTTCAACGTCGACAATCCGTACTTTCCCGGCCACTGCGGCTTCCGCGTCGCCGACGTGCGCCACGGCTATGCGCGTCTCGAGGTGGAGAACCGCGCCGCGACCAGCAACCCGGCCGGCATCATGCACGGCGGCGCCAGCTTCGGCCTCGCCGACACCGCGGTCGCCGCGGCGCTGATCACCGTCTACGGTCCCGGGAATGCGCTGCTGACCATCGAGATGAAGATCGACTACCTCGAGCCGATCTTTCCCGGCCTGGTCACCGCCGAAGCCTGGGTGGTGCGGCACAGCCGGCGCAGCGCCTATGCCGAAGTCGACATCTGGTCCGCCGGCAAGCTCGCCGCGCGCGCCAGCACCACGTACATGATCAAGCCGCTCGGCGAGATGCGACCGCCGGCGCCGTGAGCGCCGCCCGTCGGAGTGGTCCTGAACGCGCCCGACCATCGATCGGCACAGAGGACATCGAGGCGTGACTTATCAACACAGCCGACCTAGGGAGATCGACCATGGAGTGGTTGAACTACCATCACCTGCTGTACTTCTGGACGGTGGCGCGCACCGGCGGCGTGTCGGCCGCCAGCGTCGAGTTGCGCCTGGCGCAGCCGACCATCAGCGGCCAGTTGCGGGTGCTTGAGGAGCACTTCGGGGAAAAGCTGTTCCAGCGCGTCGGGCGGCGCCTCGAGCTCACCGAGACCGGCCGGCTGGTGTATCGCTACGCGGATGAGATCTTCACCCTCGGCCGCGAGCTGACCGATGCGGTGCGCGGCCGACCGACCGGCCGGCCGGTGCGCTTCGCCGTCGGCGTCGCCGACCAGCTGCCGAAGCTCATTGCCTACCGTCTGATCGAGCCGGCGCTCAAGCTCGCCGATCCGGTGCGCATCGTCTGCCGCGAGGACAAGCCGGAGCGGCTCCTGGCCGATCTGGCGGTGCACGACCTCGATCTGGTGCTCTCCGACGCGCCGCTCAACCCCAGCGTCAAGGTGCGCGCCTTCAGCCACCTGCTCGGCGAATGCGGGCTGACGGTGTTCGGCACCAAAGCGCTGGCGGCGCGCTACCGGCGCGGCTTTCCCGGTTCGCTCGACAACGCGCCGTTCCTGTTGCCGACCGAGAACACGGTCCTGCGCCGCTCGCTCGACCAGTGGTTCGCGCAGCAGGGCCTGCGACCGGCGGTGGCCGGTGAGTTCGAGGACAGCGCCCTGCTGAAATCGTTCGGCGAGCGCGGCATCGGCCTGTTCGGCGGACCGACCGCCATCGAGGCGGAGATCCGCCGCCAGTACGACGTCGTGCCGCTCGGCCGCATCGAGCAGGTGCGCGAGCGATTCTACGCCATCTCAGCCGAGCGTCGCCTCAAACACCCGGCGGTGCTGGCGATCTCGGCAGCGGCGCGCGAGAAATTGTTCGGCTGACGCCGGACGGTGCTGCGCCGCTCAGGCGCCCAGCAGCTGACGGGCGATGACCTTGAGTTCGAGGATCGGCTTGACGCCTTCGAAGATCGGCAGCACGGTCGCGTCGACGACGTAGCGCGAGATCGGAAACTCCTCGGCGTAGCCCCACCCGCCGTGCACCAGCTGGCCTTCCTGGGTCACCCAGACGGCGACGTCAGAGGTGAACAGCTTCGCCATCGCCCCTTCGAGCGCCACCGACTCGTCCTTGTCCATGGCCAGGGCGGCCGCGTAGGTGAGCTGGCGACCCGCCATGCAGTAGGTCGCCATGCGGCCGAGCTTGTGTTGGGTGAGCTGGTACGAACCGATCGGCTGGCCGAACTGCTTGCGGTCGTTGGCGTATTCGGCGGTGCGCTCGATCGCCGCCTGCGACAGGCCGGTGGCGCGGCCGCCGGTCTGCAGCCGACCGGCGGCAAACCCGTTCATCTGCAGGTAGAAGCCCTTGTTGAGACCGCCCGCTTCACCGACCAGGTTCGCCGCCGGGACGAAGTAGTTGTCGAAGGTCAGCGAGAAGGAGTGCATGCCGCGGTAGCCCGGCGTGCGGTCAGCCTTGCCGTGCATCGTGCCGCCGCTCGGCTGCTGCATGGTGAACTCGTGCCCGGCGAAGGTGTCCTTGGGAACGATGAACAGCGACAGACCGCGCGCGCCCGACTGCGGGTTGGGGTCGGTGCGGGCGAGCAACGCCAGCACGTTGGCCCGACCGGCGAAGGTGCACCAGGCCTTGGCGCCGTTGATGACATAGCCCGTGACCCCGCCGACCTCGGCCGCCTCGGCGCGACACTTCACCGCCGCAACGTCGGAGCCGGTATCGGGTTCGGTCACCGACACCGCCGCCATGACCTGCCCGGCGGCGATCTTCGGCAGCCACGCTTGCTTCTGTGCCTCGGTACCGCCCTTGAGCAGCGCCTTGGTGAGAATCTCCGGCCGCGTGATCAGACTGCCGGCGGCGGCAAGCGAACAGCGCGACAGCTCCTCGGTCGTGACGATCATGCCGAGGTTGCCCATGCCGCCGCCGCCGTACTCTTCCGGCACCGCCATGCCGAAGAAGCCGAGTTCGCCCATCGCCGCGATCAGGCTGTCCGGAACCAGGTCGTCGTGGCGGTGGATGTGCTCGGCGATCGGCAGCACCTCGGCTTCGGCAAACTGACGCACCGAATCCCGCGTCATCACCGCCAACTCATCCGGCAGCCACGAGTGGTTGGCGCCGCGCTGCGCCAGGACCTGACGGCCGATGGCGGCGACGGTGGTGTCCGCCGTCGCGGCGCGGATCAGCTGCCGCACCGCGGCGCTGCCGAGCGTCGCGTTGAGGCGCGCATCGGCAATACCGAATTCATCCGGGTGGGCCTCGATCTGGGCGCGCACCTTCGCGGCGACCTCGCCGGCGAACAGTGCCGCCATGGCCGCCACGGTGGCATCGGGCCGCGCCACCGCGACCCCGGCGGCATACGTGAGCAGGTCGCGCGCGGCCCGCGCCTCGGTGGCCGCGTAGGCCAGGCGCTCGGCGTGCACCTGCTCGTCGTCGAGGCCCTTGCCGCCGCCAGTCCGCGTCGCCGCCACGGCCAGCGCCTCGCGCACCAACGCGTCGAGCGTCGAGACGATCGTTTCCACCCCGGTCAGTTCCACCGCCTGCGTCGTCGTGTTCGCCATGCGTCGGTCCTACCATCGGCCCGGGGGTCAGACCAGTATGCTGCGGGAGGTGGAGGGCGCCGGCAGCATGGCTTGTCTCTGCTGGCGTCAAAGTGGTAGCCGGCTCGGATTCGCGCCAGCGGCATCCCCGCCGCTCCGTCACCCAGCGGGACACGACGCATGCGTTTCTACGAGTACGAATCGAAACAGCTCTTCGGCCGCTACGGCGTCCCTCTGCCGACCGGCTCGAAGGTGGCGCACACGCCTGCCGAGGCGGAGGCGATCGCGAAGGAGATCGCCGGCCCATCGGTGCTGAAGTCGCAGGTGCTGACCGGCGGGCGCATGAAAGCCGGCGGGGTGTTGTTCACCGAGACGCCGGCGCAGGCGGCGCAGGCGGCGCAGACGATCCTCGGACTGACCATCAACGGCCACGAACCTCGCGGCGTATTGGTCGAGGGGCGGGCCCCGATCGCGCAGGAGTACTACCTCGGCGTCACCTGGGACGGCTTCGCGCGCAAGCCGGTGATGATCTGCAGCGACATGGGTGGCATCGACATCGAAGAGGTCGCCGAGACGCACCCGCAGCACATCGCCAAGCGGCACTTCTCGACCCTCCTGCCCTTTTCCGATTTCATGGCCAAGGAACTGATCGCGCAGCTGCAGATCGGCGGCAGCGACCTCAACGCCCTGAGCCGTATCGCCGCCACGCTGGCGCGCGTCTTCATCGCGCACGGCCTGACGCTGGCGGAGATCAACCCGCTGGCGAAGCTCGAAGACGGCCGCTTCGTCTGCCTCGACGGCCACGTCGACATGGAAGACGACGCGCGCGACAGCCAGAAGGCGATTCTCAAGGTCCTCGGCATCGCGCCGGAGGAGAAGCGCCAGGCGCGGCCGCCGACACAGTTCGAGATCGACGGCGCCGCGGTCGATGCCGGCGACCACCGCGGCGTCGCCGGCAACGTCGTCGAGTTCGACGGCGACCTCGGCCTCGTCATCGGCGCCGGCGGCGGCTCGCTGACCCTGTTCGACGCCATCCGCAAGCACGGCGGCAAACCGGCCAACTACTGCGAGATCGGCGGCAATCCCTCCGTCACCAAGGCCTGCGAGCTGACCAAGCTGATCCTGCGCAAGCCGGGCGTGAAGAAGATCGCGGTGATGATGAACGTCGTCTCCAATACGCGCGTCGACATGGTGGCGCGCGGCGTCATCAAGGGCGTCATCGAGTCGGGCCACACGCCGGCCGACAAGATCGCCATCTTCCGCATCCCTGGTTCGTGGGAAACGGAAGGGTTCAAGATCCTGCAGCACTACGGCGTCGAGTACTGCGACCGCACCGTCTCGATGTACGAAGCCGCCGGCCGCGCCGTGGCGAAGATGAAGGACGCCTGACCGATGTCGATCCTGATCACCAAGGACACCACCTTCATCATTCAGGGCATCACCGGCCGCGAGGCGGTGAACATGAGCCGCGAGTGCCTCGACTACGGCTCGAAGATCGTCGGCGGGGTGACCCCGGGCCGCGGCGGCCGCGACATCTACGGCATCCCCGTCTACGACACCGTGCGCGAGATCGCGGCGCAGACGCGTGTCGACGGGTCGGTGGTGGCGGTGCCGCCGGCGTTCACGCGCGACGCGGTGTTCGAAGCCCTCGACGCCGGCGTCAAGATCATCGTCATCGTCACCGAGCGCATCCCGCGCTACGAAGTGGCGCAGATGGTCGAGTTGGCGCAGTTGCGCGGCGCGCGCATCATCGGCCCGAACTGCCTCGGCATCCTGTCGCCCGGCGAGGCGAAGATGGGCGGCCTCGGCGGACGCGCGGTGGACGCGCGCAAGGCGTTCAGCAAGGGCCCGGTCGGCGTCATGTCACGCTCCGGCGGTATGACCACCGAGATGTGCAACACCCTGACCGCCGCCGGGCTCGGGCAGTCGACGGCGGTGTCGATTGGCGGCGACGCGGTGATCGGGTCGACGTACACCGACCTGATGCCTCTGTACGAGGCCGACGCGGAGACCAAGGCGATCGTCATCTACTGCGAGCCCGGGGGCCGAATGGAGGCGGAGCTGGCGACCTACGTCATCGAGCAGAAATCGCGCCTGCCGATCGTCGCGTTCATGGCCGGCCGATTCATGGACGAGATGCCCGGTATGCGCTTCGGCCACGCCGGCACCATCGTCGAGGGCAAGGCCGACACGACGGCCGACAAGATCGCCCGCTTGGGCAAGGCGGGGATTTCGGTCGCCGAGCGCATCGAAGACATCCCGGGCCTCGTCAAGCAGCGCCTGGCAGCCTGAGGAGCATGGAAATGGCAGCGCTGTTCATCAACGTCGAGGTCGACGCCGCCGTCGCCAAGGACACGGCGATCGTCAAGAAGCTGGCCGAGGTCTGCCCGGTCAACATCTTCGCCCAGGCGAGCGACCAGGCCCTGCAGATCGTCGAGAAGCACCTCGACGAGTGCACGCTGTGCGAGTTGTGCCTGGAGGTCGCGCCCGCCGGCGCGCTGCGGATCACAAAGCTGTACGGCGACAACGAGGTCGTCAGCCGCAAGGGCTGAGCACCCCGCGCGGGTCCGCAATGGCGTAGCGCCTCCAGCCAACCCGGCGATCCCCCCGCCGGCCAGCCCATGCCGCGCGACGCAGATGGATTTCAACCGATCGGCCAACTTGCTAGCGTCGGCGCGGAGCTGAGGGGAGAGTCGATGGCTGACACGAAACCGGACGCCGCCCAGGCCCGTTGGCGCGAACTGGCCAGCAAGGAGAGCAAGAACGCCTCGCTCGACGGGCTCGTCTGGCAGACGCCCGAAGGGCTCGCGGTCAAGCCGCTCTACACGCGCGCCGACGTCGTCGACCTCGACTTCACCGATACCGTCCCCGGCGACTATCCGTTTGTGCGCGGTCCGCGTGCGACCATGTACGCCGGGCAGCCCTGGACGATCCGACAGTACGCCGGATTCTCCACCGCCGAGGAGTCGAACGCGTTCTACCGCAAGAACCTCGCCGCCGGGCAGAAGGGCCTCTCCGTCGCCTTCGATCTGGCGACGCACCGCGGCTACGACAGCGACCACCCGCGCGTCGTCGGCGACGTCGGCAAGGCGGGCGTCGCGATCGATTCGGTCGAGGACATGAAGATTCTCTTCGACGGCGTGCCGCTCGACACGATGTCGGTGTCGATGACGATGAACGGCGCCGTCCTGCCGGTGTTGGCGAGTTTCATCGTCGCCGGCGAGGAACAGGGCGTACCGCGCGCTCAGCTCACCGGGACCATCCAGAACGACATCCTCAAGGAGTTCATGGTCCGCAACACCTACATCTACCCGCCGGCCCCCTCGATGCGCGCCGTCGCCGACATCATCGAGTACACGTCGAAGGAGATGCCGCGCTTCAACTCGATCTCGATCTCCGGCTACCACATGCAGGAAGCCGGGGCGACGTGCGATCTGGAACTCGCCTTCACCATCGCCGACGGCCTCGAGTACGTGCGCGCCGCGTTGTCGAAGGGCCTCGACATCGACGCCTTCGCCGGTCGCCTGTCGTTCTTCTTCGCCATTGGCATGAACTTCTACATGGAGGTGGCGAAGCTGCGCGCCGCCCGGCTGCTGTGGGCGACGTTGGTCAAGCAGCACTTCAACCCGCGGAAGCAGGCCTCGCTGATGCTGCGGACGCACTGCCAGACCAGCGGCGCCAGCCTCACCGAGCAGGATCCGCACAACAACATCATCCGCACCACCGTCGAGGCGATGGCGTCGGTGTTCGGCGGCACGCAGAGCCTGCACACCAATTCCTTCGACGAGGCCATCGCCCTCCCCACCGACGCCTCGGCGCGCATCGCGCGCAATACCCAGCTCATCCTGCAGCTCGAGACCGGCATCCCCAAGGTCGTCGATCCGTGGGCCGGCTCCTACTTCATGGAGTCGCTGACGCACGCGCTGGCGGGCAAGGCGCTCGGCATCATCGAAGAAGTCGAGCGCCTCGGCGGGATGACCAAGGCCATCGAGGCCGGCATGCCGAAGCTGCGCATCGAGGAGACGGCCGCGCGGCGCCAGGCGCGCGTCGACCGCGGCGAAGACGTCATCGTCGGCGTCAACCGCTTCCGCCTCGACGAGGAGCCGGAAATCGACACGCGCGAGATCGACAACAGCGCCGTGCGCGAGGCGCAGGTGGCACGCCTGGCGCGCATCAAGGCCTCGCGCGACGGCACCGCGGTCGCGCGCACGCTCGACGCCCTCACCAGCTGCGCCGAGACCGGTGCCGGCAACCTCCTCGCCCTCGCCGTCGAAGCGGCGCGGGTGCGCGCGACGGTCGGCGAGATTTCCTCCGCCCTCGAGAAGGTCTGGGGCCGCTATCACGCCGAGATCAAGTCGATCTCCGGCGTCTACGGGGCCCAGTTCGCCGCCGACGACGAGTGGCAGGGGTTGCAAGCCGAGGTGCGCCAGTTCGCCAGCGAGCACGGCCGGCGGCCGCGCATGTTGGTCGCCAAGGTCGGCCAGGACGGCCACGACCGCGGCGCCAAGGTGATCGCCACCGCCTTCGCCGACCTCGGGTTCGACGTCGACGTCGGCACGCTCTTCCAGACGCCGGAGGAAGTGGCGCGCCAGGCCGTCGAGAATGACGTCCACGTCCTCGGCATCTCGACCCAGTCGGGCGGCCACAAGACGCTGGTGCCGCAGCTCATCGCGGAGCTGACGAAGATGGGCGCCGGCGACATCGTCGTCACCGTCGGCGGCATCATCCCGGCGCGGGACTATGCCTTCCTCGAGCAGGTCGGCGTCAAGGCCGTCTTCGGGCCGGGCACGCAGATCCCCAAGGCGGCGCGCACCGTGCTCGATCTCATCCGCCGCAGCGGGGCGGGCGACGCGGACCGCGCCGTCAACAGCTGACGTGACCGCGCCGCAACTCGCCGACGGCGTGCTGTCCGGCGACCGACGGGCGCTGGCCAAGGCGATCACGCTGGTCGAGAGCACGCGTCCCGATCACCAGGAGGCGGCGCAGCGCCTGCTCGAGCGGCTGCTGCCCGCGACCGGACAGGCCGCGCGCCTCGGCATCAGCGGCGTGCCCGGTGTCGGCAAGAGCACCTTCATCGAGGTCTTCGGCGTTCACCTGGTGGAGAGCGGTAAGCGCGTCGCGGTGCTCGCCGTCGACCCCTCGAGCGCGCGCTCCGGAGGCAGCATCCTCGGCGACAAGACGCGCATGCCGCGCCTGTCGGTGTCGCCGCGGGCCTTCATCCGCCCGAGCCCGGCAGCCGGGTCGCTCGGCGGCGTCGCGCGCCGTACCCGCGAGGCGATGCTGGTCTGCGAAGCGGCCGGCTATGAGGTGATCCTCGTCGAAACGGTTGGCGTCGGCCAGTCCGAGTTCGCCGTCGCCTCCATGGTCGATTTCTTTCTGGTGCTGATGCTCGCCGGGGCCGGCGACGAGCTGCAGGGCATGAAGAAGGGCATCCTCGAGCTCGCCGATGGCCTGGCGATCAACAAGGCCGACGGCGACAACCTGCCGCGCGCCCAGCGCGCCGCCGCCGAGTTGCAGAGCGCGCTGCGCTTGTTCCGCCCGCGCAGCGCCCACTGGGATCCGCCGGTGCTGCAGGTCAGCGCGCTCGAAGGACGCGGCATGGAGGCAGTCTGGGACGCGGTAGCGCGCCACCGCGCCGCGCTGGAGGGCGCGGGCGAGCTGGCGGCGAAGCGCCGCGCCCAGCAGCGGGACTGGCTGTGGGCCATGATCGACGACGGTCTGAAGCGGCAGTTCCTCGCCCGGCCCGATGTCGCCGCGCTGCTGCCGGAGATCGAGGCCGCCGTGCTGGAGGCGCGCCTGACCCCGACCGAAGGGGCCCGCCGACTGCTTGCCGTGCTGCGCGAGCGGCGGGCGTGAGCACCCTGCCGGGCTGGACCTGGCGCATCCCGGAGCGCTTCAACATCGCGGCGGCGTGCGTCGACGCGCACCTCGGCACGCCGATCGCGGCGCGCCCGGCGGTGATCTGCGACGACGCGACCACCGGCGTCGCCTCGCTCTCCTTCGCCGCCCTTGCCGAGCGCACCAGCCGCTTCGCGCAATTGCTGCGCGCGCGTGGCGTCGAAGCCGGCGACCGCGTCCTCATCCGCCTGCCCAACTGTCTCGACTATCCCGTCGCCTTCCTCGGCGCACTGAAACGCGGCGCCGTGCCGGTGCCGAGCTCGATTCAGCTCACCGCCGACGAACTGGTCTTCCTTGCGCGCGACTCCGGCGCCGCCGCGCTGATCGTCGATGCGGCCAGCGCCGCCGCCATGCGTACCGCGCTCGCCGACGTCGACACCCTGCGTCACATCTGGACCGGCGGCACGGAGCTCGACGCCGCCCTCGCCGCCGTCGGTCCCTGCGCGCCACCGCACCCGACGCGCGCCGACGACCCCGCCTACCTGGTCTACACCTCCGGCACGACCGGCTACCCGAAGGGCGTCCTGCACGCCCACCGCGCCCTCCTCGGGCGCCAACCCGCGTCGGAATACTGGTTCGACTTCGCCGCCGACGGCAGCGACCGCATCTTCCACTCCGGCCGCTACAACTGGACCTACGTCCTCGGCACCGGCCTGACCGATCCGCTCTACCGCGGCTGCACGACCATCGTGCACGAGGGCCCCGCCGACCCGCACGCCTGGCCGCGCCTGATCGCGCGCCATGCGGCGACCATCTTCATCGCCGTGCCCACTCTCTACCGGCAGATCCTGCAGAAGACCGCCGCCGGTGCGACCGACGTGCCGACGCTGCGCCACTGCATGAGCGCCGGCGAACCGCTCTCCGGCGAGGTGCTGGCGCAATGGCAGGAGCGTTTCGGCCAACCGATCTACGAAGGCCTCGGCATGACCGAGTGCTCGTACTACATCTCACAGCCGCGCCGGCTGCCGATCCGACCGGGATCGGCGGGCCTGCCGCAACCGGGCCACGCGGTGACGCTACGCGACCCGGAGACCCTGGCCGAGGTGCCGGCCGGCAGCGAGGGGATGATCTGCATCGCGCGCGCCGACCCCGCCCTGCTGCTGCGCTACTGGTCGGGCGCCGAGGAGACAGCCACCGCCTTCCGCGGTGACTGGTTCCTCAGCGGCGACTACGCGCGCCTTGATGCCGACGGGTACCTGTGGTTCCTCGGCCGCCGCGACGATTTGATCAACACCTTCGGCTTCCGCGTCTCGCCCTACGAGGTCGAGCGCGTGTTGAAGGACCATCCGGACATCGCCGACTGCGCCGTCACCGGCGAAGAGGTGCAGCCAGGCAAAGTCGTGATCGCCGCCCACGTCATTGCTCAGCCTGGTGCGTCGCTGAGCGTCGAGGCCGTGCTCGCCTACGGTCGCAAGCACCTGGCCGCCTACAAGGCGCCCCGCGTCGCGCACCTGGTCGACGACCTTCCCCGCACCAGCAACGGCAAGGTTCTGCGCCGCGCGCTGCGCAGTGGAACCGGGTCCTGATCCCCTCACCCCAGGCGCTTCACCAGGCCCTGGCGCTGCTGCTCCATCTCCGCCGGCAGACGATCGCCGAACTTGCCGAAGAACTCGCCGATGTCCGAGGCGTCCTGCTTCCAGTCGTCCTTCGACACCGTCAGCAGCTCGTCCATCGCGCCCGCCTGCAGGTCGAGCCCGTCGGTCTCGATGGCGCCCTTGGCCGGCAGCAGGCCGATCGGCGACTCGACCGCGTTGCCGTTGCCGCTGCCGTTGCAGCGGCTGAGCATCCACTGCAAGGGGCGCATGTTCTCCCCGAAGCCGGGCCAGAGGAACTTGCCGGACTCGTCCTGACGGAACCAGTTGACGTGGAAGATCTTCGGCGGGCTCTTCAGGGCGGCGCCGACTTTCAGCCAGTGGCCGAAATAGTCTCCCATGTTCAAGCCGCAGAACGGCAGCATCGCCATTGGATCGCGGCGCACGACGCCGACCTGGCCGCTCGCCGCCGCCGTCGTCTCCGACGCCACCGAGGCGCCGACGAAGACGCCGTGGCTCCAGTCAAACGACTGCATGATCAGCGGCGCCGTGCGGGCGCGGCGACCCCCGAACAGAATGGCCGAAATCGGCACGCCCTGCGCATCCTCCCAGCGCGGCGAGATAGACGGGCACTGCGCCGCCGGCGCCGTGAAGCGCGAGTTGGGATGCGCGGCTTTCTCGGCCGAGCCCTTGCGCCAATCGTTGCCGCGCCAGTCGACCAGGTGCTCGGGCACTGCGCCGTCGATGCCCTCCCACCACGGCGTATTGGCGTCGGTCAGCGCGACGTTGGTGAAGATGCTGTTGCGCTGCAGGCTGGCCAGCGCGTTGGGATTGGTCTTCTTCGAGGTGCCGGGTGCGACGCCGAAGAAGCCGGCCTCGGGATTGATCGCCCACAGACGGCCGTCGGGGCCGGGCCGCATCCAGCAGATGTCGTCGCCGACCGTCCACACCTTCCAGCCCTTCTGGCTTGCCGGCGGCACCAGCATGGCGAGGTTGGTCTTGCCGCAGGCGCTGGGGAACGCACCGGCGACGTAGGTCACCTCTCCCTGCGGGTTCTCGATGCCGACGATCAGCATGTGCTCGGCCAGCCACCCCTGCTGCGCGCCGAGGAAGCTGGCGATGCGCAGCGCGAAGCACTTCTTGCCGAGCAGCGCGTTGCCACCGTACCCGGAGCCGACCGACCAGATCAGCCGCTCTTCCGGAAAGTGCATGACGAAGCGGCGGTCCGGGCTAAGATCGCCCAGCGAGTGCAGGCCCTTGACGTAGTCGTCCGAGGCGCCGAGGCGGTCGAGGGCCACCTGGCCCATGCGCGTCATGATCCGCATGTTGACCACCACGTACGGGCTGTCGGTGATCTCGACACCGATCTGGCTGTACGGCGAGGCGACCGGTCCCATGATGTACGGCACGACGTACATCGTGCGGCCCTTCATGGCGCCCTTGAAGAGGCCGCCAACCTTCACCTTCGCATCGGCCGGCGCCATCCAGTTGTTGTTCGGCCCGGCGTCAGCCGCCACGGTGGTGCAGACGAAGGTCAGGTGTTCGGTGCGCGCGACGTCGGACGGATCGCTGCGGTGCAGGTAGGAATTCGGGAACCGGTCGTGATCGAGCGCATGCAGGGTGCCGGTGCCGAGCATCGCCTTGACCAGGCGCTCGTTCTCAGCTTCCGACCCGTCGCACCATACGATTCTGTCCGGCGTCGTGTGCGCCGCGACCGACTCAACCCACTGTTCGACTGGCGTGGCCATGCTCACCTCAACTCGGTTTTCATTGAACGCAACGATTGCGGAGGGTGCCGAGCCCCTCGATGGTGCTGACGATCTCGTCGCCGGCCTGCAGGTAACGGCGCGGCTGGCGCGCCGAGCCGACCCCGGAGGGGGTGCCAGTGAAGATGATGTCGCCGGCCTCGAGCGTGCAGCCGCGCGACAGGTAGGCGACCAGCTCGGGCACCGCGAACACCATGTCGCTCGAACGCGCATCCTGCATGCGTTCGCCGGCAACATCGCAGTTGAGCGCCAGATCGTTCGGATCGCGCAGCGCATCGAGCGAGACCACCGCCGGGCCGAGCGGCCCGAAGGTGTCGAGCGACTTCCCCATGCTGAACTGCGGCGGTTGGTCGCTGAACTGCAACTTGCGGTCTGAGATGTCCTGGCCGATGGCGTAGCCGGCGACATGCGCCAGCGCCGCCCCTTCGCTGATCGCCTTGCCGCCGCGACCGAGGACCACCACCAGCTCGACCTCCCAGTCGACGAACTCCGACGACAGGCGCACGTCGGCGCGCGGGCCGGCCAGGCAGTTGACGAATTTGGTGAACACCATCGGCTTGCCCGGCAGCGGCAGGCCCGCCTCCTGGGCGTGGCTCTTGTAGTTGAGACCGATGGCGAACACCTTCGCCGGGCGCGGCACCGGCGGACCCAGCGCGCCCTCGTCCAGGGCGCCGGTCGCCGCCCCGGCGCCGAGGCCGGCGGCCCAGGCGGCGAACGCGTCCCAGTCGCGCAGCACCGCCATCGGATCGGCACCGAAGCGCCCGTTCGATGCGCGCTCGACGTCGGCGACGGCGTCGCCGATCATCAGCACCGCCCTGCCCTGTGCGTTCGCCAGGCGTACGGCCATGCTCAGAGCCCGTAGGCGGCGGCGAGATCCTTGTCCTTCGCCGCCAGCATCCTCGCCAGGTTGACCATCACCTTGCACTGCTTCCACGTCGCGTCGTCTTGCATCTTGCCGTCGAGCATCAGCACGCCGCGTCCGTCGGGCATCGCCTCGAGCACGCGCTGCGCGAACTTCACCTCGTCGACCGGCGGGCTGAACACCTTCTTGGCGATGGTGATCTGACTCGGGTGCAGCGACCAGGCGCCGACGCAACCGAGCAGGAAGGCGGCGCGGAACTGGTCCTCGCAGCCGAGCGGATCGGCGATGTCGCCGAACGGTCCGTAGAACGGCAGCGCCCCGGTCGCCGCACAGGCGTCGACCATGCGCGCGATCGAATAGTGCCAGGGGTCCTGCTGCGCGGTCGGTCGCGGCGCGTCGGGACGGGCCTGATCGGGGTCGTTGCGCACCAGGTAGGCGGGATGACCGCCGCCGACGCGCGTCGTCTTCATGCGCCGCGAGGCCGCGAGGTCGGCGGGGCCGAAGCTGATGCCCTGGATGCGCGGGCTGGCGGCGCAGATCTCCTCGACGTTGGTGACGCCGAGGGCGGTCTCGAGAATGGCGTGGATGAGGATCGGACGCCGCACCTTGGCGCGCCCCTCGAGCAGGGCCAGCAGGCGGTCGACGAAGTGGATGTCCCACGGCCCTTCGACCTTGGGGATCATGATGACCTCGAGGGTGTCGCCGATCGCCTCGACCAGCTGCGTGACGTCGTCGAGGAACCATGGGCTGTCGAGGCTGTTGACCCGCGTCCACAGCGGCGTGTCGCCAAGATCGGCCTCGCGGCCGACCTGAATCAGGCCCTGTCGCGCCGCCACCTTCTTGTCCGCCGCCACGGCGTCCTCGAGGTTGCCGAGCAGGATGTCGGCCTGGCGCGCCATATCCGGCACCTTGGCCACCATCTTCGGATTGCTGGCATCGAGGAAGTGGATGCAGCGCGACGGCTTGAGCGGCACCTCGTGCAGCGGCTCGGGGGCACCGATCGCCAGGGGCTTGAAGAAGTCTCGCGGACTACGCACGCATGATCCTCACCGGCAGCGGCCCGACGACCTGCGCGCTTCCGACCGCCGCTGCCCTCGGCCGTGCTCCGCGCGCGTAATTGAACTGTGAGTTACACTTTTCGAACAGCAACTCAACACATAAGGAATGCTTACGTACGGATAATCCCGGAAGGGCCCGCGTCGTCCCCCCGCCTTCACGGCGCTGGGGTCCAGTTGCCGGTGCAGTCGCCGAGCAGGATGGCGACGAAATCCTGGCCGCCGAGCGGCGGCTCGACCGGCGTGTAGTTGATGCGCCCCGGTTGGCAGACGCCGCTCGACACCAGGGGTTGGACCAGCGTCTGGTTCGCTGCCGCGGCGGGATCGGGGCGGAAGAGCCAATCCGACCCGCAGAATTCGGCGCTCTCGAAGCGCGCGAGGAGGCCGGCCTGGAACTCGAGGATCCGCACCGCGTCGAGGGTGCTGACGGTGCCGTTGCCGGTGACGTCGGCGGCGAGACGCTGGTCGGCGCTGAAGGTGCGCAGGCCGGCCACCAGTTGCAGGACGAAGGCGGCGTCGAGCGAGGTCACCGCATCGTTGAAGTCGCCGTCCTTCTGCGGCCGCAGCGCGATGTTGCCCGGGCCGGCGCTGGCGAACCCGAAGGCGCCGCTGGCGTCGCTGCTGGTGCTGGCCGGCGCGTCGCCGAGCACGGCAACGGTGACCGCCTCGACCGGCCGCTCGGCGACGTAGTAGCGAATCCTGCCGCCGAGCCCGGGCGTCGGCGACGGCGTCGGCGTCTCGCTCACCGTCGGCGTCGGCGTCGGCGTCTCGGTGGGCGGCGCGGTCGCGGTCGCGGTCGCGGTCGGCGTCTCGGTGGGCGTCGGCGTCTCGGTATCCGTCGGCGTAGCGCTCAGCGTCGCCGTCGTCGTCGCGGTGGCGGTCGGCGTCGCGCTCGGCGTCTCCGTGCGCGTCGCGCTCGGCGTGGCGGTAGGCGCATCGGGCTGCACGCCGCAGCCGCCGGCGCAGCTGTCGACACTGTCGAAGACCGTGCTGGCGCAGCCGGACTGGACGCAGAAAGTCGCGCACGCCACCGAGCCGCCGCTGCCGTCGACGCAGAACGGCGCCACACCGCAACTGCGGCACAGGCAGCACATCGCCTCCGCCGTCCTTGGCGCCGCCAGGGTGAGCGCCACGCTCAGCATCCACAGCAGTCCGAACAATCGTGTGCTCCGGTCGTACATCGCCGTCCTCCCCGCAGCGGGGTCAGACCAGCGCGCCGACCCGCCTGTCAAGCGCGCATGCACCTGGCGATGACGTCCACGCCACACACTAGCGCTGGGCCTCGGCGATGACGTCGGCGAGGTCGCCGATGATGTCGGTCAGCGTCGCCTCGCCCGGCGTCCAGATGCGCGCCACGCCGAGGGCCTGCAGGGCGCGGCGGTCGGCGTCGGGGATGATACCGCCGACCACCACCGGAATGGCGCCGCCGCGTTCGCGCAGGAGGTCGAGGATGCGCGGCACCAGGGTCATGTGCGAGCCGGAATGGATCGACAGGCCGATGGCGTCGACGTCCTCCTCCAGCGCCGAGGCGACGATCTCCTCCGGCGTCAGACGGATGCCCTGGTAGATGACCTCGAATCCGGCGTCCTTGGCCCGTACCGCCACCTGTTCGGCGCCGTTCGAGTGACCGTCGAGGCCGGGCTTGCCGACCAGCAGGCGGAGCGGATGGCCGACCTGCTGCGCCACCGCCGCGGTGCGGGCACGCAGCGCGTCGAGCGCGTCGCTGCGCGGCGCCGCGGCGGCGCCGGCCAGGCCAGTCGGCGCACGAAATTCGCCGAACACCGCGCGCAGGGCACCGGCCCACTCGCCGGTGGTGATGCCGGCCTGAGCGGCGCGGATCGAGGCCGGCATGATATTCTCCCCGCCGCGGGCGGCGTCGCTGAGACCGCGCAGTGCCGCCGCCACGTCGGTCGCATTGCGGGCGACGCGAAAGGCGCGCAGGCGCTCGATCTGCTCGCGTTCGTTGGCCGGATCGACGGTGAGGATGGCGTCGAGCCCACCGGCGGTGAGCGGCGACGCCTCGTGCTCGGTGTAGGCGTTGACGCCGACGACGAGAAGGTCCTTCGACTCGATGCGGCGTTGGCGCGCGGCGTGCGAAGCCACCAGCGCCTGTTTCATGAAGTCCAGCCCCTGCGCCGCGCCGCCGAGCCCGTCGATGCGCTGTAGCTCGGCCTCGGCGCCGGCCATCAACTCCGCGACCTTCTCCTCGATGACCAGCGAGCCGTCGAAGATGTCGCGGTCGTACTCGAGCATGTCGGTCTCGAAGGCCATCACCTGCTGGATGCGCAACGACCACTGCTGATCCCAGGGTCGCGGCAGGCCGAGCGCCTCGTTCCACGCCGGCAGCTGGATCGAACGCGCCCGCGCCTCCTTCGACAGGGTCACGGCCAGCGCCTCGAGGACGATGCGCTGCACGTTGTTCTCGGGCTGCTGCGCGGTCAGCCCCAGCGAGTTCACCTGCACGCCGTAACGGAAGCGGCGCTTGCGGGCGTCCTCGACACCGTAGCGCTGCTGCGTCAGGCGATCCCACAGGCGCGCGAAGGCCTTCAGCTTGCAGATCTCCTCGACGAAGCGAATGCCGGCGTTGACGAAGAACGACAGCTGGCCGACCACATCGGGGATCGACACGCCCTGGCGCTGGCCGGCGCGGTCGAGGATGGCGCAGGCATTGGCGAGCGTGAAGGCGATCTCCTGCACCGGTGTCGCCCCCGCCTCCTGCAGGTGGTAGCTGCACAGGTTCATCGGGTTCCAGGCGGGCAGGTGGCGGACGCTGTACTCGATGGTGTCGACGGTCAGGCGCAGCGACGGCTCGGGTGGAAAGATGAACGTGCCACGCGAGAGGAATTCCTTGATGATGTCGTTCTGGGTCGTCCCGCGCAGGCTGGTGCGCTCGGCGCCCTGGCGTTCGGCCGTGGCGATGTACAGCGCCAGCAGCCAGGCCGCCGTCGCGTTGATGGTCATCGAGGTGTTCATCTTCGCCAGCGGGATCTCGGCGAAGAGCGCCTCCATGTCCTCGATGTGCGAGATCGGCACGCCGACCTTGCCGACCTCACCGGCGGCCATCGGGTCGTCGGAGTCGTAGCCGGTCTGTGTCGGCAGATCGAAGGCAACGCTCAGGCCGGTCTGCCCCTTGCCGAGGTTGGTCCGGTACAGCTGATTCGCGGCGCGCGGGTTGGAGTGCCCCGCGTAGGTCCGCATCAACCAGGGTTGCTCGCGTTGCGCCATGCCTGGACCATAGCGGGTCGCTTCGCGGGCCAGCAACCGGGGTTGCTCGCCTTGGCACGCTCCGGCGGGTATGAGCGGAGGTCGGTCGGTGCCGATGCGCGATTCCTCCGTTCATGGCGGCCTGCTCGGGTCGCTCGCTCGATTCGCCCTGCGGCGGCCTGGTCCGATTCTCGCCGTCTGCGCGATCGTCCTGGCCCTGGCCGGCCTGATGCTGTGGCACGGCGGCCGCCTCAGCGCCGGCACCACCGAGGGCATCGAGTCGGACAGCGCGCAACGCCTGATCGAGCGTGAACTGTCGTACCCCGGCGACTCCTCGTTCGTGATCCTGTTGCGCGGTCGCGACCTGGCCCCGGGCGACCCGCGCTTCACCGCCGCCCTGACCGCCGCCCTGGCGCCACTGCGCGCCGACACGCGCGTACGCAGCGTGCTGGCGCCCGACGACGCGCCGCCGCTGGTCGTCGAGCGCCTGTCGGCGCCGACCCAGCGCGCGGCGATGGCCATCGTCGCCTTGCGCGCCGACTTCTCGACCGCCGCCGAGCAGTTCCCCTCGCTGCGCGACGCGGTGCGTTCGGACGTCCTCGACATCGGCTTCACCGGCAACCTGCCGTTTCGACACGACCTGAATGTGGCCAACGAGCGCGACCTGCTGCGCGCCGAGCTCATCAGCCTGCCGTTGGCGCTGTTGGTGTTGCTGGTCGTCTTCCGCTCCGCCGCCGCGGCGGCGCTGTCGGTCGGCATCGGCGCGCTGGCGGTGACCACCGGCATCGCCATCGTCACGGCCCTGTCGCACTTCATGGACATGGCCGTGTACGCGATCAACATCGCCACGCTCGTCGGCCTCGGCGTCGCCATCGACTACTCGCTGTTTATCGTCAGCCGCTACCGCGACGAGCTCGCCGCCGGCGCTTCCTTGCGCGACGCATTAGTGACGGCGATGACCACCGCCGGCCACGCCGTCGTCTTCTCCGGCATCGCGGTGGCCATCGGGCTCGGCAGCTTGCTGTTCTTCCGCGGCTCCTTCCTGGCTAGCATGGGCCTCGCCGCCGGCATCGTCGTCGTCCTGTCGGTCCTGGCGGCGCTGACCTTTCTGCCGGCCATGCTGGTGGTGCTCGGCCCGCGCATCGACGCCGGCCATCTCCCCCTGCCCCGCCTGATCGACAGCGAAGGCGTCTGGAAGCGCCTGGCGAATTGGGTCATGCGCCGCCCGCTGCTGGTGCTGCTGCCGACACTGGCCTTCCTGCTCGCCCTCGGGGCGCCGTTTGCCCGCCTGACCATGGCCGCCGCCGACGTGCACACGCTGCCGCACGGCATCGCCGCGCGCGATGTCTACGAGGAGCTGCGCGTCGCCTTTCCCGATCAGGTGCGCAACCGCATCCAGGTCGTCGCCAAGTTCCCGACCAGTCCCGCCCTGACGACGGAACGGGTGACGGCCCTCTACGATCTCGGCCAACGCTTCTTGCAGCTGCCCGGCGTCGCCAAGTTCGAGGGCGTCGTCGACAGCGACTCGCGCTTGACGCGCGACTTCTTCGAAGCCGACGCCGAGATGCCCGATGATTGGCTGCCGCCCGACGCACTGCGCATGCGTCGCCTGGTCGTCGGCGAGTCGGTGGCACTGCTGACGCTGGTCACCGACGCCGCCCCGGCCAGCCCCGAGGCGCGCGCCATCGTGCACGCCGTACGCGCCGACCCGCGCGTCGCCGACGGCACCCTGCTGGTCACCGGCGCCACCGCGCACGACCTCGACATCAGCGAGTTCACCCTTGCCCGCGCGCCGCGCGCCATCGGCTTCATCATCGTCGTCACCTACGTCGCCCTGTTCATCCTGCTGCGCTCGGTGTTGCTGCCGCTCAAGGCGGTGCTGATGAACCTGTTGTCCATCACCGCCTCCTTCGGCGCCCTGGTGTGGATCTTCCAGGACGGCAATCTGGCCACGCTGCTGCATTTCGAGGCGGCGCCGATCGACCCGACGGTGCCGACGCTGCTGTTCTGCGCCGTCTTCGGTCTGTCGATGGACTACGAGGTGCTGATGCTGTCGCGTATGCGCGAGGAGTACCTGCGCTGCGGAGACAACACCTGGGCGGTGGCGGAGGGTCTCGAACGCACCGGACGGCTGGTCACCAGCGCGGCGCTGATCATGGTCATCGTCTTCGGCGCCTTCGCCATGGCCAGCGTCGTCGTCGTCAAGGCGCTGGGCGTCTCGCTGGCGTTGGCCGTCGCGCTCGACGCGACGTTGGTGCGCGTTCTGATCGTCCCGGCCACCATGCGCCTGTTCGGCGACTGGAACTGGTGGGCGCCGCGCTGGCTGGGCGGCGCCGGGCGCGACCAGGCTGGCCGCGGCTGAGTGGCGGCGGCATCGCGCGCTCCACAGGTGCTTGAGTTGGCACGGGAACTATTCTAGGCGACGGGAGTTTCGCCCCATCATTTCTGAATCAAAGGAGCACCCGCGCGTATGGTCGACATCAAGCGAGTCGTTGTTCTCGGTGCCAACGGCACCATGGGCGCCGGGAGCGCCGAAGTCTTTGCCGCCGGCGGCTGCGATGTCGTGCTGCTCGCGCGTTCGGCCGAGAAAGCCCGCGAGGGGCTCGTCGGCGCGCAGAACATGGCCAAATCCATCACCATCGGAAACCGCATGTCGGTGGGGACTTATGACGCCGACCTGAACGAAGCGGTGAGCAAAGCCGATCTCATCTTCGAGGCCCTGGCCGAGGACATGGAGATCAAGAAGGACTTCTTCGCGCGTGTCGACAAGGCGCGCCGGCCCGACTCCATCGTCGCGACCGTCTCCTCCGGTCTGTCGATCACCGGCATGGCGGCGGGCCGCTCGGAGAGCTTCCGCAAGAATTTTCTCGGCATCCATCTGTTCAACCCACCGAGTGTCATCGTCGGTACCGAGGTCATCCCGCACGCCGAGACCGACCCCAAGCTGGTGCCGGCCGTCGTCGAAATGATGGAGCGCCGCTTCGGGCGCGTCATCACGCTGTGCAACGACCTGCCCGCCTTCGCCGGCAATCGCGTCGGCTTCAAGGTCCTCAACGAGTGCGCCCAACTCGCCGCTGAACACGGCGTCGCTTTCATCGACTACCTGATCGGCCCGTACACCGGCCGTGCGATGCCGCCGCTGTCGACGGTCGACCTGGTCGGCTGGGACGTGCACAAGGCGATCGTCGACAACGTCCACGCCAACATCAAAGACGAGGCGCACGCCGCCTTCCTGTTGCCGACGTATGTCGCCGAGCTCATCGATGAGGGGCACCTCGGCAACAAGACGCCCGAGCGCGGCGGTTTCTATCGCCGCGTCAAGGAAGACGGCAAGAACGTCAACCTGGTGCTCGACCCGAAGAGCGGCGGCTACAAGTCGCCCAGCGACACCAAGGTCACGCCGCTGCCGTTCGTCGAGAGCATGCGGACCTTGCACAACGTCGGCCGCTACCAGGAAGCTTTCAAGGTCTTCCTCGACGCCAAGGGCAAGGAGGCCGATCTCGCCCGCAAGGTGGTGCTCGGCTACGTCAGCTACGCCCTCAACCGCGTCGGCGACGGCGAGGTGGTGCGCACTGCCAGCGACGTCGACAAGATCATGGGCTTCGGATTCAACTGGGCGCCGCCGACCGTGATGGTCGATGTCATGGGGCTCAAGCAGACGATCGCCGCCCTAGAGAAGGCTGGCCTCCCCGTCCCCAAGGTGCTGGCAAGCGCCCAGCCCGGACAGCGGCTCTTCAACCTCCCCGGCGTCAACGTGGGGCGCTTCTTCGCGGCCTGAAGCACGGTTCAGTTACCTTGCCTCGGCATCGAGCCGGGGCTAGTCTACACGTTTGTTGGGTGGGCAGACCCAAAGACCCACCGCGGAAGGAGAGACCCCATGGCGGCACCGGCAGTCTACGTCCTCGGTGGTTACCAGACCGATTTCGCCCGCAACTGGACCAAGGAGAGCAAGCATATCGTCGCCATGATGCGCGAGGGTGTGCTCGGTGGTCTGGAAGCGACCGGCCTCGATGCGCAAGAGATCGAGGTGGGGCACGTCGGCAACTTCGCCGCCGAACTGTACGCCATGCAGGGCCATCTCGGCGCCTTCCTGCTTGATGTCGACCCCGCCCTCTCGGGCCTGCCGACGTCGCGCCACGAGGCCGCCTGTGCCTCCGGCTCGATCGCCATCCTCGCCGCCTCGGCGGAGATCGAGGCTGGACGCTACGATGTGGCGATGGTCGTCGGCGTCGAGCAGATGAAGACCGTCGACCCCAAGCGCGGCGGTGACTTCCTCGGCACTGCCGCCTGGTACGACCGCGAAGCGAAGGGCATCGAGTTTCCCTTCCCCAAGCTGTTCGGACGCCTCGGCGATGAGTACGACAAGCGCTTCGGCCTGAAGGACGAGCACCTGGCGCACATCTCGGCGGTCAATTACTCGAACGCCAAGCGCAATCCGCTCGCCCAGACGCGCAATTGGTACATGACCGAGGAGCACGCCAACGCCAACGACAAGTTCAACAGCGTCATCGGCGGGCGCATCAAGATCTCCGATTGCTCGCAGGTGACCGACGGCTGCGTGTCGCTCTTCCTCGCCTCCGAGAAGGGCGCTGCCGCCTACGCCAAGAAGCGCGGCATCGCGCTCGGCTCCGTTCCGAAGCTGCTCGGGTGGGGTCACCGCACGGCGCCGATCGAGTTCGCTACCAAGGTGGCCGAGAGCAAGGACAATCCGTACGTGTTGCCGCACACCCGTCAGACGATCGTCGACGCGCTGACGCGCGCCGGCGTCAAGGACTGCTGGGGCGTGCAGGCGATCGAAACGCACGACTGCTTCACCACGTCGGAGTACATGGCCATCGACCACTTCGGCATCACCAAGCCGGGCGAGTCGTGGAAGGCGATCGAGGACGGTACGATCGAGATGGGCGGCAAGTTGCCGATCAACCCGAGCGGCGGCCTGATCGGTGCCGGCCACCCGGTCGGCGCCACCGGCACCCGCCAGGTGCTCGACGCGTACCGCCAGGTGACCGGTAGCGCCGGCGACTACCAGGTCGAGGGCGCCAAGCGCATCGCCACCCTCAACATCGGCGGCTCCGGCACCACCAGCGTCTGCTTCGTGGTCGGCAACTGACCATCCCGGCGGGGGGCGCCGCCCGGCGCCCCCCCCCCCCCCCCAACGCAGAGCAGAGCCCCCCGCACCACCGCAAAGCCCACCACC
>JANNRA010000222.1:0-18403 GCA_031401035.1 bacterium | reverse complement strand
GGCGTGCTCGCGCCGGCGGTCGGCAGCGTCGCGGCGAGGTCGGTCTCGCCGACGCTCAGCGCCGCGATGCGACCCCAGGCGTCGATGCTGGCGACCGCAGGCGCCGAGCTGCTCCAATCGACCAGCCAGGTGACGTCGGCGACGCTGCCGTCGGAGAACGCGGCCTGGGCCGTCGCCTGCGCCGGCTGGCCGACGACCAGGCGGTCGGCGCTGCTGACCGTGACACGCTCGATGCCGATCGGCTGACCGCCCTGGCAGGGCGCCACGCAGGCGAAGCTCTCGCAGTTGTCGCAGCCGAAGCACGACGAGACGCAGCTGCACTGGTCGCCGTCGACGGCGCAGCTGTCGCCGGCGCTGCACTCGTAGGGGAGGCGCTTGCACAGGCCGTCCGGTCCGCACTCCGGGGTGTAGAAATAGCTGCGCGGCACGCACGCGGTGCGCGTGCAGTCGGCGCAGTCGGGACAGCTGGGGATGCACACACAGACGTCCTCGGCGCCGCGGCAGGCGCCGGTGTCATCGCAGGCGTAGATCTCTCCGCCGCAGCCCCGCGGATCGAAGGCGCCGTCGCGGTCGCTGTCGATCAGCGTCCGCCAGCCGTCGAAGAGCTCGACGATCTGGCCGGCGTTCAGGACCATGTACGTGCCGTTCGGGGCGAAGACGGCGCGCCCGGCGGCGCCGTCGGCCGTGTACGTCGAGACCGCGCGCACCAGGCCCCAGGAGACCTCGACCAGCACCTCGGCGGCGCCGTCGTCGCCGACGACGATCGGCACCGCGAATTCCATCAGGTTGCCCTCGATGGTGCGGGTGACGTGCAGCGAGTGCCGCCCCGGCGCCAGGCCGGTGACCGAGAAGCGGCCGTCCTCGTCGGTGGCGCCGTACACGGCGCCGTCGTCGATGCGCCAGTCGGCGTGGCCGAGGCCGCGGTCGAAGCCGCTGGCGTCGGTCGGCTGCGCCTCGGGCGGCAGCGGCTTCAGGCCGTCCTGCGCGCCGACGCCGACGTCGCGGCTGACGACGACCAGGCCGACGACGCCGGCCTGCGCCACCGGCGTGTGGGTCGGCGTGCGCGTCGCGGTGGCGGTGCGCGTCGCGGTCTGCGACGGCGTCGGCGTCGCGCCGATGCCGAGGTCATCGCCGCCGCAGGCGGCAAAGAACAGCAGCGCGGCCCCGCACAGCGCCACGCGCCCGGTCATCATCCCAATCGTCGCCAGTTGCATGTCTCGACCCTCCCTGGTCATCACGGCGCCCTCTCGACCGGCTCACTAAACAAGTGTTGTTAGCTTGTCAATCAAATTTGTTTGGCCTATGGTCCGCACCATCGTGGCGACTGTGGCGGCGCAGCCGATGCCGACCCGCAAGGGCATCAAGGACGTCTTCTATGAGACGCGCGTCCTCATGGGGCGCGAGTGGACCCTGCGCCGCTTCGCCGCCGAGATGCTCGGCGGCAGCATCGATCCGGTGATGCTCGGCTACATCGAGAAGGGCAAGCGCTTCCCCAGCGAGGCGCTGGTGCGCCGGCTCGCCACGGCGCGCGGGCAGGACACGCACGAGCTGCTGGCCGTGCTGTGGCGCGACCGCATCCTGCACGCCTTCGGCAAGGAGCTGCGGCGGGTGCTGCAGGCGCCGCGCGCGGTCGCCGGTGTCGCCGACGCCGAGTTGGCGGTGTTGGTCAGTCAGGCCATCGCGGCCCTGCCCGACGACGCGGCCTGGATCTCCGTCGCCGCCTGGCGCAAGGCCTTCCGGACTCCGACCGGGCGCGGCAAACGCGCCCTGCAAGCGCCCGCCTCGGAGGCGCTGGCGCAAGAAGTCGAGGTGACCTTGCTCGAGCGCGAACTGGTCGAGCGCAAGGGCGGCAAGGTGCGCCGGCGCGGCCGCCACTTCGTGCCGCAGAACACCGCCGAGCGCCAGGCGCTGGCGCTCGAGTTCTGCGCGTTGTTCACGAAGGGCCTGCTCGACAGCCTGGCGCTGCCTGACACCGACACCGGCACCTATCTGCGCAACCACTTCCTCAACATCGACCCGGCGCGGCTGCCGGAATTCCATGTCCGCCTCGAGGCGGCGTTGCGCGGACTGGCGGAGGAGTTCGCCGACGACGTGACGCCGCACAGCCGCTTCCTCAACGTGCTGGTGACCGCGACGCCCCTCTGACCATGGCGCGGACCGGAGGACCCATGACTCGCCGATTCGACGCGACGTACGCCCGGCTGCAGGGCGCCGGCCTGGCGCTGGCCCTGGCGCTGCTCGTCGCCGCCTGCGCCGGCGGCAGCGGGTCGAGCGGGTTCGGCGCCGCCCAGCAGGTCGAGAACGAGGCCATCGACGCCGCCGTCGCCAGCCGTGGCTGTTCCGCGGTTGCCGAGTACGGCCTGACGGTCTGCGCCGCCGATGGCACCGGCGCGGCGCCGCTCGGCACCCCGGGCCCGACGCCGGGACCCGGGATCGCCACGGTCGACACCAACCTCGACGGCAGCGGCGACATCGCCTGCGCGGCCCTTCCGACCGCCGGCCAGTGCGTCGTACGGATGATGTTCGCGCCGCTCGGCTTCCCGACCGACGCCAGCTTCCGCGTCGCCGTCCGCGAGCGCGATCCGGACGGCCGCTGGCGCCTGGCGCCGGAACCGGACGAGAACGGTGCGCCCGACAGCCCGAGCTTCGACGTCGGCGTGGTCATCGACGCCGCGCCGGTCGAAGCCAGCGGCGGCGCCGTCCAGATGGCCGTGCTGGTTTTCCTGGCGCCGCCGGGACCGTTGCCGGAGATGGTGAGGACGCTTGCCGAGACCGGCGCCGATTTCGCCTTCGTCACCACGCCGCTGAGGACGGCGCCGTAGGTACCCCCACGGGCGCCGACGGGGCGGTGCCCTCCAGGTCAACGGCGTCGTCACGGTGGCGACGGTCGGTCATCCGTCGCTCCTCTCCAGGTGCGTCAGCTTGCGCGAGGCGCTGACGCCGTGCAGCGCCGTGATGCGGCCGGCGGCGTCGACTTCGCAACGCAGCACGGTGCGCGGCGCGAAGCGCGCCCCATGATCGTGGAACTCGATCAGCACCGCCGGCAGGCCGTTGAGCATGCGCGCGGTGGCGGCGAAGCGTCCGGCGCTCTTGCGCACCAGGCCGCGGAAGAGCTCGATGACACGCCGGCGGCCATACAGGGGGCGATGCGCCGCCGGGTACTCGCCGCCGTCGGTGAGGCTGCGAACCTCCTCGGTCAGGAGCGCCTCGAGCGCCGCGACGTCGTCGCGCTGCAGGGCGTCGAGAAAGCGCGCCAGCGCCGCCCCGGTGGCGGACTGGCGCGCCGGCGTCGGCCGGCAGCGGGCGCCATCGTAGGCCGCCATGGCGCGGCGGGCGCGGTGGTGGCTGGTCTTCACGTTCGCCTCGCTCATGCCCAGGGCCACTGCCGTCTCGCGCACGTCGTAGTCGATCACGTCGCGCAGCAGCAGCACCGCGCGCTGCGCCGGCGTCAACGCCTCGAGGGCGAGCAGGAACGCATAGGACACGCTCTCCATCAGCTCGTAACGCCCCTCGGTGGGACGCTCGGCGCCGGCGGCGATCTCGTACGCCGGCGGTTCGGGCGCATCCGCGCCGCCGCAGTCGATCGGCGCCGGCAGCCACGGTCCGCGGTAGGGCGCGCGCCGGCGCCGCCGCAGGCAGTCGCGCGCCAGATTGACCGCCACGCGCACCAACCACGGGCGCCAGGCGAGATCGGTACGCGGCGGCGGCTGAGCGATGGCGCGCACGAAGGTCTCCTGCAGCACGTCGTCGGCATCGGCGGCACTGCCGGTCATGCGGTAGCACAGCCGCCAGACGAAACGGCGCTCGGCCGCGAACAGCGCCTCGTAGTCGATCGTCGCGCTCATCGCCGGCCTTCGCCGTGATCAGCGGTCGCGCCGCCAGTCACGCCGCCGCCACCGCCGCCGGCCGGCGCGCGGCGATCAGCGCCGCCGCCTGGCGGGCACTAGCCAGGCTGGCATCGGCGAGCAGGCCCTCGCCGCCGACCCAGTCGCCGGCGACATACACGCCGTCGGCGTCCGCCACCGCCGGACCCGCCCGGCCGGCGAGGCCTCCCGCAGCCGCCGACGGCAGCGCATGCGCGACCAGCATGTTGGGCAGGAAGCGACGCTCGGCGACGCAGGCGCGCCAGCCGGGCTGGATGAGGTCGAGCAGCCCCTCGAGCTCGCACTCGTCGGCGCGCGCATCGGCACTGTCGCCGTCGAGGTACTTGAGGACGTGCACCATCGCCGCCCCGCTCGGCGCCAGGTCCGCCGCGGCGGCCGAGTGGACGGACAGGTAGAGCGGCCGATCGACGCCGAGTGCGAACAGGGCGCGCGGACGCGGCAGGCGCGTCAGCCCGAGGTCGAGACAGGCGGCCCGCACCGGCGTCGCCGCCTGCTGCCAGCGGCGCGCCGAGGCGCCGGCGGCGCCGCCGAGCAGGGCCGCCGCCGTCTCCGGACCGGCCGCGATCACCACCGCCTCCGCGACGAGCGTCTCGCCGCCGCCGAGGCGAACCTGCCAGGCGCCGTCGGCGGCGCTGACGGCGTCGGCGCGCGCCCCGTTCCGCACCCGGCCGCCCGCCGCGGTAAGGACCGCGCGCAGCCCATCGATGAGCCCCTGCCAGCCGGCATCGAGATAGGTCACCCCCGTCCCGACCCCGGCCTGCACCTGCCGCAGCGCCGCGCCGGCGCTCATGCGCTCGTGGTCGGCGCTGTAGCTGGTCAGGCGCACCAAGGCGCCGAGCAACTGGCGCACCTCCGGGTGGCGCACGTCGCGCGCCAACCACTCGCGCACGCTCAGCCGCTGCAGCGGCGCCGCGTCCATGCGCACCAGGCCGCCGAGCAGGCGGGCCGTCTCCAGCTTCGCCGCCAGGCCGAAGAGCCCGGTGCTCAGCAGCGACAGCAAGCCGCCCGGCAGGGCGTGCGCGGCGCCGCGCGCCACCGCGTAGCTGCCCGAGACGCGCGGCGCGGCCCCGCGCACGGGCACCCCGAGCGCGGCGAGGACCTCTTCGCCGGCGCCACCGCGGTAGAGGGCGTGCGGGCCGAGATTGAAGCGGAAGTCGCCGACCGCGGTCGTCTGGGCCCGGCCGCCGGGGGCGGCGGCCTTCTCGAGCAGGACCACCGCGCGCCCGTCGCGGGCCACATACGCCGCCACCGCCAGGCCGGCGAGGCCGCCACCGATCACCACCACATCTGTGCGCTGCATGAGGAACCTCCCTTTACCCAGATCACGCCTCAGGGGGCCGAAAGGTTACACCTCATCCGGGCGTGATCCCCTCACCCTGACCCTCTCCCTGCGGGAGAGGGACGCTGGCCGTAGCGCGATGCTCGCAAGGTCCCCTCTCCCGCTGGGAGAGGGTCAGGGTGAGGGGACCCTGATCGGGACATCCCGGCGACGTCATCGGCACAGCCGCATCAGTAGGTCTCGGCACCGCCGCGCTCCTGCCAGGCATGGAAGATCGCCAGGCACTGGTCGCGCAGGACATCGCCGCGGACTGCCACCGGTCGCCGCGCCAACCGCGCCAACTCGGCGTTCGGGTAGTGCAACTCGCCGAAGCCGAGGGCGGCGGAGTCGGCGACGCGCGCCCCGTAGACGATCCGGCCGAGGTGCGCCCAGTGGCAGCAGGCGAAGCACATCGTGCACGGCTCGCAGGTCGAGTAGATCGTGCAGGCGGACAGGTCGATGCCGCCGAGTGCGGCGCCGGCGGCGCGCAGCGCGTTCACCTCGGCATGCGCCGAGGGGTCGTGGTCGCGCAGGACCGTGTTGTGGGCCCGCGCGACGAGGGTGTCGCCGCGCACGACGCAGGCGCCGTAGGGCGACTGCCCGGCGGCGACACCGACCAGCGCCGTCTCGATCGCGATGCGCATCCACTCGGCATCGCAATCGAGCATCGGCGCTGGTCGGCGGCGCCGGCTCAGAAGATGATCACCGAACGCGCCACTTCGCCCTTTTCCATCGCCGCGAACGCCGCGTTGACGTCCTCGAGCTTGATGGTGCGCGAGATGAGCTCGTCGATCTTCAGCTTCTTGTTCATGTAGAGGTCGACCAGCTTGACCATGTCGCGGTGCAGGTTGGCCGAGCCGTACAGCGAGCCGATGACGCCCTTCTCCTCCAGCGTCAGCGAGAAGCCGGGGATGGTGAGGTCGGTGCCCATCGCCGGCACGCCGACGACGACCACTTTGCCACCGCGCTTGAGCGAGTTGTAGGCCTCCGACACCACCGCCGCGGCGCCGATGACCTCGAAAGCGTAGTCGACGCCGAGGCCGCCGGTGAGCTCGCGAATCGCCATCGGCGCGTCGACCTCTTTGCCGTTGATCACATCGGTCGCGCCGAACACCTTGGCGAGCTTCAGTTTCGACTCGACCACGTCGATGGCGATGATGCGCGCCGCGCCCGACAGCGCCGCGCCCTGGATGACGTTGAGGCCGACGCCGCCGCAGCCGAACACCGCCACCACGTCGCCGGGCTGGATGCGCGCCGTGTTGATCGCGGCGCCGACGCCGGTCATGACGCCGCAGCCGACCAGGCAGGCCTTGTCGAGCGGCATGTCTTCGCGGATCTTTATAGCCGCGGTGGCCTTGACGACGGTGTGGTCGGCGAATGAACCGACGCCGGCCATGCGACCGATCGGCATGCCCTCTTTCTCGAAGACGAAGTCCTCGCCGGCCATCGAGGAGTGCAGACCGGCCTCGCACAGATGCGGGTGGGCAGCGACGCAGTAGTGGCAGCGGCCGCACGGCTGCACCCAGGCCATGACGACGTGATCGCCGACCTTCAGGTGCTTGACGCCCTTGCCGACTTCCTCGATGACGCCGGCCCCCTCGTGCCCGAGAATGCAGGGCGGCGGCAGCGGCAGCTTGGCCTGCACGACGGAGAGGTCGGAGTGGCAGACGCCGCTCGCGCTCACCTTGACCAGCACCTCGTCCTCACGAGGGGCCTTGAGCGTGAAGGATTCGACCTTCAGCGGCTCGTTGAACCCGTACATACATGCGCCCTTGACCATCAATGCCTCCCTCGAATAGCGGTGTGCGGCCCGTGAGCCAGGTGGAGATGCGTTCGTACGACGAACGACTCGGTAGGGTCAATCCGACCTGACGGCAGAAGCGGCATGCCACCAGCGACCTGGAAAACCTACCCGTTCGCGCTGTCGGCGACCGACCCCGAGCTGACTTTCCCGGCCGCCGAGGGCGACCAGGGCGCGGACTCGAACACGTACTATGTCGCCGGCCGCCTGCGCGGCCGCAGCAGCGGTCGCGCCTTCGCTTTCCTGACCGTCTTCACGTTCAACAACGTGCGCGGCTGGCTGCGCGCCGACTTCTACACCCTGGCGCTGTTCGATCTCGCCAGCGGCGACTACGGCACCTTCTCGGACTACGACCTGCCGCGACCGCCTCTGCCGCGGCGCGCCTACAAGCTGCGCGTCGCCCGCGGTCACCTCGATCTGGCATTTCAATCCGCCGCTGGCACCGCAACGTGGCGCACGCGCCGCCGCGCCGACGGCGTGCTCGAACCGTTCAGCTACCAGGTCGATCTGTGCGGCCGCGACGCCGCCGGCCGCCGCATGCACCTGGCGCTCGACCTCGAGACCCACAAACCGCCGATGCCGGTCGGCGGCGCCGAGGCAGCGGGCGTCAAAACCTGCATGGGTCAGTACGGCACTCACTCCTACTTTCAGAGCGATGTGCGCTTCCGCGGCACGCTCGCCTGGGGCGACACGCACGAAGAGGTCGAGGGTGACTCGGGCTGGATCGACCGGCAGTGGACGCCGCGCCACCTCGGCGTGCATAGCGACCGGCGCAACAGCGGCTACCGCCACGAGTGGCGCCAGCTGCACCTCGACAACGGCATGGAGATGAGCGTCTGGCTGCACCTCGACCGCCATCGCCACAACCACCCCATCCCCTTCTCCGGGGCGACGCTGTCGACCCCCGACGGCCGCACCCTGAGCACCACCGAGTTCAGCATCGAACGTCAGTCGTTCGTGCGCGACCCCGGCCATGTGCGGCCGCGGTACCCGCTGACACGCGGCGCCGGCTGGTTCGCCGATCGCTACCGCCTCCTCATCCCGGCCTGGGAGATGGACCTCGAATCGACGCCGCTGGTGCCGCACCCCGCGCACCTGTTTCCGATCGAGTACTGGAGCGGTCCGACGCGCATCGCCGGGCGTATCGGCGAACGCAACATCACCGGTTTCGGCTTCCACGAGCGCACACACGTCTTCGCGCGCGACTTCGAACTGGTCGAGGTGCTGCGTGGCAGCCTGCGCCATCTCCCCGCCGCGGCGCTGCCGGCCGGTGCGGCCAGCCCGCTGGCGCTCGCCAATCAGACCTGGGAGGTCGACGCCTTCCTCAGCCACGGCGGCCGGGCCGACGCACGCGCGCACCTGCGCACGCGGCTGCAACCACAGCTCGAGCAACTGGCGGAGCCGCACCGCGCGCACGTGCTGCAGGTGCTGGCGGACCTCGACGCGGCACTGGCGCGCCGCAAAGAGCGCAGGCACTGAGCGAGCCCGGCCGGGCCGGGCGCCGGAGCGGTGCGCTGCGCGATCCCCTCACCCTGACCCTCTCCCTGCGGGAGAGGGGACCTTGTGATGCACCGCGCTACCCCGATGGGTCCCCTCTCCCGCAGGGAGAGGGTCAGGGTGAGGGGATCCGACCCGCTTACTTGCCGCCCACTTCGGCGAACATCTCGATCGACGGCTGGCCGGCGAGCATCGGACCGAGGGTGCCGAAGAGTTGCTGGATGCGCGCGCTGGTGCCGTGCGTGTCGAGCGCCGCCTGATCGGCGTACTGTTCGTACATCAGCAGCGTCGTCGGGTCGCCGATGGCGCGGTGCAGGACATAGCGCCGCGTGCCGGGCTCGTTGGTGCGCACGTATTCGATCATCTCGGTCAGGGCGCGCTCCGCGTCGCCCTCCTTACCGGCCTGGATCTTCATCTTGGCAATGACGGTGATCATCTCAGCTCTTCCCCCGTGCGGTCGCCTTAGCCGCCCCGGGCGGATGGCGCAATGCGAGCGGGGCTGGGCTGGAGACCGGCGGCGTAATCGAGGATAACGGGCGGACACTCTGCGAAAGGATCGGAACGCACATGGGACTACTCGACGGCAAGGTGGCGATCGTCACCGGCGCGGGACGCGGGCTTGGACGCGAGGACGCGCTGGCGCTGGGAGCGGCGGGAGCGAAGGTCATCGTCAACGACATTGGCGTCTCGGTCGGCGGCGAAGGCGCCGACCAGAGCCCAGCGGCGGAGGTCGTCGCCGAGATCACCCGCGGCGGCGGCGAGGCGCTGGTCAACTACGCCGACATCGCCGACTGGAAGGCGGCGAAGGGCGTCATCGACCTCGCCTACGACACCTGGGGGCGGCTCGACATCCTGGTCAACAACGCCGGCGTGTTGCGCGACCGCATGAGCTTCAACATGGCCGAGGACGAGTTCGACCTGGTGATGAAGGTCCACTGCAAGGGGCACTTCGCCATGACCCGGCACGCCTGCGCGCGCTGGCGCGAGGCCGCCAAGCAGTCGGGCAGCACCTACGGCCGGGTGATCAACACCTCGTCCGAGGCGGGGCTGATGGGCTCGGCCGGAAACAGCAACTACGCCATGGCCAAGGCGGCGATCGCGGCGCTGACGATCAGCATCGGTCGCGAGATGGGCAAGTACGGCGTCACCGCCAACTTCATCGCCCCGCGCGCCCGCACACGCATGACCGAAACGATGCCCAATGCCTCGATGTTCGCCAAGCCCGAGGCCGGCTTCGACGCCTTCCATCCCGCCTGGCCGGCGCAACTGGTGGTCTTCCTCGCCAGCGAGGCGGCCGGTGACCTCAACGGCCAGGGCTTCATCGTCTGGGGCGGCGAGGTGATGCTGGTGGCGGGCTGGCACATCCTCGGCCAGATCAGCAAGCCTAGCGCCCCGTTCACCGCCGAGGATTTGGTGGCGCGCAAGGACGAGCTGTTCGGCGCCCACCCGCGCCAGCCCGGCTACATGTGATCGGACGGGGGGCGCGGCGCCGCCGCGCCCCCCGTCACCCGCACGCCTGCGTGATGGCGATGTGGCGCGGCTGCGCGCGCACCCGCGCCAGCCAGGCGACGACGGCCGGATAGGGGGCGAGGTCGAAGCCGCCCTGGTCGGCGACATGCGTGTAGGCATACAGCGCGATGTCGGCGACGCTGTAGCGCTCGGCGACGAAGTATTCACGCGCCCGCAGGTGCTGCTCCATGACGGCGAGTGCCGCGTGCCCGTTGGCGCGCTTGCCGTCGAGCTGGGCGCGGCGTTCGGGCGTGAGTTGATCGTGCGTCAGCCAGTAGCGCACGGTGGCGATGTTCGGTTCGTGGCTGTACTGCTCGAAGAACATCCACTGCAGAACCTGGGCGCGCGCCAGGCGCTCGGCGGGAAGCAGGGCGGTGCCGTCGGCGAGATAGCAGCAGATGGCGTTCGACTCCGGCAGGAAGACCCCCGGCGTGACCTCCAGCGTCGGGATGCGACCGTTCGGATTCTTCGCCAGGAAGTCGGCGGTGCGCGTCTCGCCGCGGTCGATGTCGAGCTCGATGCGCTCGAACGGCACCGCCAGTTGGGTCAGCAGCAGGCGGACCTTGTAGCCGTTTCCCGAGGACAGGTAGTCGTACAGTCGCAGCATGGCACCTCCGCATCGCGCGCACCTTGCGCCGCGCCGCGGCGGCAGACAAGGCCGCCGTTTCGCCCGCCGTGCAACGCCCTGCTAGAGCGGCGCCATGCAGCTCGACGCATGGCGCCACGGCGGCCGCACGTGGCAGTGGAATGGGCACGAGATCTTCTACCGCGACGACAGCGCCGGCCCGGTGCTGCTCTGCCTGCACGGCTTCCCGAGCGCCTCGTGGGACTGGCACCGGCTGTGGCCGGCGCTGACCGCGCGCTTCCGCGTCGTCGCACCGGACATGCTCGGCTTCGGCCTCTCGGCCAAGCCGCGCCGCCATGCCTACTCGCTGCGCGAGCAGGCGACGCTACACGAGGCGCTATGTGCCGCCCTCGGCATCGGGCGCGTGCACGTGCTGGCACACGATTACGGCGTCAGCGTCGCGCAGGAACTGCTGGCGCGACAGGTGGAGGGCCGGGGGGAGCTGCGCATCGACTCGATCTGCTTTCTGAACGGTGGCCTGTTCCCCGAGTTGCACCGCGCCCGCCTGGTGCAGAAGCTGCTCCACTCGCCGCTCGGCGCGCTGCTCGGACGTCTGATGAACGAGCGCGGCTTCAGCCGCAGCTTCGCCGCTGTCTTCGGACCGCGCACGCAACCGAGCGCCGAGGAGCTGCACACGGTCTGGCAACTCAACGCGCACAACGACGGGCCGCGCGTCGTCCACCGCATCATCCGCTACATCGGCGAGCGGCGCGTCTACCGTGAGCGCTGGGTCGGCGCCCTGCAGCACGCCGGCATCCCACTGCGCTTCGTCAACGGCGCCGAGGACCCGGTCTCCGGCCGCCACATGGCCGAACGCTACCGGCAGCTGGTGCCGGACGCGGACGTGGTCCTGCTCGACGGCATCGGCCATTACCCGCAGCTGGAGGCGCCGGAGGCGGTGCTGGCGGCCTACCTGGAGTTCGCCGGGCGCGCTGGGAGGTAACGCTGGCAGGCGCGGCGTAGGCCCGCCCTCCAATTGCCGGAGCGGATCCGGGGTCCCGAAACGTCGACGCCCCGGACACCGTGCGCTGTCCGGGGCGTCGGAGCGAGCCGTTACGCCTGAGCCTCAATCCGGCTCAGAGCTCCGTGGCCACGTGAGGGCGTCTTGGCATTGAACTGCTTGACGTCGTTCTTCGTCTCGGCCGAGCGCACGACTGAACGAAGGGTTAGTGCAGCATCCGCCCGCGGCCCCCTCCCGCCGCCGCGGCTTTCCCGCTATGGGTCACCGTCGATGACGCATGCGATCGCGCGCGGCTGGCGCGAACGACTGGCCGCCGCGGTGCCCTTCGGTCTCGGGCAGACCAAGCCGCACCATTTCCGCGACATGGCGCGCGTCGCCTGGGACAACCGCGACAGCCCGAACTACGCCTGGCAGGTGCTCAGCCGCGGCGTCTGCGACGGCTGCGCCCTCGGCGTCGCCGGCCTGCACGACTGGACCATCGAGGGCGTGCACCTGTGCATGACGCGCCTGAACCTGCTGCGCCTGAACACCATGCCGGCGCTCGACCCGGCGGTGTTGGCCGACGTCGCGGCGCTGCGCGACCTGCCCAACGACCGCCTGCGCGCCCTCGGCCGCCTGCCGGTGCCACTGTTGCGCGAGCGGGGCGACGCCGGCTTCCACCGCGTGCGCTGGGACGAGGCCCTGGCGCGCGTCGCCGCCCGCATCGAGGCGGCCGGGCCGGCGCGCATCGCCTTCTTCCTCACCGCCCGCGCCCTCACCAACGAGGTCTATTACACGGCCCAGAAGGTGGCCCGCTTTCTCGGCACCAACAACATCGACAATGCCGCCCGCCTCTGCCACTCGCCCTCGACCGGGGCGATGAAGCGCGCCCTCGGCGTCGCCGCCAGCACCTGCAGCTACCGCGACTGGTGGGGCAGCGACCTGGTGATCTTCTTCGGCTCCAATCCGGCCAACGACCAGCCGGTGGCGATGAAGTACCTGCACGAGGCCAAGCGCCAGGGCACGCGCGTCGTGTTGGTCAACCCGCTGCGCGAGCCCGGCATGGACCGCTACTGGGTGCCGTCGTCGGCGCGCAGCGCGCTGTTCGGCACCGACGTGGCGGACTGGTGGTTCGGCGTCTCGCACGGCGGCGACGTCGCCTTCCTCACCGGCGTCGTGAAGATCCTCGTCGCCGAGGGCTGGATCGATCGCGCCTTCGTCGACGACCACACCAGCGGTTACGCGGAGCTCGCGGCGGCGGCGGCGGCGGCCGACTGGTCGGATCTCGAGCGCCAGGCGGGCCTGCCGCGCGCCAGCATGGCGGAGTTCGCCGCCCTGATGCGCGACGCCAAGAGCGCCGTGCTGGTGTGGAGCATGGGAATCACCCAGCACGCCTTCGGCGGCGACGCGGTGCAGATGATCGTCAACCTCGGCCTGCTGCGCGGCTGGGTCGGCCGCCCGCGCTGCGGCCTGATGCCCATCCGCGGCCACTCGGGCGTGCAGGGCGGCGCCGAGATGGGCGCCTACGCCACCGCCCTGCCGGGCGGCGTGCCGGTGTCGCCCGAGACGGCGCGCGCGCTGTCGGCGGAGTACGGGTTCGCGGTACCCGAGGCGCCCGGCCTGACGGCACCGGAGATGGTCGAGGCGGCGGCGCGCGGCGCCCTGGATCTCCTGTACTGCGTCGGCGGCAACTTCCTGCGCACCCTGCCCGACCCCGACTACGTCGCCGATGCCATGCGCGCCGTGCCGCTGCGCGTACACCAGGACATCATTCTGACCGATCAGATGCTGCTCGATCCCGGCGAGGCGGTGCTGCTACTGCCGGCCAAGACGCGCTACGAGCAGGACGGCGGCGGCACGCAGACCAGCACCGAACGGCGGGTGATGTTCAGCCCCGAGCTGCCGCGCCAGATCGGCGAGGCGCGCGCCGAGTGGCGCATCCTGCGCGACCTGGCGGCGGCGGTGGACCCGCGCCGCGCCGACCTGCTCGGCTGCGAGAGCGGCGCCGCCATCCGCGCCGAGATCGCCCGCGTCGTGCCGTTCTACGAGGGCATTCAGCGCCTGCAGGCGGCCGGCGATTCCTTCCAGTACGGCGGGCCGCATCTGGCCGTCGACGGCGTCTTCCCCACCCCCGACGGCCGCGCCCGTCTGATCGCGGTGCCGCTGCCGCCGCGCCAGCGCCCGGACGATGCCTTCTTCATCAGCACCCGCCGCGGCAAGCAGTTCAATACCCTCATCTACGCCGAGGTCGACCCACTCACCGGCGCCGCGCGCGACGCGGTGCTCATGCACCCCGACGACGCCGCGGCGCTGCACCTCGCCGCCGGCGACCGCGTCGCCCTGATCAGCGCGCACGGCCGCTTCGCGGCGCGGGTGCAACTCGCCGCCATCGCCCGCCGCAACCTGCAGGTGCACTGGCCGGAGGCCAACGTGCTGCTCCCGCGCGGCGCCGTCGACCCGCTCGGCGGTGTCCCCGACTACAACGCCGTTGTGCGGGTGGAAAGGCCAGACTTTTCACACGGAGGCACGGAGGCACGGAGAGATCCGTGAACTCTCCGTGCCTCCGTGCCTCCGTGTGAACTGTTCTTCCGGGTTCACCCCAATCGCGACGGCATGCGCCAGCGGATGAGGGCGACCAGGGCGGCGAAGATGAGGAACATCATCGCCACCGGCACCAGGATGTCCTCGACGCCGGCGCCGCGTTCGATCACCCGCCGCGTCGCGATCTGATACCAGCGCAGGGGCAGCAGGGCGCCGACCTCGCGGATGCCGGGCGGCATGAGCTGGTAGGGGAACATGCTGCCGGAGAGCACGAACGACGGCAGAATGAAGAAGACCGAGATGAACACCGCCTGCGCCGAGGTGGTGGCGAGCGTCGAGACGAAGACGCCGATGGCGAGCGAGGCGAGTGTGAAGGGCAGCGTCGCCAGCCCCAACGCGAACCAGCTGCCGCGCGGCCAGATGCCGAAGACGAGGCCGCTCGAGACGGTGGCAAAGGCGAGCAGCGCGTAACAGATGACGACGTACGGCAGGACCTTGCCGAAGACGATCTCCATCGGCGTCGTCGGCGAGGCCAGCATGTGCTCGTAGGTACCGCCCTCGCGCTCGCCGACGATGCCCAGGCTCGTCACCGACAGGCACAGGTTGGTGAGCAGCATGCCGGCCAGGGCCGAGAGGAAGAAGTAGCGGTCGAACAGCGTCGGGTTGAAGCGGAAGCGCTGCCGCACCTCGACCGGCGGCGCCCGCAGCGCGGCGCGGTCGGGGGCGAAGGCGGCGCCGACCCGGCGAATGATGCCGCCGACGCGCGCGGCGGTGATCGGGTCGGTACCGTCGAGCAGCACCTGCGCCTGGGCGCGGTCGCGCGCGGCGCGGCGGCGGAAGTCGGCCGGTACGACCACCAGCGCGACGATGCGGCCGCGCTGCAGCAGCCGCCGGCCCTCCTCGTAGCCGGGCACCGCCACCGGCGGCTTGAAGTAGCCCGTCGACTGCACCGCCTGGAGGAAGCGCCGCGAGGCGCCGGTCTGGCTGTGATCGAGCACCGCCCACGGCACGTTGGCCGGCGTGTTCGAGAGCGCCAGCCCGAACAGCAGCAGCATCATGATCGGCTGCGCGACGACGGTGGCGAGGAAGGCGCGGTCGTGGCGCAGCGCGCTGGTCTCCTTGTAGGCGACGGCGAAGACGTTCGACCAGAACCGGCTGCGGGCGCGCCCGTCGTCCCTGCTTCCGCCGCTCATGCGCGGGCCTCGATGCTGCGCAGAGCGGCGCGCATCAGCAGGGCGCCGAAGAGCAGCAGCAGCGCCAGCTCCGGCAGCAGGTCGAGCAGCCCCTCGCCGCGCAGGTAGATGGCGCGGCAGACGCGAATATAGTGCGTCGCCGGGAACAGCTCGGCGATCCACTGCACCGGCATCGGCATGTTGCGGATCGGAAAGGCGAAGCCGCTCAACTGGACCAGTGGAATGCTGGTCAGCACGGTCTTCTGCACCGCCTCCGCCGGGGTTTCGGAGGTGGCGGAGATGACCAGGCCGAGGGCCAGCGAGAGCAGGACATAGAAGGAGGAGACGGCGAGGAAGGCGGGGATGCTGCCGTTCGGCCAGACGCCGAGCAGCAGCCCGGCGGCGAGGACCATGAGGCCGACGTCGACGGCGAAGACGCCGCCGAGCGGCAGCACCTTGCCGAGGAAGATCTCCAGGGACGTGGCCGGCGTCACCTGCAGCTGCTCGAAGGTGCCGGCGCGGCGCTCGTTGACGATCGAGACGGCGGTGATGAGGGTGGTGAGGAAGGTGAGGACGAAGCCGAACGTGCCGGCGACCATGTACGGCGTGCCGTCGAGCCGGGGATTGAAGAGCGGTTCGACCAGTACTTCGACGCCGGCCGCGCCCGGCACCGCGCCGCCCTGCGCCGCCAGCTGCGCGACGCTGGCGGCGAGGATGCCGCCCAGAAAGGCCTCGGCATTGCCGGCGAGGATGGTCTCGCCGCCATCGTAGAGGATCTGCAACTCGGCCGCGGCGCCGCCGCCGGCCTCGCGCAGGCGGCGGTCGAACGTCGCCGGGATGAGCAGCACGGCGCTGACCGCGCCGCCGCGCAGCGCCGCCTCGCCGGCGGCGCGCGTCGCCAGCGGCGTCAGGCGAAAATCGCCGCTCGCCGCCAGATCGGCGAGCAGGCGGCGACTCGACGCGCTCCGCGACTCGTCGCGTACGCCGAGGTCGAGGTCGTGTACCTCCGTCGAGAGGACGAAGCCGAACACCAGCAGCGCCGCGATCGGCACCAGTACCAGCATGGCGAGCGTGAACGGGTCGCGCAGTGTCGCGCGCGCCTCGCGCTGCATCAACGTGAACAGCCGGCGCCAGTTCATGCGCGGCCCTCGTTGGCGAGCAGGCGGCGGAAGACGTCCGCCATCGCCGGTTGCACGACGCGCACCGCCGGCGCGCCGTGCGCCGCCAGGGCCGTGTCGAGCGCCAGCAGCGCCGGCGGCGCCAGCGCATCGATGGCCAGCTCGACGGCGCCGGCGAGCGGCCGCCAGGCGAAGCCGGCGGCGCGAAGGGCCGGCTCGGCGCCGGCCAGCGCCGCCGGCGCGGCGGCGACGTGAATGCGATAGCCGTCGGAACAGCGCCGTCGCAGCTCCTCCGGCGCCGCGTCGGCGATGAGGCGGCCGGCGTCGATGACACAGGCCCAGTCGCAGTAGTCGACCTCCTCGAGGAAGTGGGTGGTGACGAAGACGGTCACGCCCGTCGCCGCCTCCTCCTGGATGAGGTCCCAGAACAGCGCCCGGTTGTGCACGTCGACGCCGGCGGTCGGCTCGTCGAGGAACAGCACGCGCGGCTGGTGCAGCGTCGCGACGGCGAGCCCGGCGCGCTGGCGAATGCCGGCCGGCAAGCTGTCGGTCTGCTCGCCCTCGGCCGCCGCGAGGGCGAAGCGGGCCCGCAGCGCGCCCCAGCGCCGCTCCAGGGCGGCACCGCGCAGCCCGCACAGGCCGGCGTAGAACTCGACGTTCTCGCGCAGCGTCAGGCCCTGGTAGAGACTGACCTTCTGGCCCATGTAGCCGATGCGGTCGCGGACGCGGCGCGGCGTCCGGATGACGTCGACGCCGTCGAGGACGATGCTGCCGGCGGTCGGCGTCAGCAGGCCGATGAGCATCCGGATCGTCGTGCTCTTGCCGCTGCCGTTGGCGCCGAGAAAGGCGAAGATGCTGCCCGGCACGACGGTCAGATCGAGGCGGTCGACGGCGGTGAAGTCGCCGAAGCGCTTGCTCAGGCCACGCGCGGCGATGATCGGCTCGCTCATGCGGCGCCGCTCCGCGCCAGGGCGAGCAGCGTCGCCTCCATGTCGATGGCGGCCTGCTCGGCGAGTTGCACGTGCGCCGACAGCGCGGCGAGGTCGGCGAGCACCCGCGCCGCGCCGGGCGTGCGCGGCAGCGGCACCTCGATGCGCGCGTAGCGGCCGGTGGCGCGCGCCTCGCCGACGTACGGCAGCGCCCGCGCCGCGGCGGCGATTGCGCGCGGGTCGTCGCCCCAGGCGCGGTAGAGCTCGAGCGGGATGCCGGCGCGCAGCGCCTCCGGCGTGCCGTTGGCGATGACCCGGCCGGCGTCGAGGTAGAGCAACCGGGCGCAGGCCGCGACCTCCTCCAGGTAGCTGGTACTGATGAGAATCAGGCTGTGCTGCCGGCGCTCCTGCAGCATCGCCCAGATCTCGTCGCGCGCCAGCACGTCGACGCCGGCGGTGGGCTCGTCGAGCAGCAGCAGCGCCGGATCGGCCAGCAGCGCGCAACTGATCGCCAGCTTCTGCTTCATGCCGCCGGAGAGTGCCCCGGCCGGTCGGGCGGTGAACGGCGCCAGCCCGGTGCGTGCCAGGAGCGCCTCGGCGCGGGCGCGGAACAGCGCGGCGGGCAACTGGTGCAGGCGCGCGGTGAAGCGCAGGTTCTCCATCACCGACAGATCGCGCGGCAGGCTGAAGGCCTGTGGCACGTAGCCGACCTGGCGCTTGAGCTCGCGCACGTCGTCGGCGAGGTCGTGCCCGAGCACCCGCGCCATGCCGACCTCGACCTCCAGCAGGCCGGCGAGGGTGCGCAGCAGCGTCGTCTTGCCGGCGCCGTCGGGCCCGACGACGCCGACCACCTGCGCGCCGTCGAGGGTCAGGTCGATGCCGTCCAGCGCGACGCGCGCGCCGAAGCGCTTGCGCAACCCGTGCAGGGTGATGATCGGCGTCATGGCCATTGTCGCGATCCGTTCTGATGCAGTTGCGCGCGGTGGAGGGCGCCCCTCCCGGGGGGGCATTTTGGTGGAGGGGGGGGGCCCCCAAAAAAAAAGCGCCCGCCGGGGGGGGCCCCCCCCGG
>JANNRA010000221.1:0-7941 GCA_031401035.1 bacterium | reverse complement strand
ACCCGCCGTGCGCCGCGATGCCATCCGCGCGCTGGCTTCGTTCGATGCTCCGCAGATCGCGCCGACATTGATCCAGCGCTATGCCAAGCTTTCCGCAGCCGAGAAAGCCGAGGCCTTCGTGCTGGTGCCGGTGGTGGCGCTGGTGGTGGTCGGCATCCTGGTGCTGGTCTTCCAGCGCGAGACCGTCGACATCACCTTCGGCGTCCTCATCCTCGCCTTCTGCGTTGCCGTCCTGGTCGGGGCGGTGTGGCTGATGCTGTCGTTCAAGCGCACCGCCGACCTGTCGCAGTTACAGCTCGACTTCCTCTCCAAGGTCTCGCACGAGTTCAAGACGCCGCTGACCAGTATCCGGCTGTTCTCGCAGACTCTGCTCGGGCCGCGGCCGCTCACCGACGAGCAGCGCCGGCAGTGCCTGCAGATGCTCGACCACGAGAGCGCCCGCCTCGGCACGCTGATCGACCGCCTGCTCGACCTCGGTCGCATGGAGGCGGGGTCGTTGGTGTACCATCGCCAGCCGGAGTCGGTCGGCGCCGTCGTCGACGCCGCCCTGCGCGCCTTCGAGCCGATCCGCCTGCAGCGCCATGTCGCGCTCGCCACCGATGTGCCGAAGCAGTTGCCGACCATTCTCGCCGACCGCGACATGCTCAGCCAGGCGTTGCTCAACCTGTTGCAGAACGCCGCCAAGTACGGCGGCGACGCGCCCGCCATCGAGCTCACCTGTCGGGCCGCGAACGGCCACGTCGAGCTTACCGTCGCCGACCGCGGCCCGGGTATCCCGAGGCGTGAGCGGCGCCGCATCTTCGAGCGCTTCTACCGCATCGACGACCGCCTCGACCGCAAGCAGGAGGGCAGCGGGCTCGGCCTGGCCATCGTCCGTCATGTCGTGCAGGCGCACGGCGGTCAGGTCGTCGTCCGCAACCGCCCCGAGGGCGGCGCCGCCTTCAGTCTGCGCATCCCGGCCGCCTACTGATGTCCATGGCCTCTGAACGCGTACTGCTGATCGAGGACGACGCGGCGATCGCCGCCGGCCTGCGGCTCAGCCTGTCGCTCGAGGGCTACGAGGTGGTGACGGCGGCCGACGGCGAGGCGGGCTGTCGCCTGGCGGTCGACGATCCGCCCGACCTGGTGTTGCTCGACATCATGCTGCCGGGCATGCACGGCCTCGAAGTGCTGCGCCGCCTGCGCGCCGTCGATCCCGACCTGCCGGTGCTGATCCTCACCGCCCGCGGCGAGGAGGGCGACAAGGTGCTCGGCCTGCAACTCGGCGCCGACGACTACATCTCGAAGCCGTTCAACCTCGAGGAGCTGCGCGCCCGCATCAACGCCGCGCTGCGCCGCCACCGCCTGCAGGCCGCCGGGCAGTCGCTGCGCGAGTTCGGCGACGTGCGCGTCGATCTCGACCGCCACCAGGCGACGCGCGCCGGCGCGGCGGTGGCGATGACGGCGCGCGAGTTCGCCCTGCTGGCCTACTTTCTGCGCAATCCCGAGCGCGCCCTGACGCGCGAGACGCTGCTCGGCGAGGTGTGGCGCACCGACTACCTGACGCACCGCACGATCGACAACTTCGTCGGCCGCCTGCGCGCCAAGTTCGAACCCGATCCCGACCGGCCGCGCTACTTCCTCACGGTGCGTGGCGTCGGCTACCGCTTCGAGCCGTCCGGCCAGGGCGGGGACGGGGCGACGCCCGCGTAGGACGCCGCGGTGTGCGTCTACCGGCGGCCACTGCGCGGCGGCCTCACCGCAGATCGAAATCGGTGACGAAGTTGGTGTTCGGCACCGTCGCCGCGTTGGCCCCGTTGGCGTTCGTGATCTTCAGGCCGAACAGCGACTGGTAGGCGAGCTGTTGCCCGTCGTGGCTCCAGTTCGGACTGGCGACGCCGAGCGCGAACGGATCGAAGAGCAGCCGCGTCTCGCCCGACCCGTCGGGGTTGATGCGGTACACGCCGCCGGCCACCCCGGCCCGCCCAAAGACAATTGTCTGGCCGTTCGGGGTCCAGTCCGGGTGGCTGTCCTCCACGTCGTTGGTCGTCAGGCGGACGAAATTCGTGCCGTCCGCGTTCATCACCCAGATCTCTTCGCGCGCGTGGCCGAGCTCGCGTGGGCGCGTCGACTGGACGGCGATGCGGGTGCCGTCCGGACTCCACGACAAATGACTGTACCTCTCGCCGCCGCTCTTGGTCACCAGCCGGCGGCGGTCCGAACCGTCCGCGTTCATGACCTCGATCGCATCGCCGCCGCCGGCGGTGAAGGCGATCTGATTCCCGTCCGGGCTCCAGGCCGGGTGCAGGTCCAGGAACGTCTGCTCACTGGACAGCAGGCGCAGGTCGCTGCCGTCGGCGTTGACGGTCGCGATGCCGACATGGCTGTTCTCGCTGTCCGGCGTCGAAAACGCGATCCGGCTGCCGTCCGGGCTCCAGGCCGGATTGGCGTCGGTGCCAGCCGAGGTGGTGATCTGGGTATCGCCCGAGCCATCGATGTTGATGACGTGGATGTGCGCCGGAATCCCACCCGCATAGACGATACGCGGCCCGTTGCCCGGCGGTGGCGTCGGGCGCGGTGTTGCGGTCGGCGTGGCGAGCGCACCTGCCTCGAGCGTCGCACTGAAGGGCGGGTCGTTGCCGACGTACACGTTGACGTTGGTGCTGCCGGTCGGACCGGGCAGGGTGCCGCTGATGACCACCGGCACCGTCTGCCCGGCGCCATCGACGAAGCTTCCGGTGGCCTCGAAGCCGCCGGTATTCGGATCGAGCAGGCTGCCGGTCAGCGCCACCGAGACGCCGCCGACCGGAAACACGAAGCTGAGACCGGCCACGCCGCCGACGGCGCGGCGGCTCGATGCGTCGGAAACCATCAGCGTGCCGAGCATCTGTCCGCTCCGCTCGGCGGTCAGGTCGATCAGGCCGGAGTGTGTCGCGTCGAAGGTGACCCGTCCGGAATAGCGGCCCGCAAAGCTGCCGCCGCCGCAGCCGCCCAGCGCGCTGTTCACCGCCCCGATCAGTTCGCTGACGGTCACGGTGCCATCGCCGCTGGCGTCGAGCGATGCGCACTGCGTGACCGCCGCACTGCCGAAAGCGATGTTCACGCCGAGCACCAGTTCGTTGACCGTGACCGCCCCGTCTCCGTTGCAGTCGCCGGGGCAGGCTGCCGACCCGGTGGCGGCCAAGAATAACAACGAGCCGACAACGAATCCTATGCGTACCGTGTCCATCCCGCCCTCCGCTGCTCAGCGCCGTGAGTTCGCGGGGAAGTAGCGCCCCGGCAATGCCGGCGCAAGACTCGGCGGCATGCGCGGCAGCGGCGACGGGTCAGGAGGCGAGGACGCGTCGGCGCGCGCCGCGAGGGGGGCGGGGGGACGGCGGCGATCACCCGGGCGCGACTTTTGCGCGCGTCGGCTGCATCGCCTTGTTCGGCGTCTTTCGTCGAGTGGACAGTCTCGCGGCTGCCCCCGCCGTATCGGCAAGGAGGCGGAGGGCGCGGTTGACGGACTCTCCGTCCGGGAACAGTTCCGTCAAGTCAGGCTCGATCAGAACGAGATTGGTGCCGCTGGTCGCCTGCCGGTAATATTTGCCGCGCATCCCACCTTTGAGCTGCGACAGGTCGTACTCGCGCCGCAAACCGTCAGGCTTTTTCTTCGGGGATACCTTCTTCATGTTGCCTCCGCTCCAGTCGCGTCGTCCGACGTGCACTGATGATTCGCTGACGATCTCCCCGCCGGCAGTGCGACACGAACAGGAGCCGTTGTTTCGCAGAATACCCGATCGTGATCTCCCTGTCGTCCTCATTCGAGTGGTCGGGATCGGGGTAGGTCACGGCGAAGGGGTCGAGAAATACGGTTGCCGCTTCCTCGAACGCGACCCGATGGATGCGTAGGTTGCTACGGACCTTCTTCGGGTCCCACTCGTAGATCACCTGAGCAGTCTACCTCGTCTGCCATTGCGACGCCGAACGCGAGCGGTCAGCCGCGTCGGCTGCACTGCGGAGTTAGGGTGCCGTCCATGCGCGGCACAGATCCTTTACCGGAGTCTTTGCGACAAATGCCCGCCATTCCGCAGCGGATGCATTCAGATCGTGCTCGGTTGAACCATTGTAGACCGGCCCGAAGTGCTGGCCGGTGAGCTGATTCAGGAGCGCTTGGACTGCGTCCCCAACGAGGCCTGGGGAATAGTGTCGAATGCCTTCAAACGCTCCTCCCGACCTGTTTCGCAGCTGGATCCGCGCACACCGGAGAGGACGACGATCACCCGCAAAGGTCACGAGGCTTGGCACCGCGACACAGCCGAGGTTCTCGATGTCATTGCATGCCGTCTGCTGCGCATCGCAGCTTGTGGCCGTCGCCGCCGCGACGAGCAGCTCCGACACGCTGCCGGGTGCAGGTTTCGTTGGCTCTATGCCGATCGATGCTTCCGCCGCCAGCAGCAGTATACCCAGCGTCATCACCCTCTTCGCCGACCGCATAGCAGCCTAAGGCCAGCGGTCAGCCGCGCGGGCCGCAGGCCCGTCGGCTGGAGCGGTGAGTTAGACCGTCGTCAACTTCGTTGAAGGATCTCATCAGCTACCTTGAGAGCGCGACGTTTCTCTATCGGCAGGAACGCCGGACCCCAGATGAAGGCGAACGCCGCCGCTGCGGGAACAGTCCAGAACCACTCCCAGCTGCCATCCGGTGAGAAGATGACCGTGAACGACCACACCGTAGCACCGAGCAACCACAAGGACGGAACAAGGACCGACCCTACAGGTATCCGTCCTGAGATTTCCGCGAACCCATCGCGCCACACAATGGTCCCCTTAATCGGCACCATCGTCCGGAGGCGGAGGCTTAGCCATCCCCGACCAAAGCAAAAGACCGCGACGTTGGGCGCGATGATTCGGAAGCGGCCAGATTGGGTGAACTGGATACTGTCGTTTCGCGCATGAGGCCCAGACGATTGCCGTCGCTCGCGCAGAACCACTGGGCCGCGACGGAAAGCCCATGGGCGCATGGCGAAGAATGAGAATGCCTCGACGGCCAAGTACCCCATTGCGCCCACGAGGAGCAGCCACACGAGAAGGAACGCCGCGGCACCAACCGGTCCGATGGGCACGAGTGCGACCTGCCTAACGCGGGCGGTGAGCCGCGCCGTCTTTCGGCGTCGGCTCCACCGGTTTGTTAGCGCGCTCGGCTGTCATCGCGTTAAGACGAGCGCATAGCGGGCAGGGTACATTGGGACGATGCATCCTGCAGGAAACTGTTCCCGCTTCTCGATCATCTCCCGGCCAAATTCATTCGGCAGACCCCACAGAAATGGAATCACTTGGACCCCGAACGTACCTGTTTTGTCGAATGCAACATCGATCGGTGCCGCAGCGAGAGCCGTGTACACCACGAGCAGGGAGACGAACGTTCTTTTCAAGGATCTTCGTCGCCAGCAGAGCGCCAACACACTCGGCACGAAGGCGAGAACCAACGATCCCCGCATCGTCAGAATCGACAGGACGGCGGCGTACGCCGCCAAAACGATTACGGCCAGAATTGTCTTCAAGTTCATGCCCGACCTTGGACACCCGTAGCACTACCTACATGTATACGGACTAACGATTCCGGCGACCCACGCCTGGGGCCGGCGCGATAACGGGATCAGGCACGCGGTGAGAATACTGGCGGATTCCGTTGGCGTCCAACGGTTCAGGCAGGGCGGTCGCAGGTGCCACCGGAGACGGCATAGCCGCCAACGTTGGCGGCGTAACGGGCGAAGTGCGGACTCGCCGGCGCGCATACACGTCCGTCGCGGGCTTTGTGCGAGTCGGCGCAGTGGGCTGGTCCTCGGCCCAGTGCGCGGGCACAGCCTGCGCGACGACGAGAGGAGACTCGCGCCCCCTCTGCCGCCTAGCGGCGATCGAAGATCTCGTGCTCCTCGGTGAGGAAGATGAAGGACCTGGCGAGATCGATGAATTCGCGCTCGTCGTCGAGCAGGCGCGCGTGTGCCGCCTGTCCCTCGGGCGTGCTCAGGCCGGCGACGAGCTCGTCGAGGCTGTCGAACCAGACTTCGGTGATGCCGTCGTATGCCTCGCCCATGCCGCGTGAGGCGGCGATCTGTGCGTTGAGCGGTGTGTCGATGGTGTGGCTCTGCACGTAGCGCCGCGCGTGGATGGCGGCGGCGAGGTCGCGCACCAGGGGCCCGTGCGCCAACCAGCGGCGGGAGAAGTCGCGCGGCGCGAAGTCGGCGCGGCGGCGGACGATATAGACGAGCTTAATCATGGAGCGCTCCGCTCGATCAGGGCTGGCAGTGCGCGGGCGCGGGAACGGCCTGCGACAGTGGCTGGCCGGCCGGCAGCACGTAGGTGGCGACCAGGACCACCGGCTCCGTGCCGAGGTTGCGGCCGTTGTGGCTGTGCGCGAGTCCGCCCGGCTCGACGATGGCGGTGCCGGCGGTGGTCACCTCGGTCGAACAGTCGTACAGGGTCCGCGTCAGGGTGCCGGACTTCACGACGGCGACCACCTCGCCGGGGTGGTAGTGCCAGCCCGTCGAAGCGCCGGGGGCGATGGTGACCTCGCGCACGATCACCTCGGTCGCCCCACGGTTGCCGACCGCGATGCCGTTCGGCGCCGTGCCCCTGGCCAGGAGAGAGCTGTCGGTCCCGCCGTCGATCGCACACGACGCCGCGGGGACTCCGGCCAGCAGGAGCATCGCCAGCACGAGGATGAACGGCGTACGCAGTCGGCGCATGCATCGCTCCTGGTGGGAGCCGCCGCGCCGGCGTTGAAAAGTCATAACGTCACCACGCTGCGGATGCTCTCGCCGCGGTGCATGAGGTCGAACGCCTCGTTGATGCGCTCGAGCGGCATGGTGTGGGTGACGTACTCGTCGACCTTGAGCCGCCCGCTCATCGCCCAGTCGACGTAGGTCGGCAGCTGGGTGCGGCCGCGCGTGCCGCCGAAGGCGGTGCCGCGCCAGGTGCGGCCGGTGACGAGCAGGAAGGGGCGGACGTGGATCTCCTCGCCGGCGCCGGCGACGCCGATGATGACGCACTGGCCCCAACCCTTGTGGCAGCTCATCAGCGCCTGGTTCATCACCTCGACGTTGCCGATGCACTCGAAGGCGAAGTCGACGCCACCGCCGGTCAGCTCGACCAGCGCCTCGGCGACGTTCGGCGTGTCGGCGGGGTTGAGGAAGTCGGTGGCGCCGAACTGTTGCGCCAGCTCGTACTTCTTGGCGTTGAGATCGACGCCGATGATGCGCTCGGCGCCGGCCATGGCGGCGCCCTGCACGACGGAGACACCGATGCCGCCGAGGCCGAAGACGGCGACGGTCGCGCCGGGGTGTACCCTGGCCGTGTTGAGCACCGCGCCGACGCCGGTGGTGATGCCGCAGCCGAGCAGGCAGACCTTGTCGAGCGGTGCGTCGGGGCGGATCTTGGCGAGCGCGATCTCCGGCACCACGGTCGCCTCGGCGAAGGTCGAGGTCCCCATGTAATGCAGCAGGCGCGTGCCATTGTGCGACAGGCGGCTGCTGCCGTCGGGCATCAGCCCCTGACCCTGCGTCGCCAGCAGCGCGCTGCACAGGTTGGTCTTGCCGCTGAGGCAGAACTTACAGTTGCGGCACTCGGGGATGTAGAGCGGGATGACGTGGTCGCCCTTCTTGAGCGCCGTGACGCCGCGGCCGACCTCCTCGACGACGCCGGCGCCCTCGTGCCCGAGCACGCAGGGGAACAGGCCGGACGGATCGCGACCGCTCATGGTGTAGGCGTCGGTGTGGCAGACGCCGGTGGCGGCGAGGCGGACCAGGCACTCGCCGGCCTTCGGACCCTCGAGGTCGATGGTCTCGACGGCGAGCGGTTGCTTGGGTTCCCAGCAGATGGCGGCGCGGATCTTCATCGGTGCGGCTCCTTGACTGAACTAGGCCCATGGCAGCGGCCGGGAGCGCGGGCGGCTCGCCCGCCATGCAACGCGCCGGGAGAGCGGGC
>JANNRA010000220.1:0-56771 GCA_031401035.1 bacterium | reverse complement strand
GGTGTGGGGGGCCCCCGCGCGGGGGGGGCTTTTTTTCGGGGGGGGTGGCGCTGTCCCCCCCCGGCGGCCGGGGGGCCGCCCCCCTCCAGGGGAACCTCACACCGACGAAAGACCCATTCCGCGCCACTACGGCGCCGGCGCTTGATCGGGGCCGGAGAACGGCGGCGCGAAGACGACCACCGCCAGCGCCGGGCTGTCGCCGTCGTTGACGAAGTAGTGCGGCGTGCCCCTGGGAATGAAAGCGCTGTCGCCGGCGCGCATCGGCCGCGCCACGCCGGCGAGCCACAGCGTGCCGGCGCCGCGGGCGAGGACGACGGTCAGGTCGTAGCGGGTATGGACGTGCGGTGGCTCGCGATCGCGGATCTGCACCGCCGCGACGCTGGCGTGGTCGCTGCTGCGCAGCGGCGTGACGCTGATGTTCTCGCCGGCCGGCAGCGGCGGCGGGGCGACGCCGGCGCCCGGCAGCAGGAACGCCGGCGGTGGTTGCGTCGGCGTGCATGCCGCCAGGCCGGCGAGGGTGGCGACCATCACCATGCGCACGATCGTCATGACGGCCTCCTAGCGCGGCGCGGGCACGGCGTCACGTACGCCGGCTGGGCTCAGAACAGCGACAGCTGGCGGCGGGCGCCGGTGAGGGTGTCGAAGTCGGTGCCGAGGAAGCGCAGGATGGCGTCTCCGACCGGCTTGAGCTGGTGCTCGACGTAGTGCGGATAGTCGGGCGGCGCGGTCTCCTCGCCGGCCGGCTCGGGGCCGTTGGCGGTCATGGTGTAGACGATGATGCGGCCGGCCTGGTCGCCGAGCTTGCGGGCGGCGCGCACGTGCGGCGGCGTCGTCTTGGTGTAGGCGGCGAGATCCTTGCGCACCGCCTTGCGGTAGGCGAGCGCGTCGTCGTGGCGGCCGGCGCGCAGGTCGGCGACGAAGGCGCGCACGAACTCGTCCACCGGCTGGTCGGCGAAGACGCGCTCGAGCAGGCCGAGTTGGAAGCGCTTGCTGACGGCGCTCCAGTCGCGCCGCACCGATTCGAGGCCGACGAACTCGACGCGCGTTGTTCCGTCGGCGGCGCGCAGCAGGCCGGCGTAGCGCTTCTTGCTGCCGGTCTTGCCGCTGCGCACCTCGGGCAGGAAGAAGCGCAGGTAGAGCTTCTCGAACTCGAGCTCGAGATGGCTCGCGCAGCCGTAGCGGTCGTGCACGAGGTCGGCGACGGCGGCGCCGATGGCGGCGCGCAGCGTCTCGGCGCGGGCCAGCGCCTCATCCGGATCGGCGACGCCGGCATCGACGAAGAGCGAATCGGTGTCGCCGTAGATCACCCGATAGCCGTGCGCGCCGGCGAACTCGCCGGCGGCGCGGATGAGCTGCTGGCCGAACTGCGTGATGGCGTTCGACACCGCCGGCGAGAACAGCCGGCAGGAGCCGGCGCCGAGCACCCCGTAGAGCGAGTTCATCAGGATCTTGATGGCGTTCGCCTTCACCGCCTGGCCCTCGCGCTTGGCCAGCGCGCGCTCGTCGCCAAGATGCTCGACCAGCTCGGGCAGGATGCCGCGTTCGTCCTGGCGGAAGCGGGCGCCGTTCGGCGCCGTGACCGCGGCCGTGTTGGTCGGCGCGTCGGCCGCCAGCAGCGTCAACGGGTCGAGATTGAAGGTGCGGATGATGCTCGGGTAGAGGCTCTTGAAATCGAAGACGAGCACGTTGCAATAGAGGCCCGGCGCCGACTCCATCACGTGCCCGCCGGTCAGGCGCACGTCGGAGTTGGTGCGGCCGACCGACGGGGCGACGCGGCCGCGCCGGCGCAGGGCCGCGAGGTAGAGCGAGTCGACCGAGGCGATGGCGGCGCTGACGCGGTCGAGCGGCATGCCGGTGAGCAGGCTGCGCTCGACCGCCAGCTCGATGAGGCCGGTGCGCGCCAGGATGTCGCTGACCAGGCGTGCGTCCTCGAGGTTGTAGGCGACGAAGCGCTCGGTGTCCTCGTGGTAGGCGTGCAGGATCGCCTCGGCGCGGCCGTCGCCGGCAATCAGCTTGCCGCGGCCGAGGATCGTCTGCGCGGCGGTCTCGAGCTTGAAATCGGGCAGCCGAATGAAGGCGCCGTGCAGCAGCGCCAGGCCGTCGAGCACCAGGCGGCCGGCAACGATGGCGCGCGAGGCGCGCGTGTAGGATCCGTCGCGGCGCAGCTCGAGCGGTTCGTCGGTGCGGCCGAGGGTGAAGGGGATGCCGTAGTGCTGGGCGCGGCGGGCGAGCACCGCGAGGTCGAAGTCGACGACGTTCCAGCCGGTGATGACGTCGGGATCGAGCTCCTCGACGTAGGCCAGGAAGCGCTGCAGCAGGGCGCGTTCGGAATGCACCGGCTCGGCGTGCGGGAAGGCATGCTGATGGACCAGCAGCACACGACTGAGGGCCGGGGTGTGCAGGGCGATCGACAGCACGTGCTCGGCGCGCGGGTCGGTCTCGATGTCGATCGACAGCACGCGCAGGGTCGGCGTCCAGTGGCAGGGCGTCAGCTCGGGGTTGCGGAAGAGACGGCCGCAGCGACCGTGCGCCTCGCCGTGGCCGCCGAGGCGCACGGCGCCGCGAATGCCGCGGTCGATCAGGTAGCGCGAAGCGAAGCGCAGATCGGCCTCGAAGCAGGCGATGCCGGCCGATTCCAGGCGCGTGCGCAGCCCGATCAGCTCGCCCGGCTGCGCCGCGGAGACGCGCAGCACGGGGGCGGCGGCAAAAGTACGCAGCGCCGTCTCCTCGAACGCCAGGCCGGGCACGCGCGCCGCGGCGCGGGCGCGATCCGCCGCGGCGACGAAGAAGTACGGGCGCAGCCGGTCATCGACGATCAGGCACGGCTCGCCGGTCTCCAGCACGCCGTGCAGGTGAACCTCGGCGACGCCGTCGCGGGTCTGGGACGCCGGCGTCAGGATGAACGCGCGCACCGAGGCGCTATACCACAGGCGGAGGGCGCGGCCCCCTCAGTCCGCGTCCGGGGCGCTGAGTTGGCGCGTCGTGCGGTCGATCGCGTCGACGGCCGGCACGTCCGCCTCCGACCCGGCGCCGAGCTCCTTGAAGCGCCGCGCCGACACCAGCACGCGCGTCTCGAGCGAGCCGACGGCCTTGTTGTAGGCCACCACCGCCCCGTCGAGCCCCTTGCGCACGGCCTCGAAATGCTCGGCGAACTTCACCACCCGCTCGTGCAGCTCGCGGCCGAGGGCGCTGATCTGCTGCGCGTTCTCCGCCAGCTGCTCCTGGCGCCAGCCGTAGGCGACGGCGCGCAGCAGCGCGATCAGCGTCGTCGGACTGGCGGGGAGGACCTTCTGGTCGACGCCGTACTCGATCAGCCCCGGGTCGAACTGCAGCGCGGCGCTGAAGAACGTCTCGCCGGGCAGGAACAGCACGACGAACTCAGGCGTGCCGTCGAACTGGCTCCAGTAGGCCTTCTGGCTGAGCTTGGTGATGTGGTCGCGCACCTGGCGCGAGTGGGTGCGCAGATGCATCTCGCGCTGCGCGTCGTCGCCGGCCTCGAGGGCGTCGAGGTAGCCGCCGAGCGGCGCCTTGGCATCGATGACCACCTGCTTGCCGCCGGGCAGGCGGATGATCAGGTCGGGACGGACGCGGCCGTCCTCGTGCGACGCGACGCGTTGCTCGTCGAAGTCGCAATACTCGAGCATGCCGGCCATTTCGACGACGCGGCGCAGCTGCATCTCGCCCCAACGCCCGCGCACCGCCGGGGCGCGCAGGGCGCGCACCAGGTTGGAGGTCTCGGACTGCAGCTGCAGTTGCGTCCGCGCCAGCGCCGCGACCTGTTCGCCGAGACTGGCATGCTGGCCGATACGCAGCTTCTCGACCTCCGCCAGCCTGCTGCCGACCTGCTGCAGCGAGTCGTGGATCGGTGCCACCAGATCGGCGATCGCCTTCTGGCGCGCCTCCAGCGCGTGCGCGGCGCCCTGCTGGAACTCGCCCATGGAGGTGCGCGCCAGGGCGAGAAAGGATTCGCTGTTCTGGCGCAGGGCCTCGGCCGACAGCGAGGCGAAGGCCTCGCGCAGATGCCGCTCGGCGTCCTGCACGGTGGCGAGCTTGTCGGCGGCCGCGACGCGCTCAGCCGCGGCCTGGGAGGTCAGGCCGGCCTGGGCGGCGCGCAGCCCGGCGAGTTGCTCGCGCAGCGCCGCCGCGTCGGCGCGGGCGGCGTCGCGTTCCCCCTCGACGGCGCCGACCCGGGCCGAGCGCTCCTCGAGGCGGGTGGCGATCTCGCTGACCCGCGCCGCCGCCGCCGCCAACGGTCGGCCGGCGCGGGCACGCGCGATCAACCAGCCGAGCAGCAGGCCGGCGAGCAGCCCGGCGCCGAGGGCGAGCGCGAGCGCGAGGGCGGCGGGGTCGAGCGAGCGCAGCAGGGCGAGGGAGTCGGACACCGGCGGCAGAGTGCCATACTTGCCCCCAGGCACTGAAGGGGGCGAGCGCGGGCGGAACCGCCACGACCCGCATCGGCGATGCCTCGCATGGGTTTACGCGCGCCGGGCGCTCGGGCTATGGTCGCGGGATGCACATCCCCGAGGCAGGGATCGCCCGACTGGCTGACGAGATCGTGCGCGTCCTCGCCAAGCCCGGCTTCATCGTCCTGCAGGCGACCGAAAAGCAGGTCGCGGAGCGCATCCGCCGCCTGATCCTCGACAACCTGCGCGCCGAGGAAGCACTCGAGGACGAGGCCGAACGCATGGCCACCAAGCTTGGCCGGCAGGGGCTGGGCATGGATCAGAACAAGCTCATTGAGGGGATCAAGCAGCGGCTCGCAAAAGAACGAGGTTTTACGCTCTGATGCGCTTCAGTGAGGGCCGGCAGTCGTATCTCGCGCACGCCATCCTCGAGACCCTGCGCAAGGAGGGCCTGGCGGAGGTCGCCCACGAGCGCCTGGCGCTGCAGCACATCAAGCGCGCCCTCGAAGGCGAGCGCGAGCACGACGCCAAGCTCGACGAGATCGTCCAGCGCAAGATCCAATCCCTGTCGCGCAAGGTGCCGGCGGGCGGCCGCGAGTGGGACATTCTGTATCAACGCTACATGGACGAGGAGCTTCGCAAGCAGAAAAAGTAACGCGCCCGGTTGACACATCGGGCGGCGTGCCTATTTCAGCCGCGGTCGAATCCCGGCCGCGGCGTGCGTTCCCGCCAGGCGGGCACGGCCTCAATCCACAACTCGAAGACGGAAGGAAGGAGAAAAGGGTATGAAAATTCGCCCATTGCAGGATCGCGTCATCGTCGTGCGCGTCCAAGAAGAGGAAAAGACCAAGGGTGGCATCATCATCCCGGACACCGCGAAGGAAAAGCCCCAGGAGGGCAAGGTCATCGCGGTCGGGAAGGGCAAGGTCAACGATGCGGGCAAGCTCGTGCCGCTCGACGTCAAGGCCGGCGATCGCATCCTGTTCGGCAAGTACTCCGGCACCGAAGTGAAGGTCGACGGTGAGGAACACCTGATCATGCGCGAGGACGACATTCTCGGCGTCCTCGAGGGCAAGTAAGCGCGCGCTGCGCGGGAGGAATCATGCCGGCAAAGATCGTAAAATTTGGCCAAGAAGCGCGCGATAAGGTGTTGAGGGGCGTCAACCTGCTCGCCGACGCCGTCACCGTCACCCTCGGCCCCAAGGGCCGCAACGTCGTGCTCGACAAGTCCTTCGGCGCCCCGACCGTCACCAAGGACGGCGTCACGGTCGCCAAGGAAATCGAGCTCGAAGACAAGTTCGAGAACATGGGCGCCCAGATGGTGAAGGAGGTTGCCTCGAAGACCTCCGACGTCGCCGGCGACGGCACGACGTCCGCCACGGTGCTCGCCCGCGCCATCTTCGCCGAGGGCGCCAAGATGGTCGCCGCCGGGCACGACCCGATGTCGATCAAGCGCGGCTGCGACAAGGCCGTCGTCGCGGTGACCGCCGAGTTGAAGGCGCTCTCCAAGCCGACCAAGGACCAGAAGGAAATCGCTCAGGTCGGCACCATCTCCGCCAACAACGACCCGACCATCGGCGAAATCATCGCCGAAGCGATGAACAAGGTCGGCAAGGAAGGCGTGATCACGGTCGAGGAGGCCAAGAGCCTCGACACGACGCTGGAAGTCGTCGAAGGCATGCAGTTCGACCGCGGCTACCTGTCGCCGTACTTCGTCACTGATGCCGACAAGATGGAGGCGGTGCTCGAGGACGTCTACCTGCTGATTCACGAGAAGAAGATCAGCGCGATGAAGGACCTGCTGCCAGTGCTCGAGGCCATCGCGCGCACCGGCAAGCCGTTCCTGATCATCGCCGAGGACATCGAGGGTGAAGCCCTCGCCACGCTGGTGGTCAACAAGATCCGCGGCACCCTGCACTGCTCGGCGGTGAAGGCGCCCGGCTTCGGCGACCGCCGCAAGTCCATGCTCGAGGACATCGCCATCCTCACCGGTGGCAAGGTCATCGCCGAGGAGCTCGGTATCAAGCTCGAGAACATCACCCTGAACGACCTCGGCCGCGCCAAGCGCGTCGTCGTCGACAAGGACAACACGACCATCGTCGATGGCGCCGGCAAGAAGGGCGACATCGAGGGCCGCATCAAGCAGATCCGTGCCCAGGTCGACGAGACCACTTCCGACTACGACCGTGAGAAGCTGCAGGAGCGGCTCGCCAAGCTGGTCGGCGGCGTCGCGGTCATCCGCGTCGGCGCGGCGACCGAGATCGAAATGAAGGAGAAGAAGGCGCGCGTCGAGGATGCTCTGCACGCGACCCGCGCCGCGGTCGAGGAAGGCATCGTCCCGGGCGGCGGCGTCGCCCTGATCCGCGCCTCGTCGGCACTCGACGGCCTGAAGCTCAACGCCGAAGAGCAGGTGGGCGCCAACATCGTCCGCCGCGCCGTCGAAGACCCCTGCCGCTGGATCGCCAGCAACGCCGGCTGGGAAGCCGCGATCGTCCTCGATCGCGTCAAGAACGGCAAGGGCTCCTTCGGCTTCAACGCCGCCAAGGAGGAGTTCGAGGACCTCATCAAGGCCGGTATCGTCGACCCCACCAAGGTCGTCCGCATCGGCCTGCAGAACGCGGCCTCGGTCGCCGGCATGCTCCTCACCACCGAGGCGCTGATCGCCGAGAAGCCCGAAGAGAAGGGCGCCGGCGGCGGTGGCGGCATGCCGCCGGGCGGCATGGGTGGCATGGGCGGTATGGGCGGCATGATGTGAGTCGCGCCCCGCGCGCCTGAAACGACGAAGGCCCGCTGCCGGCAACGGCAGCGGGCCTTCGTGCGTTTGGGGCCCGCGCGCTGACGCGTCGGGCGCCGGCGACCTCAGCGGAAGAGCGGCACGCGCGAGACGGTGAACTGGTTGATGCGCGCCCGCGCGCTGCCGTAGTTGCTGCCGGCGTGGTCGGCGCCGAAGATCAGCGGCGTGCCCTGGCTGAACTGCAACTCGCCCGGGTACTCGTTGCGCCCGACGATCTGGTTGTCGACACTCGCCTCGGTGCGGCCCTCGCCCCAGGAGAATTCGATGGTCCGCTCCTGGTTCGGCTCCCAGTCGGAGATCTTGTAGCTGATATCGGCTTCCTTGCCGGTGTTGTCGCGCAGGATGAAGCGCAGGTACTCGCCGTTCTTGACGATCTCCAGGCCGTTGTTCCAGGCGTGCTCCTCGCGGATCTGCACGATGGCGTTGTCGCTCGCGTCCGCACCCGCCCAGTCGGGCTTGATCGTGAAGGAGATGCTGCCCTCCTTCGACGCGTTGCCGGCGTTGGGGAACTCGACGCGCCCGTCCTCCGGAATGACGATACCTTCCTCACCGTCCTCGGCCTCGCGCACCTCGCCCTCGGCCTGGCCGGCCTGGTCCGAAATGTCATCGGTCTTGGCGACCTTCAGCGCGATGTCGTCGCCGTTGTCGACCGGCTGCGGCGCGTCGAGATCGCTCTTGGTCGGCGGCCGCGCGCTGAGCGAATCGACGATGTCGTCCTTGCGCTGCGGCCGCGGCCCGAGCCCGCCGCCGGCGCCGCCGATGATACCGGCCGAGCCGCCGGCGCTGCCGCCGGCGCTGCTGCCGGAGACGCCGACCGACCCGCCACCCGCCCGCGCGCTGCCGGACACGACATCGGCCCCCGAACCCTTGCCATAACCGATGGCGCCGCCCGGCCGTGTGCCGCCGCTGGCGCCGGGTCGCGCATCGGCATTGAAGCCGCCCAGCCGCGCCCGGCGCGCATCGGCAGCGGCGCCACTGGCCCGGCCGACGCCCTCCCCGCTGCCGGCCGCACCGTCCGCCACGTCGGCACCAAGTGTGCCCCGGCTGGCCAGGAGCTCGGTCTCATCCGGAGCGCCGGAGAAGAACTGCAGGCCGAAGAATGCCAGCGCGGCGATGACGACGGCGACGACGATGACGTTGGAACGTTCCATGCGGCCCCTAACCCCCTCTGGGATACTTTCGGATGCTGGCTGTCGCCCGCCGACGTGTCAAGGCAGCAAGCACCCACACCGGGCTGCGTTTGCGGGCCCGGAGTCGCGTGCTAGCGTCCGCCGGTGGACCCGCTGTACGACCGCGTCCTGGCGTACATCGACGACGCCGCGGCTGACCGCTTCGAGGAGCTCGCCCTCGCCGTTTTCCGCCATCAGTTCACCCACTGCGCAGCCTACCAGCGCTTCTGCCTCGACCGCGGCGCGACGCCCGAGAGCGTCGCCGACTGGCGTGCCATCCCGCCGGTGCCGATCGTCGCCTTCAAGCACGCCGAGCTGCGCTGCGGCGCCGCCGCACGCACCTTCTTGTCGAGCGGCACGACGCACGGCACCGAGACCCGCTCGCGGCACGCCCTGCCCGACCTGCGCCTGTATGAGCGCTCCGCGCTGGCCGGCCTGCGCCGCTTCTTGTTCCCCGACCGCCCGCGCCTGCGCCTGGTGTCGCTGGTGCCGCCGCCGTCGGCGCAACCCGATTCCTCCCTGGCGCAGATGATCGCCTGGGCGATGCAGGCCTTTGACGACGGCAGCGGCGCCTGGGCGGCCGACGCCGAGCGCCTCGACCTCGACTGCCTCGTCGAGCGCCTGCACGCCAGCGAACGCGACGGCGAACCGTTGGCCCTCCTGACGACGACCGGCGCCCTGGTCCGCGCACTCGACGCCCTCGCCGCCGAGCGACTCACCTTTCGCCTGCCGCACGGCAGCCGCATCATGGACACCGGCGGCGACAAGGGCACGCCGCGTCGGCTGTCGCGCAATGGCCTGCTGCACGCGGTCTGGAGCGCCTTCGCCGTACCGGGCTACTTCGTCGTCAACGAGTACGGCATGGCCGAGTTGTCGAGCCAGTGCTACGACAGCGTCATCGCCGACCGCGTCGCCGGCCGGCACGCGCCGCGCCGCAAGCTGGCGCCGCATTGGGCCCGCGTCACGGTTCTCGATCCGGTCACCCTGCTGCCGGCGGCGCCCGGCGCGCCGGGACTCCTGAGCCACGTCGATCTCGCCAACGCCGGTACCGCCATGGCGGTGCTCTCGGAGGATCTCGGCGCGACCCTGCACGACGGCTTCGTTCTGCACGGCCGCGCCCAGGGGGCGGAAGCGCGCGGCTGTTCGCTGACCGCCGCCCTCTGGGATGCCGCCTGATGGCCAGCGGGCAGCCGGCGACCGCACCCCCCGACGCCACCGCCCTGGCGCACGACGTCGCGGCGCTGCGCGCGGCCCGACCCGCCCTCGCCGCCCGCCCGCGCGCCGAGGTCCTCGCCAGCCTCGCCGACGTCGTCGAGGCCTGGCTGGCTCCGCAATCGGTCTGGATGGCGCGCGCCGTCGCCGCACTGCCCGCCGCCACCGGATACTCGCCACCGATGATCCGTCACGCCCTGCCCGCCCTACTGGAGCCGCTGCGCCGCCTGCCGGAGCTGGTCGCCGCCGAGGCGGGAGGGCGCTGCGGACCGGGCCTCATCCTGCACGTCCTGCCCGGCAACCTCCCCGGCCTGGCAGCGGTCCCGATGGCACTGTCGCTGGCGGTCGGCTCGACCGCGCTGCTCAAGCCGGGACGCGGCGATCGCGCCTTTCCGCCCCTGTTCGTCGAGTCCATCGCGGCGCACGATCCGCAGTTGGCCGACGCCCTCGCCGTCCACTACTGGCCGGGCGGCGAACGCGCCCGCGAGGACGCCGCGCTCGCCGCTGCCGACCTGGTCGTTGCCGCCGGCGACGACGCGGCGATCACCGCCCTCGCCAACCGCGCCCGCGGCCGTTTCATCGGCCACGGCCACCGCGTCAGCTTCGCCGTCGTCAGCCGCGAACAGGCCGGCGATGCCGCCGCCGCGTCGGCGCTGGCCGAGGACGTTGCCACGTGGGACCAGCGCGGCTGCCTGTCGCCGCAACTGTGCTTCGTCGAGGGCGACCGCGACGACGCCGCCGCCTTCGCGCAGCTGCTGTTCTCCGCCCTGGCCGCCCTGGCCGACTCCCTGCCGCCCGCCGAACTTCTGATCGGCGAGCGTTTGGCGATCCGCCGCTGGCGCGATAGCGCCGCCTGGGAGTCGTTCGGCGGTGAACCGTGCGTCCTGCACGCGTTGGCGGACGAGGCGGGCGGCAGTGTCGTGCTCGATGGGCGGCCGCGCTTCCAGCCCTCGCCGCTCGGCCGGTCGCTGCGGGTGATGCCGGTGCGGCGCTGCGCAGACATCGTCGCCCTCATCGCCGCCGCGCGGCCGTGGCTCGAGTGCGCCGGCCTGGCGGCGCCCAGCGAGCGTTGGGACGAGCGCGCCGCCGGGCTGCGGGCCGGCGGCGTCCACCGGGTGTGCCGACTCGGCGAGATGCAACGACCGCCGCTCGACTGGCGGCAGGGCGGGCGGCCGCGGCTGGCCGACTGGGTGGTGCACGATGCAGCCTGAGGAACTGCGGCGCGCCTTTCTGCGCCACGTCTGCCAGACCTCCGAGTCGCCGCTCGGGCTGGTCGTGGCGCGCGCCGAGGGGGCGTCGGTGTGGGACGCCGACGGGCGGGAGTACCTCGACCTCCTCTCCGGCATCGGCGTCGCCGGCGTCGGGCACTGCAACCCCGAGGTGGTAGCCGCGGTGCGCGACCAGGCCGAGCGCTACCTGCACGTCCTGGTGTACGGCGAAGCCGTATTGGAGCCGCAGGTGCGCCTGGCGCAACGCCTGGCGGAACTCGCACCCGGCGACCTGTCGACGACGTTCTTCTGCAACAGCGGCGCCGAGGCCATCGAGGGCGCGCTCAAGCTGGCGCGCAAGGCGACCGGGCGGGCCGGGCTGGTGGCGTTTGGCGGCGGCTACCACGGCGACACCCTCGGGGCGCTGTCGCTGTGCGACAGCCCGCGCTACCGGGCGCCGTTCGAACCGTTGCTGGCCGACGTCGCCTTTCTGCCATTTGACCGCGTCGAGGATCTGGCGCGCATCGACGAGCGCGTCGCCGCCGTCGTCGTCGAACCGATCCAGGGTGAGGGCGGCGTGCGCGTCCCGTCGGCGGAGTTCCTGCCAGCCCTGCGGGCGCGCTGCGACGCGGTCGGCGCGCTCCTGATCTTCGATGAGGTGATGACGGGCCTGGGGCGTACCGGGACCTGGTTCGCGGCCGAGCACTGGGGCGTCACGCCCGACGTACTGGTGCTCGCCAAGGCGCTGGGCGGCGGGCTGCCGCTCGGCGGCTTCATCGGTCGCCCGGAGTTGATGCAGAGCCTCTCGCACGACCCACCGCTGGCGCACGTCACCACCTTCGGCGGCCACCCGCTGTCGTGCGCCGCCGGCCTCGCCGCGCTCGAGTTCGCCGCGCGCGAACGGCTCCCGGCGCGCGCCGCCGCCCTCGGCGAGACCTGGCGGGCGCGCCTGGCGGCGTTGATCGGCCCGGTGCTGCGCGGCGTGCGCGGCCGCGGCCTGCTGATCGGGCTCGAGTTCGCGACGTCCGAGCACACCCAGGCGTTCTGCCGCGAGGCCTTCGCGCGCGGCCTGATCCTCAACTGGACGCTGCACCGCGATACGGTCGTGCGCCTGGCGCCGCCGTTGATCATCTCCGAGGCCGACAGCGCGCGGGCGCTCGACGCCATCGCCGCGTCGCTCGCCGCCGCCTGAGCGACGGCGCCGGCGCGGCTCAGCGGGTGAAGGGGAACGCGAGGGGGGTGACCAGCACCGTCACCAGCCAGATGAGCAGATTGAGCACACCGCCGAAGCGCACGAAGTCGCTGAAGCGGTAGCCGCCCGGGCCGTACACCATCAGGTTGGTCTGGTAGCCGATCGGCGTCGCGAAGCCGCACGAGGCGGCGATGGTGATGGCGACCAGGAACGGCATCGGGGCGACGCCGAGCCGCGCCGCCGCGTCGATGGCGATGGGAAACGCCAGTACGATCGCCGTGGTGTTCGAGAGCACCTCGGTGAGCACCATGGTCAGGCCGTAGAGCACGATGAGTTGGGTGAGCGGATCCGGGCCGGCCAGCGAGACCAGCGACTGGGCCAGGAAGGCGGCCGCGCCGGTGCCCTCCAACGCCTTGCCGAGGCCGAAGGTCGCGCCGATCACCACCAGCACCTGCCAGTCGATCGCCCGGCGCGCCGCCGTCGCCGAGCAGCAGCGGGTCAACAGCATCGCGCCGGCGGCAAGCAGCGCTGCCTGCAGCATGCCGAGGCGCAGCGACGCGAGGGCCGACAGCTCTTCGCCGAGCGTCGCCATCAGCACCATGCCGAGCAGGATGGCGAGCGCCAGCCCGGCCTTCTCGCTGCGCAGCGGGCTGGAGTCGGCCAGGGCGCTGACGAGGAAGAAGTCGCGCGAGTTGCGATGCTGCTGCACGAAGGAGGGGCGCGCTTCGAGCAGCAGCGTGTCGCCGACCTGCAGCACGATATCGCCGAGCTTCTGGCGCAGCCGCGTGCCGCTGCGCGCGACGGCGATGACGACGGCGTTGTACTGGGTGCGGAAGCGGGCGGCGCGGATGGTCAGCCCGACCTGCGGGCACTGGTCGGAGACGACGGCCTCGATCAAGACGCGGCCGGCGCGGTCGCCGGCGAGCTTGAACACCTGGTCGGTCGCCGGGGCGAGGCCGCGGATGCGCTGCAGCTCGACGACCGCGTCGACGACGCCGACGAACACCAGCCGGTCGCCGGCCTGCAACCGCAACGTCGGCGGCGGCGCCGCGATAATCTCGTCGGCGCGATCGACCTCGGCGAGATACATGCTCTGCAGGTGGCGCAGGCCGGCGTCCTCGATCGTCTTGCCGTCGACGCCGCCACCCGCGACGACCATCATCTCGACCGTGTAGGCGCGCGGATCGTCGCGCTCGTCGAGCGGCGGCCGCCGATCGGGCAGCAGCCAACGACTGCCGATGGCGATGTAGGCGATGCCGGCGAGGGCGCACGGCACGCCGACCCAGGTGAGGGTGAAGAATCCCATGCCCTGGTCGAGGCGGCCCGCGTCCACGGCCTCGCGCATCAGGCCGGCCGCGACGACGTTGGTGCTGGTACCGATCATCGTGCACAGGCCGCCGAGGATGGTGGCGAAGCTGAGCGGCATCATGAACTTCGACACCGGCAGGCGGTGCTTCTTGGTCCACTCGCCGACCGCCGGCACCAATGCCGCGACCAATGGCGTGTTGTTCATGAACGCCGAGAGCGTCGCGGTCGGCAGCATCATGCGCAGCTGCGCGGCCATGAGCGAGCGCGGCCGGCCGAAGATGCGCTGCGCCACTTCGGTCATGACGCCGGTGTCGCGCAGGCCGGCGACGACCACGTACAGCACCGCCACGGTGATCAGGCCCTCATTAGCGAAGCCCGAGAACGCCTGGGCCGGCGTCACGACGCCGAGGACCAGCAGCAGCGAGACCGCGCCGATCATGACGACGTCGGCGGCGTAGGCGGTCAGCGCCAGCGTCCCCAGCACCCCCCCGAGCACGGCCAGCGTCACCCAGGCCTGCCATCCCAACTCACTCATCGGTTGCGGTGTTTAATGGTTCGCCATGCAAGTTGCGAGGTGGCGGGACGCGGCCGCCCCGCCGGCGCGACGCTCAGTAGAGGGGCGGCTCGCCCAGCGGACGGGTCTTCCAGCGCTTGTGGAACCAGATCCACTGCTCCGGGTGGCGGCGCAGCATCATCTCGATGACGGCGGTGCAGCGCTGCGTATTCTCGATCGCGTCGGCCTCACGGTCGCCGGTCCTGACCAGTTCGATCGGCGGCAGCACGACGATGCGATGGCGCTCGCTGGCGCCGTCGCGGATGAGGAAGGCCGGCACCACCGGGGCGCCGCTCAGCAGAGCCAGGCGGGACGGTCCGGGGGTGGTGCTGGCGGGGAGGCCGAAGAAGTCGACGAAGACGCCGTAGCGGCGCGTCTGGTTCTGGTCGGCGGGAATGGCGACGATCTGCTTGCGGTGCAGGGCGCGCAGCGCCGCCTTCGCGGCCGACTTCTTGGCCAGCGAGACCGTGCCGGCGCGGGCGCGCAGATCGGTGATGGCGCGGTCGACGAGGGCATTGTTCATCGGCCGATGCACGAGCGTGATCGGGTGGCCGAGCAGGCCGTGCGCGTAGGCGAGCAGCTCCCAGTTGCCGACGTGCCCGGTGAGGATCAGCGTCCCGTGCGCGGCGGCGCCGGCCAGAGTGGCGCGCCACTGCGCCTCATCATCGAACGTGACGTAGTCGCCGAGCGTCTCCGCCGTCAGGCGCGGCAGGTGGCAGACTTCCGCCGCCATGCGGCCGAGGTTGCGCGCCGACGCGCGCACGATGGCGCGATGCTCGGCGGCGCTGCGCTCGGGGAAGGCGAGGCGCAGGTTGAACAGGGCGATGGCGCGGTCACGGCGATCGCAGAGGTAGACCAGGTCGCCGAGCCAGGCGCCGACGCGCAGCGCCCAGCGACGCGGCAGGACGGCAAAGGCGGCGAGGACGGCGCGGACGGCGACGAGCTCGATGCGGTCGCCAAGGGCCGGGGTCGGACTCCCCTCACCCTCGCCCTCTCCCTGTGGGAGAGGGGTGTTCACGCGACGGACTCACCGAAGAGGGCGATCTCCTTGGCTTTGAGGGCGGCGTACACCTCGGCGTCGATCTTGCGGTACTTCTCGATCGCCGCCTCCGCCTTGCTCTCATCACCCTGCTGGCGCGCCAGCTCGAGCAGCTTCAGGCGGATCCAGGCCATGTGCCACTTCTCGTCGTTGGTCACTTCCTTGAGCACGGCGAGCGTCTGCTCGTCGTTGTCGTGCTTGGTCAGGTGCTCCTGGTAGCGCGAGAAGGAACGCTCCTCGACGACGACGGTGAGGGCGAGGATATCGAGCAGCGTGCGCGGCACGGTGCGCAGACCGACGCGCGTCTGGTAGCCGTCGGAGATTTTCATCGGCTTGGCGCCGAGGTCGTTGATGCGCTTGGTCCACAGCCAGGCGTGGCGCGTCTCGTCGTGCAGGTGCAGCGACAGCTTCACTTGGGCGTCCGGATCGTCCATGAGCTTCAGCAGCCGCAGCAACAGACCGGCACCGTGCAACTCGGCATCGCGATAGTAGCTCAACAGCTCGATCAAGCGCGGGTCTGCTTCAGCCATGCCGGTTCTCCTCAGCCCCCTGCAAAACATTATTCTGGTAATCGATCCGGCTGTCGAGATCAAGATTGGGGACGGGCCGACGGCGCCAGCGTTTGTGCCACCACACCCATTCGGTCGGATAGCGACGGATGTGCGCCTCGATGATCTCGCTGAAGCGGCGGGTCATCGTCAGGGCGTCCTGCACGCGGTCGCCGCTGCCGGGCGGGTACACCGGCGGGTGGATGACGAAGTGGTGGCCGCCGTCGGCGCGACGACAGGCGAAGGCCGGGATGACCGGCAGGTTGCGGCGGATGGCGAGGGTGGCCGCCGCCACCGGTGTGCGCGCCGGACGGCCGAAGAAGGGCACCGACAGGGACGGGGTGAGGATGTCCTGGTCGATCAGCATGGCCAGCAGGCCGTGCGCGTGGAAGATCTTGACGATCTCGCGGCTCGAGCCGGGGCTCTCGCGCAGGATCGGATTGACGCCGTTGCGGCGCCGGAAGTCGACCAGGAGCTGGTTCAGGCGCGGGTCGTTCAGCTGCCGCGCGATGGCCGCGATCGGCACGGCGCGGGCGGCGAAGAACGCGGCCAGCAGCTCCCAGTTGCCGATATGGCCGGTGATGACGATGGCGCCGCGGCCGAGCCCGCGCACGGTCTCCCAGTGCTCCCAGCCCTCGATCTCGCCGTAGTGCTCGAGCTGCGGGCGGATCTCCTCGATCTTCGCCACTTCGACCAGGCAGCGCGCCGCGTTGCGCAGCGCCGCGCGCGCGATCGCCTCTTTCTCCTGCGGCGATTTGCTGTCGCCGAAGGCGATGGTCAGCGACGCCAGCGAGCGCTCGCGCGTCTGCGCCGACCAGTCGTAGGCGAGATCGCCGACGCGGTCGGCGAGCGCCAGCGCGCGCGCCAGGCTCAGTTGGCGCGGCAGCCACAGGGCGACACGGGCGGCGTGGTAGGTGAATCCGTCCTTGCGACGGCGAACGGCGCGACGCAGCCGGTGCGAGCGCTTGTAGAGGCGACGGAGTGGATTCACTCAGGCGACGCCGGCTTTGAGAATATCGTGCAGGTGGACGACGCCGAGCGGACGCCGCGTGCCCGGCGCGAGCACGAACAGGGCCGTGATGCTGTCGCGCTCCATGTCCGCCAGCGCGCGCGCCGCCAGCGCGTCCGGCCCGATGGTCTTCGGGTGCTTGGTCATCAGGTCGCGCGCCGCGAGGCGATGGATGGCGCGCGTGCGGCCGAGGCCGCGGCGCAGATCGCCGTCGGTGACGACGCCGACCAGCTGGCCGCGCGCGTCGAGCACGCCGGCGAGGCCGAGGCGCTTCTGCGAGATGACCACCACCACCTCGGCGAGCGCGGCATCGGCGTGCAGCACCGGCATGTCGGCGCCGGCGTGCATCAGGTCGCTGACCTTGAGCAGGCGGCGGCCGAGGCTGCCGGCCGGATGCAGGGCGCCGAAGTCCTCCTGGCGGAAGCCGTTGCGCTCGAGCAGCGCCACCGCCAGCGCGTCGCCGAGGGCCAGCGCGGCGGTGGTGCTGGCGGTCGGCGCCAGGCCGAGCGGGCAGGCCTCCGCCGGCACGCTGGCGTCGAGGACCACGTCGGCCGCCTGCGCCAGCGTCGACTGCGGCGCGCCGGTGAGGGCGATCAGCGGCAGGTCGTGGCGCTTGAACAGCGGCAGCAGGCGCACCACCTCCGCGACCTCGCCGCTGTACGAGAGCGCCAGCACGGCGTCGCCGCGGCCGACGATGCCGAAGTCGCCGTGCACCGCCTCGGCGGCATGCAGGAACGCCGCCGGCGTGCCGGTACTGGCGAGCGTCGCGGCGATCTTGCGACCGATCAGACCGGACTTGCCGATGCCGGTGACGATCACCTTGCCGCGGCAGGCGGCGAGGAGTTGCACGGCGCGCTCGAAGCGCTCGTCGAGCCGGGCGCGCACCGCCTGCAGGGCGGCGATCTCCACCGTCAAGACGCGGTGGGCGTGCGCCAGCGCGTCGGACGCGCCGCCCTTGCGAGCCTTACGCGACGGCGGCATCGATGCGCAGCAGCTCGTCGAGCAGCGCCGGCAGCGCCGCCAGCGGGTAGGAGTTGGGGCCGTCGCTGAGCGCGTGGTCGGGATCCTCGTGGGTCTCGAGGAAGATCGCGTCGACACCGACCGCCACCGCCGCGCGCGCCAGCGGGCGGATGAACTGGCGCTGCCCGCCCGAGGCGCCGCCCTGGCCGCCGGGCAGCTGCACGCTGTGGCCGGCGTCGTAGACCAGCGGATAGCCGAGCTCGCCGAGCACGGCGAGGCTGCGCATGTCGGCGACCAGGTTGTTGTAGCCGAAGCTGGCGCCGCGTTCGGTGACGAGGAGCTGCTGGTTGCCGGTCGAGGCCGCCTTCGCCAGCACCGGCGCCATGTCCCACGGCGCCAGGAACTGCCCCTTCTTGATGTTCACCGGCTTGCCGGCGCCGACGACGGCAAGCAGGTAGTCCGTCTGCCGGCACAGCAAGGCCGGCGTCTGCAGCAGGTCGGCGACCGCCGCGACCGCGGCGACCTGGCCGGCCTCATGCACGTCGGTCACCACCGGCACGCCGATCTCGCGCCGCACCTCGGCGAGGATGCGCAGACCCGCCTCGAGGCCGGGGCCGCGCGCAGCGTCGAGCGAGGTGCGATTGGCCTTGTCGAAGGACGACTTATAGACAAACGGCACGCCGCGCGCGGCGCAGATGTCGCGCAGCGCCGCGGCATGGCGCAGGGCGCTGTCGCGCCCCTCGATCATGCAGGTGCCGCCGATGAAGGCGAGCGGCTGGGCGCCGCCGATACGGATGGCGCCGATCTGGACTTCGCGTCTCACACGGTGGTCGAAACCACAATTCCGCCCCGTGCGCTACCGAGCCGCGCGCGGGCGCCGGACCGCAGGGGCCCGGCGTCCGCGCGCGAACTCACTCGATGGCGCAGGGGAACGGCAGAACGCCCGGGTAGTCGACCGTGAGCGTGCCTGCCTCGACCGCGTCGACCAGCGTGTCCGGCGCCGCCATCGCCTGCGCCAGCCAGTCGCGCATGACGATGCCGTCGACCGCCTTCGTTGTGAAGAGCGTCTCGCGCGTCGCGATGACGTGCGTGCTGGTGGTGATGGCGGGCAGGAAGTAGCGCAGGCCGGTGGTGCCGGCGGTGTCGCAGTAAGCCTGCCGCGCGGCGTTGATGAAGCTGACGGCATTGGGGAAATAGGTCGTGCTCACCTGGGTGCTGTCGACCTGGTTGGAGAGGACGAGGAACTGCTGTTCGGGAACCGCCTTCAGGCGCGGCGCCGAGGCCGCGTAGAGCACCGGTCCGACGCCGCAGTTTCCGGCGAAGCAATACGGCGGCAGGTACGGTTTGGCGGACCAGCCGAACGGCGGCGTGGTGCTGGTCAGCGGAGCGCCGAGGGCGGCGATGCCGAGCGGCTGACCGTTGTCGATCGCCAGCGCCGCGTCCGGCCATGCGGCCGTGTGCGCCCACTGCAGCTCGTCGAGCACGTAGTGGTAGTTGTAGAGCGTCCCGAAGCCGCCGGCCGAGGTGCCGCCGAAGAGCATGCGGATGCGGTCCGGACTGTAGCCCTGGGTGGTGGTCGCATCGAGTTCGCGCCACAGCACGTCGCGCACGACGCGCAGCGCCGCGCGCACGTTGGGGGCGCCGAAGCGGTGCACGGTGACGCTGGGAAAGGTGCTCGTCGCGCCGCCGACGACAAAGACGTCCTGCGTGCAGTAGGGCAGGAAGACCTTGGTCCAATTGGCGAACGGACTGACCAGCGGGTCGTTGGACATGATGCCGCTGGTCTCGGCGGTGTCGTCGAGCGCCTCGAACAGATCCGCACCGACCGCGGCGCAATCGCCCTCGAAGATGCAGACGCCGCCGCCCTGCATCTGCAGGACGACGTTCTCGACCGGCTGGCCGGCCGGGGCGAGGCGGATCCAGAAGGCGTACTGGCTGCCGTCACCGCAGCGCGTGCCGTACTCGGCCTCGTCGAGGATCACCTGGACGTAGGTGCCGCGCGGCGTGGCGGGGAGGTCGTCGCGCGGGCCGCAGTCGAGCGCCAGCGGATCCGAGTCGGGGTGTGCCAGGGCGGTCATGCAGCGCGCCTGCCCGGCGGCGCGGGCGAGATACTCCGGCGTGTCGATGGCGATCTTCGCCGCCAGCGGGTCGGGCGCACCGCAGGCGGCGGCGATCTCCGCCGCCGCGGCGGTCTCGAGGTCGCTCAGCTTGGCGGTCGTCTTGGCGGCGTCGCAATTGCCCTTGTTGCGCTGCTTATGGTGCTGTCGGCCTCAGGGCTCCTCGGCGCTGAACTGCGTGCTGATGTTCTTCTTCGGTGAATCGAACGACGTCGTCAGGCACTTGCCGGTATCCTGGTTGCGCAACTGCACGATGACCGGATCGGTGACGCTGACGCCGACGATCGGCAGCGTGAAGTCCGGCAGGCCCGTCCCCTTGCCCTTGGCCAGGGCCCTGGTCTTGCCCAGGTCGCCGCCCCTGACCAGCACCTTGCTGAGGCCGGCCTGCGTGCGCGCCGGGTCCTTGTACTTGTAGCCCTTGTCGCTGAGCGCGCTGAACAGCGTCGCGCTGGCCGGGACGTTGGCCTCGTTGATCAGCGCCGCCGCCGTGCCGGCGTAGAAGCACAGCGTGTAGTCCGACGTCGTCGTCGGGTTGGCGAAGTCGCCCTGGGTGAACGCCTGGCCCTTGCCGAACTTCCACACCAGCTTGTCCTTGCTGTCGTCGGCGTTGTCCTTGATCAGCAGCTTGCTCTTGGTCGCCGTCAGACAGGCCGTCGCCTTGGTCGACGGGCAGTTGCCGAGGAAGCACAACTGCGTGCCCTCGTCGCAGCTCTCGCCCATGGAGCAGGGGCTCGTTCCCGCCGAGCAGACACCGGTCTGACAGGTCTCGGTGCCGTTGCAGTAGGCGACATCCGCGCAACTCGTGTTGTCCGCCTCGAAGCCGTCCACCGGGCAGGTGTCGGCGACGCCGTCGCAGCTCTCCGCCACGTCGCAGGCGCCGGCATCGGCGCGGCAGACCGTCGTCAGCTTGCCGTCGCTGCCACAGAACTTCGACGACCCGTCGCAGCTCTCGACCGCGTCACACACGCCGGCCGCCGCGCGGCAGACCGTCGTGTTCGGCTCCACTGCGTCGGCCGGGCAGGCCACCCCGACGCCGTCGCAGCTCTCGGGCCCGTCGCAGACCTCGCCAATGTCGGAGGCGCGGCAGACGGTCGTGTTCGGCTCGGCCGCATCGGCCGGGCAGGTCTTGTTGGTGCCGTCGCAGCTCTCGGCGACGTCACAGACACCCGCCGCCGCGCGGCACTCGGTGGTGTTGGGCTCGACCGCGTCGGCCGGGCACGCCGCCCCGGAGCCGGTGCAGCTCTCCGCGACATCGCACACCTCGCCGCCCGAGGTCGGGCGGCAGACGATGCTGTTGGGCCCGAACCCATCGGTCGGGCACGCCGGGGACGACCCGGTGCAGGCTTCCGCCACGTCGCAGACTCCGGCCACCGCGCGGCACTCGGTGCCGCCGGAGACGAAGCCGTTGGCCGGGCAGTTGTCGCCGGCGCCATCACAGACTTCGGCGAGGTCGCAGACGCCGGCCGAGCCGCGGCAGGTCTGGCCGACGCCGCGGAACTGGCACAGCTTCGTACAGCACGACGTCGCGCTGCCATTGGCGCCGCCCAGGTCGCACTGCTCGCCAGGGTTGACGACCGCGTCGCCGCAGATCCCGTCGCCGACGTAGCGCACGACGGAAAAGTCGTTGTCGGCGCCGTTAGACGAAGAGCCGCCGACGACAATCCTGCCGTTCGCCTGGATGGCAACGGCGATGCCCGAATCGTTGCCGGCGCCGATCGCCGTGGTCACTCGGCCGTCGCCGTCGAAGCTGCTGTCGAGGGTGCCGTTGGTGTTGTACCGCACGACGGCGACGTCGTCGTTGCTGCCGTTGGACGAAATTCCGCTGACCACGATCTTGCCGTTTGCCTGGATGGCGACGGCGATGCCCGCATCGTTGCCGGCGCCGATCGCCGTGATGGCCTTGCCGTCGCCGTCGAAGGTGGTGTCGAGGGTGCCGGTGGTGGTGTAGCGCACGACGGCGACGTCGTTGTTGCCACCGTTCAACGAGGCGCCGCTGACGACGATCCTGCCGTCCGCCTGGATGGCGACGCCGAAGCCGCTATCGTGACTGGCGCCGATCGCCGTGATCGCTTTGCCGTCGCCGTCGAAGCTGCTGTCGAGGGTGCCGGTGGTGGTGTAGCGCACCACGGCGAAGTCGTTGTCGATGCCGTTGGTTGCGAACCCGCTGACGACGATCTTGCCGTCCGCCTGGATGGCGACGCCGAAGGCGAAATCGTGGCCGAGGCCGATCGCCGTGGTTGCTTTGCCGTCGCCGTCGAAGCTCGTGTCGAGGGTCCCGTTCGTATTGAAGCGCACCACGGCGACGTCGAAGTTCGTACCATTGTTCGAGACCCCGCTGACGACGATCTTGCCGTCCGCCTGGATGGCGATGCCGAAGCCGCTATCCTGGCCGAGGCCGATCGCCGTGGTCGCCTTGCCGTCGCCGTCGAAGCCGGTGTCGAGGGTGCCGTTGGTGTTGTAGCGCACGACGGCGAAGTCGTCGTTGCTGCCATTGGACGAAGACCCGCAGACGACGATCCTGCCGTCCGTCTGGATGGCGACGGCGCTGCCGCCATCGCTGCCGGCGCCGATCGCCGTGACCACTTTACCGTCGCCGTCGAAGGTGGTGTCGAGGGTGCCATTGGGGTTGTACCGCACCACGGCCAAGTCGTTGTTGCCGCCAGTGACCGAGGTCCCGCTGACGACGATCTTGCCGTCCACCTGGGTGGCGGCGCCAAAGAAACCGACACTGTCCCCGGCACTCCCAATCGCGGTGGTCGTCTTGCCGGTCCCCGCGAACGTGGTGTCGAGGTCGCCCGGTGCGGCCGCGGCGGTCGCCGCCCAGCCCGTCAGCATGACGACCACCAGCGGGAGGCGTCGCAGCGTACCCGTGGCCCGTGCCGACGACGCCTGCCGGCTGGTGTTCCCCCAGAGTCGAGTACGCATCACGCCCCCCAATCGCCCCGTTGCCGCGTAGGAAAACATATTCACATGCCGGGTCCCCCCGCCCCCCCGGCACGACGTTCCAATGTCTAGGAACCACTTTGCGAATTGTGAATGCAACAGGAGAACTCCCATGTGCCACCAGCGCAGCGCCGTCGATGCGGGGAGTGCGCGCCGCTCGACGGCGGTGCGCGAGCGCGCGACTGCCATCTGCTGCTGCACCGTGGAGATGGCTGGCCCCTGGGCGTCGGAGGGGCGACGACGAGAATCCGCCGCGGACGCCAGGTCGCCGTGCGGGTGGACCGGCTTGCGCGCGCCGACGTAGGGTCACCTCACCATGCGGCTCTACTGGCATCCCTTCTCGATCTTCCCACGCCGCGTGCGCGTCGCGCTGCGCGAAAAGGGGCTCGCCTGCGATGAGGTGCTGGTCGACCTGCCGGGTGGGGCGACGCGCGCGCCGGCGTTTCGGCGTCTCAGCCCCTTCGGGCAGGTTCCCGTGCTCGAAGACGACGGACTCATCGTCTTCGAATCCGTCGCTATTCTCGAGTATCTCGAAGAGCGGGCGCCGTTGCCCGCCCTGCTCCCCTCCGACCGGCGCGCCCGCGCGCAGGCGCGGCAACTCATGCAGGCCTCGGGCGACTACTTCGCACCGCCCTTCAAGCGCTGGATCACGCGGCTCTTCTCGCCACCAGAACAATGGGACCGCGCCGATCAAGAGCGCGCCAAGCAGGAGATGGCCGCGCACCTCGATTTCCTCGAGCCATTGGTCGTGCAGCAGGCGTACCTCGTCGGCGACTTCTCGCTCGCCGACGTGTGCTACGTCCCATTCGTCGGCGAGCTGGCGGCGGCGGGACTGGATTCACTGCTCGCATCGCGCCCCGCCGTCCAACGCTGGATCGAACGCCTCCGCGCCCGGCCATCGGTGTCGGCGACGAGATTCGCGGGGTCGTGAACGACGGTCGGCTGGCGGCCCGTTGGGAGGCCGCGGACCGCCCCGCCGCAGGCCGTTGGCCCTGGTCCACGACGTCCGATACATCGTGATCATGTCGTTTCCGCAGCTTGAATGGGTAAACCGCCCGCGCGCCGCCGCAGTCGCCGGGTGCTGTTTCGTGGTGCTGATGCTCGGCGCCTGCGCAGGGGAGCAGACGCCACCCAGACCCACCGCGCCGGATCGGCTCGCGGCGTGTCCGTCGGCGCCCAACTGCGTGTCCAGTCTGGCGTCCGATGCGGACCACCATGTCGCGCCGCTCGCCTATCGCGGCGACCCGGCGGCGGCGATGCGCCGCCTGCGCACGGCGATCGCGGCGATGCCGCGCGCCACCGTGGTCGCGGCCAGCGACCGCGCCCTGCGCGCCGAGTTCCGCAGCCGCCTGTTGCGCTTCGTAGACGACGTCGACTGCGTCGCCGACCCCGCCGCCTCGGTCATCCAGATCCGCTCGGCGTCGCGCGTCGGCTACTCCGATCTCGGCGCGAATCGCCAGCGCGTCGAGGCCATCCGCAGCGCCTTCGAGACGACGCCGCGCTGACGGCGCCGCGTCCGACCTTGACCGGCTGCCGCGACGCGGACTATCGGCGCGGCGAGGGCGGTCGCCGGCGATCGCGCCGGAGGCTGACCGCGCCGCGGTGAGCGTGCGACGCCGCAGAGGAGGGATCGTGGAACGCGAGCTGGACCTGAGTGGAGAGCTGACCGTCTTCGTCCTGACAGTCGGAGCGGCGAGTTTCGCGGAGTGCATGCGGCGCCTCGACGCGCAGGACTGCCGCTTCCAGCGCCAGGTGATCGACCACGTCGCGCCGATGAGCCGCGCCCTGCAGTGCATGCCGGACCGCTGCCGCACGCGCTACTTCGTGCAGGTCGACGAGGATATGCTTCTGTATCCACACGCGATCCGCTCCCTGTACACGCGGCTGACGGCAGCCGCGCCCGAGGTGGCCATCCTCACCTGCCATCTGCTCGACGTCCATGCGGCGCGGGTGATCTACGGGCTCAAAGTCTATCGCCACGCGATCGTCCGCGACTACCCCTACGGCGACATCGAGTCGTGCGAGTACGACCAGATTCGCCGCCTCACGGCGGACGGTTTCGTCGACATGCGGCTGCCCATCGCGGACCACTTCACTCCGTCGGAGGTGACCCTGGGCGAACACGGGACGGCGTGGACGCCGCGCTCGGTGTTCGAGCGCTATCTGACCCTCGAACGCAAGAGTCGCCGCCACAGCGAGGCGGCGCCGACGACGTCGGCGACCTGGGTCGATGAACACGCGCTCTTCTTCCTCACGCGCTACCTCGAGTCCGGCGCGGAACTCGACCTCTACGCGCTGATGGGTGTGCTCGCCGGCCGCCTGGCGCCCGTCGGCGGGCGCGGCCGGGAGAAGGACTATCGCGACTACGACGAGCTGCCGGGCTTCCGCGCCCTCGTCCAGTTCGTCGAACAGGCCGCCGCTGTCCGCCCCTGATTCCGGCGCGGAGCAACGGAGCTGACGTGCGCCTCCTCTTTGTGCACCCATCCAAGCAGTTCGCCGACGGCGCCGAGTACGGATACGCGCTGGCGCCGGCGACCGCGCGCAACCGCCTGCCGCCCAGCGCGCGCATGTGGGGTGCGGACCTGGCCCGCACTCTCGCCGAACGCGGCCACCGGGTGACCTACGCCGCGCTCGAGACCCCGGCCTTCATGGCGGCGCGCTTCGACGCCGCGACGGTGACCATCGCCGGCGGCGCGGGGCTCGAGTTTCTCTGCGCGTCCGACTTCGACGCGGTGCGCGCGCACTGCGCCGAGGCCGCCGGCTTCGTCCTGCGGCACGACTACCCGTGTTACGCGGCCCTGTTCGACGGACTGGCGCTGGCGGAGCGGCCGGTGGTGCAGATCCTCTGCGCCCACAATGCCGTGCGCTACTGCCCGACGCAGCGCCGCGCCGTCTTGCTGGTCAACAGCACCGCCGAGGTGGCGCGCTACCGGCAGGCGGGGCTGAACACCCATCTCTTCGTCAAACCCGCCCGGGCGATATTCTACGTTTCGACGCCGCCGGCGCTGAAACGCTACGACATGCTCTCGGTGATGTGGGACTCGCGCGTGCGCCGCAAGCGGTTCGACCTCCTCCTCGATGCGCTACCTCTGCTCGCGGCGCGGACCTCCCGCCCACTGTGCGTCGCGCTGGTCGGCGACACCGCCGCGCACGCGGCGCGGATCGCGGCGCTGCAGGCAACTCTGGCGCGGGTCTCCATCGTCGGCCTCGGCGCGCTGCGCCCCGAGGCCCTCGCCCACGTGTACCGCGAAGCGCGCCTGACCGTCGTCGCCTCGCGCGAGGATGCGAGCCCGCAGGTGATGACCGAGAGCCTGGCGTGCGACACCCCCGTGGCCTGCGCCGCGGACATCACCGGCGGCGGACACCAGATCACCGCCGCGACCGGCGCATTCTTCGCCCCGACGCCGGCCGACCTCGCGCAGACGGTCCTGTCGATGCTCGACCACCTGCAAGGCTTCGCGCCGGCGCGCCACGCGCCGACCCTGGCGGACTCCGCCAACCAGCTCGAACGCCTGCTCGCAGAACGGTAAGCGCGCGGCGGACGGGCTCGGGCGCGGCGCCCTACTTCGTCGCTTCGGCGAACAGCGACAGGTAGCCGCCCTGATCGTCGCGCAGGTCGCGGTAGTCGATGCGCAGCGGCGCGTGCGGGCTCTGGTTGAAGTCGCAGCGCTGCACGGCGGCGAAGCCGGCGGCGCGCAACAGCTTCTCCAGCGTTTCGAGGTCGTAGCCGTAGCGGTGTCGGCCGCCCTCCTGCAGCGCGTACATCAGATGCTCCAGCGGTGTCGTACAGGTCACGGGATGCACGGTGGCCTGGATGCGGAAGAAGGCCGCGTTGTTCGCCACGTAGGCGCGGATGATCTTCTCGATGCCGGGGACGACCAGCCGCAGCGTGCCGCCGGGCACCAGCAGTCGGTGGCAGTGCCGCACCAGCGCCAGCGCCTCGTCCGGATACGCCAGGTGTTCGAGGAAGTGCGAGCAGTAGATGTACTCGGCGCAGCCGTCCGCCATCCCGGCCAGCCCGTGCGGCAACTCGAGCGGGACGACGCCGTCGCGCGCGCACGCATCGATATTGACCCAGCTCGCCAGCAGGTGCGCGCCGCAGGCGAGGTGCAGGCGCTGGCCGGAGCCTGGCGTCGTCATGCGGTCGATTGTGGGCCATGCCGGGCGGCCGCCGCAAGCCGGCGAAAGCAATCCGCGCCCAGTCCCAGCGAGTGACGACGCCTTGTGGACGATCGCCTCGCGTGCCACTCAGGCCCGATCGGAGGGAGGGCGCGCGATGTTCTTCGAAGAGCTGAAATCGGGTGGCTGTCGGGGGTACCTGCTGGCCTGCGAGGCGACCTGCGCCGGCGTGCTGGTCGACCCGGAGCTGTCGCAGATGGATCGCATTCTGGCGCTGCTCGAGAAGTCGGGCACGCGCCTGCACTACATCGTCGATACGCATACCCACGCCGATCACTTCTCCGCGACGCACGAACTGGCGCGCCAGCTCGGCGTGCCGACGGTGATGCACAGCGCCGGCGCCGCCCCCTACGTCGACGGGCGCGTCGACGACGGCGAGACGCTGATCGCCGGGCAGCTGAAACTGCGGGTGCTGCATACGCCCGGCCACACGGCGGATTCGATCTCGCTGGTCCTGCCGGATCGCGTCCTCACCGGCGACACGCTGCTGCGCCTGGCGACCGGCCGCACCGATCTGCCGAGCGGCAACGCCGAGGACCTCTACCACAGCCTCTTCGACACGCTGCTGCGGCTCGACGACAGTCTCGCCGTCTATCCGGGGCACAACTACAAGGACCTGCCGGTGACGACGATCGCCCAGGAGCGGGCACAGAACCCGCGCCTGCAGCAGCGCGACAAGAGCGCCTTCGTCGCGCAGATGCAGGCGCTCAGCCTGGCCATGCCGGACCACCTCACCGAGGCGCTGCGCACCAATCGCACCGGCGGCAAGACGGTGGCGCAACTGCTCGACGAGGCGGCGCGCCAGATCGCCTTCATGTCGATGGAAGACGTACTCGCCCGCTCGGCGCCCGGCGCCGCCGAACTCGTGGTGCTCGACGTGCGCGAGCGCGACGCCTTCGACGCCGGCCACATTCCCGGCGCCCGCCACGTGCCGCGCGGCCAGCTCGAGATCCGTATCGATCAGGTGCTACCCGACCCGAGCGCGCGCGTCGTCACCTGCTGCGAGTTCGGCAAGATCTCGACCCTGGCCGCGGCGACGCTGCGCAGCATGGGGTTCAATCGCACCGTCGCCCTCGACGGCGGCATGAAAGCCTGGCGCGAGGCGGGCTATCCCATCGAGGCGACCGCGGCCGCCGGCTGACGCCGCCCCGTCGATCGGCTCGCATCAGCGAGCCGGCTGACATATCCACTTTGGTTGATGTTGCCGACGACGCACCAGGCCGACCCGCCCGCCGCCGCGGCACCTCGGCTCGGCGTCGAGGTCGAAGACCTCGGCAAACGCTACGGCGGCGTCGAGGCGGTGCGCGGCATCTCGTTCCAGATCCATGCCGGCGAGGTCTTCGGCCTGCTCGGCCCGAACGGCGCCGGAAAGACGACGACGCTGTCGATGTTATCCACCCTCTTGCGTCCGTCGCAGGGCGACGCGCGCATCTTCGGCAAGAGCCTGGTCAACGACGTCGCCAGCGTGCGCCACCTGGTGGGACTGGTTCCGCAGCACGTCAGTCTGTACGCGAACCTGAGCGCGCGCGAGAATCTCGCCTTCTTCGGGCGCATCAACGGGGTGGCGCGGCGGCAGTTGCCCGGTCGCGCCGACGAGATGCTCGACCTGGTCGGCCTGCGCGGACGCGCCGACGACCCGGTGCACACGTACTCGGGCGGCATGATGCGGCGCCTGAACCTCGCCTGCGGCCTCGTCCACGCGCCGCGCCTGCTGCTCCTCGACGAGCCGACGGTGGGCGTCGACCCGCAGTCGCGGCAGAACATCCTCAGCGCCGTGCGCGCCCTCGCGCAGCAGGGCATGGCGGTCCTCTATACGACGCACTACATGGATGAAGCGGAGCAGTTCTGCGATCGCATCGCGATCATGGACGAGGGCCGCATCGCCGCCGTCGGCAGCCTGGCGGAACTGCTCACCATCGTCGGCATGGGGGAGATGATCGAGCTGGACTGGGCACCGAGCGACGCCGATCGGGCTCGCGTCGCCGCCATCCCGGAGGTCTCCCAGGTCGAGACGGCCGACGGCGTGACGCGCATCTCCGTCGCCAACGCGCGGCGCGCACTGGTGGCACTGGCGCCGATCATCGCCGCCTGTCCGGGCGCCGTCGATGGACTCGAGATCCATTCCGTGAACCTCGAACGCCTCTTCATGCGCCTGACCGGGAAGGCGCTGCGTGACTGAGCGCCGCTGTCCGCCGTGGCTGCTGCTGACGGTTCTCCTGCTGCCCGGCGTCGCCGCCGCCGTGCCGAGCGACGGACCGACGGCGACCGTGCGTGACGCGCTGGCCAAGGCCACCGCGGTCTCGCGCACCGACCAGACGCGCGATCAGCAGCTGGAGGGGTTGCGCGCGCTGGCCCGTCAGCTGGTCGATACGCGCAGCATGGGCCAGCGCGCCCTCGGCAGCGCTTTCAATGACCGCAGCCTGGAGCAACAGGAAGAGTTCCTGCGCCTCTTCGACGAACTGATCGTCCGCGCCTACCTGCAGAAGCTGCTGCTGTTTCGCGACCCGAAATTCCGCTTCCGCCCGGAAGATCGACGCGGCGACGTCGTGTTGGTGGTCACCGACGTCGTCATGGGCAGTAACGCCTACGAGGTCGGCTACGAAATGCGCCAGGAGCAACAGCGCTGGCTGGCGACCGACATCATCGTCGAAGGCATCAGCCTGATCAGCAGCTACTCGGATCAGTTCGTCAGCGTCTTGAAGACCCGCTCCTTCGATGACCTGCTGGCGCTCATGCGGCGCAAGGTCGACCACTTCCAGGCCCAGGCCGCCAAGTAGGCCCACCGAGTCGGCGCGCCGCGCGGCGCCAGGTCAGCGGGCCGCTTGGCGCCGGCGCAGCAGCCAGAGGCCGACGACCAGGCACAGCGCGCCCTGCGCCAGCATGATGGCGATGGGCGTCGCCGTCGCGGCCAGACCGCGATCGCGCAGGATGAGGTCGGTCATGCCGTACATCGCCCAGGTCGGGAAGAAGCACTGCCCGAGGCGCTGCAACCAATCGGGCACCAGGCTGATCGGCCACCACAGCCCGCCGAGGGCCGCCAGGGACAGGGTCGTGGCGAGGCTCAGCGGCAGCGTCTGCTCGCGGGTCCTGGCGACGGCCGCGACCAGCAGGCCCAGCGCCGTGGCGGCAAACGCCAGCGCCGCGCTCAGTCCGATCAGCGCCGCCGTCGACGAACCGAGCGAGATGCCGAACAGCAGCCGCCCCCACCACAGCAGGGTGAGGGCCTGCACCCAGCCGACGAGCACGCGCACCCCGAGCTTGCCCAACGCCAGCCAGGGGAACGGCACCGGCGCCACCAGCAGTCGCGTCATCGTCCCGCCGCCGAGCTCGTCGTGCATCGCCGCCGCCGTGCCGAAGACCGCGGCGAGGAGGACGAACATGACGGTGAAGCCGGGGACGTTCTGCTCCAGCGCCTTGGGCGACAGCCGCGTCCCGGTCAGGTTCTGCTCGCGATAGACGAAGGGCGCCTCGTGCAGCGGGTCGGCGAGCTCGGCCGCTTCGCGGTCCATGACCAGCAGGAGGGCCCGCAGGTCATTGAGCGCCGCCGCCTGCGCGGGATCGGTGAGCAGGGTGACTTCGCTCGGCCGACCCTGCAGATAGCGTCTGCTCATCTCGGCCGGGAAGACGAGCATCGCCGGCGCGCGATGCAGATCGCGGACCTGATGCTCGGCCGCCGTCCGGTCCATCTCGACGACCGTAGCGTGCTGGCCGAGGATCTCGACGAACGCGCTGGCCGCCGGGCCGCCGTCGAGATTGACGACCGGCACCAACGGCAGCGGCGGGTGCGCACTGCGATAGCGCGCCTGGGTGATGACGGTGATCAACAACAACGGGGCGATGAGGGTCAGGATCAGGGCCGAGCGATCGCCGAGGAGCTGCCGCAGGTCTTTCAGAAAGATGGCGAGCATGGCGTCGCGAGCGCTCAGCGCGCCTCTTGACGACGGCGGAACAGCCCGATGCCGAGCGCCGTCGCGGCGAGCGCATAGACCACCAACGCGCTCAAGGGTTGCACCAGCGCCTCCAGGCCGCGACCGCGCAACACGAGATCGTTCATGCCGCTCATCGCCCAACTCGTGTACGCCACCGAGGACGCCACCTGCATCCAATACGGCTGCGTCGATTCCGGCCACCAGAGGCCGCCCAGCCCGGAGAGCAGCACGACCAGTCCGAGGCCCAACGGCTGCACCTGCGCGCGCGTGCGGGTGAAGACGCCGACCAGCAGACCGGTCGCCACCGTCGCCAGGATCACGGCGCAGATGAGTACGGCCAACGCCAGCGGCGCGTTACCGAGCGGAACAGCGAAGACCAGGTGGCTCCAGACGAGGAGAAAGGCCAACTGAATGACGCCGACCAGGAAGCGCGCCGCCAACTTGCCGAGCAGGATGCGCGTCATGCCGGTCGGCGCCACCAGCAGGCGCGCCAGGGTCCCCCCGGCGCGCTCGTCATGGAGGCTGAGGGAGGTGCTGAAGATCACCCCGACCAGCGCGAACATGATCGAGAACCCGGGCAGGTTCTGCTGGAACGGCGTGACGCTGAGCTGATTGCCCGTCAGGTTCTCTTCGCGGACGACGATCAGCTGCGGCGCGAACGGATCCGTGTCGGAGGCCAGCTTCTTCTCCATCAATAGGAGAAGCAGCTTGGCGGTCCGCAGGCTGCGCTCGTCGGCCGGATCGGTGAGCAGCTCGATCTCGGTCGGGATCCCGCGCGGGTAGTTGTCGCTGAGCTGTCCGGGGAGGACGATCGCCGCCGGGCCGCGGCTCAGATCGCGGACGAAGTGTACGGCAGCGTCGCGCTCGAGCTCGACGACGGTGGCGTACTCGCCGAGGGCCTGAATGACCTGCCGCGCCACCGGTCCGCGATCCTCGTCGACGACCGCCATCGTCACCCTCGGCCCGCCGCGTCCACCGAGCAGGGCCGAGGCCAGGATGCTGATCACCACGACGGGCAGCACCAGCGTGAAGACGAGCAACGTGCGGTCGCGTAGAATCAGCCGCAGATCCTTGAGCAAGACGGCGATCATCGCGACGCGACGCGCGGGCGTCGAACCGGCTCCGGGCGCGCCGACTCGGTCAGGCCGAACTCGGCCATTCCGAACTCTGTATGGTAGTCGGCGAAGCGCTCGGCGAGCCGGTCGGGGTCGAGCCCGAAGTCCTGCGGCGTGTACACGTGCGCGCCGTGCGCATTCTTCGGATGCCGCAGCGCCTCGTGCCGGTAGGCGTTCTCGACCTCGCTCGGGAAGTCGAGCCCGAAGCCCTCGTACATGGCGCGGATCGTCGGCACGGGGGCGCGGCTGAGATCGGCCAGGCGGACGTCCGCGATCCGTCCGCTGGCGATGCGCCGCCGGCTGGCGAGCCCGCGCTGCATGCCGCGCGCGTAATAGTCCTCCCAGAAGGCGCCGTGCGCGCGCAGGTCGAGGCGCCGGACGAACTTCGAGGTGGTCATCGCCGACAGGCTGCAATTCGACGCCAGCGCCTTGCGCACGTCGCGGTGCGTCTGCACGCACAGCGCGTCGGGGTAGGTCGCCAGCAACGCATCGAGCGCCCACAGATGGAAGGGGCACTTCAGCACCCAGCGCCGGCGCGGCTGCGCCAACGAGAGAATCTGCAGCTGCAGTTTGTGCTCCGCGTAGACCGGGCGCAGGTCCTCTTCGAGCAGCGCCCAGGCGTAGTCGTACGCCTGATAGGTGTTGAACAACGTCGTCGAACAGCCGGCGTTCTCGAACAGGAAGAAGCACTCTTCCGGATAGTCGACCTCGATGTAGTGCGCCTGCGCCTGCTCCGGGACGACGAAGCGGTTGGAGTGCAGCAGGAAGGCGGTGGCCGCCCGCCGCAGCGTCCGGTCGCGGCGCGGGTCGCGGGCGAAGGGGACGGGGAACCACATCTCCCAGGTGCGCGGTGCGCGATGGTCGGGATCGGCGGTGAGCAGCGAGTGCAACAGGGTGGTGCCGGTCCGGTACCAGCCGAAGATGACCAGCGGTGCCTCGATCGGCACCTCGCGAACCTCCGGGTGGCGGCGCACGAAGGCCACCCGCTTCAAATGGTTGACGAATTTCGTCTGCAGGTAGATGCGCAACGAGACGCGCCCCCACGGGCTCAGGTTCTCATTCTGCTGCAGCGCCTCGGCGCAGCGTCGGAAGCGCCCGATCGCCGCGTCGTCGCCCCAGTCGTCGAGCCGCGTGATCGCCTCTGCGACGCGCGCGAAGGCCTCGAACGACACATCCGGAAACCGCCCGCCGAGCGGCGCCAGCAGGCGGTTGAGCACCTTGACCGGCCGGGTGGGCTCGGAACGCAGCGAAGGCAGGGGTGGGCGCGCGGCGTGGACGGCGGGCTGCATCGGGTTCAACGCGACACGGGACGGCGCGCGGTCAGCGTCAATTCGTCCCACATCACTCCTTCACTAGCAAACGACGGGAAGTGCGGAAGGTCTTCGGAAAGTTCTTGGAAACTTGGGCGGAAATCGCGCGGCGCGCGGTCGCGGCTTCGGCTCTGCGCGGCCGTGACGGGATGGAATCGCGGGGCGGGGCGGCGCCCGCCCCGCAGGCGCACGCCAGGCACCTATCGAACAGGGCCACGGCCGTCAGGCGCCGCCGGCCTCGGCGATCGCCGGCGTCGCGTCGACGACGCGCACCAACATGGTGCTCAAGCGGTCGTAGAGATGCGCCTCGGCGCGAATCGGCCACCAATCGTAGAGGAAGATCTCGAGCGGCCGCCACAGCGCCACCCAGCCGCCGATGAGGAAGCTCTCGCGCACGATGTCGTCGTAGTCCGAGCCGCCGACCAGGCCGGTGACGAAGTCGCCGAGGACGATGGCGCCGCCGAGGAAGACCAGGCCGATCACCAGGCTGGTGCGCCCGAGCCGGAACAGCCGCTTCAGGCGTCGCCGCTCGCGCAGCGCCCGATCGCAGAAGAACTCGTGCACCGCCTGGCGCAGGATGACCGCGTCGGCGGGCCGCGCCGTCTGCCGGCTGAGGTGGACGACCAGGACCAGCGGCCGGTCCACCGCGACCTCGCGGCTCCAGTCGACGATGAACTCCTCGGCGCGCGGGTCGAGGTCGCGCTCGCGGAACGGCGCCGCGTCCATGGCGTTGAAGAGTTGCTTGAGCTCGCCGACATGGACCTCGATGAGCTCGCCGTTGGCGGGAAGCGGGTCGTTCATGGCATCGCCGGCGCGGCGCGGCCGCGATTAGAAGACGCCGCGCAGGCGCAGGCCGACGTAGGCGGCCGGATCGTACCCTTGGGAGCTGAGGCGATTGCCGTTCTGGTTCTCCAGCTCGAGCTCGCCGCCGAGCACGACACCACCGAGGAGATTGACGGAGAAGTTCTCGTTGATGTTCCAGCCCAGGCGCAGGCGGACGGGTAGGCTGTCGTCCTCGCCGACGCCGTCGGGCGCCGGTCCCGAGTCGTCGAGGCGGAAGCGCCGCTGCTGGTACATCACGCCGAGGCCCAGCTCGATCGGGTCGGCGAAGCGGTAGGCGGCCTCGGCGGCGGCCGCCGCGCCGCCGCTGGCCGGTACGGCGCCGACCCGCACCGCCCAGTCCTCGGCCGGCAGCCAGTTGATGGCGATCGCCGGCAGGACCATGACGTCATCCTCGATCTGGCTGACGACGGCTAGGCCAACGCTGGCAAAGAGCGCCTCGCTGTGGCGGTATTCGCCCGCCACCAGTCCGCCGCCGGTGAAGCTGTCGCCCCAGTTGGCGCCGGTTTCCGGCGAGAACATGAAGATGCCGCCGGCGGTGACACCCCACTGCTCGGTGATGCCGTAGGTCAGCGTCGTGCCCAGGCGCAGGTTCAGGATGGTGTTCCAGGGATCTCCGGCGCTGAATCCGCCGCCGTCGAAATCGTAGTCGTTGACGCCGAAGAAGAACGTGTTGCCCCAGCGCAGACGGTCCAGCAGCTGGACGCGCCCGCCGACACCGAGATCGTAGCGATACGCCTGCAGGCTGCCGCCGTTGTCAATGTCGGCATCCCCCTGGTAGACAAACCCGCCCTCGCCGAGGATCGAGGACTGCGGTCGCGCCCCGGCGGCGACGAGTTCCTCGTCGATCAGCTCGTCCGCCTCCTGGCCGCGCGCCACCGCCAGCGGTTGCGCGAGCAGGAACGCCGCGGTGATCAACAGCAGCCGCGTCAGACGGCGCGCCCACTTGCAAGGACTGGCCGTAGGAGATTTCAGCATAGGCGGCCGTGTAGCGCGTGCCGCACGAAGCGGTCAACAGAACTCCGCCGTGGCGTCACCGCGCCGCGGCCGCCGGCCGGCACGCGAAGCCGTCGCGCGCGCACGCCTGGTCGGCGTGCTCGACGAGGATGCGGCGCACCTCCTCGATGGCCAGTGGATTGCCCTGCACCGAATGGCCGGAGCGGGGGATGACGAACTCGGACTCGGTCCAGTCGAGGCTGGCGCTGGCGAAGTCGACGACGCCGTCGGACTGGCCGGCGGGCGGCAGGCCGCCGCGCACCGGAATGATCGAGTGCGCCGTGACGCCCGCGGCGACCGACGTCGTATCCATCGCGACGAGGAAGACGTTGCCGGGCCGCATGCCGTAGACGGCGCCGAAGGTCCGCCGGCGCGGATCGAAGCGCAGCGCGTCGGCGTTGCCGGTGACGAGATCGCCGGTGGCCGTCGCCAGGGTCTGCGGCAGGCGGACGAAGCCGGCGAGCAGGTTGACGAGCGAATACTCGGCGACGAAGCTGCCGCGGTGCGGCGTGGCGATGAACACCAGCCGGCGCACGAAGGGCAGCGGCTCGAAGATGAAGACCTGCCGCAACAGCGCCCGCGTCTCGTCGCGGACGTCGAGCTCGTCGATCGGCCGCGTGCTGATGGCGTCCCAGAAGCGGTCGCCGGAGTCGATCGCCGTCAGCCGGGCGAGCAGCCCGCCCTGGCTGTGCCCGACGACGACCATCTCGCGCAGGGCCGCGTCGCGCCCGTCCGGATCGAGCTGGGCGACGGCGCCGGCGAGCGTCTGACGCAGAAGCAGGGCGGAGTACGGAATGGCGTTGCCGGTGTCGTAGAAGAAGAACCAGAACTGGAAGCGGTCGCGCAGCCGGTGGTCGTTCATCAGCACGTTGAGCATGTTGGCCCACCGGCCGGGGCTCGAGGCGGTGCCGTGCACGAAGACGACCGGGATGCGCCCCGGCCGGTACGGCTCGAGGAAGGCCAGCGGCCGCTCGAACTCCCGGCTGACGAGGTCGCCGCGCAGGATGCCCCAGCGCTCCCAGCTCCACACCTGCGATTCACTCAGCGAGTAGGCCAGCGCCGCGCTCGGCTCGGCTTCGATCGGCACCGCGCGGCCGTCGATGTCGACGCGATCGACGTCGAGGTGGTGATAGAGGCGCAGCGACGACTCGATCACCGGCTGCGTCACCTGCGCGCGCGGCTGCTCGATGCGCAGCAGCGCCGTCGCCGGCACGCGCATGCCGGTGACGACGAAGTCCTCCGTCCCGCCTCCCTCCGGCGCCAGCGGCTGCATCGTCGCCGCCAGCGGCGCGCCGATGCCGGGGCTGCGGAAGCGCGCGCCGAGGCCGCGCACCTCCATCTCGGCGATCGGCACGAAGTCGTCGAGCCGCCGGTTCGCCCAGATGCGGCTCGCCTCGTCGAAGCGCACCACCAGCTTCTGCCCGAACGGCAGCTTGAAGACGCCGGTGCGCAGGTCGATGGTGCCGCGGCGCGGCGCGCCGAAGCCCGCCACCAGGCTGCGGTTGTACAGGTCGGCGGCGATGCGGACGCGCGGGTCGAGCGGCTCCGGCGGCGCCGCGGCCGGGCCGGGAAAGAGGAAGGCGTAAGCGTACACCAGCGCGGCGAGGGAGTACTCGCGTTGCCGCGAGCGCTCGGCGTGCTGGAAGCACAACTCGGCGAGCGCAAAGAGCGTCCGGCCGCCGCCCTGGCCGCCGGCCAGGCGCTCGCGCAGGCGCTCGTGCAGCGCCGCCAGCGCCGCCGCCGGGTCGCGCCGGTGCAGAGCGGTGAGGTCCCACCGGTGCAGCACGTTCTCGCTGAACAGGCTGGGACGACTGGAGTTGAGCGCGCTGCGGGCAAGTTCCGCGCTCACCTGCGGGGCCGGCACGCGGCGCACGCTGATCGGCGGGCCGCAGCCGAGCGCCAGCAGCGCCAGCAGCAGGCCGGCCCCGGCACGGCGCAGTTGGCGCAGCCGCAGCATGCGGCAGACGACGAAGCCCGCCGCCGCGGCGGCCAGGTGCTTGAGGGTGTGGCCGCTGACCAGGTGGTTGAGGGCGAGCACCTCGCGGTCGAAGGTCTCGAACAGCTTGGCGACGACGTAGCCCGCGAACACCCAGTAGAGATCGCTGCCGTGCGTGTAGCGCGACGGATGCAGCCAGGTGATCAGCAGCAGCGTCACCACCGCGTAGACCTGCAGGATGGCGTAGGGCACGACGTTGCCGGCGCCGGCGCGCTCCGTCGCCAGCCAGTAGACGACCGTGCCGGCGCCGAGCAGCAGCAGCGGCGCGAGCAGCAGCAGGCCGGCGCGGACGCTGACCCGCTCGACGATCTGCGCGGCGATCAGCGCGACGAAGGCGAAGGTCATCGGCAGCCGGTCCCAGAACAGGCGCTCGTTGTCGGGCGCCAGGTGGTAGTAGGCCGACCCCAGCGCGGTGAGCAGCATGCCGGCGAAGAAGACCACGTACGGCGCGCGCTCGGCGCGGAACTCGAAGGCGGTGTCGGCGCGCAGCACGAGGGCGAAGCCGACCACGGCGACCAGCAGGAAGCCGAGGTTGGAGGTCACGTCGAGCGCGTTGGCGATGCCGGCCAGCGCCCGGTGGTCGGCGAAGTCGTGATACGCGGCCGGCTGCGGCACCGACGGCAGCAGGAGCATCGCCGCCAGGCAGGCCAGCGTGAAGGCGCCGAGGTAGGCGGTTTCCCTGCTCATGATTGGCGCGCCGGCGCGGCGCGCGGCGCGGTGGCGCGGTTGCCCGCTCCACCGCGCGACGGCGACCCGCGCTTACGGGACGATCTCGACGGCGATGACCTTCTCGCTCCAAAGCTTCCAGGTGCCGTTCTCCTGGTGGAAGAGGACGATCGCGTCGACGACGTTGTCGGTGAACCCGGAGCCGGGCTTGTCGGTCGTTCTGGTCTTCACCCGCGCCACGGCGAACTCGTCGTCGTGGCCCATGAGGACGAAGTCGACCAGCTGCGCCTTCTGGTCGCGGTCCTTGAACAGCGCGTCGAGCGCCGCACTGGTCGGGCCGAAGTCCGGCGAGCGGGTGTCGATCGTCGCCACCACGCCGGCCTTGTCCTCCTTGTTGAACGCCTCGAGGTTCTTGCCCCACACGTACTCCAGCGCCGGCGCGAGTTGTGCCGCGGCCGGACCGGCGAGACAGAGCAGCCCGAGGGCGGCGGTGAGTGTCCAGATACGAGCCTTCATTTCGCTTCCTCCTTGGCGCCGCCGCGGCCGGCCGCGCCACGTTGCGGTCCCGGACGCATGACGGCCGGCGCCGCGATCGCGCATGTCACGCATTCCCCGTTCAGTTGACAACGGTATGGCCGCGCTGGCGCATGCAGTTGACGTAGGCCTGCCGGAAGGACGACTCCGCCTGCGAGGCGCGCGCCGCGCCGAGGCCGATGCCGCCCGCGGCCGCGCCGACCGCAGCGCCGCGGCCGGCGTTCCCCAGGGCCGCACCGAGCGCCGCGCCGCCGGCGGCGCCGACCAGACCGCCGGTCACGGCGCCTGTCGCCGCCTGCGTGGTGGCGTTGCCGGAGACCCGATGGGCGAGGATGCGGCACTCCTCCATGTCCCCGCTCAGGTACTGATTGCGCGAATTGTTGTTGAACGTGTCGACCGTCGGTCGCCACGGCTGCTGCGTCGCGCAGCCGGCGGCGAGAATCGCCACGCCGGCGCTGATTGCCAATACTCGCGTCATGCCGTGCTCCTCTTCGTCCTGCCTGTCGCGTCGCGATACCGCCAACGGCTCACCGCCGGGCCCGCGCCGCGTCCACGCGAAGCTCATTTGTCGGATCCTACGCGGCCGGGTCATACACGCAAGCCCTTCAGCCGGTCAACGCCCTTCGTCGCCAGCTCCTCGTCGCCGGCGCGACGGGCGGAGCCGACTGGATGCCGGTCAAAGTCGTTGTGTCGCAATGTGGCATGCGGCTATGGGGCCAGCCGGGAAACCTCCCGGCCGGCCGGAAGGGGATTGTCGAGCCGCCGGAAGGCGCTATGCTCACCGGCCGCAAGTCGGAACGGGCATCTCCGCATCGGCGACGTGACGAGAACCGTATCGAACCGAGGGAGCGACATGTCGTCTGCAGGGGGAGAGAAGATGTCGCGGTCGCAACTGACCGCGATGGTCGTCGGTGGAATGATCGGCGCGGGCATCTTCTCGCTGCCGCGGACCTTCGCCAATGCCACCGGTCCGCTGGGCGCGGTCATCGCGTGGCTCATCGCGGGAACCGGCATGTACATGCTGGCGCGGGTGTTCCAGGCGCTGGCCGAGCGCAAGCCCGACATCGACGCGGGTGTCTATGCATACGCCCGTGAGGGTTTCGGCGACTACCCCGGCTTCCTGTCGGCCTTCGGCTACTGGATCGGCAGCTGCATCGGCAACGTGTCGTACTGGGTGCTGATCAAGTCGACCTTGGGCGCGTTCTTTCCGGTCTTCGGCGACGGCAACACGGTGGTCGCGATCGCGGCGGCCTCGATCGGCATCTGGCTGTTCCACTTCCTGATCCTGCGCGGCGTGCAGCAGGCGGCGTTCATCAACAGCATCGTCACCGTCGCCAAGGTCATCCCGATCCTGGTCTTCCTGGTGATCGTGCTCTTCGCCTTCAAGATGGACCTGTTCCGCTTCAACCTCTACGGCGGCGACCTGACCGCCGGCCTGTTCGAACAGGTCAAGGCGACGATGCTCGTCACGGTGTTCGTATTCATCGGCATCGAGGGCGCGAGCGTGTACTCGCGCTTCGCGAAGGAGCGTGCGGACGTCGGCAAGGCGACGATCCTGGGCTTCATCGGCGTCACGGGCCTGATGGTGCTGGTCACGTTGCTGCCCTACGCGGTGCTGCAACGCGCCGACATTGCCGGCATGCGCCAGCCGTCGATGGCGGGAGTCCTCGAGTCGGTGGTCGGCCCGTGGGGGGCGATCTTCGTCAGCGTCGGGCTGATCGTGTCGGTGCTGGGCGCCTACCTGGCCTGGGCGCTGATCTGCGCTGAAGTGATGTTCGCCGCGGGCCGATCGAAGGACATGCCGGCGGTGTTCGCCAAGGTCAACAAAAATAACGTACCGGTGGTGGCCCTGTGGGTGACCAGCAGCATCATCCAGCTCATCGTCATCACCACCTACTGGTCGACGGACGCGTTCTCGCTGATGCTGAACCTGACCAGTGCGACGACGCTGATTCCGTACCTGTTCGTCGCCGCCTACGGACTGATGATCGCCCAGCGCGGCGAAACGTATGACGTCCGCCCGCACGAGCGGCAGCGCGACCTGATCCTGGCCGCGCTCGCCGTGGCGTACACGCTCTTCATGATCTACGCCGGCGGCCTGAAGTTCATCCTGCTGTCCGCCATCCTGTTTGCGCCGGGAACCCTGCTGTACTTCTGGGCGCGGCGCGAGCAGGGCAAGCCCGTCTTCAACACGCCCTCGGACTGGGTCATTTTCGGCGTCACGATCGCCGGCGCCCTGTACGGCATCTATGGTCTCGCCACCGGTTCGATCACCATATAATTTCAGAGTCTCAACGTCATTCGGAGGTCTTCATGGCAAACGTACAAAACGCCACATTCGGCGTCCACTCCGAAGTCGGCCAGCTGCGCAAGGTGCTGGTGTGCGCGCCCGGCAGGGCGCACCAGCGGCTGACGCCGAGCAACTGCGACGCGCTGTTGTTCGACGACGTGCTGTGGGTCGAGAACGCCAAGCGCGACCACTTCGACTTCATGACCAAGATGCGCGATCGCGGCGTCGACGTCGTCGAGATGCACAACCTGCTAGTCGAGACGGTCGCGGTCCCCGAGGGCAAGCAGTGGATCCTCGACCACCAGGTGGTGCCGAATCAGGTCGGCCTCGGCCTGGTCGACGAGATCCGCAGCTACCTCGACGGCCTGTCGGACCGCGAACTGGCGGAAACCCTGATCGGCGGCCTGTCGACGCACGAGTTCCCCGAGACGCACGGCGGCGAGGCGATCACGGTGGTGCGCGAGGCGGCGGGCGAGACCGAGTACCTGCTGCCGCCGCTGCCGAACACGCTCTACACGCGCGACACCACCTGCTGGATCTACGGCGGCGTGACGCTCAATTCGCTGTACTGGCCGGCTCGCCACGAAGAGACGATCCTGACGACGGCGATCTACAAGTTCCACCCGGACTTCGCCGGCAAGGTGAACGTCTGGTGGGGTGATGCGACGCAGGACTGGGGTCTGGCGACGCTCGAGGGCGGCGACGTCATGCCGATCGGCAAGGGCAACGTCCTGATCGGCATGAGCGAGCGCACCTCGCGGCAGGCGATCAGCCAGGTGGCGGCGGCCCTGTTCGCGAAGGGCGCGGCCGAGCGCGTCATCGTCGCGGCGATGCCGAAGCTGCGCGCCGCGATGCACCTCGACACCGTCTTCACCTTCGCCGACCGCGACTGCGTCCTGTTGTACCCGGACATCGTCAACCACATCGCCGCCTACTCGTACCGGCCGAGCGGCAAGCCGGGCGGCGTCGAGCTGCGCAAGGACGAGAAGCCGTTCGTGCAGACGGTGGCGGAGGCGCTGGGCCTGAAGAAGCTGCGCGTGGTGGAGACGGGCGGCAATGCCTACATGCGCGAGCGCACCCAGTGGGACAGCGGCGCCAACCTCGTCTGCGTCGCGCCGGGCGTCGTCTTCGCGTACGACCGCAACACCTACACCAACACGCTGCTGCGCAAGGAGGGCATCGAGGTCATCTCGATCGTCGGCGCCGAGCTCGGCCGCGGCCGCGGCGGCGGGCACTGCATGACCTGCCCGATCATTCGCGACGCCGTCGACTACTGACCGTGCGGCATCGTGTCGGGCGGCGCGCCGGCGCGCGGCTGATCGCCGCGTCGCGATGGGTACCGGTCGTCCTGCTCGCCCTGGCGGCGGCGGCGTACGGCGAGGCCGACCAGTTCCTGACGCGCGACGGCAACGTGTCGCCCGGCTCCACTTACCTGGAGAGCGACGGCGCCGAGCCGGCCGACAAGCCGTCGGACAGTCCCTGGGACACGTTCGTGGACGGAGAAGAACCCGCGGCGGAAGAACCCCCGGCCGCGGTGCCGCTCGAGTTCCCCGGCCTGTGGCCCATCAAACGGACCGCGCCGACGACGCAGGCGTTGGTGGCCGGTCCGACGTTCCGCAATGAAAGGGACCGCATCGAGGTCGGCGCCGGCTTCGCCTATGTCAATGCCAGGTGGAGCCATCCCTTCGAGTTGAGCGTCGAGCCGACGTGGGAACGCACCAAGCACGCGCCCAGCGACGGGCGCAACTTCAGCCGCGTCCGGACCTTCGGCCTGGTCGATGTGTGGGATCGCGGCAGCAGCTGGGAATCGACTTTCGTCGCCGCGACGATCTTCTACGACACCAAGAGCAACAGCTTCGACACCCTGGAAGTCGGCGGCGCGGTGTCGGAGGTCATCGGTCGGCGCCTGTCGCTGTCGGCCGATCTGGTGTGGGCGGGCGACTGGCCGCAGGGCGCGTCGTTCAACAACGCGGCGATCTTCTCCATGGGCGCCTCGTACAACCTCGGCGCCGGCGTGTACATCGGCGGTTTCTACGAGCCGCACAACAACATCGCCTTCGACGACGATTGGGGCGGCTTCGTCTCGTACCAATTCCTGCCCTTCGCCGAACTCAACGTGAACGCGGGCAAGAACGAGTTCGTTCTCGCCAGGCTGATGATCACCTACGCGCTGCGGCGGCCGTAAGCGCGGTCGCGCGCCGGCCAGTCGTCCTCCGCTCGCTTCGTGAGCGGGTTGGTGGTAGCGAACCGAGTCCTTCTGAGGCTCGGCGGGTTCGCCGACTTCTTCGACCCGGCCGTGGGTACAATACGTCCGTGACTGGCGCCGGCCGCGGCCGGCGCTCCACAAGGGAGCAATGATGTTTGGAACGACTTTTGGTCACGCGGACACGCTGATCTGGTTCTTCGAGATCTTCATGTTCGTGGTCTGGTTCTGGTTGTTGATGACGGTGGTGAGAGACCTGTTCCGCGATCACGAGGTGTCCGGCGTCAACAAGGCGCTGTGGATCGTCGGGCTGGTGGTCTTGCCGTACATCGGCGTGCTCGCTTACCTGGTCGTGCGCGGCGGCGGCATGGGGGCGCGCGCGGCAAAGCAGATGCACGAGGCGCAGGCGCGCTTCGATGCGCACGTGCGTTCGGTCGCCGGCACGGCGCCGGCGCCGGCCGAGCAGATCGAGAAGGCCAAGTCCCTGCTCGACGCCGGCGCCATCGACCGCAGCGAGTTCGAGCGGCTGAAGGCCAAGGCCCTGCAGTAGCCGACGCGGTCGTTCTGGGGGCCGCACGGCGGTCCTGCGGAATGGCCCATTCCATCCAACCCAAGCAAAACAAAACCCCAGGGAGAAACTCCATGAGCACCGCCACCATTTCGACCTCCGGTCAGGCGAAGGAATCCTGGGTTCCGATGATCGCCATCGCCTTTGGTCAGGTGCTGATGTCGTTCAACGTGGCGTCGCTGCCCGTCGCGCTTTCCGGCATGGTGAACAGCTTCAACGTGCCGCCGACCACGGTGGCCACCGGCATCGTGATGTATTCGCTCGCCGTCGCCGGCCTCGTCATGCTCGGCGCGAAGCTGAACCAGCGCTTCGGCTCGGTGAAAGTGTTCCGCACCGTGGTGGCCCTGTTCGGCTTCGCGCAAGTACTGATGACCTTCAGTCCGAATGCGACGACGATGCTGACGGCCCAACTGCTCTCCGGCATGGCCGGGGCGGCCCTGGTGCCCTCACTCGTCGGCCTGATCGCCAACCAGTACCACGGTGCGCAGCAGGCCACGGCGCTCGGCGCACTGGGGTCGGCGCGGGCGGGAGCGGGAGTGGCGGCGTTCCTGATCGGCGGCCTGCTCGGCTCGACCATCGGCTGGCGGCCCGCATTCGGGTTGCTGATCGTGCTGTCGGTGATCGTCCTCTTCCTCAGCCTCAAGCTGAAGCCGCAGGCGGGCCGCCCCGAGGTGAAGATCGACTTCACCGGCGTGCTGTTCGCGGCATCGGCGATCTCGCTCATCAGCTTCGGCTTCAACAACCTGAACCGCTGGGGCCTGGGTCTCGCGCGGCCCGCCGCGCCCTTCGATATCTTCGGCGCTTCGCCGGCGCCCTTCATGATCGTGGCCGGCATCGTGCTGCTGCAGGCGTTCATCTTCTGGACCCGGCGCCGTTCCGCGGCGGGCAAGACGCCGCTGCTCGCGCTGGAGGTCGTCAACTCCCCGACGGAACGGGCGGCGGTCATCGCGATGTTCGCGGTCGTGGCGCTGGAGGGCGCCTTGAACTTCTCCGTCCCGCTCTACATCCAGATCATCCAGGGCCGGTCGCCGATCGAAACGGCCGTGGCCATGATGCCGTTCAACCTGTCGGTGTTTTTCTCGGCGATGCTGATCATCAAGCTGTACAACAAGCTGACGCCGCGGCAGATCGGCGGCTACGGCTTCGCGCTCTGTACAATCGCGCTGCTCTGGCTGGCGTGGGTGGTGCGCAACGACTGGAGCGCCCCAGTGGTCATGATCGGCCTCATCGTCTTCGGCATCGGCCAGGGGTCGCTGGTCACGCTGCTCTTCAACGTGCTGGTCACCGCCTCGCCCAAGGAACTGGCAAGCGACGTCGGCGCTCTGCGCGGAACCACCGGCAACCTCGCCGCCGCCGTCGGCACGGCGCTGTCGGGCGCGGTACTGGTCGGCCTGCTCTCCGCCTTCATCCTCGGGTCGCTCGCCCAGCATCCGGAGCTGAAGTCCGAACTCCAGTCGCAGCTTGACCTGGACAACAACATCACCTTCGTGAGCAACGAGCGGCTGCTGACAGCCCTCGAGCGCACCAACGCCTCGCCCGAGCAGGTGAGGGAAGCGGTCAGCATCAACACCGAGGCCCGCCTGCGGGCGTTGAAGATCGGCCTGCTGCTGATGGCGGCGTTGTCACTGCTGGCGATCTTCCCCGCCACCCGCCTGCCGGGTTTCAGACCGGGCGAGATTCCCGCCAATCCGCCGCTGCCCAAGCCGCAGACGAAGCGGGACGACGACTAGCGGGCACGGCAAGTCGGGAGCAAGTCGACTCGGCAGACTGGACGGGCTGTCGCATCCGCCACGTTAGAGACGGCGATCACGGGCGTACGAGCGCGTACGAGAAGACGACGCGGCCGCGGATGAAGTTGTTCAAGCCGCCGGAGCGGAAGCCGGCGCCGACAGGAGCTGTTGACGGAACATCCCGACGGCGAAGGGCAGGAACTGGTACCCCGCAATGGCCTTCTCCTGACCCGTGACGCCCTCGATCGACAGGACGTTCATCAGGTGGGCTTCCGCTCGGCGACGGTGTCTTCGGCAGCACGTTCACCCGGTTTGTAGTCTGGCAGCCTGGTCGACGGGATCAGGGCCAGCAGCGAAAGTGCAGCCAGCAGCAAGAAGGTCGCCCGCAGCGCACGCAGGCGTGCTCCGGCGTTGATGGCCACGGCTTCGTCCACCTGCTCCGGCGCGACCGAAGTCCGGCTGAGCACCTCCTTCAGTTGGTCGTTGCTGACGAAGTCGATCTGGTCGAAATTGATCTCCCGCTCGAGCGACGCGGGCAGATTCGACTGCGCAAAGGCGGTCGTCATGAGCAGGGCGAGCACGCCTACCGCCACGACGCCGGCAAAGGCGGCGCCGAGCGCCGACGACACGTTGTTGACCACCCCGCGCAGCGCGCCCACATCGCCCGCCAGTTCCTTGGGCGAGGCGGCGACCAGCACGTTGAACAGCAGGGTCAGCGTGGTGCCTTCGCCAAGGCCGACCAGGATCAACCCGATGATGACGGTCAGGGTGCTCCAATCGGCGCCGACCGTGAACGCCAACAGGAGCATGCCGGCGCCGACCAACGCAAACGACACGAGGGCCAGGCGGCGCGGGGTCAGTCGGTCGTAGAGCCGCACCGAAAGGATCGCCGCCGCCGCAACCGTAATCGCATACGGCACGATGGCGATCGACGTGAAGAATGGGGTGCGACCCTGGACAATCTGGATGTAGAGCGGGATCAGAAAACTGATCGCCGAGCCAAGCCCGCCCGCCACGAGAAAGGCATAGACCGCGTTGCGCTCCTCTGGTGTGTCCAGCACTTCCAAGGCCAGCAGCGGGGTCTTCTGCAGTGTCACGCGGCGCTCCGACAAGACGAAAAACGCCTGCCCCAACACGACGCCGATCAACAGCATGAATGGTACGGGAGACAATCCCAGCAGCGAAAACGGCGCCGCCGGCTTTGCGATCACGATTCCCCAGGCATTCAGATTGTTGAACCCAAGGAGCAGCATCGCAATCGCCGCCGCCGAAAGCACCACGCCGACGAAATCCACGCTGATGCCCTGGTGTCGCGGCACGGGCTTCATGCGAAAACTGAGGGAGAGGACGACCAGTGAAATGATGGAGACAAGTCCGAACGAGACGCGCCAACTCAGGACGGTGGCAATGTAGCCGGCCACGATGAAGGTGGCTCCGCTGGCGACCGCGGGGATGCTGGCCAGGATGCCGAAGGCCTGCTCCTGCTGGCGCTGACGGTAGTTGGCCGCGACCAGCACCACCAGCGTCGGCACGAGCAAGGCCGCCGCAATGCCGGCCAGGGCCTGGGCGATGTTCATCATGTTGGCGTCCCTGCTGACGGCCATCAGCGCCATGGCCGCGCCGTGCCCGACGGCGCTCACTTGGAAGACCAGGCGTTCGCCGAACATCTTGCCGATCTTGGCGCCCAGCATGACGAAGGCGGCCACGAAGAGCGAGTACACCACCAAGGCCGTCGAGATCGCGGTCGCCGGCGCGTGCAGATCCTCGACGATGGGGCCGAGGGAGACCGGCAGCGCGTTCATGTTGATGCCCATCTGCAGCTGGGCAAGCACGATGATCGCCAGCGGCACCCAGGACGTTTTCGATACGGCTTCTACGACGGCCGGTGCGGCGGTGTTCGTGGCCATACGCCCCTCTTGGCTATGGATAGCGCTAGTGATCTCCCCGGGCGACGAAGAGAGACGAACGTGTATGACGAGGTCAGTCGGCTAGAGCCGGACCGGATATCCAGGCCCGAGCGGGATCCCCAACACAAACCACAGGATGAGGAGGCTCAACCAGGTGACAAGAACGGCGCCTGCAACGGGCAGCATCAGCGCCACCAACGACCCAACGCCCGAGTTCTTCTGATAGCGCTGGGCGAAGGCGACGATCACCGGAAAGTACACCATCAACGGCGTCAGCGTGTTGATCGGCGAGTCGCCGACGCGGTAGGCGGCGAACACGGTCTGCGCCGGCACGCCCAGCTGGATGAAGAGCGGCACGAAGATGGGTGCGAAGATCGCCCACTTACCCAGCGCGCCCGGCATGATGAAGTCGAGCGCGACGATCACCAGGACGAAGCCGAGCAACAGCGGGATGGCAGGAATGCCTGCCTGGCCCAGCCAGTCGGCCAGTGAGGTGGCAAGGACGGCCGGCAGGTTGGAGTAGTTGAAGTAGGCGATGAACTGGCTGATCATCAGGAGCATGAGGATCAAGCCGCTCAGGCCCGAAAAGGTCGTGACCACCGCGGCGATCACGTCGTTGGGCCCCTTGTACTTGTTGATCGCCGAGCCATAGGCCACGCCAGGGACGAGGAAGCACAACATCACGATGAACAGCAGGCTGCTCATGAAAGGCGTCTGGCCGATGATGGCGCCTGTGTCAGGATCGCGCAGCGGCGCACCCGGCGGCAGGGTGGCGAGCAGGACGACGCCCAGCACGATCAGGAAGGCCAGCCCCGCCCGGCGCAGGCCGCGAGCCTCGAGCACCGGATCGACTTCATCGGCTGCGGCGGCCTGTGCGGGATCGCCCGCCTGCGTCGGGTCATACTTGCCCAGTCGCGGCTCGACCACGCGCACGATCACGAACCCGACGACCAAAGTCATCAGCACGGCGGAGACGGCCTGGAAGTAGTAGTCGGCCGTGATGGAGATCGGCGCGCCGCCGGCCAGGGCGATGGATTCATTGGTGATCTCGAACAGCATGGCGTCCGTGGGCGTCGGGACCAGGTTCGCCATGAAGACGGCGGCGACGCCGCCAAAGCCGGCGGCCAGGCCGGCAATCGGGTGCCGCCCGACGGCCAGGAAGGCCGCCGCGCCCAGTGGAATCAGGATCAGGTAGCCCGCGTCCGATGCAACGCTCGACAGGACGCCGACGAAGACGATCAGGTAGGCAATCAGCGCGCGCGGGGCGACCTTGACCAGCTTGCGGATCAAGGCGGCCATCAGCCCGGCCACTTCGGCCGTGCCCGCACCCATCATGGCGATGAGCGTGACGGCCAGCGCGCCGAAGCCCTGGAAGTTCGAGACGAAGGAGGTGAACAGGAAGCGGATGCCATCGATACTCAGCAGGCTCCTGATGGCAATGGTCTGTTCCCTGATCACGTAGTCGATATCGCCAGCACCCAGACCCGACAGCGTATATTGGCTGACATCCTCGTAAAAGTCGGGCGTCACCTGCACCGGCACCGGCACGGCGATCTGTGCGGTGACGCTGACGCCCAGGAGCGACAAGATCGCCGAGAGGCCGATCACGCCGATCATCAAGTAGAAGAACATGAGAACTGGATGAGGCACTTTGTTGCCCATCCGCTCGACGCCGCTCAGCAGCTTGTCCATGAACGAGCGCCGGTCCGGATCGGGTGCAGCTGTTGCGGCCATTCTTGCCTCCACTCTGCTTCGGAATGACGAATTCAGTCGCCTTCCCGGACGCCGGCAGGCTCCGGGGAAGGCAAGAGAGACTCGTGTGCGTAATCCGTCAAGAACTGCGCGAGCAGGCGCACGGAGCAGCTGCTGCGGTCATCGTCTTCTTCCCTCGGTCGGGGTTGCGCCGCCGGCCCTAGATGCTCCACAAGGTGGTGAAGGAGATCCCGGGGTAGACCCGGGTGAACTGCCTCGCGGACTCGTTCGACCAGTTCTGCTCGACGCCGCAGAACAGGTTGATCCGCGGGCGCCCCAGCCACCGCGTCGTGTTCGCTCCGCCGAGCCAATCTTCCGGAATCTGGAACTGCACCGCGGCGACGGGCTCCAACGTGAAGTTCCGCTGGGAGACCCCGCCAATGCTTTCGAAGAAGCGCTGAGTCATCTCGATCCCCAGCGAAGTGCTCCAATGCTCCGCGATCCGGTAGCTCACCGACGGGATGACCATTAAGGCCCAGGATTCGGGCGATGGGTGCCGGAACCGTCGCTGCCCGATCAGCGTGAAGCCGACCCTCAACCGGGCGTCGTTGGCGGAGGTGCCCGACCGCGGCATCAGGCCGAACCCCTCGTCGAGGCTGAAGGCCTTGTTCACGCCGAGGTTCAAGTCGTAGCGGGTCGCAAAGTTATCATCGAAGGTCGGCCTGTAGTCCCAGCGCGGGCTGAAGCCCAGGAAGGGGGAGAAGGCCTGGTCGTTCTCCACATCGACGTACTGGAGCTGCACGCGCGGGCGGATCTTGTCGAACTCGCCCGGATTCGAATCCACCATGCGGTCGAACTCGACGGCGACGCTCGACGAGAATCGCAAGGGCAGGTCGAAGACCGGAGCCGAGAGGCCCACCCTGACCTCGGGGCTGCCTTCGAGCGTCTCGGTGCCGCCCGACCGCTGCCAATCGGCGTTCGAGGTGTAATTGAGCGGGGCGAGAACCCGCGCGTAGTAGCGCGGTCTGGGCGCCTGCTGTTCGGCGCCCGGAGCCGTGGCGACGTAGTTCGGTTCGGCCATCGCCGGATCGTCACTGGGCATGCCGTCCAGCATGTCGAAGAGGAATTCCTGGCCGTCGGTGCCCGTGTCGGCATTCGTTGCGTCGGTGTCCTGGGCTGGCGCCGAGTCCAGGGTGAGGAGGATCGCGAGCATTGCGATCGCGACGCGAAGACACCCGCCGCCCGCGCACCCTCTGTCCGGTCGCCGTCCCCTCGCTTCGCTTCGTCTGGTCATGACACTCTCCAAAGTTCTCCGGACACCCCGATGGCGAAGGGCAGGAACTGGCACCACGGCTCGGAGAAGCCGCGGCTCCCGCTACGTCGTGGCGCCCACCTGCACGCCCAGCACCTCGTCGCTCCCCAGCTTCCAGGCCCCGCCCGCCTCGTGGAACAGCATGACGCCGTCTGCTGCCGCGCTCATGAGCAAGTTTCTTCCGCTGGCAGACCCCTATCAACAGAAATACCCTGCCCGCACAAACGAAGCGGTGGCGAGGATGGCGGGCTATCAGCACTGCAGGTAGCGGCGCCGCCAGGCCGTCACGTTGGCGGCCACACAGGTCTGCATGCGCAAGCTGTCGCCCGGCGGCTGCCCCTTCAGCTCGACGATCGAGTTCTCCAGACTGAGCTGGAACGGCGCGGTCTGCCGTAGGTTGAAGAGGCCGGGCAGTTCGAAGCGCTCCTCCTCGACCCTATTGTCCGTGTCGACGAAGACGTCGAAGCCGTCCCGCTCCTTCTCGGCGCCCTCGACGCCGTCGTCGCCTTACGGGTAGGTCGAGGCCTCGACGAGACCCGCGTCGCGGTCGAGGAAGTCGGCGGACAACCGCGCCGGGCTGGTGAACTCGTCGAGCGGTGCCAGGACCACCGCCTGCACCTCGGGCCGGTGCAGGGCGCCGAGGTGTCCGCCGCTCGGGAAGACGTGCACCCGCTCGGCGCCGACCACCTCGGTCAGCCAGGCGAGGTCGTCGTCGCTGGTGAGAAAATCGTTCTGGTTGGCGAAGACGCGCAGCCTGGCGTTGCCGCGCAGCGGCGCCTCGAGCGCGCGCAGGTCGTTCATCTGCACCATTGCCTCGGCCGACGGCACGTCGCCCAGCCGGTCGCGGTGGTACGGCAGGACGAAGCCGTAGAAGTACATGGCGAACGAGTAGTCGCCGATCTCTTCGTACGGCGGGTGGCGGCGCAGGGCGCGGCGCTCGGTCAGCAGCACGCCGAGGTCCTCGCGTTCCTGGCTGGCGTAGAGGACGGACTTGAGCGAGCGGCGGAAGGCGACGCCGATCAGGTATTCGGCCTCGGCGGTGGTGAACGGCAGGCGGTCCGGCGGCGGCGCCTCGACCTCGAACTCCGTCGCGTCGAAGCGCACGTACACCTCGGCCCCGGTGCGCGCCGCCAGCGCGCGCTTACCGACCGTCACCGCCTTGAGCAGGATGCGGCGCACCTCGGCCTCGCGCTCGCCCGGCGGCAGCGCCAACGGCCCGTCGTGAAAAGCGTCGAGGCGTTCCATCCCGTCGATCAGGCGCACCGGCGCGTCGAGCAGGATGTAGCGGTCGAAGGCCACCAGCCCGCTCTCCGGCCGGCGCTCCGCCGCGGCGATGTAGAAGCCGTGGAAGGCGCCGAGCGAGTAACCGAGGTAGAGGCGCGCCGTGATGCGCTGCGGGTAGCGCCGCGCCAGGTCGCGGGCGATGGCGTCGAGGGCGAGGTGGACGTCGTGCGCATCGGTCGGCGCGTGGCCCGGCACGGGCACGCTGCCGCCGTTGGTGATGAACTCGGCGTGCAGCGTGCTGCTGACGATGGCGACCGAGCAGCCGCGCTGCCAGGTCTGCTCGGCCAGCGCCAGGCTGGCGGCGCTGAGCCGGTGCGCGCCCAGGCCCGGGACGATGAAGACCAGCGGCGCGCGCCCGCGCTGCAGGCGGTAGGAGAAGGGCAGCAGGCGGCCCGCGCCCGGCATGCGTACGCCGCCGGTGGACAGGCGGGTGAAGAAGGCAGGGTCCTGCGGTTCGAGGAGCACCGCGCCGAGGGTTTGCACCGCGCCGCTGTCCTCGCCCGCCGGGCTCCACGCCGGCTCGTCGATGCGCGCCTCGCGGGCGAAGGCGGCGAGCAGCCGGGCGTCGTCGTACAGGTCGAAGCTGCTGGCGGCGAAGCGGCGGTACTCGTCGATCGAATCGACGAGGTCGTTGAACTTCAGCGCCGGCCCGGCCGGGAAGAAGAGGGTGGCCGGGTCGAGCAGCATGTCCGGCACCATGCCGACGCCGTCGCGCACGGTGCTCGGACCGGCGAGCGGCAGCACGACCGGCGTCGAGTGCCGCCAGCCCCAGCGCGCGAACACCTGCCCGAAGTCCTCCTCCGCCGCGTCGATGTGCAACCAGTGCGTCGCCGGGTCCCACAGGCCGAGCACGCCGACCGTCGTGTTGACGCCGACGCGCGCCAGTTCGTGGCCGGCGCCGCGCCGGTCGCCCTGCAGCAGGTTGGCGACGAAGTTGCGCGGGAACTCGAGGTTGTTCGCGAAGTCGCGCAGCCGGTCGCGCACGAAGCGCGGCGTGACGACGCGCCAGGCGCGGCCGAGCGGCGCCGCGACGGCGACGATGAGGCCGTGGTTGAACCCCCAGACGGCGCGGTTGGCCGGTTCGAGCGGATCGGGGGCGTTCGGCGGCGGCAACGTCTCGCGCTGGAACGCGGCAGCCCCCGGGCCGTCGAAAGTCGACCAGTCGCGCCGCTTGACGGGTTGGGCGCAGCCCGCGGCGAGTGCGACCGCGAGGAGCAGCGCCGCCGATCGCTCAGCCCGGCCCAAACGGCAGCCCGAGCAGGTACCAGACGGCCAGCAACAGCGTCCAGGTGGGCAGGATCACCACCACGTAGGGCAGCATGAGCGCGACCACTGTGCCGACGCCGGAGTCCTTCTGATACTTCAGCGCGAAGGTGACGATCAGCGCGAAGTAGGGCATCAGCGGGGTGAGGACGTTCATCGGCGAGTCGCCGACGCGATAGGCGGCCAGGACGACGTCGGGGCGACGTTCAGCTTCATCAGCAGCGGCACGAAGATCGGCGCGAAGATCGCCCACTTCGGGATCGCGCCGGTAATCAGGATGTCGAGGATGGCGACGACGAGGACGAAGCCGACCAGCAGCACCAGGGCGGGCAGATTGGCGGTGGTCAGCACGCTCGCCAGCTTCACCGCGGCGATCGTCGCCATGTTGGTGTAATTGAAGTACGCGAGAAACTGGCTGATGATCAGCAACAGGAAGATCAGGCCGCTCAGCCCGGCAACGGCGAAGGCCGCCGCCAGGCCGGCCATCGGATGCCGGCCGACGCTCAGGCAGGCCCCGGCCGCCAGCGGGATCAGCACCAGGTAGCCGGCGTCGGAGGCGATGCTCGACAGAATGCCGACGAAGACCAGGATGTAGGCCAGGGCCTTGGGCGGCGAGACCAGCACCAGCTTGCGGATCAGGGTCTTGACCAGCCCCGCCTCTTCGGCGACGCCGACGCCGACCATGGCGACGATGATCACGCCGACGGCGTTGAAGCTCATGAAGTTCGACACCACGGAGGTGAAGATGAAGCGGATGCCGTCCGCCGTCAGCAGGCTGTTGGCGGCGCTCGTCGCCTCGCTGATTTTGTCCGTGTACGGGTCGATCACCTGGTAGGTGACGGTCGTTCCCATCAGGTACAGCAGATGCGAGAGGACGATGACGATGCCGATCAGGCCGAGGAAGATCACCACCGGGTGCGGGACCTTGTTGCCCGCGACCTCGACGCCGTCCAGCAGCTTCTGCAGGAACGACTTCGGTGCTGCGATGGCTTTGCTCATACTAGTCGGATCTCCCTACGGGCGTGTCAGGCGCTGGCGTCACAGGAACACCATGATCGTCGCGCGCCCGTCAAGGTATTGTGCCGCCGGTCATTAATGCTTGCGTGCGGTAGCGGCGGCTGCGTATTGCCAGCCCTGCATCCGCCGACTTCGCCCAACGCCTTTTTCGAGAGGATACCTATATGAGCAAGCGCGCCAATGCCGCCGCCGGCTTCAATCCCGTTCCCTCGGTGCAGAACACCGCGGCGGTGACGATCGCCGTCGAGCGCGTCGTGCCCGCCGGCGCGCCGGTCGTCGGCGTGCCGGTGAGCAGCGACGGCGCCGTGCCGGCCGGGCTCGGGCTCGATCGCCCGACGCTCGCCGCGTCGGGCTTCGACGGCAAGGTCGGCGAGACCCTGCTGCTGCCGCGCGGCGACGGCCCGAGCCTGGTCGCGGTCGGCATCGGCGTCGCCGCGGGGCTCGACGCCGCGGCGCTGCGTGACGCGGCGGCGGCCTTCGCGCGCGCCGCCGGCAAGCACACGCACCTGGCGACGAGCCTGGCCGACGTCACCAGCGTCGCGCCCGGGTTGGCCGGGCAGGCGGTGGTCGAGGGCGTGCTGCTCGCCCGCTACCGCTACGACGCGTTGAAGGAGAAGGCCTCCGGCCCCGGCCTGGTCGCGCTGACGCTGGTCGTCGCCGCCGGGCGCGTCAACGGCGTGCGCGGTGGCGCCGAGCGCGGTCGCGTCCTCGCCGCCGCCGGCGCGCTGGCGCGCGACCTCGCCAACACGCCGCCGAAGCACCTGACCGCCGAAGACATCGCCGCGGTGGCGCAGGACCTGGCCACCGCGCGCGGCCTCGGCATCGAGATCTTCGACGCCGCGGCGCTGGCCAAACTCGGCTGTGGCGGCATGCTCGGCGTCAACGCCGGCAGCGTCGAGCCGCCGCGCATGGTCAAGCTCACCTACACGCCTCCGGGTGGCGCCAGGTCGGCCAAGTCCGGTCAGGCGACGCGCCACCTGGTCCTGGTCGGCAAGGGCATCATGTACGACTCGGGCGGCATCAACCTGAAGCCGCGCGACGCCATGCACGCCCTGATGAAGATGGACATGTCGGGCGCCGGCGCGGTGCTGGCGGCGATGTCGGCGCTGTCCGCGCTGGGGTGCAAGACGGCGGTCACCGGCTACCTCATGTGCACCGACAACATGCCGTCCGGTTCGGCGACCAAGATGGGCGACGTGCTCACCCTGCGCGGCGGCAAGACGGTCGAGATCAACAACACCGACGCCGAGGGGCGCCTGGTGCTCGCCGACGCCCTGGCACTGGCGGCGGACGAGAAGCCCGACGCGATGGTGAACATCGGCACCCTCACCGGCGCCTGCATGGCGGCGCTCGGCGACCAGATGGCGGGGGTCTTCGGCAATCACCAGGGCCTGGTCGACCAGCTCGTCGCCGCCGCCGGCCGCTGCGATGAGCCGCTGTGGCAGTTGCCGCTGTATGCGCGCTACCGCAAGCAACTCGACTCGAACGTCGCCGACATGAAGAACATGGGCGGCGACTTCGCCGGCGCCATCACCGCGGCGCTGTTCCTGGCCGAATTCGTCGGCGACGTGCCGTGGGCGCACCTCGACATCTGCGGCCCGATGAAGGTCGACGCCGACGAGTCGTGGCGCTCGCGCGGCGCCACCGGCTTTGGCGCCCGCCTGCTGATCGACCTGGCCCTCAACTTCTCTCGCCCCGCCTCGTGAGCGACATCGCGATCACGTTCACGATCGTCGTCGCGATCGTGGGGCTGTTCGTCTGGAACCGCATTCCGGTCGTCATCGTCGCGCTCGGCACCGCGCTGGCCCTGTGGGCCACCGGCGTCCTCGATCTCGGCCAGGCGCTCGGCGGCCTCGGCGACCCGGCGGTGATATTCATCGCCTCGCTGTTCGTCGTCAGCGCCGGCCTCGACGCCACCGGCGTCACCGCCTGGGCCGGCCAGTTGCTGATCGCCCAGGCGGGCGAGAGCCGCGCCCGGCTGCTGGTCCTGGTCGGCCTGCTGGTCTCGCTGCTCACCGCGCTGATCAGCGTCAACGGCGCGGTCGCCGCGCTGCTGCCGGTGGTCATCGTCACCGCCATCCGGCTCGGCCGGCCGACCTCGCAACTGCTCATGCCGCTGGTCTTCTCGGCACACGCCGGGTCGATGCTGGCGCTCACCGGCACGCCGGTGAACGTGCTGGTGTCGGAAGCGGCGCTCGAGGCCGGCGTCGGCGGCTTCGGCTACTTCGAGTTCGCCATCGTCGGCATCCCGCTGCTGCTCGGCACGCTGGCGATCATCGTCGTCCTCGGTGAGCGGCTGCTCCCCGACCGCAGCGGCCGCTCGATGCCGTCGGATCTCAGCCGCCACGCCCACACGCTGGTCGAGCAGTACCGCCTCGACGACGCGCAGTTTCAACTCGACACGGCCTTCAACAGCACCACCGGACTCGCCGAGGTGGTCATCCCGCCGCGCTCGGCGCTGATCGGCAAGGCGATGTTCCCCGGCATGGTCACCCCCAGCGGCGATCTCATCGTCCGCGCCATCCAGCGCAAGGGCGAGAACCAGGGCCCGGACGAGACGGTGCTGGCGGTCGGCGACACGCTGCTGCTGCAGGGCCCGTGGCAGAAGCTCGACCACCACCTCGCCGACCCCGACGTGCTGGTCGTCGACGCGCCGGACCTGGTGCGCCGCCAGGCGGTGCCGATGGGCGCCGGCGCCAAGCAGGCGATCGCCGTCCTGCTCGGCATGGTGCTGCTGCTCGCCACCGGCCTGGTGCCGCCGGTGATCGCCGGCCTGCTCGCCGCCTGCGCCATGGTGCTGTGCGGCGTACTCAGCGTCGAGCAGTCCTACCGCGCCATCAACTGGACGACGGTGATCCTGGTCGGCGCCATGATGCCGCTCTCGACCGCGATGTCGCAGAGCGGCGCCGCGGCGCTGATGGCCGACCGGCTGGTGGCGCTGGTCGGCGACGGGAGTCCGTACGCGCTGCTCGGCGGGCTGTTCGTGCTCACCGCCATTCTCGGCCAATTGATCAGCAACACCGCGACGGCGCTGATCATCATCCCGATCGCCGTCGCCGCCGCGGTCGAGGTCGGCATCTCGCCGCGGCCAGTCCTGATGAGCGTCACCGTCGCGGCGGCAGCCTCGTTCCTCACCCCGGTGGCGACGCCGGTGAACCTCATGGTGATGGGCCCCGGCGGCTACGCGTTCGGCGACTACTGGAAGCTCGGCCTGCCGCTGATGCTGTGGTTCTTCGTCGTCGCGACCTTCGTCGTGCCGATGTTCTGGTCGTTCTGAAGCCACCGGCTGCGCCGCTCCTGCAGCCACCAGCGAGCACTCTGACCTCCTCTCCCGCGAGCAATGCGGGAGTTACCATGTACTCGATGAGTGCATGGCCGGAGGGGGGAGACGGCAGCGGGGTTGAAGGAAGGAAGACGGGAGCCCCACCTTGTCGACGCGAGCCGCCATGGGGGCGGTCGCAAAGCGAATGGACGAAGGGAGGCTC
>JANNRA010000219.1:0-16463 GCA_031401035.1 bacterium | reverse complement strand
CGAACGCCGCCTCGCAGATGAGCTGCTCGGCGCTGGTCTCGTACAACTCGCCGAACTTCGTGCAACCGGCGCCGACGGAGCGGCGCCCTCCAGGAGACGACATGCGTTCCGAGTTCCGCAATCAGGTCGCCATCATCGGCGTCGGCTGCACGAAGTTCGGCGAGTTGTACGAGACCAGCGCCGAGCAGCTCATCTGCGAGGCGGCGTTCGAAGCGATGGCCGACGCCAAGATCGCGCCGGCACAGATCGAGGCGGCGTGGGTCGGGACGGTCATGTCGCAACTCGCCGGCGACGCGCTCGGCGACCCACTGAAGCTGCACGGCATTCCGATCACGCGCATCAGCATGTACTGCGCCTCGGGCATGGACGCCTTCCGCAACGCCTGCCTGGCCATCGCCTCGGGTGTCTACGACCTGGCGCTGGTGCTCGGCTTCGAGAAGATGCGCGACGGCGGCTATCACCGTCCCAACCGCATCCATCCGGTCATCGACAACGGCGAGCGCGCGCCGCACATCTTCGCACTCGCCGCGAACCGCTACTTCAAGCAGTACGGCGCTTCCAAGGCGACGCTGGCCAAGGTGGCGGTGAAGAACCACAAGCACGGCACCCTGTCGCCGAAGGCGCACCTGCGCATGGAGATCACCGAGGAGGCGGTGCTGAACGCGCCGCTGATCTACAGCCCGCTCGGCCTCTTCGACTGCTGTCCCACCACCGACGGCGCCGCCGCCGCCGTGCTCTGTCGCGCCGACCGCGCGCGCGAGTTCCGCGACGATCCGATCTTCGTCAAAGGCGTCGGCCTCGCCGTCGTCTCCGGACAGCCGTATTACAAGCCGTCGTTCGACTACCTGGGCTTCCCGGCGACGCAGAAGGCAGTGGCGACGGCCTATGCGCAGGCGGGCGTCGGCGCCGGCGACATCGACTTCGCCGAGGTGCACGACTGTTTCACCATCACCGAGATCCTCAACTACGAGGACCTCGGTTTCTGCCTGCGCGGCGCCGGCGGCCGCTTCGTCGAGGAGGGCCGCTCGGCCCTCGGCGGCGAGACGCCGATCAACCCCAGCGGCGGACTGAAGTCCTTCGGACATCCGGTCGGCGCCACCGGCGTGCGCATGTTGACCGAGCTGACGACGCAACTACGCCACCAGGCCGGCCCGCGTCAGGTGCCGAACGCCACCCTCGGCCTGGCCCACAACCTGGGCGGCCCCGGGGCGGTGGCCTGCGTCAGCATTCTCGGCAACGAGCAATGAGGGGTGACGCGAGCTTCGCCCTGCGAGAGAGGGTCAGCGTGAGGGGAGCGTGAGCGGGACCACCGCTCACGCCGCGCCGCGCCCGACGATCTGCAGGAAGCCTTCCAGGATGCTGTGGGTAAGGCCCCAGACCGTGTAGGTGCCAAAGCGCAGGGCCGGGAAATCCGCCGTCACCTCGTCAACCGTGCGCGTGTAGGTGCCACGCGCGTCGGGCGAGGCCAGGTGCGCCAGCGGCACCCAGACGGCGCTCTCGACCTCGCGCGGGCTCGGCGCCAGGGCGACCGGGCGGTGCAACGCGAAGACGATCGGCGCGATCACCAGGTCGAGCGGGCGGTGGCGGGCGGTAGCGCGCAACTCATCCAGGCGGCCGAGGATCGTCCCGTCGGCGAGGAGATCGACGCCGACCTCCTCGCGTGTTTCGCGCACCGCCGTGGCGACCGCGTCGGCGTCGTCCGGATCGCGCCGCCCACCGGGAAGGGCAATGTGCCCCGACCACGGGTCGTCGTCGCGCGTGGCGCGCTCGATGAGCAACACCGTGACGCCGCCCGGCGCATCGGCGAGCGCCAACGCCACCGCGGCACGCGCGACGTGTGGTGCCTCGATGCGTCGCGGCCGATAGGCGGCGACGCACGCGCGGATGTGTGCCAGTTCCATGCCTGTTCTCTGCTCCCACCCAGCTTGCGGACGCTACTGAATTCTGGTGTCAGTGCCTACTCATGCCGCCGAAGATCGACAACGCCGGGGGCGCCGAGCGCCTGCAGAGCCGGCGGGCGCAGACCGCCGGCGCATTGCTCGAAGCGGCGCGCCGCGTCCTCTCCACCAAGGGCTACCACGGCACCAAGATCGTCGACATCGCGCGTGCCGCGAACGTCGGCGTCGGCACCTTCTACCTCTACTACCCGACCAAGGAGGCGTTGTTCCTCGAGCTGGTCGAGGACACCGTCAGTCGCCTGAAACACCTGCTCGACGGCGTTCGCGCCTCGGTCGCCGACCCGATCGAACAGTCGCGCCTGCGCACGCTCACCTTCTTCCGCTTCGCACACGACAACCGCGAACTGTTCCGCATCGTCTTCGGGCACGACGCCTCGTTCCACGACGTCGTGCGCGGCTGCCAGGAAGCCTTCATCCGCGACATGCGCGACAGCATCGCCGGCGGCCAGGCCGACGGCGCCTTCCGCGCGGGCGATCCGCTGATCTGGGCGCAGGCGTTCATCGGCATGTCGCTGCAGGTCGTCTCGTGGTGGATCGAGCAGGACAACGTGCCGATCGAGGACGTGGCGACGGCCCTCAGCGAGCTCGCGTTGCGCGGGATGATGGCGCCGCCGCGCGCCGTCTAGCCGCGCGACGCGCCGGCGCGCTCACAGCGTGCTGGTCTTCAGGGCGACGGTGCGACCGAGGACGGTGAGTGCCACCGCCTGCAACATCAGCCGTGGCGCCGGCGCGCCGCCGTAGAGACGGTCGCCGACGATCGGGTGACCGATCGCCGCCAGGTGGGCGCGGATCTGATGCAGACGGCCGCTCTCCGGTTCGACCTCGAGCAGCGTCTCGGCGCCGCGCCGCTCGCGCACCCGCCAGACGGTGCGCGCCGGCCGGCCGGCGCCGTCGAGGCGGGCGCGCCCGGCGACGGTGCGCAGCGCCTGGTCGACGACGCCGGCCGTGGCGACGGGCACCCCCGTCACGACAGCGAGATACTGCTTCCGCACCGCCCGCAGGCGGAACGCCTCTGACAGCGTCGCCGCGGTGGCGGGCGTGGTCGCGAACGCCAGCACGCCGGAGGTGGCGGCGTCGAGGCGATGCACGACCCACAGCCGCGTGCGCCGGCCGTCGCGGCGCTGCAGTTGCGCAGTGAGCTCGGTCAGCGCCGTGCCGGCGGCCCCCTGGCGGGTCGGCGCCGTGGGCATGCCGACCGGCTTGTCGATGACGATCATCCCGTCACCCTCGAAGAGGATCGGCACGGCCGGCGGCGGCGCCGCGGCCGCCGCGGCGCCGCCGACCGCCAGGCGGTCGCCACGGCGCACCAGCCGCGATGCCACCTGACAGCAGCAGCCATTCAGGTACACGGCGCCGGCGCCAATCAACCGGCGCGCCGCCCCGCGCGACAGGTCGGCGGCCGCCGCCAGGGCGCGGTCGAGGCGCTCGGGCGCACCCTCGTAGCGAAGCTCGGAGACATCCATGCAGCAGCCTGGCTCTACACCAGCGCCGCCGCCCCTGCAGCCCCGGCGGTGGCGCGCCACCAGTCGCCGGTGCTACGCGGACGGACGGAGATCTGCGGACGGGAACATGGACGACGCGCACGACAGCCATCTCGAGCGCGACTTCGCGATCATCAACGAGATGACCGCGGCGGTGACCTCGACCCTCAACCTGGCCGAGATCGTCCGCATCGCCCTGGCACGCATCAAGCTCCTCGCCTCAGCCGAGGCGATCTCGTTCCTGCGCTACGACGCCGATCGCGACGAGCTCGTCTTCGCCGCCACCGAGACGCTGCGCGAGACGAGCTTCGACGATGCGGCGGCCGGCCGCGCGACCGGCCTGGCGGCCTGGGTGGCGCACACCGGCACGGCGGCGCGGGTGAGCGATCCACGCGCCGACGCCCGCTGCGGCGGCGGGGCCGCGTTGGCGGCGTGCGACGGCCACCACCTGCTCGCCGTCCCCCTGCGTCACGACGACCGCCTCGTCGGCGCCATCGAGCTCGCTGACCGCTTCGACGGCTTCCCCTTCGACGACGCCGATGAAGCGGCGCTGCTACGCGTCGCCGCCGCCGCCGGTCCGAGCGCCGATCCCGCCACGTTGCCGCGCGACGCCGCCGCCGTGCGCCATCTGCTGGCCGAAGCCGTCGCCGCGGTGCCCAGCCAGGGGGCGGCGCTGCAGCTCTATGACCACGACGGACGCGGCCTGACCTTCTCCGCCTCGCGGCGCCTCGAGGCGGGCGTCGTCGACGGCCTGCGCCTGCCCGCCGACGTCGGCATCGCCGGCTGGGTGGCGCGCCACCGCGAGGCGGTGCTGCTCGACGATGCCAGCAGCGACCCGCGCTGGCACCGCGCCAGCGGCGAGCGCACCGGCTTCCGGCCGCGCGCCATGCTCTGCGTTCCGGTGGTGATCAAGAATACCCTGCTCGGTGTCATCCAGGTGATGAACCGCCTCGACGGGCGCGCCTTCGACCGCCACCAACTGCGCCTGGCGCAGATCCTCGCCGACCACACCGCCATCGCCATGGAGAACGCCCGCCTCTACCGCCAGGCGGAACTGGCGGCGATCACCGACGATCTGACCGGCCTCGGCAACGCCCGCCGCCTGAACCAACTGCTGCCCGAGCTGCTCGCCTCCGGACGTCCGCTGACGCTGCTGGTGCTCGACTTCGACAACTTCAAGGAAGTGGTCGACCAGTACGGCCATCTGGTCGGCAGCCAGACGCTCGCCCATCTCGGCCGGCTCATCGGCGCGCAGCTCGGGCCCGGCGACAGCGCCGCCCGCTTCGGCGGCGACGAATTCGCCGTCGTGCTGCCGGAGCGCGACCTTGCCGCGGGCGTCGCCCTGGCCGAAACCATCCGCGCCGCGATCGCCGCCGCGACGCGCCTGCCAGAGGCGGAGGTCGAGGTCGACATCGGGCGCGTCACCGCCTCCATCGGCGTCGCCGCGTTCCCGGCGCACGCCGCCGACGCGGTGGGGCTGCTGCGCGCCGCTGATCAGGCGATGTTCGCGGTGAAGCGGCGCAGCAAGAACGCCGTCGGCGTAGCTGGCAGCTGAGCACCAGAAGATTCACCACGGAGCCACGGAGAAACGGAGCCGAGCGGAGGTTGAATCCGGCCTCTCCGCACTCCGCACCTCCGTGTCTCCGTGGTGAAGGGCTTAGTACCGAAGAGGAGCAGCGATGTACGAAACGCTGATGGTCGAACGCCGCGCGCATGTTCGCAACTCGCCCCTTGGACTGCATCTGACCAAGGAGTGCCTCAACGCCGCGCTCGATGCCGGCAGCCTGGAGCAGGTGATCGCCATGGAGGACCGCAACCAGATCCTCTGCCCCCGCAGCGCCGACTTCCGCGAGGACATCACCGCTTTCCTCCAGAAGCGCCCGCCGACCTAAGAGGATCGCTGACAGGCGCTTCGATGCACCGGGCACGGCAAGTGCGGCGCCGTCGAGATCGGATCAAGTGGGATTGAGCGCCGCTCGACGGCGGTGCACTAGTCGTGCTTGGAGCAATGCACGGCGAGGCCGTCGAGTTCGTAGTCGCCGCCCTGCGGGCAGCGCGCCGTCGATGCCACCGCCGCCAGGCTCGGGGTTTCGCCGGGGTTGTTCACCAGCCACATCTGGATCTCGCGCTCGACCGTCTGGCGGTTGCTCTTGCAGGCGAACGCCGTGCTGTTGTCCACCGCCGTGACCGTCTGCCGCGTCCGCTGCGTCGTTTCCCCTGCCTGGAACCAGCCCAGGTAGAGAAACGCCGCGACGAGCAGCGCCAGCAGGGCAACCACGACGCCCATCAGTCGAGCAACTTCGGGTTGGCGATGGCGAGCTTGGCGCGCACCGTCGCCTCGAGATGGCTGCGCACGGCGGCACGGAACGCACCGGCGTCCGCCTCGCCGGCGCGGATTCGAGCGCACAGCGCCTCGCTGCGCTGACGCAGCCCGGCGCGCCGCGCCTCGGCGTCATCTGGGAACGGCGCGACCCCGAGCAGGGCGTCGAGGCGGGCCCACTCGGCAACGATGTGCCCCGGCTCGAGGGCCACTTCGCGCGCCGCGATGGCGAGGACGTTGGCCGCGACGCGGGCGTGGAAGCGCGCCGTGCCGTCGAGCGCCGTCACCACATCCTGCTCGAGGAAGCCGCGCACGGCATCGAGCAGCTCGGTCAGCGTCGGACGATCCTGCACCGACGCAGGATAGGTCGACGCGACGCGACGGGCAACGGCTGAATCGTCGCCCTGGGAGCTCTCACAGGTCCCGGGCACACCCCAGGCGGGCGCGGACCGCCGCTGCGGTCAGGAGAGAGGCGGCCGCGCGCCGCCGCTCAGCGCCGGTCTGGCGCGGCGTCGAGGAAGCGGTGGATCTTGCGCACGCGGTGGTTCGACGTGTCGGCGACCCACAGCGACCCCTCGGCATCGAACAGCACCGCCGAGGGCCGGCGCAGCGACGCCGTCGCGGCCGGGCCGCCGTCGCCGGCAAAGCGCGGCTCGCCGTCGCCAGCGACGGTGGTGATGACGCCGGCGGCGTCGATGCGGCGGATGACGTTGTTGCCGGTGTCGGCAACATAGAGGTCGCCGTTGGGGGCGAAGCGCAGGTCGTAGGGGGCGTCGAGCCGAGCCGCCGTCGCCGCTGCTCCGTCGCCGGCGTAGCCGCGCACGCCGCCGCTTCCGGCGACGGTGTCGATCGTGCCGTCGTCACGCAGGCGGCGGATGACGTGGTTGCGGGTCTCGCAGAAATAGAGCTGGCCGTCCGGTCCGAGTTGCATGCGCGCCGGTCCGGCGAGGTGGGCGTCAACGGCCGGGCCACCGTCGCCGGCGAAGCCGCGCAGGCCGCTGCCGACCGCGGTGCGGATGATACCCTCGGCGTCGACGCGGCGGATGACGTGTGCGTCGACGTCGGCGATCCAGAAGCCGCCGGCCGGATCGGGCAGGACGCCGAACGGGGTGCTCAGCTCGGCCTCGCGGGCCGGGCCGCCGTCGCCGGCGTTGCCGTACTCCGCGCCGCCGGCGAGGGTAAAGACGCGGCCATCGGTGCCGAGGCGGAAGACCACTGGAACGTGGTCGCCGGCGAGATAGAGGGCGCCGGCGGCGTCGAATTCGATGTCGCTGGTATGGTGCAGCGGCGTATCGGCGGCGAGCGCGCCGTCGCTTGGGAAGCCCTCGACGTCGGTCCCCATGATGGTCTCGACGGTGCCGTCGCTGCGCACCCGACGCAGGCGCAGGTTGTTCCAATCGAGGATCATCAGACGACTCTCGGCGTCGAAGAGCAGGTCGATGGGAAAGTAGAGCGAGGTGTCGAGGACGGCGCGGCCGTCGCCGTCGAATTGCGCCCGCCCGGTGCCGGCGACGGTGCAGATACGGCCCGGCTGATCGCAGACCAGCGCGGCCGCGGTTGGGCTGGGCGTTGCGGTCGGGGTCGCGGTCGGGGTCGCCGGGCAGCCGGTCAGCGACGCGTCCACGGCGGCGATGAGCTCAGCGATCGACACCGAGCCGCTGGCGTTGGTGTCGACGGCGCGGCAGGCCGCCACCGGCGTGCCGCCGAGGGCGATGCCGACGGCGCGGATCAGGTCGCTGATATCGACGGTGCCCTTGGCGGTGCAGTCGCCCGGGCAGGCCGCGGCAGGGCCGGCGGCGAGAAGAAGCAGACAGGCGAAAGCGAACAGCCGCATCAATACGACCATCGGGAGCGCGGAGGGGTGAGTCAATAGCGGGCGCGGCGGAGCCGCGCCCGCCGCTGATTCGTCATTCGATCGCGCCGCCCACCACCTGCGGACCGGCATACGACAGGACGCCGTTCGTCAGATCCGCCAGATCGCCGCCGACAGCCCAGATGCCATCCTCGGCGTCGACCCAGACGGCGTGGAAGTCGCGCGCCTGGTTGTCGCTGCCCTCGTCGACCAGCGTCCAACCGCTCGCGTCGCGCGTCGCCACCGCGAGATTGTTGCCGACCGCGACGCCGCGTCCGTCCGGCGGCAGGTAGACGCCGTTCAGCTGCGGCGTCAGCCCCTCCGGGGTGCGCTGATCGAACGCCGCCGTGCCGGTGCGTTCGATCAGCAGGCCGGTGAAGGCGCCGCCGACCGCCGCGACGACGGCGTCGTTGCCGTGCACGGTGAACAGCTGCCGCGAAGCCGGATTGGCGGCGCTCGTGTCGAGCTCCGTCCAGCGCGCGCCGTCCCAGTGCAGGACGATGCCGCGCGTACCGACCGCGTAGACGTCGTCGGCGGCGCGCCCCCACACCTTGAACAGCAGCGGCACGCCTTGCGGGCGCACGCCGCTGAGATCCTGCGCCGTCCAGGCGGCGCCGTCGAAGCGCCAGATGATGCCGCTGGTGTCCGGGCTCTCGCCGTCGCCACCGACTGCCCACACCTCGGCAGGCGAGGCGCCCCAGACGCCGTAGACCCGCTCGCTGCCGGGGGTCGTGAAGCGCGTGAAGCCGCCGCCGTCAGGGTCGTAGCGCAGGATCAGGCCGGCGTCGCCGGCGAGGAAGAAGTCGCCGCCGATCGGCGGCGTGCTGATCCACCACAGGTCGCCGCTGGCGCCGCTGTCGAGGCGTTGCCAGGCGTCGCCGTCCCAGTGCAGGACCAGCGGGCCGCGGCCATCGCCGGGATCGGCGCCGACGGCGAGGACGTCGTCCGGTGCGCTGCCCGACACGGACAGCAAGGCGCCGGGCAAGCGGGTCAACACCGGCGTCAGCCGGCCGCGCGTACTGCCCTGCGTGCACATATAGTCGCGCGCCACGCAGGCGGGCTCGCGGTGACAGTCGATGCAGGTCGCCTTGTCGTTGAAGCGCACGCCGCCGCCGGGCGCGTCGACCCACTGCCAGCTCCAGTCGGCGTCCTCGGGGTCGAAGCCGGCCGCCTCCTTGCGCATCACCCGCCAACGCGCCAGGTCGGCAACGTCGCCGCAGTCGGGTGCGTCGAACTCCTCCTTGATGACGATGCTGCCCACCGGCAGCGGGTTCTGCTCGCGCTTGTAGGCCTCGGCGGCGAGCGGATTGGCGAGGACGCGGATGCTGACGCCGCCGTGCTCGATGCTCAGGCGGCAGTCGCGCACCTCGACGAAGCTGGCGCGGTAGTCGGCCGGGAAGATCGGCGCGATGCCGAGGGTCGGGGTCGTGGTCGGGACTGGTGTGGGCGTGTCCACCGGGCAGCCGGCCAGGGCGCTGCCGACTGCCGTGATGAGCTCGCTGATCGACACCGAGTCGCTGCCGTTCGCGTCCATCGCCCGGCACTGCGCCGCCGCCGTCGCGCCGAGCGCGATGTTGACGCCGCGCACCATCTCGCTGATGTCGACCGCGCCGTCGCCGTTGCAATCGCCGGGACAGACGGCTCGCGCCGGCGCGGCGAGGAGGAGCAGAAGGAGCGTCAGAATGCGGAGCATGCAGGCACGTGGAGTGCGGCGCGTCAGCGCCGCTGGATCGATGCGGCGCGTGAGCGCCGCTGCCGCGGCGCGCCGACCCAGCGGCGCTGACGCGCCGCACTCCACATCAGCGCTTCACCTTGCGCACGCGGCTGTTGAAGGTGTCGGAGATGTAGAGGTCGCCGGCCGGATCGAAGGCGACGCCGAATGGGCGCTTGAGCTTGGCGTCGACCGCCGGGCCGCCGTCGCCGCCGTAGCCGTTCTCGCCGGTGCCCGCGACGGTGCTGATCGTGCCGCTGCTCAACTCGATCATGCGCACGCGGTTATTGGTGGTGTCGGCGAAGTAGAGGTTGCCGTCCGGCCCGAACTCGAGGTCCTGCGGAAAGTTCAGCTTCGCCTCCAGCGCCGGGCCGCCGTCGCCGCCGAAGCCCTTCTCGCCGGTGCCGGCAACGGTGACCACCTGCCCGTCCTTGAACGTACCGGCGGCGCCGAAAACGATCTTCCGGATGCGGTTGTTGTTGGTATCGGAGAAGTACAGCGCGCCGTCCGGTCCCATGGTCAGGCCGCCGGAGGGCTCCGGGTTGCCGCCGGTGGGGAAATTGAACTGCGTCGCCAGCGCCGCGTTGTCGCCATTGAAGCCGCGCTCGCCGGTGCCGGCGATGGTGTCGATGATGGCGTTCTCGCGCTGCGTGGCGAAGTCGTACAACACGCGGATGCGCTGATTGCGCTGATCGATGATGAACAGATTGCCCGCCGCGTCCCAGGCGCCGTGCGGCGGCTGATTGACGCGCGCGTCCTTGGCCGGCCCGCCGTCGCCGGCAAACGTCGCGCCGGCGCCCATCAGCACGCGCACGCGGCCGGTCACGGCGTCGAGGACGCGGATCTTGTGGTTGTGCCAGGCCATGACGAGGACGTCGCCGTTTGGAAACTCTTCCAAGTCGGTGGGGTGGTTGAGATCCACCGTGAGCGGATCGGCGCCGGCCGGCGTCAGGTCGCTCAGGTCGGCCGGACCGTCGCCGACGAAGTCGGTGCCGCAGATGGTCTGCAGCGTCTCGTCGGCGAGGATCTCGCGCACCTTGTGGTTGTTCCAGTCGAGCAGGATGCGCCGGCCCGAGGGCAGGAAGGCGATATCGAACGGCCAGTACAGTGTCGTCTGCAAGCGATGCCGGCCGTCGCCGTCGAACGCCTCGCCGCCGTTGCCGGCGTAGGTGCAGATCGACCCGACGACGTCGGTGCACGGGACGATCTCCGGCGTCGGCGTCGGGCGCGGCGTCGGCGGCGGCGGCAAGGGCACGCCGGAGACCTCGCGGATGCGTTGGTTGTGCGTGTCGGCGATATACAGCGTGCCGTTCGGCGCCAGCTCGACGCCGTAGGGGCGGTCCAGCTGGGCCGCGCGCGCCGCGCCGCCGTCGCCAGCGAAGCCGCGCGCGCCGGTTCCCGCGTAGGTGTCGATGACGCCGCTCGGCCTGACGATACGGACGACGTTGTTGCCGGTGTCGGCGATGTAGAGCGTGCCGTTCGGCGCCACCGCCACGTCGCTCGGCGTGTCGAGCTGCGCCGCCAACGCCGGGCTGCCGTCGCCGCTGTAGCCGCGCGTGCCGGTGCCGACGATGGTGCTGATCATGCCGGCTTCGTCGATCATGCGGACCTTGTGGTTGCCGGTATCGGCAATGAAGACGCGGTTGCGGCTGTCGATGGCGATACGGCTCGCCGGCGCCGCTGACTGGCCCTTCGGGCCGTTGAGCTGCGCCTCGCTGGCCGGGCCGCCGTCGCCGGCGCTGCCCGGGGTGCCGGAGCCCGCGAAGGTGTTGATGGTGCCGTTCGGCTCGAGGATGCGCAGGCGGTAGTTGGCCTGGTCCGAGATGATGATGTTGCCGTTCGAATCCACCACCACCGAGCTCGGCAGATCGAGCTTGGCGGCATTGCCCGGGCCGCCGTCGCCGCCGAAGGCGCGCGCGCCGGTGCCGGCGAGGTTGGTGACCAGGCCGGTCTCGAGATCGAGCCGCTTGACCAGGCTGTTGTGCCAGGCGGCGATGATCAGGCCGCCGGCGGGGTCGAAGCAGACGTTGGTCGGGTGGTTGAACTGCGTGTACACGGCGATACCGTCCTGGGCGTCGCCCAGCTCGCCGGTGCCGGCGATGGTCTCGACGCCGTCCGCGGTGATGCGGCGGATGCGGTGGTTGTTCCAGTCGACCAGATAGAGCGCCCCATCGGGGCCGACGGTGACGTCCTGCGGCAGGTAGAGGTTGGTTTCGAGCGGCGGCAGCCCGTCGCCGTTGATGCCCGCCAGGCCGGTGCCGGCGATGGTGGTGATGGTCGGCGCCGGGCAGCCGTTCAGCGCAGCCTTGACGGCACCCAGCAGCTCGTCGATGGTCACCTCGGCGTCGGCGCCGACGTCGAACACCGGGCACTGGGCCATCGCCTGGCTGCCCAGAGCGATGGTGACGCCCTGCAGCAGCTCGTTGACGGCGACCTCGCCGTTGCCGTCGCAGTCGCCGGTGCATGCGGCCCCGGGCGCGGCGAGAAACAACACGAGAGTGGCGCTCAGCAGTGCTGCCGTCGCACCCGGGAACCAGCGGACAAATGCCTTTTGCGCCATAGTGTTTTGGACACTACGGAGCCCCGGCAACTGAGTCAACGGGGCGCTGGCTCGGGGCCCACGCTTGCCTGGGAGAATTGCCTCGCTTAGCGTCGGGGAGCAGTGACCTCCCGGGCGCTATTCCTCCTCGCGGCCCTGGCCGCGGCCCTGCCGGCGAGCGCCGACGCGCACGGCTCGCGCCTGCCGTTCGCCGCCTGGGGCGGTTTCAGCGGCGCCGTGCTGCGTTGCCAGCGCACCATCGCGCAGGCCGGGACGCGCTGTGCCGCCGACGCCTGGGAGGCGCGCTCCACCTGCCGCGCCGCGGCCCTCGCCGGCGCGGCGTGCGACACCGCCGCGGTCGACGCACACATCGCCGCCATACGGCGCACCGCGCTCGACGCCGTCGACGCCGCCTGTAGCGAACGCCAGGCGATCGCCCTGCAGTACCTCGGCGCCTTCGACCTGCAGCAGGACCTGAACGCCTTCTGCCGGGACTGGGAGACAGCGGCCGACTCGGCGGTGTACGGTGCCCTGCCCGCCGCGCCGTCCGCCACCGACCGATCCTGTGCGGCGGCGGCGGCTACCGCGGTGACCGGCACCATGCGGCACGTCTTCCGCAACCGCCGGCGCTGCATGGACCGCATCGCCGCCGCGCCCCCCGACGCGCCCATCCGTGCTTCCCTGCTGGCGGCGCTCGAGCTCGGCCGAACCCGCGCCATCGCCGCCCAGACGGACCGTCTGCAGGGGCGCTGCCCAGACTTCGCCGCGCGCACCGGCCGCGCCGCCGACGCCCTGCTGGCGCTGCTGGCGGAGCGCGCCGATTGCGTCGCCGGTCGCTTCTACATCCAGGACGGCGTGCTGTGCCCCGCCGCCACCTGCGGCAACGGCGTCGTAGAGGACAGCGGCGAGGAATGCGACGACGGCAACCAGCGCGACGGCGACGGCTGCTCGGCGGCGTGTCTGGTGGAGGGAAGCGAAGGGCGAGTCGTCACGGAGCCTGGGGCTTCGCCCCGCAGGGTGAGCATCCGGCCCCTGGAGGGCGCCGCCCCGTCGGCGCCTGCTGGAGGGGAAGCCCGCGGCTCCATTCAACAGGCGCCGACGGGGCGGCGCCCTCCAGGGAAGGCCACGCCCAGCGCGTCTTCGATGCAGCAGGGTCAGGGCGAGGGGATCAACTAGGGATCCAGCAGATCTTCAACCCCCGGCTCGGAGGTGAGCAGGACGCGCACCCGCTCAGTCGCCGAAGCACCATTGCTGTCGGTCACGGTCACGGTCAGGATGCCCTCGCGCTCCTCGATGCTGCTGTACGGACCGGCCCGCTCGAAGTCGAAGCGCATGGTACGGCGCTCGAAGAGCCCGCCGCCGACGTCGCTGGCGAATGCCAGCGCCTCGGAGTCGAGTTCGACGCCGCGTATCGACTCGAGACGCGCCCGCACGCGTACCCGGTTGAGCGTGCTCAGGCAGCTGAAGCGCACATGCAGGCGCAGCTGCGCGCTGGCCTGCGCCTGGCGGAAAAAGCGCAGCGTCTCGCAGTTCTGCAAGCGGCCGAAGCCCTCGACGTTGCGGCCGACCATCAGCAGCCGACCCTGTGGGCAGAGGGCCTCGGGCTCGGGCAGGCGTGCCGGCGCGCCGTTGGTGCAGCAGCTGACGTTCAGCGCCGGCAGCATCGTCGTACACCCAGCCGCGGTGCAGGTCGGTTGGCTGCATTGATCGAGCTCGGCGATGCGCAGCTGCAGCCCACCGCTCGCCTCGCCCGCCGGATCGCCGCCGTCGCGACAGGTGTACGGCAGGTCGACCACCCCGAGTTGGTCGGCGGCGGGCGTCCAACGCAGCGTCTGGTCTTCGGCCAAAGTCATGCCCGGCAGCAGCGGCGCAGCGCTGCACTGCAACGCGCCGCCGTCGGGATCGACGGCGCCGAGCGGCAGCTCGATCGGCAGACCGGCGAAGCCGCGATAGAGGAAAGGGGTCGCCAGCAGCGGCGGTTGATTGGCGGTGGCGGTCGGGCTCGGCGACGGGGTCGCGGTCGGCGGCGGGGTTGCCGACGGCGGCGCCGTCGGCGTCGGCGCACTGCAGCCGATCAGCAACCCGTTGGTGGCGCCGATCAGCTCGGCGATCGATACCTGGCCGTCGCCGTCCGCGTCGGCGTCGGCGCAGACCGCCGCCGGGCTCTGGCCGAGCGCGATGCCGACCGCGAGCACCAGCTCGTTGACGGCGACTACGCCGTTGCCGTCGCAATCGCCCGCACAGGCAGCGGCCGGGCCTGGGAGGAGCACGGCGGCGAGCAGTACACTGCTGATGAATCTCGTCACGACCAGTCGGACGATAGACGGCGGCAGGGTCTAATGTAAGCAGCGGATGGGCGCGGACTGGAAACTTGCCCCGTTGACGGCTACCTGCGCTGCGTATGGTTGAGCGCCTGCGCCGCTGGACGCGCACCTGGTTCGCGCCGGTCGACGCCGCCTCGCTGGCGGTCTTCCGCATCGTCCTCGGGCTGATGATCGCCTGGGACGTCGTGCGCTACTGGCACTTCGGCTGGATCCACGAGTACTACATACGCCCCAAGTGGTCGTTCCCGTACCTCTTCTTCGAGTGGGTCCGGCCCTGGCCGGGCGACTGGATGTACGTCCACTTCGCCGTCCTGGGCGCGGCCGGACTGCTGGTCGCGCTCGGCCTCTTCTACCGCCCCGCCATCGTCCTGCTGTGGCTGCTCTACACCTACAAGTTTCTCCTCGAGACGTCGGTGTACATGAACCACTACTACCTCATCGGGCTGTTCTGCTTCCTGTTCATCTTCCTGCAGCCGCAGCGCGCCTTCTCGCTCGACCGCCGGCGCCATCCCGAGTGGAGCGAGACGGTGCCGGGCTGGAACGTGCTGCTGATCCGCTTCCAGCTCTTCATCGTCTACTTCTACGGCGCCATCGCCAAGCTCAACCCGGACTGGGTGCGCGGCGAGCCGATGTACTCGGCCCTCGCCTACGGCGGCGAGGGCGTGCCGCCGATCGCGGCGCACTTTCCGCCCGCCCTGCTGGCCTTCAGCATCGCATACGGCGGCATCCTGTTCGACGCGACCGTGCCGATCCTGCTCTGCTTCCGCCGCACGCGCCTGCTCGGATTCGTCATGGCCGCGGTGTTCCACCTGTTGAACGAGGTGTTCCTCAGCATCGGCGTGTTCTCGTACATGATGACCGGCGCCATTCTGATCTTCTTCGACCCCGATTGGCCGCGGCGCCTGGCGCGGCCGCTCGGGTGGAGCGGTGCCGCCGCCCCGCGCCGCGACGGGCGCGCGCCGGCGCCGGCGGTACAGCCGCTGGTCGTCGCCGGCGTCGCCGCGTATGCGTTGGTGCAACTGCTCCTGCCGCTGCGGCACTTCCTCTATCCCGGCTACGTGAGCTGGACCGAGGAGGGACATCGCTTCAGCTGGCACATGAAGCTGCGCGCCAAGAACAGCGTGGTGCGCATCATCGGCACCGACCCGGCCAACGGCCGGCGGTTCATTCTCGATCCGGCCGACGATCTGCCCTACCGGCAGTTGCGCAAGCTGCACACGTTTCCCGACATGATGCTGCGCTACACGCACTACAAGCGCGACGAGCTGCGCGCGATCGGCATCGACCCGGAGATCCGCGTCGACTGGATGTGCTCGCTGAACGGCCGCCCGCCACGTCGCTTGGTGGACCCGACGGTGGATCTGACGAAGGTCGAGCCGTCGATCTGGCCGGCTCCCTGGATCCTGCGCTGAGCCCCTGGCGGGCGCCCTCGAGGATCTCAGGCCGGCTTGCTCTCGAGGTCCTTGCCGACCGCGAACCCGTAGGCGTGCGCCAGCGCCACCACCGGGTGCACGGTCTTGCGCCCGGCCCCCTGTTCGATGTGCAGGGCGGCGAGCCGGCAGCCGCTGCAGGCGAGTGCGCACGATTCACCCGTTTGCGTGGCGCGCATGCCGGCGAAAGCCTTCTCGCCCCAGCGCAGCGACTCCTCGAAATGCGCCTTCCGCATGCTCCAGGTGCCGTCGTGCCCGGAGCACTCCTGCACCGCGTCGACCTGATCGGCGACCAGGCCGAGCAGGTCGCGGCCGCGAATGCCGATGTTCTGCACCCGGATGTGGCAGGGCACGTGGTACTGCACGCGCCCGAAGCGGCGCGTGAAATCGCGCTTCAGCCGCCCCTCACGGGCGATGCGGTAGAGGTACTCGTCGAGGTCGTGCGCGCGCCGCGCCACGCGCAGGCTGCGTGGGTCGGCGACCAGCTGCGGAAACTCCTCGCGGACCATCAGGCTGCAACTCGGCGAGGGAATGACGATCGCGTAGCCCTGCTCGACGTACGGCGTCAGCGCGTCGACGTTGGCGCGGATCTTCTTTGCCGCCGCATCGAGGTCGCCGCCGTCGAGGAACGGCATGCCGCAGCACACCTGCCCCGGCGGACGCACCACCTCGACCCCGTTGTGTTCAAGCACCTGCACGGCGGCGGCGCCGACCTCAGGGTCGTTGTAGTCGATCAGACAGGTCGAGAAGAGTGCGACCTTCATCGGCGTCGGGGCGGCGAGCCCGGGCGGGGGGGGCGGGGCGGCGCCCCCGCCCGGGGGGGGCGGGGCCCCCGCGGCGCGGGGGGG
>JANNRA010000218.1:0-27584 GCA_031401035.1 bacterium | reverse complement strand
ACTCGACGACGCGCGATTCACCCGGCGCGAGCGTCACCGCCTGCTGCGCCAAAACCTGTTGCGGCGGCGTCTCCCCTGGAGGGCGCCGCCCCGTCGGCGCCTGTTGGATGGAGCCGCCGAAGCCCCCTGCAACAGGCGCCGACGGGGCGGCGCCCTCCAGCGGAGCCGACGAGGCGGCCGTCGGGGGAGCCGACGAGGCGGCCGTGGGGGGAGCCGACGAGGCGGCCGTGGGGGGAGCCGATGAGGCGGCCGTGGGGGGAGCCGATGAGGCGGTCGTCGGGGGAGCCGACTCGTCGCCGGTCGGCGCCGGGATGGCGCGCCCGTCGGCGGGCGGAGCGAGCAGTGCGGCGAGGTGGCGGTCGAGGAAGCGCGTGTCGATGCGGTTGGCGATCACGTCCGGATGCGCCAGCAGGCGGCACAGCAGCGGCGCGGTGGTGGCGACGCCCTCGATGACCAGCTCGTCGAGGGCGCGCGCGGTGCGGGCGACGGCGTCGGCAAAGTCGGGGCTGGGCGAGTGGCCGATCACCTTGACGAGCAGGGTGTCGAAGGCCGGCGTCAGGCGGGCGCCGGTGGTGCACGCGGTGTCCGTGCGGACGCCGCGGCCGGTCGGCGGCGCGAAGAGGGTTACGACGCCGCTGCTCGGCCGCAGCGCCCCGTCGGCGGCGAGGGTCTCGGCGTTGACGCGCGCCTGGATGGCGAAGCCGCGCGGCGCTGGGACGTTCTCCTGGCGCAGGCCGAGCTCGGCCAGGGTGGCGCCGGCGGCGAGCTGCAGTTGCAGGCGCACCAGGTCGAGGCCGAGCACCTCTTCGGTGACGGTGTGCTCGACCTGCAGGCGCGGATTGGCCTCGATGAAGGCATAGGGACCGTCGGCGCCGACGCCGTCGGCGTCGACCAGGAACTCGAAGGTGCCGGCGTTCTGGTAGCGCGCCGCGGCGGCGACGCGCACCGCGTCGGCGCCGAGCCGGGCGCGCAGCGCCGGCGACAGGCTCGGACAGGGAGCGAGTTCGACCAGCTTCTGGTGGCGGCGCTGCAGCGAGCACTCGCGCTCGCCGAGCTGGCTGATGTGACCGGTGGCGTCGCCGAGTACCTGGATCTCGATGTGGCGCGCCCGTGGCAGCAACTCTTCGGCATAGACAGCGCCGTCGCCGAAGGCCCGCTCGGCCTCGGAGCGACAACGCGTCCAGGCCGCCTCGACGTCGTCGGCTTCGGTCACCAGGCGCAGGCCGCGGCCACCGCCGCCGGCGACGGCCTTGAGCATCATCGCCGCGCCGGGCCCCAGCGCCGCCAGGAAGTCGCGCGCCTGCGCGGCGCTGAGCGGGCCATCGGAGCCGCGCAACACCGGCACGCCGCAGCGCGCCGCCAGGGCGCGCGCCTGCAGCTTGTCGCCCAGCTGCGCCAGCGTCTCGGGCGACGGGCCGACGAAGACCAGACCGGCGGCGCGCACGCGGCGCGCGAACTCGGCGCGCTCGCTCAGGAAGCCGTAGCCCGGATGGACGGCATCGCAGCCGGCGCCGACGGCGGCGGCGAGCAGGGCGTCGATGTCGAGGTAGGCGGCGGCGCCACTGCCCGGCAGCCGCACGGCGTGGTCGGCGCGGCGCGCGTGCAGGGCCTCGGCGTCGTCGTCCGCGAAGACGGCGACGCTGCGTAGGCCGAGCTCGGCGGCGGTGTGCAGGATGCGGACGGCGATCTCGCCGCGGTTGGCGATGAGCAGGGTGCGCATTCGCCCGTCTCTAGCAGATGTGGCGGTATCCGCGCCGCACGTCGATGCGGTTTCGGCTGCGCCCGTGCGCCGGGGTCGAGTCGCGCCGAGCTGGGTGACAGGGTACAGTGCCACGATGTCCACCGACCCCGTCGCCGCGCCCGACGCCGACGTCCATCACCTCGACGCCGACGGTCGCACCTACATCCTCGTCGGCACCGCCCACATCTCGCGCGAATCGGCCGAACTGGTCGAGCGGGTCATCGCCGCCGAACGGCCCGACTGCGTCTGCATCGAGCTCGACGCGCGCCGCTACGAGGCACTGGCGCACCGCACGACGCTCGAGGCGCTCGACCTGAAGACGATCATCCGAAACCGCCAGCTGGCGCCGCTGATGCTCAACCTGCTGCTCTCCGCCTACCAGCGCCAGCTCGGCGGCGTCCTCGGCGTCATGCCCGGCAGTGAACTGCTGGCGGCGGCGGAGACGGCCGAGCGCGCCGGCATTCCGGTGCGCCTGTGTGATCGCGACGTGCGCATCACCCTGCGCCGTGCCTGGGGGGCGCTGTCGCTGTGGCGGCGGGCGGAGCTGATCGCCTCGCTCGCCGGCGCCGCTTTCGAGTCGCCGCAGCTCGACGAGGAGGAGCTGCGCCGGCTGCGCCAACAGGACGTCCTGTCGCGCCTGATGCGCGAGCTCGGCGAGGCCTTCCCAGGCATCAAAGAGGTGCTGATCGACGAGCGCGACGCCTATCTGGCCACGCGCGTGCGCGAGGCGCCGGGGGAACGCGTGCTGGCGGTGGTCGGTGCCGGGCACGTCGCCGGCATGGCGCAGGCGCTGCGCGCCGGCACGCGTGCCGACCTGGCGGCGCTCGAGACCCTGCCGCCGCCGTCGCGCCTCGGCACCATCGCCGGCTGGTCGCTGCCGGTGCTGATCGTCGCCGGGCTGGTCGCCATCGGCTTGCGCCAGGGAGCGGCGGCGGTGGGCGACAACGCCGTATTCTGGATCCTCGCCACCGGTCTGCCGGGGTTGCTCGGCGCCGCCCTGGCGCTGGCGCATCCCCTGACGTTGCTGGCGACGTTCCTGTCGGCGCCGATCACGACGCTGTCGCCACTGCTCGGCGTCGGCTACGTCGCGGCCTTCGTCCAAGCCTACGTCAGGCCGCCGCTGGTGCGCGAGATTCAGAGCGTCGCCGACGACGTACGCGTGCCGCGCCTGTGGTGGGGCAACCGCTTGCTGCGCATCTGCCTGGTGTTCCTGCTCAGCACCATCGGCACCAGTATCGGGACCATCGTCGGCACGACGGAAATCCTGTCGAGCCTGTGGCATTGAGCGCGAGTCGAATGGGGTCGCGGACAGCACCATCGGCTTCACGCCGGGCCACGGAGACACGGAGGGCTCGGCGTCCAGCGCAGTCGCCTGACGGGAGCCCAACCGCACTGACAATGACGTTGCAAGAATCGTCGGCGGTGACCGGTGATCGAGGCGCCCGCGTGTCTCCGTGCCTCCGTGTGACGCTGAGCGTCGGCGTGTTGCTGCTGCTGTTCGCCGCTCCCGCGGCGGCGCAGCGGTGGGCGATCGAGGATCCGGGGCAGGGCCCGGTGCCGCTGGCGGCGGCGCCGGAGGGGGCGCACGAGTTGAGCGGCCTGGCCTGGGTGGACGGCGACCGCTACGTCGCCGTCTCCGACGACGACGGGCTGCTGTATCGGTTGCGCATCGCCGTCGATCCGCGCAGCGGCCGCATCACCTCGGCGGCGATCGGCGCGGCGCTGACCCTGGCCGGCGGCGTCGACCTGGAGGGGGTGGTGGTGGCCCCCGGCGGTGCCAGCGTCTTCGTCGCCGACGAGACGGCTCCGAGCCTGCGCGAGTACGATCTGGCCAGCGGGCATATGCTGCGTCAGGCGCGCGTCCCGGCGGTGTTCACGCAGCGCCGCGACAACCTCGGCTTCGAGGCCCTGGCGCGCGACGCCGAGGGGGCGCTGTGGACCGCCAACGAGGAAGCGCTGCGCCCCGACGGTCCGACGTCGACGGCGGCGGTCGGCGGATGGGTGCGCCTGCTGCGTCTCGATGCGCGCCTGCAGCCGACCGGCCAATGGGCCTACCAGACCGATGCCGTAGCCGGCGAGGCGGTGCTCGGCGACCGCGGCACCGGCGTCAGTGAACTCGTGGCGCTGCCCGATTCACGCCTGCTGGCGCTGGAGCGCTCGCTCGGCAGCACCGGCTTGCGGATTCGCCTGTACGAGCTCGATGTCACCGGCGCGACCGAGGTCAGCCGCCTGCCGTCTCTCGCCGGTGCCGCGCTGACGCCGGTGCGCAAGTTCCTGCTGTGGGAGCGCACCAGCCTGCGCGAGAACTTCGAGGGCGCCGCCCTCGGGCCGCCGGTCGCCGATGGCAGCCGCAGCCTGGTACTGGTCTCCGACGACGGGCATCGCCTCTCCCAATCGCTGTACGCTCTGCGCCTGCGGGCGCGCTGATCCGATCCCGACCTGTCAGGAGGTTCCGATGGCCGATACGCCACGCGTGACGCCGCTGCCCGAAGCCGAGTGGGACGCCGAGACGACCGAGGTGCTGAACGCGACCCAGATGGGCGGTCGCGTGCTCAACATCTTTCGCACCCTGGCGCGCCATCCGAAGCTGCTCAAACGCTGGCTGGTGTTCGGCACGCACGTCCTCGGCAAGTCGACGCTGACGCCGCGCCAGCGCGAGCTGCTGATCCTGCGCACCGGCTGGAACTGTCGCGCCGAGTACGAGTGGGGCCAGCACGTGGTGATCGGGCGCATGGTCGGCATCACCGACGACGATCTGCGCCGCCTGATCATCGGCGCCGAGGCGCCGGGCTGGGATCCCTTCGAGGCGACGCTGCTGCGCGCCGCCGACGAGCTGCACCGCGACAGCCGTATCGGCGACGCCACATGGGCGGCGTTGACGGCGCGCTACTCGACCCAGCAGTGCATCGACGTCGTCTTCACCGTCGGGCAGTACACGATGGTGTCGATGGCGCTGAACAGCCTCGGCGTGCAGCTCGACGAGGGCATCGCCGGGTTCCCGCCCGGCTAGTGTCGTGAATCCGAAATCCCCGCCACATCTCGCTGGCTCTCGACACCCCTGGCGGCGTTGCGCCGCCTTGGAGTATGGCCCGATATTCCTGCGGCGGCGCGCCTAGCCAGGGGCGCCGATGGCGCACCGAGCCGTAGCGGGGATTTCGGATTCACGACACTAGTGCACCGCCGTCGAGATACGTCCAATCTCACCACCAGCGGGGCGCGGGCGGTGGCGAGGCGGTTCCCCCCATCGGCAGCGATCCCAGAGGCGCGGCTTTGCCACGCCCTCCGCTTGGCCTGCACGTCGCATCCGGCTATCGGCCTGTGATGCCCGAGTCGTGGTCCGCCTTTTATCACTCCGATCTGCAGAGCCCATGGTTGCTGCTCGTCCTGCCGGCCCTGTTCCTCCTCTACCGCGCCGCCACCGGTCGCCGGCGCGGCGGCGTGCTGCCGGCCGCGGCGCCGTTCGTCGACGCCTACGCCTTGCTGTTCGCGCTGCAGACGATGCTCGACCCGATCGCCACCGGCCCGCTGCTGCGCGCCCTCGATCTCGCCGACGCGAGCGGCGGCACCGCCGTGATGTTGTTCTTCGTCCTGCTCGGCGACCTGCGCGTCTATCTGCTCGTCTTCGCCCTGCTCGCCATCGCCGCCGGGCGCAGTTGGACGAGCGCGCTGCCGACGGCCGCGCTGTGGACGCTGGCGGCGCCGCTCATCGCCTATCCCCTCAACACCGCGTTGCGGGCGGCGGCGCCGAGCCTCGATGCGAACTCGATCTGGTTGGTCTACGAGTTGGTCTTCGTCGCCCTGGCGCTGGGGATGCGCGCGCGCCTGGTGCCGGCGCGTACCCCCAACGACGCGCCGCGGCTGCGCGTCTACCTGCGCGCCATGCTCGCCTACGTCGCCGTGTACTACGGGCTGTGGGCGAGCGCCGACCTGCTGATCCAGTTCGCCGGAGTCGATCTCGGCTGGCTGCTGCGCGTCGTCCCCAACCAGCTCTACTACAGTGCCTGGGTGCCGTTCGTGTTCTGGCGCTTCTTCCTCGCGGCGGCGCGATAGGCGGCCACCAGCGCGTCGACCCAGACGTCGAGATAGGCGGCGGCGCGCGGTGCGGCGGCGCGCCGCGGATCGCCGACGACGCCGCTCGGCGCGACGGCGCGCAGGTCGGGGTAGAAGAAGTCCTGCGGGTCGCCGCCGGCGTCGTGCGCGCCGCGGCGCAGGCGCCGGTGCCGCACTGCCTGCGGTCGCAGGCCGAGTATGATCGAGGTCTCGAACTCGCCGGCATGCTGGCCGCTGGCGGCGGCGTCGATGCCGTGCGCGGCGCTCGCTGCCCGCCAGCGTCGCGCCAGGGCGTCGAGGCCGGCGCAGACGACGAGGCGCGCCGGCCGGCCGGCGGCGTGCAGGGCGGGCGCGGCGGCGCGCAGCAGGGCGTCGTTGCCGCCGTGGGCCGAAAAGATCAGCACCCGCTCGAACCCCTGCCGCGCCAGACTGGCGACGAGGTCGGCGAGCACGGCGCTCAGCGTCTCCCAGCGCAGCGTCAGCGTGCCCGGAAACGCGGCGTGCTCGGCCGAGCAGCCGAAGGGCAGCGGCGGCAGGGCGAGCGCCTCGGGCACGCGGGCGCAGAACCGCTCCGCCAGTGCCGCGGCGATCCACGTGTCGGTGGCGCCGGGCAGATGCGGCCCGTGCTGCTCGGTGGCGCCGAGCGGCACGACCGCCGTGCGCCGCCCGGCGCGCAGCGCGGTGGCGATCTCCTGCCACGTCGCCGTCGCCAGGGCCGCCGCCGGGGGATGCGCGGCCCGCTCTGCCACCGTCGAGCGCGGCGCCGGCGTGGCGACGTCGTAGAGCCGCTGCTCGCGACCCTGCCCCGGCCAGCGCGACTGGTCGAGCCGGCGCGCGGCGATGGCGCGCAGCACCAGCGCGTTGAGCAGCGCCTCGTGCTCGAACAGCGCCAGCGCGCCCGGCAGCGTCGCCGGCAGCGCCACCAGCCGATGGCGGCGGCGATCGAGCCCGGCCGCGGCGTGCGCCAGCAGCGCCGCTTCGCCGGCGGCGTCGGCGCGGGTGAGGGCGAGGAACGTGACCGCGCGAGCGAAGTGCTGCTGCAGCGGCCCGTGCGCGAAATCGAGCAGCTCCCACACCGGCGGCTGCGGCGCGTAGAGCCCCTCGCCGAGCTTGAGGGCCAGATTGGCGGCAAGGGCGCCGTAGCCGCCGCTGGCGAGCAGGACCAGCTCGCCGTCGAGTAGATCAGCCGGCAGCCGCGCCGCGTGCGCCGCGGCTCCGCGCATGGCGCGGGCGACGCGGGCGACGTCGAATGCGGGGCTCACCACGTCGCGCCCGGCGGCGGCGATGGCTTCGGCAAGGCGGAAGGCGATGGCGCTGGCCGCCAGCGGCCCGCCGACGCGCAGCAGCAGGCCGCGCTCGGCGCCGCCCGGTACCGGCACGACGACGCCGCCGGCGGCGCGCAGGGCGGCGAGGCTGGCACGCCGCGCCGGGTCGGTGGCGCGGCCGGCGGCGGTGACGAGGACGACGCCGAGCCAGCCGGCGGCGTCGTGCAGCGCCAGGCGCGCGTTGGGCGAGAGGCCCTGCGAGAAGACGACGAGGGCATCGCACCGATCGGCGCGCGCGCTGCGGAAGGCGCCGGCCGGCACGGCGCGCGCCGGCAACCCCGCCGCGTCGGCGAGCAGGTGCGCCAGCAGCGCCGCTTGCGCGGCGGAACTGCCGATGCCGGTGACGCAGATGGCGCGCGCCGCGGCGGGCAGGAAGGGTAGCGGCGGCAGGCGTTGCGCGGCCGCCGCGCGCAGCAGAGCCGGCGCTCCGTCCATGCGCGCGGCGAGGCGGCGGTGCGCGCTGTGCCAGGTCATCGCCGGGCCATCACGTCGCGCTCAGGCGACCAGTGCTGCCGCGAGCCGCGGGTGGGGCTCGAGCAGCTCGCCGCGGCCGGGCAGGTGGTGGGCGAGGAGACGGACGAGGTCCGGGTTGCCCGCCACCACGTCGGCGGCGGCGACGCCGGGCCGCAGGGCCGGATCGTCCAGGGCCGGGTCGTTATGAACGAGGAACAGCGCCGCGCCGGCGCCGCGCGCGGCGAGGTGCGCCAGCGCCTCGCGCCACGGGTCGCGACGGTCCTCGCGCGGGAAGCGTCCGAGCAGGGTCTCGGCATGGACGTGGATGAGGGGCACGGCGTCGCTGTCGCGGGCCAGCGTCAGGACGAGACGTTCGGCGCCGCTGCGGCGGTCGACCCAGGCGTGCAGGCGGAACCAGTGCGCGCCCTCGGCCGGTGCCAGCGCCCGCACCGGCAGCAGGTAGGAGGCGACGTGCAGCAGGTGCGGCGCCTCGGGCAGCGCCGTCGGAGTCACCACCCGCACCGCTTCCGGCGGCTCCGCCGCCGCCGCCGGCGGCGCGGCGGCCGCGAAGACGTGTCCGGAGCGGGATTTCGCCGTCAGGTAGCGGATGTTGAATGGCGACGGGGCGTGCGCCAGCGGCGCGTGCGCCGGCGGCGCCGCGTCGGCGATGGCGACGCCGGCGGCGCGCAACGCCGCCACCTTGACGGGGTTGTTGCTGAGCAGTTGCAGCGGCGCGGTGATGTCGAGCGCGGCGCAGGCGAAGGCGACCGCCTCGTAGCGGCGGCAGTCGCCGTCGAGGCCGAGGCGGGCGTAGGCGTCGAAGGTGGTGACGCGCTCGCGGCTGGCCTGCACCAGCATGCGGTCGCGCGCCTTGGCGATGAAGCCGGCGCCGCGTCCTTCCTGCAAGAGGTAGAAGACGGCGCCGCGGCCGGCGGCGGCGATGCGCGCCAACGCCGCGTCGAGCTGTTGGGCGCAGTCGCAGTCGGCGCCGCCGCAACTCTCGCCGGTCATGCACGACGAGTGCACGCGCGCCAGCAGCGGGGCGGCGCCGCGGCAGTCGCCGCGTGCGATCACCAGCAGCGGCTGGCGGGCGGCGAGATCGCGGAAGGCGTGCGCGGCGAAGCGGCCGTGCGGCGTCTCGAGCCGCGTCGCGGCGTCGTAGAGGAGCGTGCCGCACAGCGGCAGCGGCACGGCGCTCACGGAGCGCGGTCCGGGTCGTGCTTGCGATCGCGCATGGCGGTGAAGTAGGCGAGCAGGTCGTCGAGTTGCCGGTCGCTGAGGGCGGGGTGGGCCGGCATGCTGGTGTAGCGGAAGCTGGCGGGGTCGCGCACGTAGGCTTTGATCTGATCGGCGGGCCGGTACTCGACGATGCTGCGCGGGATGTTGAGGTCCGGGCCGATCGTGCCGCCCTCGCCGTTGATGGCGTGACAGGCGATGCACTGGGCGCGGAAAACGGCGTAGCCGGCCTGGGCGGGCGAATCCGCCGCCGTGCCGGTCGGGGCGATGTGCGGGTACAGGCGTTCGATCGGCGCCACCTCGATCTCGACCAGTTGGTACGGCCAGGGGTAGCGGTGCGTGTCCTGTTGCCCGGCGCCGGTCCAGACGACGTAGAAGGGCCCCGGATCGACCTGCTTGCGGTCGATCGGCTGCCAGCCTGGCGTATCGCCGCGCGCGTGATCGGCGTCGGCGAAGGCGACGAAGCCGCCCGCTTCGGCCAGCAGGGCGGCCGGCGCCGGCTTGGCGTAGCCGTCGCTGGCGCGGAAGAAGACCGTCTCGCCCGCGAAGGCCTCGATCGGTTCGCCGAGGCCGAGGCGCAGGACGGCGGCGAGGGGGCAGGCGCGGAAGCGTTTGCGCGTTGCGTAGTAGGGGTCGTCGAGCTCGACGGTGACGGCGCCGCAGTCACGCGCCAGGCTGGCGGCGTCGAGCAGGCGCGGCGGCGCACCGGCGCGCACGAAGCGCAGCCCCGCCGCCGCGGGCTCGGTCGCCGGCGCCGCGCCGGTCAGCGTGGCGAGCAGGAGCAGCGCGGCGACGCGGACGAACATGCGAGGTTGCTAACGCGCGCGCCGCGGGGGCGCAATCGGCGCTCGGTGCGATGCACGGCTACGGGCGGCGCCCGCCATGGGGTTCAGGCATGGGGTTCAGGGCAGCGGCGGTCGGCGGCGATGCCAGTCGGTCGCCTGCTCGTAGGCGTGGCCGATGCGGCACAGCAGCGCCTCACCGAGGAGCGGGCCGACGAACTGGACGCTGTGCGGCAGGCCGTCGGCGGTGAAGCCGCAGGGCACGGACAGCGTCGGGCTGCCGCTGAAATTGAACGGCGCGGTGAAGCGCATGAACGGCGCGATGTCGGGCGAGAACGGGCCGGTGACGTCGATGGCGTCGAGCGGCAGCGCGGTGGAGAAGGCGGACGGGCAGGCGAGCGCGTCGATGCTCTCGAAGACGCCGCGCAGCGCCCCGCGCCAGATCAGCCGGCGCTCGTGCATGACGGCGTAGTCGCGCGCCGACAGGGTGTCGGTGTAGGCGAGGAAGGAGCGGAACGACGGTCCGTAGTCGTCGGCGCGCGCCGGCCACGTGGCGGCGTGGGCGGCGGCGGCGTCGCCACCGCAGAGCACCGGCCAGGCGTGCAGCAGGTCATCGACCGGCGGCAGGCGGACCTCGACGATCTGTGCGCCGGCCTCGGCCAGTACGCGCAGCGTCTCGCGCACGGCGGCGGCGACCAGCGGATGGGCGCCGGCGGCGACGAAGGCGTCGTCCCAGCCGATGCGCAGTCCGCGCACGCCGCCGGCCAGGGCTGCGCTGCAGGCGGGCGGCGCGGCGCGCAGGGCGGTCGGGTCGCGCGGGTCCGGACCGGCGAGGGCGTCGAGCAGCAGCGCGGCGTCGGCGACGCAGCGCGCCAGCGGCCCGACATGGTCGAGCGAGGCGCCGAGCGGGAAGACGCCGGCGCGGCTGACGCGGCCCCAGGTCGGCTTCAGGCCGACGACGCCGCACCACGCCGACGGCAGGCGGATCGAGCCGCCGGTGTCGGTGCCCAGCGCGGCGCCGCACAGGCCGGCGGCGACCGCCGCCGCCGAACCGCTCGACGAGCCGCCGGTGTCGTAGTCGAGGCGCCACGGATTGCGCGGGCGCGGCAGCGCCGGGTGGTAGCCCATGAGGGCGAACTCGGTGAGATTGGTCTTGCCGACGATGACCGCGCCGGCCTCCGCCAGGCGCGCGACACAGGTGGCGTCGGCGGCGGCGGGCGGCGCGCCGAGGACCGTCGACGCACACGTGGTGACCGTGCCGGCCAGGTCGCAGAGGTCCTTCACCGCCACCGGCACGCCGTGCAGCGGCCCGCGCCGCCGCCCCGCCGCAATCTCAGTCTCGGCCGCGCGCGCCGCCGCCAGGGCGCGCTCGGGCAGCACGGCGAGGAAGGCGTGCAGGGTCGGGTCGAGGCGCGCGATGCGCTCGAGCACCGCCGCGGTCAATTCGACCGGCGACAGGGCGCCACTGGCGATCAACTCCGACGCCGCGCCCAGCGACAGCCAGCAGAGGTCGTCTGCACGCATGCGCCGCACCCTACGGCAGGCCCGCGCGGAAGGGTAGCCGCGGACAGGGAGCGTCCGCGTCGCGCCCGCCCGGCTCAGACGGCGGCCACCACCAGGTCCGGCCGCTCCATCGGCACGAGGTGACCGCAGGCGACGGCGCGCAGATGTCCGGCTCGCAGCGTCGCGGCGAGCGCGTCGTGGACCGGACGCGGGAACTGGCCGCGTTCCGCCCACAGCAGCAGCGTCGGGGCGGTGACCCGCGCCGCCAGCGCGAACAGGTCGATCGAGGTACTGCTGCCGAACACCGCCGCCTCGACCGCGCCCGGACACTTCAGTTCGACGCCGCCATGGGCGGCCGCGCGCAGGCCGTCGAGAAGGTAGAGCTCGAGTGCCTCCGGCCGCCAGTCGGAGAAGAACCGCCGTTCGCGGCAGTAGGCCCGCGCCGCGGCGCGCGACGGCCAGTGGGCGCGCCGGCGGCGGGCGCCGTCGACCAGCTTGCGCAGATGCGGCAGTTTGGTGGGATCGATGCCTGCACTCGGCGGCGGTGGGACCACCGGATCGACCAGCAGCAGGCGCTGGAAGAGCTCCGGGCGGCGCGCCGCGGCGCCGATCATCGCCGTGCCGCCGAAGGAGTGGCCGATGCCGAGGGCCACCGGCCTGCCGCCGCGCTCGTGCGCCAGATGCGCGGCGACGGCGACCAGATCCTCGGCGAAGTGGTGCCACTCGTAGGCGCGCGGGTCGTCCGGGCGCGAGGAATCGCCGTGCCCACGCGCGTCCATGGCGACGACGTGGAAGCGGCCGCGGATGGCCTCGGCGACCTCCGCCCACATGCCTTTGCAGAAGCCGTTGGCATGGTGCAGCAGCGCCAACGGCCCGGTGCCGCCCCAATCGAGCAAGGCGATCTCGACGCCTCGTGAGGGCAGCCCGATGGTGCGGTGCGTCGCCCGCGACAGCAGGTCGCGCGCCATGGCCTCGGCGGCGGACATACGGTGGTCCTTCGCCGCTGCGGCGCGCTTCGACAACCCACCCCCCGCTGCCCGACAACGGTCGCTGGCCGGCGGCCGCGCCTGCCGAGCCAGCCGCCGACCCCGACATCGCCTTCCCGCGCCTCTACCCGGCGGCGTGCAGCGACGCGGTGCTGACCATGGTGTTCATCGCGCGCGTGCGCGAGGTCGACATCGACGCGCACGCCATCGACGTGCGTCGCGTCGTCACCGCCGGCATGCGCTGCGTCTGCCGCATGATCTTTTCGCACGGCTTCGTGCACGCCGACCTGCACGCCGGCCACCCTGCGCTTCTTTGCGCCGCAGCGGGTGGTCCTGCTCGACCTCGGCCTGGTCGACAGCCTGGTGCGTCGCGGCCTCGGCAATCTGCAGGTGACCCTCGCGATCGGCCGCATCTCCGACATCCTGCGCCGGCACCGTATCCACGCCAGCAGCCACATGACGATGGTCAACCTGGCGCTGATGGCCGCCGAGGGGCTCGGCAAGCGCCTGGCGCCCGACCTGTCGCTCGCCGACGAGGCGCTCCCGTACCTGGCCGAGGCCCTGGCCGGCGCCCCTCATTTATAGCCCCGCTACAGCCCCGCCACTACAGTCCCGCGACGGCTTGGCGGATGTCGGCGGCCGTCTGGTGGAAAATGGGGAAATCGGTCCGCCGCCACTTGATCCGGCCGTCGGCCCCGACCAGGACCAGGGCGCGCTTGGCCATGCCGAGGAAGTTGAGCGCCCCGTACTGCCGGCAGACCGCGCCGCCGGCATCGGCCACGACCGGGAACGGCAGCTCGTGCTTGGCCGCGAAGCGTCGGTGCGAATCCTCGCCCTGATGGTTGATGGCGATGATCTGCACCCCGAGATCGGCGAAGACGGAGAGGTTGTCGCGGTAGTTGCACAGCTGCTTGGTGCACACCGGCGTATCGTCGCCGGGATAGAAGACCAGCAGTACCGCGCCATCGCCGAGTGCTTTCTTCAGGCTGACGGGACCTTGCGTCGAGGGCAGCGTGAAGTCCGGTGCGCGGTCGCCTACGTCTGGTGTGTTTGCCATGAATTCAAGCGCTTAGCATGGTCATCGCCCTCGCGCACCCTGTTCGCGGAACACCGTGCATGAGCCCTGCTTGCGGGGCGCATAAGGGCTTTTGACAGCCGCCTGGGTTGCCTTTGGCGCCGAGGTCCGCGACCATCCGCACTGTCGCCGCTGCACATCCGTGACGACTCGGCTCGCTCGAAGGGGAGGACGCGCGCCATGCAGCAACACCATTCCCGGTCCATGGACTCTGCCATCACTACGCCCGCTACTGCCACGCCCGCCCGCTCCCGTCTGTCGCTCCGTCTGGGGCTGGCCGGCGGATGGGTGCTGATCGGGCTCCTGAACATGGCGCCGAGCCCGGTCGAGGCGCCGCGCTCGGTGGTCGCCGCCGACCTCTATTCGGACCCTGATTCGGCCGACCCTGAAGCGGTCCCTGCTGGGGCGCCGCTTGCCGAGGCGGCGCCGGTCAAGGATCCGGTCGACTCCGTCGCCGCCGCCCTGACCGACTGTCCAAACCGCCTGCCCAACGCACAGCGCCTGCGCATTGCGGAGACGATCAACGAGGAGAGCGCCGAGCACGGCTACGACCCGCTCTTCATCACCGCCCTCATCCAGATCGAGAGCGGCTGCCGCCCTGGGGTGAACGGTCGCGGCGCCATCGGCCTCACCCAGCTGTTGCCGTCGACGGCGCGCGATGTGGCCAAGCGCGCCGGGGTGCGGTGGAACGGATCGGCGACCCTGCGGGACCCGCACGAGAACGTCCGCATCGGCGTCCAGTACCTGAGCGAGCTGCAGGGCATGCTCGACTGCCCGTTCCGCGCCATGGCCGCCTACAACATGGGGCCGCGGCCGGTGCTGCAGATGTCCAGCGCGCGCGCCAAGCGGGTCGGCTACGTGCGCAAGATCATGCGCCGCTACGAGCAGCTGCGCGCCGACCACCCGTAAGCGCGCGCCTTGCGCTGCGGCGCCCGCCCCGACATATCGACGGGCATGCCGCATCTCATCGCCGCGCCGACCCGCATCGAGGCCGCCGGCAATAAGCCGAAGCTGATCGACGAGTACGTCGGTCGAGTGAACTCGCAGACCGCGACCCTGAGCATCGCGCACATGCGCTCGCCGGGGGGCTGGGAGGAGCCGCGCCAGCGGCCGGACTTCACGGAGTACACCATCGTCCTGAAGGGGATGGTGCAGGTGGAGCACGACGGCGGCGTTATCGAGGTGCACGCCGGCCAGGCGCTCATCGCGCTGCCGGGCGAGCGGGTCTGCTACCGCACGCCGGGGTCCGAGGGCGCCGAGTACCTCGCCGTCTGCCTGCCGGCGTTCTCACCCGCGACGGTGCATCGCGAGGACTGAGCCGGTGCGCGTCCCGCTGCTGGTCACCGACTTCCTGCGTCGTGCCTCGACGCTGTACCCGGACAAGCTCGCGGTGGTCGACGCCGATCGCCGCTTCACCTACGGCGATCTGGCGGCACGCGCGAACCGCCTGGCCAACGCCCTGCGCGGGTTGGGCATCGGGCCCGGAGACCGCGTCTGCATCCTGAGCCCGAACTCGCATTTCTTCCTCGAGAGCTTCTACGGCACCAGCCTGATCGGCGCGATTCTGGTGCCGCTCAACTACCGGCTCATCGCCGCCGATCACGAGTACATCCTCAACCACGCCGGCGTGCGCTGCGTGCTGGTCGACCGCGAGTACGTCGGCGTCGTCGACGAGATCCGGCCGCGCCTCGGCACCGTCGCGCACTGGATCGTCGCCCAGGACGACGGCGCGGCGCCGCCGGGATGGATCGACTGGCAGGCCTGGGTCGACGCGGCATCGCCGGCGCCGCCGCCGCCACTGGCGCGCGACGAGGACGACGTGGTGTCGATCAACTACACCTCGGGAACCACGGCGCGTCCGAAGGGCGTCATGCTGACGCACCGCAACTGCTACCTGAACGCGTACAACTTGATCGCCCATCTCGGCATTCGCCACGACGACGTCGAGCTGTGGACGCTGCCGATGTTCCACTGCAACGGCTGGGGCGGCGTCTATGCCACCACCGCCATGGGCGGTACGCACGTCGTCCTGCGCGCCATCGACGCCCGGACGATCTTCACCCTCATCGCGCGCGAGGGCGTCACCTTCGCCTGCATGGCCCCGGCGGTGCTGCGCGCCATCCTCGACTACCCCGACCGCGCCGCGCACGCCGTGCGCACGCGCCCGCGCTGCACCGTCGCCGGCGCCCCGCCGCCGGCGGCCTTCATCGAGCGCCTCGAACGCGAGCTCGGCTGGCAGTTCATCCAGATCTACGGCCTCACCGAGACCGCGCCGCTGCTCACCGTCTCGCAGCCCGAGCACGGCACGCGCGCCGACGACTGGGCGCGCCGCGCCCGCGCCGGCGGCGAGGGGATCGGCGTCGAGATCGAAGTGCAGGACGAGTCCGGCACGCCAGTGCCGAAGGACGACCGCAGCGTCGGCGAGATCTGCGCCCGCGCCAACGTCGTCTTCGCCGGCTACTGGCAGCAGCCCGACGAGACTGCCAGGGCCATGCGCGGCGGTTGGTTCCACACCGGTGACCTGGCGGTGTGGGACGCGGTCGGCAACGTCAACATCGTCGACCGCCAGAAGGACGTCATCATCTCCGGCGGCGAGAACATCAGCTCGTCGGAGATCGAGGACGCCCTCTACCAGCATCCCGCCGTGCTCGAATGCGCGGTGATCGGCGTACCGCACGAAAAATGGGGCGAGACGCCGAAGGCGCTGGTCGTGACACGGTCGGATGCGGCGCCGAGTGCCGAGGAGTTGCTGGCGTTCTGCCGCCAACGCCTGGCCCATTTCAAGTGCCCGACCTCGGTCGATCTGGTGGCCGAGCTGCCGCGCACCGCCACCGGCAAGCTGCAGAAGTTCAAGCTGCGCGAACGCTTCTGGGCCGGTGCGACGCGGCGCGTGAACTGAGGGAGGTCGGCATGTCCACCGCCAGCCGCGACGCGGTCGCGCGCGCCGTCGACCACTATCGCCAGGTCGGCGCCGCCACCCGATTCTCCGGCCGTTTGACCGCCGGCGCCGCGTCGGCCTACCTCTGCCGCCATGCGCCTTTCTGTCGCCGTCATCGGCGCCGGCTCCTGGGGAACCACCGTCGCATCGATCGCCGCCCACAACTGCCCGACCGTGCTGTGGGCGCGCGACCCGGCGCTGGCCGAGGAGATCAACACCCAGCGCACCAACACGCGTTACCTCGGCACGGCGCGCATCGGCCGCGATCTGCGCGCCACGAGTTCGATGGCCGACGCCGTCGGCGGTGCCGACGTCGTCCTGATGGGCGTGCCCTCGCATGGGTTCCGCTCCACGCTGGAGCAGGTGCGCGCCCACATCCGCCCCTGGGTGCCGGTGATCAGCCTCGCCAAAGGGCTCGAGCAGGATTCGCTGCTGCGCATGACCGAGGTGGTCAACCAGGTCCTGCCCGGTCACCCGGCCGGCGTCCTCAGCGGTCCCAACCTGGCGCGCGAGATCATGAGCGGCTTCGCCGCCGCCAGCGTCGTGGCGATGGATGACGAGACCATCGTGCGCGAGCTGCAGGCCGTCTTCCGCTCGAAGATCTTCCGCGTCTACACCAGCCAGGACGTCGTCGGCTGCGAGATCGGCGGCGCGATGAAGAACGTCATCGCCATCGCCGCCGGCATGGGGGATGGCCTCGGCGTAGGTGACAACACCAAGGCGGCGGTGATCACGCGCGGTCTGGCCGAGATCACCCGACTCGGCGTCGCCATGGGCGGCCTGCCGCACACCTTCGCCGGTCTCGCCGGCCTCGGCGACCTGGTCGCGACGTGCGCCAGCAAGCAGAGCCGCAACCGCTGCGTCGGCGAACAACTCGGCAAGGGCCGTAGCATCGACGAGATCTGCGCCGAGATGCACATGGTGGCGGAAGGCGTGAAGACCTCGCGGGTGGTGATGACGCTCGCCGCCAAGTACGGTGTCGAGATGCCGATCGCGCACGAGGTCTACCGCGTCGTGCACGAGGGCAGCCGCCCCTCGCAGGCCTACCGCGGCCTGCTGCGCGTCTCGGCGGGCTCGGAGTTGGATCCGGGCTGAGCGAGACGCCGCCGTCACGCCCCGAGTGCGGGGCGCTGCGGTCGCCGCCTTGCGCTTGCGCGCCGCGACCGCCTACCTGGCCCGCCATGCCGCACGACGACTACCTGCAGTCGTTCGCCGGATGCTGTGCGTTCGTACCCGGCTGCGCCGAGTCGCTCGGCTTGGCAGTCGCCGAAGCGCAGGCGGCCGGCTGCGCCATCGTCGCCCCTCCGGGCTGGATCAAAACGGAGATGCTGGTGCCGGCCGCCGCCGTCCTCGATGCGGATCTGGTGCGCGGACTCGGCGCGGCGCGGACGAGCAGGGGTCAGGCGATCGCCAGTGCAGCGGCCGACCGCTTCTCGCCGCAGGCGATGGCGCGCCGGGTGCTCGTGGCGATCGGCGCCGGCGATCTCACGACGGCTCCTCCGCGTCGCTGAGCTCCGGCGCGGCGCTGGCGTCGCGGACGCGATCGGCGACGGCGCGGCGCGGCGTCAGCAGCAGCGACAGCCACACCAGGCCGACCAGGCTGACGGCCCTGACCCCCAGCTGCCAGCGCCGCGCGCAGACGTCGGCCAGCGAGCGCGAGGCGAACAGCGCCGCGAAGAGCGGCAGGGCGAAGCCGGCCGCGGCGGCGAGCGGCGACGGCCAGTACGGGGTCCACAGCAGCGCCAGCCCGCTGGTGACGACGACGGCGGTGGTGGCGGGGGTGACGCGGAAGTGGAACAGGCGCACGCCGCGCGCGACGCGCCAGCCGGTGAGCCCGGTCGCCGGCAGCGGCGCCAGCAGCGCGCCGAAGTAGCCGGCGCCGCGGCGGCGGCGGAAGCGGACGAACTCGGCGATCGTCTGGGGCACGCGCGTCTCGCGTGCCCAGGCGGCACGGCACAGCCGCACGCCGTGCCCGGTGGCGCCGGCCGCCAGTGCGAAAAGGATGTCGTCCGCACCCGGCGCGCGCGGCGCCTCGAGGACGACGCGCCGCCGCATGGCGTAGCAGACGCCGGAGACGGCGGCGGCGGACAGCGCCTCGCCCTCGAGCCACCACAAGGTGTTCAGAAACCACCAGTAGATGCGTTCCTCGGGCAGGCGCGTCGCGGGGCGCACGCGCGCCCCGGCGACGGCCGTGTGCGGATCGCGCCCCAGTAACTCGACGAGCAGGCGGACGCAGGCCGGGTCGAGCTCGGCATCGGCGTCGGTGGCGACCACCACCTCCTCGCGTACCGATTCGAGGGCGTAGCGCAGTTGCTCGAGTTTCGACCCCGCCTGCGGCGCTCGCAGCAGCTCGATCGGTGCCCCGGCGCGGCGCGCCGCCTCGACCCGTTCCACCGTGTCGTCGCTGGAGCGTGCGTCGACGACGATGATCCGCAGGCGGTCGCGCGGGTACTCGGTGCGCGCCAGATCCGCCAACTTGGCGTCGATGCGCGTCGCTTCGTTGAACGTCGGCAGGATCAGCGCGATCGGCGGCAGCTCGACCGGTGCCTGGCTGCGGACGCGGCGCCGCGTCGCCATCGCCGCCAGCAGCAGCAGGTAGCCGAAGATCGACAGCCACAGCAGGATCGCGGCGGCACTGAAGGCGGCCAGTAGCAACATCACCAGCATCGTCGGGCTTCCTCGCGGCGTTGGCGGGGTGGGGGCGGGATCGATGCCGCCGCGGCACGCCGCGCCGCACCTGCCGGCGGCTGCGGCGGTGGCGGTCGGCGCAGGACCGCAGCGCCGGGGTAGGGGCGCAGCGGCGTTGGCCAGGGGAGCGGTCGCGGCGAGGACATCGGCGGAGACAGCCGCTACGCCGCGCGCCGGCGGCGCGCAAGTCGCGGCCGCCCAAGTCGCGGCCGCCCGGGTCACGGGCGCCCAGGTCACGGTCACAATGGTCACGGTGACAATGGTCACGGTCACAATGGCGGACGACGGACGCCGCGTCGCAGGCGGCCGGTGTCATCTTGCGTCGACGCGGCCGATCTCGATAGAGACCGCGCGTGTGTGCAAGCGAAGGCGTCTCCGACAATATCCCCGGTGCGGCGGATCCCGCGCCGACGCGCCGGCGGCGCGCGCGCGGTGGCGGGCGGCGCGCCACTGAGCGCGCTGCCGCCTGGAGGATCGGTGCGGTCAGCGACGATCAGCGTCGTCATCCCGACGTGTGACCGGCCGCTGTTGCTGGCGCGTGCGGTCGCCTCGGTGCGCGCGCAGACACAGCCGCCGTTGGAGGTCATCGTCGTCGACGACGGACAGGGCGGTGCCGCGCCGGCCCGCGCCGATGACGCGCGCGTCATCGCCAATCACCGCACCCCGGGGCCGAGCGGCGCTCGCAACGCTGGCGCCGCGGCCGCCGGCGGTGATTTCCTGGCGTTTCTGGACGACGACGACGAGTGGCTGCCGTCCTACCTCGCCACGGCGACGGCGCACCTCGCGGCGGCGCCGCTCGACGTCGTCTGCACCGACCTCCTCTACCGCTACGACGACGGCAGCGAGCGGCCGGGCAAGCCAGCCGCCGAGCGGCTGGCGGCGGACGATTTCCTGACGCGCAATCCCGGCCTCATCGGTTCCAACCTCATCATCCGCCGCGCCGTGTACGCGACGGTGGCCGGCTTCGACGAGTCGCTGGCGGCGGCCGAGGACATGGATTTCGGCCTGCGCCTGAGCCTCCACCCCGGCCTGCGCTACGCGCCCCTGCGCCAGCGGCTGGTGCGGCACCACCAGCACACCCGCCCGCGCCTGTGCACACGGCGCGGCGATGCCATGCGCGCCGGCATTCGCCGCTTCTTCGAGCTGCACGGCGGGCGCATGAGCGCGGCGCAGCACGCGCAGTTCGCCGACTCGGTGCGACAACTGTGGGGCTTCGACGAGTACGGGCGTGATTGCGAGGCGGTGCCGTGAGCGCGCCGGCGGCGGCGCTGCCGCGCGCCTCGGTCATCGTCGCCGTCTACAACGGCGCGGCGACGCTGGGCGCGTGTCTCGACTCGCTGCTGGGGCTCGACTATCCGGCCGATCGCGTCGAGCTGCTCTGTGTCGACAATGCCTCGACGGACGACACCGCGCGCCTGCTCGCCAGTTACGGCACGCGACTGCGGGTCAGTCGCGAGATGGTGCGCGGCCCGGCCGCAGCGCGCAATCGCGGCCTGGCGCAGGCGACCGGCGAGGTGGTGGCGTTTACCGACGCCGACTGCACCGTTGATCGCGCCTGGCTGCGCCAGCTGGTGGCGCCGCTCGCCGACCCCAGCGTCGGCGTCGCCGGCGGCCGCATCCTCAGCCGCCGCCCGTGCAACTGGATCGAGGCCTTCGGCGAACGCATCCACGACCACGCGCGCGCCATCTACGGGATGCGACCGCCCTACGCGATCACGATGAACTGGGCCTCACGCCGCGCCGTGCTGGAGGAGGTGGGTCGCTTCAACGCCGCGTTGTTGCGCGGCTCGGACGTCGAGTGCGCCTGGCGCCTGCAGGCGGCGGGGTACCGGCTCGCCTACGCGCCGCAGGCGGTGATCTATCACCGCAACGAACGGACGCCGTGGGGGCTCGTGCACGAAGGCTATACGCACGCCTTCCATGCGCTGCCGGTGCGCGCACTGCACGCCGAGCTGCTGCGCCGCGTCGCCACCCAGCCGCCGCCGCCACCGCCGCCGCCGTGGGAGCCGTCGCCCCCGCACTGGAGCGATGGGCTGTGGTGGCGTCTGTTCCAGTTCGGCAAGCGCCTGGGCGCGGCGCACGCGGCGCGGCGCGGCGCATGAGTTCGCCCCGCCGCCAACCCACCGCCGCAGGCGCCGACTTGGGTGCGGATCTCGGCGCGGACCTCGGTGCGGACCTGGGCGCGCTGCTGGAGGCGGTCGGGACGCCGTTGCGCCGCGTCGTGCCCGTGTCGTGGCGTGGCGCCGCCGGCGCGGCGACGGCGTTCCGGCTGCACTTCGCCGACGGCACGACGCTGAAGGGATGTCGGTTGGAGACCGTCGCGCAGGCGCAGAAGGCGGCGGCCGTGGTCGGACTCCTCGGCGGCGTCCTGGGGGGCATCGTGCCGCGGCTGATCGGCCAGCGCGGCCCGGCCGTGCTCAGCGAATGGGTGGACGGGGCGAGTCTCGCGGACGCCGGCTGTGACGACGTCGTCCGGCGCGCCTGCGGCGGCGCGCAGGGGCGCCTGCACGCCGCCGGCCTGGCGATCGACCCCGCCGAGCGGCGCGATCTGGCGCCGCGCTGGTTGCGCGACGTGACGGGCAAGCTGGAAACCCTGCGCGCCGCGGCGGTGCTGACGCCGGCGGCCGCGACCGCGGCGACGGTGCTGGCGCGGCAGAGCGTCCCGCCGCACTGTGACGGCGGCGCCGTCTTCGGCGACTACTGCGCCGAGAACATCGTGCAGCGGCCGGACGGGAGCCTGTGCCTGATCGACATCGAGACCGTCTCGATGGGACCCTACGACTTCGACCTCGCGCGCACCCGCTACCGCTGGCCGATGACCGACCGCGAGTGGGCCGTGTACCTGGACGGCTACCGCCTGTATCGCGATCCCGCCCCGTTCGTCGCGCACCGCCCGTTCTGGAAGCTGACGGCGGTCGTCGACAGCCTCATCTTCCGCCATCAGTACCGAGCGGCCGACCTCGCCGTGCCGCGCGCCGCCTTCGCCGCCCTGCTGCGCGAGGCCGAGGCGGGTGGCGCGCCGGCGGCGGCGACGGAGCGGGAATGACACGCGCCATCCACCGCGACGGCACGGCGGTCGGCGGCGTCAGCAGCGGCTGCGCACACATCGCATGAGGCGCACCGCGATGCGGCAACGCGCGGCGCGCGCGGGCGATCGGCAGGGGCTCGCCGTTACCACGGCTCGCCGTCCTGGAGCAGCTCGCGCAGCGAGGCGTAGGCGGCCGGCGCCGCGCCCTGCTGGTCGGGATAATGGAAGAGACCATGGCACTGCCCGAGCGCGGCGAACCAGGCGGCGCGGCCGCCGCGGGCTCTGAGCTGCTGCAGTCGGGCGAGGAACGCCGCCGACGCTCCCGCCTCGCGATCGCGGCAGCCCTGCGCCGCGGCGCGCAGGAAGCCGTCGCGTTCATCGCCGTCGGCCGCGGCCACCGCGCCGCCGTCGCCGCCGTCGCCGCTACCGTCGGCGGCGAGGAACGCTTCGAGCATGTCGGTCTCCGCGGTGTGCGCATAGGGCACCAACAGGTCGCGTTGCTCGGACAGGAAGAGACCGCGCGCGACGCCGATGAGGGCGATGTTGGCGGCGCTGTGCCGGCTGGCGCGCAAGCGCCCGAAGGTCACGGCGACGCGCCCCTCGCGCCGCCGGTAGCGGGCGCGGACGCCTTCGAGCACGAACTTGCAGAAGGTGTAGTGGGTCGTGTAGCGCGGCGCGTGATCGCCGAAGGTGTGCCAGCCGGTCGGGTCGGTGCCTCGGTGGCGCAGGGCGAACTGGCGCGCCCACCCGTGGGCGCGAATGTCGCGCTCGAAGTCCATGTCCGGTGAGATGGAGTCGCGGATGCGGACGCGTGCAAAGCACTCGGTCCGGTACAGGCGCACGCCCTGGGTGCGACCGAGGATCGGATCGCGCAGCAGGCCGGAGACGAGCCCGATCGGTTCGGCCATCAGCGCGTGCAGCGCGGCGAAGCAGTCATCGTCGAGGACGACGTCGGCGTCGACCTGGACGAAGAAGGGGGTGCGCACCTGCGCCGCGCCTTCGTTCAGGGCGCGGTGGAACGGCGCCACCCCGCGCACCACGACCTGTGCGTCCGCCGCCAGCGTCTGGCGGTGCACGCTGGCGATGGCGCGTTCGGTGTAGGGCTCGCCGATGCTGAGGACCACGGCTGTGATGGCGTTCATCGTACGCGGCGCAGTCGGCGATCAGGCCGCGGCGAAGGCCGGGCGCGCGGCGAGGCGCGCGCTCCAGCGGCGGATGCCGGGGTGAGGCACCTCGACGCCCAGCTGCGGCAGCAGTTCGACACGCGTGAACCAGGCGATGTCGGCCATGCTCAGCGCCTCGCCGACGAGGTACTCGTGCCTGGCCAGGCGCCCCTCGAGCACGGCGAGTTTCTGGGCGACGATGCGCCGCGCCAGCTCGGGGCTGGTGTCGAAGCGCGGCTGGCCGGCGGCGACGTCGCGCCACCACTGCGCGTGCGTCTCGGCGACGCCGGGCGCCGGCGCGTCCGCCAGCGCCGGGCGCGCCACGCACAGCCACCACAGTGGACGGAACTCCTTGTGGGTGCCGGCCTCGAGCGCCAGCCACATGCGCATCTGCGCCAACGGCCAGGCCTGGTCGGGTGCCAGCGGCACGGCGGGGAAGACGCGCTCGAGGTAGGCGGCGATCGCCGGCGTGTCGACCACCATCCGCTGGCCGTGGCGCAGCGCCGGCAGCTCGCCGTTGGGGTTGACGGCCAGGTAGTCGGGCGCTTTGTGCGCCATGCGCAGCAGGTCGACCTGCACCGTGGTCCAGGCGAGTCCCTTCTCGCGCAGCAGGATGCGCATGCGCCGTCCGTGCGGCGACAGCGGATGATCGTAGAGGATCAATGCCGCGGCCCGCTCCGCCGGCGTCGCCGCGGTGCCGCGCCGCGCCGGCATGTCGGCCGGCGCCACGTCGCCGGTGCGCGGTTTGAGCAGCGCGCGCGTCTTCTCCGCCGTCTGGTCACGCCCGAGCCGTCCATCGCCCAGCGCCCGCCGCGCCATGCGGCGCGCGACGCCGAGCTTGAGGCGTTCGAGCAGCGACGGCCGTTCTTTCTGCAACGTGCGTCCCAGCCAGGGCAGCAGGGGCCGCCGCGCCAGCGCCAGCAACTGCCGGTCGGCGTCTGACAGCGTCGTCGCGAACGACGGGCGCTGGCGCAGGCGCGCCATCCACGCGGCGACGCGCGGATGGCGCTCGGCGGTGATCGGGAGGCGCACGAAGGCGTACATCATGACGCGCGGGTACACCGAGACCTCCGCCTGCGTGAAGCGCTCGCCGACCAGGAAGGTGCGTCCGTCGAGGTGGCGCTCGAGGCGGTCGAGCCACGCCCACAGGCGCGCCTCGGCGGCGGCCTCCTCGGGCGGCGTCAGCACCGCCAGGTTCCAGACCTTCTCCTCCCAGGCGAGGTCCGCGGCGTCGCTGGTCGAGCGGCGCGCCGCCGCCAGTGCCTCCTCGAGCGTGCGCGTCAAGCGCAGCAGCGGCCCCATCAGGCGCTGATACATGAGCGGCCGGTAGTCCTTGGCCATCGCCAGCTCGGCCGCCTGCCAGGCGTGCACGGCCGCCAGCTCGTCCGGGTCGGCGGGGTAGAGCGCGACGGCGGGAAACTGATCGTCGAGGTATTCGGTGATGACGTTGGATTCGTAGAGCACGCGCGTTCCGTGCGCGAGCGTCGGAACGACGCCGTTGGGGTTGAGCGCCAGGTACTCCGGCCGGCGCTGCTCGAGGCGCGAGAGGTCGATGATCTGTGTCGCCCAGGCGAGGCCCTTCTCGACCAGCGTGATGCGCACCCGTCGCGCGCAGGGCGAATTGGGGTGGTCGTAGAGGATCAGCCCGTGCGGGTTGTCGGCCATCGCTGCTGTGTAGCAGACGCGGTCCGCCAGCCGCGATGGCCGGCGGTGGCGGCTACGGCGTCGGCGTGTCGTCCAGCGCGGCGCGCAACTGCGCGGCCAGCGCCGCCAGGCGGAGCGGGTCGCCGGGGACGCGGGTGTGCAGCGCCAGGGTGTCGCCGGCGCGGCGCGGCAGCAGGTGCATGTGGTAGTGAAAGACGGTCTGCATCGCCGCGGCGCCATTGAGCTGGAAGACCATCAGGCCGTCGGGCGTCAGCACCGATCGCAGCGCGTGGGCGATGCGGCGGGCGCTGGCGGCGACCGCCGTCAGCGCCGCTTCGCTGGCCGCGAAGATGTCCGCGGCGTGCGTCTTGGTGATGACCAGCGTGTGGCCGTCGCTGACCGGAAAGATGTCCATGAAGGCCAGCGTCAGGGCGTCCTCGTGGATGCGGTGGCAGGGCAGGTCGCCGGCGACGATGCGACAGAAGAGGCAGTCCATCGCTGCGTCCCTTAGCGCACCGGCACCCAGACGCGGAAGGTCGAGCCGCGCGCCGGCGCACTCTCCACCTGCACCGTGCCGCCGCGCTCGTCGAGCAGGCGGCGGACGATGTAGAGGCCGAGGCCGACGCCGCCGTGGGCGGCGCCGCCGGCCTGGCGGAAGGCGTCGAAGATGACCGGCACATGCTCGGCGGCGATGCCGATGCCGCTGTCGACGACGGCGATCTCGATGCCGTCGCGGCGCGCCGCCGCGCGCACGTCGATCGTCCCCGCGTGCGTGAACTTCGCCGCGTTGCCGAGCAGGTTCTTGAGCACCACCTTGAGCTTCGCGGCATCGGTGACGAGGACGGGCAGGGTGGGCACCGGGTGCCAGTCGACGCGCACGCCGGGGCGCAGCGGCAGGTCGCGCAACTCCGCTTCGAGGTCGCTGAAGAGGTCGGCGACGGCCAGTTCGCGCAGGTCGAGCGGCACGCGGCCCGACTCGAGCCGGCTGAGGTCGAGGGTGGTGCTGATCAGCTCCAGCAACGAGCGGGCGTTGCGCTCGGCGCGCAGCACCGCGTCGTGCTGGTCGCCGGACAGGGCGCCGAACGTGCCGTCGAGCAGCAGGCTGTGGTAGCCGAGTATGATGTTCAGCGGCGTGCGCAGCTCGTGCGACATCGTCGCGACGAACTCCGACTTCAGCCGGTTGGCGTCTTCGAGCTGCTCGAGCAGGGCTGTCTTCTCGCGCTCGGCGTCGTAGCGGTCGGTGAGGTCGCGGCTGTTGACCACCACGCCCTGCACCGACGGGTCGTCGAGGCGGTTGCTGCCGACCGACTCCAGCGGCACCCAGTGTCCGGAGCGGTGCCGAAAGCGGAAGGTCACCGCCACCACGGTGCCGGGCGCCGCCAGGGCGGCGGCGAAGCGCTCCTGCACCGTCGCGAGGTCGTCGGGGTGGACGAAATCCCACACCGCGCGGCCGACCAGCTCCTCCGGCTGGTAGCCGAGAAGCGGCGTGACCGCCGGGGTGTTGAGCCGCACGGCGCCGTCGGCGCCGATGACCGTGATGACGTCCGACGAGTAGCGCACGAGCGCCCGGAAACGGGCGTCGCGGTCCTCCGCCTGATCCTCCCCCGGCCCGGAGCGCGTCCGCATCGCTTCCCGCTCTACACCACCGGCGAGCCAATTCAGCGCCAGAGTTCGCCCCCCGGGACGACGGCACGGTCAGCGGCGCAGGTGTCCGACCTGGCGCTTCTGCTGCTTCTCGACCTGGGCCATGGCGGCGCGCGCCCGCGCCGCCACCTCCGCCGACGGCGCCGCCGCCAGCGCGTCGACGAAATGCTGGTAGGCGAGGGTGGCCTGCCCCGGGCGCTCGAGCTCGAGCAGGCCGGCGCCGAGGTGGGCCTGCGCCGCGGCGCGGCCGCGCGGGTAGTCCTGCAGCTGGCGGCGGTAGGCGAGCAGGGCCGCGTCGTCATGGCCGTTGCGGCGCAGCCAGTCGCCGAGCACGGCCATTTCGACCGGCCCGAGGACGCGCCGCGCCGCGCGCGGCGGCAGGGAGAAGTACAGTTGGGCGGCCTCGGCGAAACGGCCGGCATCGACGAGGGCGCGCAGCGTCGCCGCCGCGTCGGGGTCGTCCGGCGCCGCCGCGGCATACTCGGCCGGCTGCACGCGCAGTGCGCCGCGGTCGATTCCCCAGGCCAGTGCCAGGCCGGCGAGAAAGCCGCCGATGTGCGCGCCGTGCGCGACGCCGCCGCTGCCGGCGCCGCCCTGCGCCAGCAGGAAGGGCAGCAGGTTGTCCATGACCAGGTACATGCCCAGGACCAGCCGGGCGGAGATCTGGAACACCTGCATGAAGAACGGCACGATCAGTACCAGCAGGCGCACCTGGTTGTGCGGGAACCAGAGGAAGTAGGCTCCCAGGACGCCGGAGATGCAGCCCGAGGCGCCGATCAACGGCAGCGGCGATTCGGCGTCGAACAGGGTGTAGGCGAGCGTCGCCGCCACCCCCGTGCCCAGGTAGGCGAGCAAGTACCACAGTCGCCCGAGGCGGTGCTCGACGTTGTCGCCGTATATCCACAGAAACAGCATGTTGCCGAACAGGTGCATGAAGCCGCCGTGCAGGAAGAGGGAGAAAAATAATGCTCCCGCTGCCGGCGCCGCGGGACGGAAGCCGTGCGCGAAAACGAACAGGTCGTAGGCCGAGGTCTGCGCCAGCAACTGCGCCGCATCCATGCCCAGGCGCGGCGCGATGGCGGCGGCGTAGGTCAGCGCCGCGGCGTCCAGCGGATCCACCGGCCGCGCGCCGAGCGGCAGCGAAACCAGCAGATAGATCAAGGTGTTGACGGCAATGAGCGCGTAGGTGACGAGGGCCGCGCCGCGCGGATTCGGGGCATCGCTGAGGGGCAGGATCACGGTGCTGAACTACATCGATTGGGGCACGGAGGGTAGGGCTGGCGCCTTTCCCGAGACTAGGGGGAACACCCTCGGTTTCTTCGGGAAAC
>JANNRA010000217.1:0-8953 GCA_031401035.1 bacterium | reverse complement strand
TGCGCCCTTCGCCCGCCCGAGGGTCCCAGCCGCGGCACGCGCAGCCGCGGGCCGGGGCCTGATTCACCCTTGCCAACGCCTGGCCCCCCACGCTCACCGCGCCAGCGGCTGTTCGGGGGCGGGACCGAGGGGGCGTCCGAGACCGCGCGTTATGTGAAATCGCCAGCTCATCCGGGCTATCCGCGGCCAGAGCAGTGCGCGCCGATAGCTTCGTCTCACAACGTGATATGCCCAAGGCACGCGCCAGTTGGCGAGGTTGCTGATTCACCGCGTTCGGTGGCCAAGGCAAACTGCACCGACGTGTCTTCCTCCATGAGCGTTTGGTGCGCCGCGACGTGGGAATACTCGCGTGGCATATCGACCATGCTCACGGCCCAGCGGCACATCGCATACAGGTAAGGATCGAGGACCGAACGCGCCGCACCCAGTACGTAGCTCTTGCCGGCCAGGTGCCGATCGATAAGCGTGAGATGAGCGCGGATTTGTTCGATTGCCGCCCCCTTTGCGGCTTCATGCTGCCCTGGGTCTTTGATGTAACGGCTGGGCATGAAGAACGGGTAGAACGAAACGTGAAAGCCACTCCCGAAATACGAGAGCCATTGATTCACCGTATCGCGCTCCGCTATGCCGCAAGCCGGTAGGAGGTTGGCACTCGCCTGCCTCTCCGCTAGGTGCACGAGGATCGCGGCCGCCTCGACCAGGGTGCGATCGGCGACGCGCAACGCCGGCACCTGACCGCGCGGGTTGATGCGCTTGAAGGCATCGCTTCCGCGCACCTCACGCTCGACGCGACAGAGTTGGTAGGGCTCGCCCACCCAGTCGGCCGTGACCATGCAAGAGAGAGAGCAGGCGCCCGGGGTATAGAAGATGATCGGTTCAGCTGAAGCTGTGGGCATCGTATGGAATCCTTCCTTGGTTGCTTGCTTGGACTGTTGCTTGGCTCAGACCCAACGTTGCACAGCCGCGGCGGTGTCGGCTGGATTGGTATTGAAGCACAGCTTGGCCTGCGGCGCGTCGCTATGTAGCAGGTTGATCAAGCGTTCAAACAACAGGAAGTGACTGGCGCCGGTACGCACCCCGGCGCCGATCAGGATGCAGTCGTATGGCTTGGCGCGCAGGCGTTCGCGTACGACGGCCTCCGCCGTCTCGCCGAGGTCGATCAGACAAACCTCCACGTCGTAACCAAGGGCCTGCAGACTCGCCTGATCCACCGCCAGTGCATGTAAGATCTTTGCAGCATCGAGGCCGGGGAAAGCGGCCAGATCCGGCGACGAGAAATCTAGAAGGGATGGCTCGAAGCCAATCACCAGGACCCTATTCGTGCGTTGCGTCATATCAACCTCCTAAGGATGGGCTGTAACTATGAGTTTGTGAATCAATCCCTTGGCGAGGCAGAGCCTCGCTGGGATGGGTTCCCAGGCAGAGCCTGGGACCGCACGGTCTTCGAGGCCCAGCCTCGCGATCTGCGGCGGGGAGTTCCCCAACTCTACTTCGTGCGCAGGGTCTTTAGGGAGCCGGCCCACGCGATGACCTGGTCGAGCATGGCATTCACCGATTTCTCCTGTGACGGCACCGGCTTGAAGGTGCTGAAGTTCTCGAAGTCGGTGCGCAGCGACAGGGCGACCTGGGCGCGGACATCGGCAACCATCAGCTCACCCATCATCAAGCGCAGCTGTTCGACGGCGCACGCACCGCCGAGACCTCCGTAACCAACGAAGCCGGCGGCCTTGTTGTTCCATTCGAGGTAGAGGTAGTCGATCGCATTCTTGAGGGCACCGGAGGTCCCGTGGTTGTACTCCGGGGTGACGAAGACGTAGGCGTCGAAGGCGGCTATCGTGGCCGACCAGCGCTGGGTGTGGGCTTGCGTGTACTTCCCCGTCACCGCCGGCGCCGGCTCATCGAGCAGCGGCAAGTCGAAGTCCTTGATGTCGACCACCTCGAACTCGGCATCGCCGCGCTTCACGGCACAGTCGTAAACCCAACGCGCGACGACCTCCCCCTTACGGCCGGGGCGCGTGCTGCCAATGACGATTGCGATCTTGAGCATGCTGGGTCTTCTCCTTGTGTTATTGGCATAGGCAGCAAGGGCCCACCCGGGGAGTTGGGGTGAAGGGCCTGGAGCGACAGGTCGTAAAATCGCAAAGGGTGTAAAGCTGTCGAGCGGCAACTTAGATAGGCCCTTGGACGGCGACCATCCTTGCCGCCTACAAGCGGGAGCAAGCATTCATCCTTGCCAACGCCTCGCCCCGCACGCTCACCGCGCCAGCGGCCGGTCGGGGGCGGGACCGAGGGGGCGTCCGAGACCGCGCGTTATGTGAAATCGCCAGCTCATCCGGGCTATCCGCCGGCATCGGCATGGCGAGCCCGTCGGAGACGTGGCGCGCCAGCACGGTCTTGCCGGTGCCGGGCTCGCCCTTGAGCAACAGCGGGCGTTCGAGCGCGATGGCGCAGTTGACGGCATCGACGAGCGGCCCCGGGGCGATGTAGCCCTCGGTGCCCTGGAAGCGGCGAACCCCCCTCCCGTCTCACTCCCGCAGTCGGGCGCGCAGGCCGTCGAGCGCCTCGTCCGGCACGCCGGCGGCGCGGGCGTAGTCGGCCATCGAGCCGTAGCGCTGGCGCATCGTGTCCAGGAACCCGACCATCGTCTCCGGCTCGGCGTGCATGGTGTCCGGCGGCAGGGTGCTGAGCATCTCCTGGTAGCCGTGCGTCGACATCAGGCGCTCGACGATGGCGTCGAGGTTCTCCTTCGTGGCGGCGTAATCGGCGACGATGACCGGGTCGGGGACGCCGAGGATACCGAGCAGCACGGCCGACAGCACGCCGGTGCGATCCTTGCCCGCCGCGCAATGGTACACCGCCGGCGCGTCGGACGCCGCCAGGGTGGCGATGACCCGCCCGATCGGTTCCCTGGCGAACTCCGCCATCAGGACGTACAGGTCGCCGAGGTTGCCCGGCGGCGCCGCGCTACGCCGCGATTCGTTCTCGAACAGCGGCAGGTGGTGGAACCCCATCGGCTCCTGCGCCAGCGGCCCGCGCCCCTCGGAGGACAGCTCGCCGCTCGAGCGTAGGTCGATGACCGTGCCCAGTCCGATCTCGTCGCGTAGTCGCGCCACATCCTGGCGCGTCAGATGATGCAGCGCGTCGCTGCGAAACACCTGCCGCCAGCGCACCGTGTGGCCATCCTCGGTCGGATAGCCGCCGAGATCGCGGAAATTCAGGCACCCAGCCAGATCGATCGTACGGTGCATGACGAAAACCAATTCTCACACGGAGGCAAGGAGTTGCAGGCGAGCAGAGCCTCTCCGTTGCTCCGTTTCTCCGTGTGAAGCCTCCTATTTCCGATAGGTGCGGTCGAGGTAGGCGACGATGTCTGCCGATTCGAACAGCTCCGTCTTGGTGTTCGGATCGACGAGATACGGCACCATCATCTTGCCGGCGCGCTTGACGAACTTGGCGCGGCTCGGGCTGCCCTTGGCGACATTGTGCAGGAGGTAGGGAAGCTCGAGGGCGCTCAGGCGTTCGCGCACGATGCGGCAGAATGGCGAGGCCTCGAAGCTCCACAGCTCGAGCGGCTGCTTGGGCTGGCGGGCCGGGATGTACCGACCGCCGAAACCCGGCCGGGCGGCGCTGGCGATGAACGACGACACGTCGGTGAGCGGCCCGAGGCGCAGCGGCAGCGGCGCGGCGCCGGCGCCGTACTCGGCGAAGAGGTAGGTGACGATGTCGTTCGACTCGTACAACTCGCGGCCGGTGTTGGGATCGACCAGGAAGGGGAACTGCGCCTTGCCACCGCGCTTCTTGACCTGGGCGCGGTAGTGCGGCCCGTCCTTCGGACAGGGGAAGACCCGGGCCTCGAGGTCGAGTGCCGACAGCGCCTCGCGCACCTTGCGGCAATACGGACAGGCTTCGAACTCGTACAGTTCGAGCGGCTGCTTCGGACGCGGGCCGAGCGGGCTCACCGACAAGCCGGCGCCGAGGCGGGCGATAGTGGCGGCGAGGGAGGTGGCGACATCGAGGGGGCGGAACATACCCCGTGCGCTATCCCCGCCCGGCCGGCTTTTCAACACGGCGGCCCGGAGCGGCGCACGGGCGATGCAGACGACGTTCGCCCGGCTCTCGACATCGTAGAGGCAGGTGGATGCCCTCTTCGAGCCACCCGACCTCATGTCCCCGGGAAGAAGATCGCGTCCTGCTCGCTGCGGTAGGTCTCGATCTCCGCCCCATCCGCCGCCAGCTTCCACATGCGGTAGCGCAGGCGCAGGTGCAGGCTACCGAACAGGCGGCGAGCGCGCAGCAGCGTCAGGCGGGTGAGGAAACGCTCGCCGAGCAGCACCGGGGCGGAGTAGCGCGCGTCCATGATGCGCACGCCGTGGCCGCGCCAACTGGCGTCGATCAGGGCGCGGCGCCGCAGGAACACACACGCCGCCTGGCCGGTGAGGCCGATCACCAGCTCGCCCGGCAGATGGTGCGGCCACTTCGGCGTCGTCCGCTGCTGGCGCACGCCCGGATCGTCGAGCGTCAGCACCTTCTCGAACACGCAGCCGTGCTCGTCCTCCTCGATCAGCGCGTCGAAGAGCACCGGCATCGGCGCCAGCGGGTCGAGCTCGGAGCGTGGAATCGGCATCATCGAGGACAAGAGGAATTCACACGGAGCAACTGAGAAACGGAGATCTCCTGCATCGGGGGTCCCCTCCGTTTCTCCGTTGCTCCGTGTGAAACTCAGGCCAGCGCGGCGCGCAGGGCGACGCGGGCGAGGTAGGTCTGCCGCACCAGCGCCGTGTCGCGCAAGAACAGCTCGAGCTCGGGCAGCAGCAGCGCCTGCGGTCCGTCGCACAGGGCCTCCTCGGGCTTGGGGTGGAAGTCGACCAGCACCATGTTGGCGCCGGCGACGATGCCCTGCGCGGTGACGTGGTGGATGTCGAGCAGGCCGTCGGGCGCCACGACCTTCTTGCCCACCGAGTGCGACGGGTCGATGCACACCGGCAGGCGGGTGAGGCGGCGCACCACCGGCACGTGCGCGAAGTCGACGAAGTTGCGGTGCGGGTCGCCGAAGTTGGTCTTCATGCCGCGCAGGCACAGGATGATGCGGTTGTTGCCGCCCGAGGCGATGTACTCGCAGGCGTTCAGCGATTCGTCGAGCGTGATGCCCATGCCGCGCTTGAACAGCACCGGGAAGTCCTGCTGCGTGCCGACGACCTTGAGCAGCTCGAAATTCTGCGCGTTGCGGGTGCCGATCTGGATCAGCACGCCGGTCGGATTGCCGGCCGCCTGCAGCGCCGCGCGGATCTCGTCGAGCTGCGCCTCGTGGGTGATCTCCATGGCGATCACCTTCTGCGCGTACTGGCCGGCCAGCTCGAAGAGGAACGGCAGGCAGGCCTTGCCGTGCCCCTGGAAGTCGTAGGGACTGGTGCGCGGCTTGTACACCCCGGCGCGCGTCGTGTGCAGGCCGGCGGCCTGGAGCGCCTTGAACATCGCCTCGACGTTCTGGCGCGAATCGACGGCACACAGCCCGGCGAAGACGTGGAAGGTGTCCTGGCTGAAGCGCACGCCGTTGTAGTCGAAGCCGAATGCCTCGGCGCCGTCGTGGCGGCCGATCGAGCGGTAGCGCTCGCGGATGCGGATGGTCTTCTCGACGGCGGGGAACTCCTCGAACGGCTCCTGCGGCACCTGCGCGGTGTGGCCGAGCAGGTAGATCTCGGTCAGCGTGCGCGTCGCGCCCTCGATCTTGCGCACTTCCGTCTGCACGTCCGGATAGCGCGCGGCCATGCGCAGCACCTGCTGCACCTCGGGCGATTCGGGCAGGATGTCGGCCTTCATCACGATGATCATGCGGCGTGTCTAGCAGATGCCTTGCGGCGTCGGGAACGCTGCCGTACAGGTCGCCGCATGGATCGCGAGGAGCTCAAGAGCCGGCTGAAGGGCATGATCGTCGAGGGGTTGAAGCTCGAGGACGTGCGGCCGGAGGACATCGCCGATGCCGCCCCGATCTTCGTCGAGGGCCTCGGCCTCGACTCGATCGACGCGCTCGAGCTGGTGGTGCTGGTCGAGGATCACTTCCACGTCACCATCCCCGACGAAGAGGTCGGCCAGCGCGCCCTGGCCTCGATCGATGCCCTCGCCGACTTCATCCTCGCCGGTGGCTGAGCGCCGGCGCCGCCGGGCCGCCCTCGCAGCCGTCGCGCTGCTCGCCCTCGCCGGCCGGGCCGCGGCGGCGCCCTGCGCCTCCAGCGACGAGTGCCTGCGCGTCCTCGCCACGGCCCAGGCGGAGACGCGTACGCTCGACGCCCGCTTCACGCAGACCAAGCACGTCTCGCTGCTCGACGAGCCGCTCGTCTCCAGCGGCCGTTTCCGCTTCCGCGCTCCCGACCACGTCCGCCTCGACATCGAGACGCCACAGCCGGCGACGATCCTCATCGCCGGCCGCGCGATCCATATTCCCGGCCTGCCCGAGGGCGAGCAGCGCGCCCTCGCCGCCAGCCCGATGGCGGCGCTGTTCGGCCAGCTCGGCGCACTCATGGCCGGCAACCTCGCCACGCCGCCGGCGGACGTGCACGTCGCCGCTCAGGGCAGCACCGACGGCATCGCCGTGACCCTGACCCCCACCACGGCTGCCGGCCAGCGCGTCTTTCAGACCATGGTCCTGCGCTTCGCCGGCCCGCCGCCGACGATCCGGTGGATGCGCCTCGACGACACGCTCGGCGACCACCTGGAGGTCGAACTGCACGAGGTGCGGCGCAACATCGAACTGCCCGATGCGGTCTTCGCGGCGCCCTGACCGGTGCTGGGCGGCGCTGGCACTGCTGGCGCTGGCCGCGTGCACGCGCCCGATCCCGCCGCTCCCGGCGGCGCCGTCCGCCGATCCGCTGGCGACGCTGCGCGCCCGCATGGCCGCCGTGCAGACGCTGCGCGCGCGCTTCACGGCGACTGCGCAGACGCCGGAGGGCGAGCGCACGGCGGCGGGCGTGCTGATCACCGCGCGCCCCGAGGCGCTGCGCCTGCGGTTGATCGCGCCGTTCGGCCTCCCCGTGCTCGACTACGTCCGCCGCGCCGGGGTGGCCTCGCTGTGGCTGCCGGAACAATCCGCCGACCCCGCCGCGGCCGCGCCGCCCGGGCTGCTGCTGCTCGATCGCCTCGACGTCGACGAGGCGGCGCCGCCGGGCGCCTGCCAGGCGTTCCTCGTCAGGGAAACGCTGACCCTCTACCAATGCGAGCTGCCGGGCGGCGCGCGACGGATCCTGCACCTCGATTCGCGGACGGCGACGCTGCGCACGGTCGAGGACCTCACCGCCGACACGCCGGCGCTGCGGCGCGACTACGACGACTACCGCCTGGTCGACGGCCTGCCGCTGCCGCATCGCATCCGCCTCGTCGGCGTCGGGCCGACGCGCCTCGAGGTCGTCGTCGACCGCTGGGAGGTGAACCCGGCGCTCCCCGCCGACGCCTTCGTGCCGGCGGCCGGAGCGGTGCGGGTCGGCATGCAGCGGGCGGCACTGGATCGCCTCACCCCGACCCTCTCCCTGCGGGAGAGGGGACCTGATGATGCGGCGCGCGACACGCATGCGACCCCTCCCCCACGCGGCGAGGGGATCGGACACGGCGACCGATGACTGCCGCCGCCTGGTCCGCCATCGTCGAGCGCCACCACCGCGCCATCCTCGTCGGTTCGCTGTTCCTCGCCGCCGCGGCGGCGCTGTCCCTCACCCGCCTACGGCTCGACATCGACGTCCTCGGCATGCTGCCGCGCGGCGAACCGGCCTTCGACGATTTCAAGGCCTTCGCCGCCGAGTTCGGCCAGCTCGACGAGCTGCTCATCCTCGTCGACGGGCCGCGCCCGGCGCGCGAGGCGGTCGCCGAAGCGCTGACCGCGCGCCTGGCGGCGCTGCCGGCGATGCGCAGCGTGCAGGGGCGCCTCGACACCGCCGGCGCCGCCGACGCCCTACTCGGGCCGTACCTGTTCAACTACATTCCGCTCGACGCCTACGACGAGGTGCGCCAGCGCCTGACCCCGAGCGGCGTCGCGGGGCAGGTCGCCGCCAACAAGGCGCTGCTGGCGGCGCCGTTCGACGTCAGCCTGGCGCGCGCGGTGGCCGCCGATCCGCTCGGCCTGCGCCGCCTCGCCGGGCGGCACCTCGCCGACGCCGCCGGCGGCGTCCTGCCCGACCTCGACGGCGGCTGGCTGACCGCGCGCGACGGCGGCGCGCTGCTGCTGCTGGCGCGCCCGCGCGGCTCGCCGTTCGACATCGCCTTCAGCACCGCCCTGCTCGCCGACGTGCGCGCCGCCGCCGCGGTCGGCCAGGACGGCGTGCGCATCGCCCTCACCGGCGGCTACGCCTTCGCGCTCGAAGACGCCGCGACCATGCGCGCCGATATCCAGCGCTACACGCTGCTGTCGCTCGCCGCCGTGCTGGCCGTCTTCTGGCTCGGCTACGGCAACCTGCGCATCCTGCCGTTCGTCACCTACCCGCTGATCCTCAGTACCCTGCTCGCCTTCGCGCTGTCGCTGCTGCTCTTCGACCAGCTCAACGCCCTGTCGCTCAGCTTCGCCGCCATTCTCTACGGCCTCTCCATCGACTCCGGCATCCACTTCTACAGCCGCCTGCTCGAGGCCAGCGGGCGCGGCGCGGCGCCGCGCGCCGCGGTGGCCGAGACCCTCGCCAGCCTGGGTCGCGCCAACCTCGCCAGCTCCGGCACCAGCGCGGCGGCGTTTCTGGTCATCGCCCTCTCGGTCCTGTCCGTCGTGCGCCAGCTCGGCGTGCTCACCGCCATCGGCATGGCGATCACGACGGTGCAGTTCTTCGTCCTCTACCCCGCCCTCGGCTTCCTGTTGCTGCGCCGCGGCATGCTGGCGCCGCGGCGGCTGGATACGCCACGCCTCGGCGCCTGGGCGGCGGCGGCGCGGCGGCGCGCGCCGCTGGTGCGGACGGCCGCGCTGCTCGCCGCCGCCGCGGCGGCG
>JANNRA010000216.1:0-1770 GCA_031401035.1 bacterium | reverse complement strand
GGGAGCGCGGGCGGCCCGCCCGCTCCGGATGGAGGGCGCCGTCATTTCAAGTGCGGGCGGGCCGCCCGCGCTCCCAGATGGCGTTCACCTTGCTCGATACTGCTTGCCATGTGCCGCGGCGACGGCGAGATTCCGCGGCGTGTCCGATGCCCTGCCGATCGATCCCCTGCTGGCGCCGATCACCGCGGCGCTGCGCGAGGGGTCGCGGTTGATTCTGCGCGCGGCGCCGGGGGCGGGGAAGACGACGCGCGTGCCGGCGGCGTTGCTCGATGCCGGGCTCGCCGGTGACAAGCAGATCGTCGTGCTCGAGCCGCGCCGCATCGCGGCGCGGGCGGCGGCGGAGTACGTTGCGACGCAGCGCGGTGGGACGGTCGGCACCGAGGTCGGCTATCGCGTCCGCTTCGAGGCGCGCGGCGGCGCCGCGACGCGCCTGTGGTTCGTCACCGAGGGCGTCCTCGGCCGGCAGTTGGCGCGCGATCCGTATCTCGACGCCGTCGGCGTCCTGGTGCTCGACGAGTTCCACGAGCGCCACCTGCCGGGCGACGTGGCGCTGGCGATCGCCCGCGAGCTGCAGGAGACGGTGCGCCCGGACCTGAAGCTGGTGGTGATGTCGGCGACCCTCGACACCGCCGCGCTGGCCGCCTACCTCGGCCCGGCGGCGACGCTGCTCACCTCCGAGGGGCGCAGCTATCCGGTGCGCCTCGAACACGCCGCCGCGACCGACGACGGTTGGCTGGCACCGCGCGTCGCCGCCGCGGTGACGCGGTTGCTCGCCGCGCCGGACGACGACGGCGGCGACGTGCTCGTCTTTCTCCCCGGCGTCGCCGAGATCCGCCGCGCCGCCGAGGCGCTCGTCGCACTGGCGGCGGCGCGCGGCCTCGACGTGCTGCCGCTGCATGGCGACCTGCCGCTCGACGCGCAGCGCCGCGTCCTGCGCCGCGGCCCGCGCCGGCGCATCGTCCTGGCGACCAACGTCGCCGAGACCTCGCTGACCGTCGAGGGCGTCACCGCCGTCGTCGACAGCGGCGTCGCCCGCCGCGCCGAGTACGACGCGCGGCGCGGCCTCAACGCGCTGCGGCTGGCGCCGATCAGCCGCGCCGCCGCCGAGCAGCGCGCCGGCCGCGCCGGCCGTAGCGCGCCCGGTCGCTGCCTGCGCCTGTGGACCGCGGCCGAACACGCGGCGCGCTTGCCGCGCGAGACGCCGGAGGTGCGCCGCCTCGAACTCAGCGGTACGGCGCTGGAGCTGCATGCCTGGGGCGCGGCCGACGTGGCCGCCTTCGGCTGGCTCGACGCGCCGCGCCCGGCGGCGCTGGCGCAGGCGGATCAGCTGCTCGCCGCGCTCGGCGCCGTGACGCCGTCAGGCGCCGTCACCGGGCGCGGCCGCGCCATGCTCGGCATCGCCGCGCCGCCGCGCATCGCTCGCTTGCTGCTGGCGGCGCGCGCCGCCGGCGCCGGTGAGGTCGGCGCGTTGGTCGCGGCGTTGGCGGCGGAGCGCGACATCCTGCTCGAGGCGCGCGCCTTCGGTGGCGGCGACGCGGCGCGCTGGCCAAACGGGGCGTCGGATCTGCTGCTGCGCGCCGAGCTGTTCGACGAGGCGGCACGAGCCGGATTCGAAGAGGCGGCGTGCCGGCGCCTGGGCCTCGACGTGGGGGCATTGCGCACAGTCGACCGCGCCCGCCGGCAATGGGCCCGATCCGCACCTCCCCTGGAGGGCGCCGCCCCGTCGGCGCCTGTTGCATTGGGTCCGCGTTCATCCATCCAACAGGCGCC
>JANNRA010000215.1:0-26741 GCA_031401035.1 bacterium | reverse complement strand
GGGTCGGGGCGCCGCGGCGCGGCTCGGGCGGCGCGGCGGCCCGCGTCGGGCGCGGCGCGGCTTGGGCACGCGGCGCGTGGGCGGGGGGGCGCGGCTCGGTGACATGCGTGCGCGGTTCGGCCGCCTCGAGCGGTGCGCTGCCGCGCCCGCGCCGACGGCGGCCACCGCGCGACCGGCTACGGGGCCGCGCCGGTTCGTCTTCATCCGACGGCGCCGCCATCGGGGCGCCGCGCTTGAGCAACAAGCGGTGGTAGGTGACACCGGCCGCCGCGGCGGCATCGGCCACCGCGTCGAATGCCCGATCGTTGGAGACGATCTCCAGCAGGTCCCCTGGATGCGACCGCCCGAGCCAGCATCCCGCCGCCACCGCGATCCACAGATCGCTCCAGTCCTTGACGCCGAGGGCCGGCGCGCTGTGGACCAGTTGTGCGCCCATGAAGCCGAGGCGGCGCGCCAGCCGCTGGCTGACGGCGCGCCAGTTGCCCACCGCTGTCACTTCCGTCGGCTGCGCGAGGCGGTCGATCTTCAGACCGTCGAGCACCCCGAAGAGCTCTTCCTCATCACTGGTGTTCTCGACGTCGATGAACACCGCCCGGCGCCCGACGCGACCGCCGGGCAGCGCTTTCGCCCGCATGCGCGCCGCCCGTTGAACAACGCGCGCCTTCGGATGCACCAGCCTGCTGTCCGCCGCCACCGCAGGTTTCTTGGCCGCCACCTTCTTCGTCGCCGCGACCTTCGTCTTTGGTGCGGCCTTCGTCTTTGGTGCGGCGTTTTTCTTCAGCGCGGCCGTCTTGGCCGCGGGGCGGGTCGTTGCGCGAGGGGGCGATTTAACCGCCGCGCGCTTCTTCACGGGTCGTTTGGTGGTTGCCACGTCCACTTACTGCCAGCCCGGGCCGTCCGCGGTCAAAGGGAACGGGCGTTTCTCGGCCCGATGGCAAGCGCGGGATGGGCCGTCGCGCCGTAGCGATGCCCGCCGGTCGGGAGCGCACGCCTCACCGCCAGTGCATGACCACGACGCCGGCGGCGACGATCGAGGCGGCGCCGATACGCGTCAGCGCACCGGGTTCGCCGAGCCACAGCGTGCCGATCAGGGCGGCGATGACGACGCTGCTCTCGCGCAGTGCCGAGACGTGCGCCATGGCGCCGCGGCTCATGGCGTAGATGACGATGCCGTAACTCAGCGTCGCCAGCAGGCCGGCGACGGCGCCGCCCGGCAGCGTCGCGCGCAGTGCCGGCCACAAGGTCGGGCCGCGCCACCAGCGCGCGGCGGCGAGGAACACCACCGCCTCCACGACGTTGAGCCAGGCGATGTAGCGCAGCGCCTGCGGCGCGCTGCGCCCGCCGAGGCCGTCGATGACGGTATAGATGGCGATCATCACGCCGGTGGCGGCCGCGAACCACAGGCCGCGGCGATCGGCGGCACCGCGCCCACCGAAGACCAGGCTGCCGATGCCGACCGACACCAGCGCGACGCCGGCGAGCTCCCGATGGCTCAGCCACTCCCCTGCCGCGGCCGCCGCCCCCAGCGCCACCAGCGGCGGCGCCAGACCGCGGGCCAATGGATAGACCCGGCTGAGGTCGCCGAAGCGGTAGGCGTTGATCAGGAAGTAATAGTAGATCAGGTGCGTCGTCACCGATGCCAGCAGGTACACCCAGCCGAGCGGCGGCGGCGGCGGCAGCACCGCGGCGACCGGCAGCGACAGCAGGCCGCCGGTGGCGATGATGGCGAGGACGCTGACCGTGCGGTCCGCGCCGACCTTGACGAACGAGTTCCACAGCGCGTGCAACAGCGCCGCCAGCAGGACGGCGAGGACGAGGTCTGGGGACACGGGGGGGGCGCGGGTCAGATGGAGGGCGCCGCTCCGTCGGCGCCGGTTGCATGGAGCGCTGGAGCCCGTTGCAACAGGCGCCGACGGGGCGGCGCCCTGCAAGCGTCAGGTCGCGGGGCCGAACAGCTCGTCGCGCGTCGTGCCTGCGAGCGCCGTCTGCAGCGACGCGAGCGCCTCCTCCGCGGTGGCGGCGAGGCCCATCTTGGCGTGGTCGAGGCGCGCCATGTGCAGGTCCACCGGCACGGCGGTGAAGAAGCCGTTCGGCAGGCTCGAGAGCATGACGAAGAAGGCGTGGCCGTCGGGGTCGCGAAACTGGAACCACTCGACCTTCTGAATGACGTACGGGGCATCGCTCATGTAGTGCTCCTGGAGAGTTCCCATGCGACCGCCGAGTCGACGATCTCCGGCAGCTGCGAATGGCGCGGCTGCCAGCCGAGGGCGGCGCGCAGGGCGGAGGGATCGGCGACCAGACTGGCCGGGTCGCCGGGGCGGCGCGGCAGCACCTCGAGTGTCGCGGTGACACCGAGGCGGCGGCCGATGGTCTCGATGACCTGCAGCACCGAGGTGCCGTGGCCGGTGCCGACGTTGAAGCTGACGCCGCTCGGCAGGTCGGCCGCGGCGAGCACCGCGACATGCGCGCTGGCGAGGTCGCTGACGTGGATGTAGTCGCGCTCGCAAGTGCCGTCGGCGGTCGGATAGTCGTTGCCGTACACCTGCACCGGGCGGCCGGCGCGCAGCGCCGCGATGACGCGCGGGATCAGGTGCTCCTCCGGCGTGTGCGCCTCGCCGACGCGCCAGGCCGGGTGGGCGCCGGCGGCGTTGAAGTAGCGCAGGGCCGCCGAGCGCAGGCCGAGCGCCGCGGCGCTGCCGTGCAGCAGGCGCTCGAAGGCGAGCTTGGAGGATCCGTAGGGTGAGGTCGGCGCCAGCGGTGCGCCCTCGGGGATCGGCGAGACCTCGGCGTTGCCGTAGACCGCGGCGGTGGACGAGAAGAGCACCGCCTGCACCGGATGGCGCGCGCAGGCGAGCAGCAGGCTGGCGGCGGCGGCGAGATTGTTGGCCCAGTACTTGTCGGGATCGCGCACCGATTCGCCGACGCTGATGTAGCCGGCCAGGTGCACGACGCCGTCGGGACGGTGGCGACGCAAGACCTCGAGCAGCGCCGCGGTGTCCTCGCAGGCGACCGCTTCGTGGGCGAAGGCGCCGACCCGCTCGCGCCTCGCGCAGCGCAGGTCGTCGAGCACGATCGGCGTATGGCCCGCCTCGGCCAGGGCGCGGGTGACGTGCGCGCCGATGTATCCGGCGCCGCCGGTGACCAGAACCTTCATCGTCAGTAGTGATCCTTCAGCTCGCGCGTCTTGGCGAAGACGTGCACGTCGTCCATCGGCAGGTCGGGGAACTGCGCCCGCAGCGTCGCGCGCAGCTCGCGGCTGTCCCAGCGCAGGAAGGGGTTGGTCGCCTTCTCCGAGGCGATGGTGGTCGGCGTCGTCGGCGCGCCGGTGCGCTGCTGCGCCTGCACCCAGGCGTGCCTGGCGATCAGCGGCTGGTTCTGCGGCTCGAGCGTCAGCGCGAAGCGCAGGTTCTTCTCCGTGTACTCGTGCCCGAACCAGACGCGCGTGTCGTCGGGCAGCACCGCCAGCTTCGACAGCGAGGCGATCATCATCGCCGCGTCGCCCTCGAACAGCCGCCCGCAGCCGCCGGCGAACAACGTATCGCCGGTGAACACCGCGCGGGCGTCGGCGAAGTAGTAGGCGATGTGGCCGGTGGTGTGGGCGGGGATGAAGATCACCCGCGCCGTCAGGCCGCCCAGACGCAGCGTGTCGCCGTCGTGCACCGCCTGCGTCAGGCCGGGGATGCGCTCGTCGGTGCCGTAGACCGCCAACCCGGGCAGCGCCGCGAGCAGGTCGGTGTTGCCGCCGACATGGTCGTAATGATGATGCGTCGGCAGGATGGCCATCAGCCTGACGTTCTCGCGCCGCACCGCCTGCAGCACCGGCTCGGCCTCGGCGCAGTCGACGATCCCCGCCTCGCCGCTCGCCTCGTCGACGACCAGGTACGCATAGTTGTCCATGAGCTGCGGTACGATTACGACCTTCATGCGAGATCCTCTCCGAAGAAGAGATATTCAACGCGAAGGCGCGAAGGCGCGGAGCGAGCCTTCCTCTGCCGCACTTTCGCAGACCTTCGCGGCTTCGCGTCTTCGCGTTGATCAGGTTCTTTTCACGTGATCTGGTCCAGGTATTCCGACCAGCCGTAGCCGACATGATCGCCGCAGCGCCACTCGGTCAGGCCCTCGCTGATGCGGGTGGTCTTGCCGTCGCGGCGGTTGCGCAGCGGCAGCATGCTCAGCAGGCGGCCGGTGATATCGAGCGCGCCGGCGCGGCTGTGCAGCGTCAGCGCCAGGCGGTCGTGATAGTGGCCCGGTTCGCTCCAGTCGGTGTGCAGGGTCAGGCGGTCGACGAAATGGTTGGCGCCGTCGCGGAAGACGAAGCCGCTCAGGAGCTCGGTGCCGGCCTGGGTGACGATCTGCGAGCCCATGAAACCGAACCCGGCGTCGAACTGGCCGATGAGCCACCGGTAGTAGGCCGGCGACTGCCACGAGCGCGGCCCCCACGAGTGGTCGCGCAGGCCGAAGCCGTCGAGGGCGGTCTCGACGTCGCCGATGCGGAGGCGGCCGACGGCGCGGCCGTGCTGCTCGTAGTGGCCGCGTGCGAAGACCATCTCGCCGCCCTGGTCGAGGCCGTCGCCGCCGTACAGTGGGCTCAGGCCGTACCAGTCCAGCTCCAGCGACACGGGGCGGAACGGGTTTGCGGTGAAGGCCTGGCGCGGGTCCTCGAGATCGCGCGGATGGGCCAGGAAGAGCGCCTTGCCGTCGTAGTGTAAGCGCAGGTGCTTGAACGGCTCGACGACCTCGAAGCGCGTCCCGCCGGCGGCGAAGGCGGCATTGTCGGCGATCGGCGGGCGCTTGAAATTGAACAGCGCCGTGCCGTCGGGCTGGTAGAGCGCGATCGTCGTCTCGGCATAGCCCTCGTTGGGCCGATTGCCGATGCGGACGAAACCGCCGACGCGCGCCGTGCGGTCGTACACGTTGAAGTACATGCTCTCGTTGAAGTTCGGCTCGCCGGTGTTGGCGTGCATGTGCTCGTCGGCCGGTGACAGCGCCATCAGTCATCCCCTCGGCGCGGCAGGCGGCGGTACTGCGACGCATCGAGCTCGATGGTGCCGTCGTCGCGACGCGCGGGGCGGCCGCGCAACAGCGGCAAGACGACGGCGGCGACGACGCCGGCGCCGACCAGCAGCACGGCGGCGACGGCGAGCGAGAAGGCGAATACCGCGGCAAGCGGTATCGCGGCGACCGCCACCAGCCACAGCGGCAAAGCGATGCGGGTGGTCTTCATGGCGACGCCTCCTCCTTCAATTCGACGACGTAGCCGTCCGGGTCGCGCACGTAGAGTGCGCGCCCATAGCCGGTGGCGCCGAGGCGTACCATCGGCGTCTCCTCGACGAGATCGACGCCGCGCGCCCGCAGGGCCGCCAGGACGGTGTCGAGGCGGTCGCCAATGCGCAGGCACAGGTGCAGAAACCCCGCCACCGCCTGCGCGGCGCCGGGGTCGTAGGTCGGATCGGACACCAGGTCGATCAGCGTGCCGGCGCCGACGCGCGCCGACGGGAACGGCCGCGTGCCGGCGCGGTACTCGTCCAGGCACTCCATCGGCAGGCCGAGCACGTCACGGTAGAACGCGACCGAGCGGTCGACGTCGCGTACGCGCAGGACGAGGTGGTCGAAGCCGGTGACGGTGACGGCGGCGGGCATGCGCCACGATCCTGGCAGCCGCGCCCAGGGCTGTCGAGGCAGGCCGTCAGGTCTTCTTCGTCGGCTTGCGCTTCTTCGGCGCCGGTTTGCCGCGCGTCATCTGGCCGAGGCGCGTCTCGAGCAGGCGCAGGCTGTGCTCGATGCGCTGCAGCTGCGGATTGTCGAGCAGCTCCTCGAGCAACGAATGGCCCTTCTTGCCCTTCTCGCGGCCCTTGCCCTTGCCGCTGACGCCGCTGACCAGCTCCTGCACACCCTCGCGCACGCTCTCCAGCGCCTCGCGGCCGCGCTCGACGCCGCGCTTGAGATCGCGCACGGTCTCGTCGCCAAACTGCACCAGGCGGCGCAGCAGCGGCAGCGACAGCGTCCCGTCGCCGCCGCTGGTCTTCTTCTCCGCTTCGTAGATGATCTGCGCCAGCGTCACGCGGGTGAGGTCCTCACCGCTGTCGTTGTCGACGACACGCACGTCCTCGCCCGCCTGCACCAGGGCGCGGATGGCTTCGAGGGTGACGTAGCGACTGGCTTCGACATCGTAGAGCTTGCGGTTGCCGTAGCGCTTGATGAGGCGCACGGCGCTCTTCTCTGCGGTGCTCATGGGTGGCGTGGCGCTAGCACATCGACGCGCGCAGCGGCAAGAAAGCGGGCGCGGGCGGCACCTCGCTTGACCCCCCCGGGCGCGGCGTTTAGCGTTCGCGCGTTGCTTCCACACCACCCATGAGCCGCCGTTTCCTCGCCGCCGCCATCCAGCTCACCGCCGGATCGGATCTGACGGCGAACCTCGACCGCGCCGCCGCCCTGGCGCGCGGCGCGGCGGCACGCGGCGCGCAGCTGATCGTGCTGCCGGAGATGGCCGTCTGGCGCGGTGCCGCCGCGGCCGAGGCCGCTATCGCCGAGCCGATCCCCGGCCCGACCACCGAACGGCTGGGCGGGCTGGCGCGCGAGCTCGGCGTCGTGCTGGTCGGCGGGTCGCAGCTCGAAGCCGTGCCGGGCGAGGTGCGCGCCTACAACACCTCGACGGTGTACGGCCGCGACGGTACCCTGCTCGGCGCCTATCGCAAGGTCCACCTGTTCGACGTCGACATCGCCGAGCACGTCACGCACCGCGAATCGGACACGCGCCTGCGCGGCGCCGCGACCGTCGCGGTGCGCACCGACCTCGGCACGCTCGGCCTCAGCGTCTGTTACGACCTGCGGTTTCCCGAGCTCTACCGCCGCCTGAGTGGCGCCGGCGCCGAGATCCTCTGCGTGCCGGCGGCCTTCACTTTCCCCACTGGCGCCCACCACTGGGAGATCCTGTTGCGCGCCCGGGCGATCGAGAACCAGTGCTACGTCATCGCGCCGAATCAGATCGGCCGCGGCCCGAGCGGCGTCCACGACTTCGGCCACTCCCTGATCGTCGACCCGTGGGGGACGCCCATCGCGCGCGCCAGCAACCTCGAAACGGCCATTCTCGCCGAGATCGACCTCGACTATCTCGCCCAGGTGCGCCGCGAACTGCCATGCCTCGACCATCGGACCTTCGCCAGCTGAAGCCGTTCTTCCGCGTCGTCTCGACCGCCGAGGCGCGCGCGACGATCGCGGCCCTGCCGGCGCTCGGCGCCGAAACGGTGGCGGTGCGCGACGCCGCCGGACGCGTCCTCGCCGTCGACCTCGTGGCACCGATCGACCTGCCGCATTTCACGCGCGCCAATATGGACGGCTACGCGGTGCGCGCCGCCGACACGTTCGGCGCCTCGGCCAGTGTGCCGATGTACCTGCGCGTCGCCGGCACCATCGAGATGGGCCGCGAGGCGAAGACCCCCCTGCGCAAGGGGCAGGCGATGCGCATCGCGACCGGCGGCATGGTGCCGCGCGGCGCCGACGCGGTGGTGATGGTCGAGTACACCGACGAGGTCGGCGACGGCACGGTCGAGATCCACCGCGGCGCCTCGCCGTGGCAGCACGTCTTGCGCGTCGGCGAGGACATCGCCCGCGGTGCGCCGGTGTTCGCCGCCGGCCGCCGCCTGCGGGCGCAGGATCTCGGCGCGCTCACCGGGTTGGGCATCACCCGCCTGCGCGTCCACAAGCGACCGCGCCTCGGGCTCATCGCCACCGGCGACGAGATCGTGGCGCCCGAGAAGGCGCCGCGGCCAGGGCAGGTGCGCAACATCAACCAGTTCTCCCTGGCGGCGATGGCGCGCGAGGCCGGGGCGGTGGTCACCGATCACGGCGTCGTCCCCGACCGTGCCGACCGCCTGCGCGCGGTCCTGGCGCTGGCGCTGGCGCGAGCCGACGTGGTCATCCTGTCGGGCGGCAGCTCGGTCGGCGTCAAGGACCTCACCACCGAAGTCATCACCGCGTTCCCGCGCTCGGAGATTCTCTTCCACGGCATCTCAGTGGCGCCCGGTAAACCGACGATCCTGGCGCGCGCGCTCGGCAAACCGGTGGTCGGCCTGCCCGGGCACCCGGTGTCGGCGCTGGTGATCTTCGACCTGTTCGCGGCGCCGCTGCTGCGCGTCATTGGCGGCGAAACCCCGGGTGGCGAGGCCCCCGGCGGGGTGTTCGCGGCGCGGGCGACGCGGCTGGCGCGGCTGGCGCAGAAGGTCGCCTCGCAGCCGGGGCGCGAGGACTATGTTCGCGTCCGTCTCCTCGAGCGTGACGGCGCCGTCTGGGCGCAGCCGCTGCCCGGCAAATCCGGCGCCATCTTCAACCTCGTCGCGGCCGACGGGCTGGTGTGCATCCCGGCCAGCGCCGAGGGCATCGACGCGGGCGTCGATGTCGACGTACGGATGTTTGGCTGATGGGTCCCGCCGCTCCCTGACTCTTCGCAGTGCGAAAGGGCCCCCACGCGATGCCGCGAAAGTCGATACCCACCGCCGTCACCGCCGACGACTGTTGCGCGCCAGCCGTCGCGGCGACGGCGCCGGCGCCGGCGCACGGTCGCCGCAGCCGCTATCTCAACAAGCAATCGTTGGCCGACACCCTGCGGCTGTTCGTCGACGCCTGGCAGCCGCCGCCGCGCGCCGCCGAGTCGATCGCCGCCGAGGACAGCCTCGGGCGCATCACCGCGGCGCCGGTCTTCGCGCTGCGCTCGGTGCCGCACTACCATGGGGCGGCGATGGACGGCATCGCGCTGCGCGCCGCCGACAGCTTCGGCGCCAGCGAGGCGGCGCCGGTGCACCTGCGGCCGGCGAGCGGACGGCGCCTGCCGCCGCGGCCGTTCGCCTACGTCGACACCGGGCAGGCGCTGCCCGCCTGGGCCAACGCCGTGGTGATGATCGAGAACGTCTACCCGGAGCCCGACGGCACGGTGTCGGTGCGCGCGGCGGCGCCGCCGTGGCAGCACGTGCGGCTGGTCGGCGAGGACGTGGTCGCCACCGAGGCGTTGCTGCCGCGCGGCCACCGCATCCGGCCCTACGACATCGGCGCGCTGCTCGCCGCCGGTCACCTCACCGTGGCGGTCGCGCCGCGGCCGACGGTGGCGATCATCCCGACCGGCAGCGAGCTCGTCGAACCGGGTGCGGCGGCGGCGCCGGGGGCGATTCCCGAGTTCAACTCGCGCGTCATCGCCGCCTTCGTCAGCGAGTGGGGCGGCGTGGCGCGGCGGCGGCCGCGCGTGCCCGACGAGCAGCCGCGCATCGAGGCGGCGGTGGCGCGCGCCGCGCGCGCGCATGACGTGGTCGTCGTCATCGCCGGCTCCTCGGCGGGTGAGCGCGACTTCACCGTCGCGGCCCTCGCCGCTCTCGGCGAGGTACTGGTGCACGGCATCGACATCATGCCCGGCAAGCCGGCGATCTGCGCCCGTATCGGCAGCACGCCGGTGCTCGGCGTGCCCGGCTATCCGGTCTCGGCGGTGATCGTCTGCCAGCAGGTCCTGCGGCCGTTGCTGGCGCGCCGGCTCGGCACGGCGGTCGAGGCGCCGGAAACGCTGCGCGCCATCGTCCCGCGCAAGCTGCCCTCGAAGCTCGGACTGGAGGAGTTCGTGCGCGTGACGCTCGGGCGCGTCGGCACGCGCATCGTCGCGACGCCACTCGGCCGCGGCGCCGGGGTCATCACCACCCTGGTGCGCGCCGACGGCATCCTGCGCGTGCCGCCATTGTCGGAGGGAATCAACGCCGGCGAGGAGGTCGCGGTGGAGCTGCTGCGCGGCGCCGCCGAGATCGAACACACGATCGTGCTGAGCGGCAGCCACGACCTGGCGCTGGGCATTCTCGAGGACTGCCTGAAGCGGCGCGCGCCGCAGCTGAAGCTGTCGATGACCAACATCGGCAGTCTGGGCGGCCTGGTGGCGATGCGGCGCGACGAGGCGCACGTCGTCGGCACGCACCTGCTCGACCCGACAACCGGCACCTACAACCTGCCGGATATCACCCGGCTGCTCGGCCGGCGCGCCGACGTCGTCGTCGTCAACCTGGCGGTGCGTGAACAGGGCCTCATCGTCGCGCGCGGCAATCCGCGGCGGCTGCGCGGTCTGCGCGACCTCACCCGCGCCGGCATCCGCTATGTCAACCGCCAGCCCGGCGCGGGCACGCGCGTCCTGCTCGATTACCAGCTCGACAAGCTGCGCATCGCCCCGCGCCGCATCGCCGGATACGAGCGCGAGGAATACACGCACATGGCGGTGGCGGTAGCGGTGGCGAGCGGCCTGGCCGATTGCGGGCTCGGCATTCGCTCCGCCGCGACCGCGCTCGGGCTCGGGTTCGTTCCGGTGGAGCGGGAGGACTACGACCTGGTGCTGCGCGGCGACTTCGCGCGCGGGGTGGTGGGTGCGGCGCTGCTGGAGACGATCCGGGCGGTGGAGTTCCGCCGCGCGGTGGAACAGCTCGGCGGCTACGACCTGGCGCGCGCCGGGACGCTCAAGACGACGGCGTCAGCGCGGCGCGCATAGGGTGCGGCAGGCACCGGCGGGCGGCCGCGGCCGGCGCCGCGCCGCTCAGTTGCCGCCGTAGGCGTCGTCGGCGCGGCCGGCCAGGTGCTCCAGGACGCGCTGCTCGGCGGCGCGCACGGCCAGGCCGCGCATGAACTCCTGCACGTGAATGGCGAGCGGACCGGTGGCGAGCTGGGCGGCGACATAGGCGGGTGAGAGCCCGTCGACGGCCTGCTCCATCTGCACCAGGATCGGCTCCGGGATCTCCGGGAACTGTGCCTGGTCGAGCAGCTGCAGGGCGTCGCCGTAGCGCTGCGCGAAGTACTGCTTGGCCTCGGCGCGCTCGGCGGCGCTGCAGTCGAGGTTGAGCTTGCTGGCGGCGCGGTCGAAGAGGCGATCGAACGCGTGCAGAACGGCCTCGCGGCCCGTGGGCGTCGTCATCGTGCCGTCAGGCTAACCACCCTGGTCGCGCCGGCAAGGGCGGCGCAAAGATTGGCGTTGATCGGCGAGCCGGTCGCGCTAGCATCGCTCGCATGCGATTGCTCCGCTCCGCCGGCATCGGTCTCGCGCTCCTGCTGGTCGGCACCGCCGTGCAGGCGGGGACCGTCTATCGGTGGGTCGACGAGCAGGGCGTCGTCCACTTCGGCGACGTGCCGCCGCCCGGCAAGCGCGCCGTCGAACAGAACATGCCAGCGGCGGCGCGCCCGCCGGCAGCGGCGCCCGCGGCGGTGCCAGCGGCGGCGGCCGACCTTGTGAGCAAGGGTCCGGCCCGCGTCGTCGTCGCCGACCACGAGGAAGTCTCGCTGGGCGGCGCGCAGCAGGCGGTGCGCGGAACGGTGAAAAACGAGGGCGGTGAAACGGCGCGCGGCGTCGTCGTCGCGATCCACGTCTCCGAGCCGATTCAGGGTGCGGACTGCCTGACCGACGAGATTACCGTCGAACCGTCGTCACTGGCGGCGGGCGAAAAGGGAACGTTCTCAGCCGAGTTCGACAACCCGTGTTTCTTCGGCCCGACACAGGCGGAACTGCGGCCCGACTGGGACTGAAACGCACTTTTTTTCTTTGCGGCCCTGGCGTCCTTCCGGTATACGCTGCCTCAGTCTCGGGAAAGAGCAGCCATCGTTCCGGTTCGCCTGAACGTCCAGCCATGCAGCTTCCCGCAGGACGAAGAACAGAGAAGGAGGAAGCGCATGCCGCAGGGAACGGTGAAGTGGTTCAACCCGGAGAAGGGCTACGGATTCATCAAGCGCGATGACGGCGAAGATGTGTTCGTGCACTACAGCGCCATCGCTGGGGACGGGTTCCGCAGTCTGGAAGAAGGACTCCGCGTTGAGTTCGAGGTGACGGACGGCAAGAAGGGTCCGCAGGCTTCGAACGTCACGAAGGTCTGAAACACCGCGGGCGTCCCGCCGCGCGCGGGGCGCCCGCCGGTCACCCCGGGGAGAGCCCGGATGAAACCCTGTGAGTTGTGCGAGCTGCATCGCAGCACGGCGTGGCACGCCGAGTTCGACGAACCGTTCCGCTTCGTGGTCATCGACTGCGACTCGTGCGACGTCGCGATGGCGGTGCTCGGCGCCCATCGGGCACGGCCCAGCGAAGCTGAAGGGGCGGTGATGCGCGAGCGCCTGGCGGCGATCGCCAACCGCCTCTATCCGGACGGGTGGTTCTTCGACGACCACATGCGGCAGATCCCGGACCACTACCACCTGCACGCGCGTCCCTTTCCACGCTGGCTGCCGCGCGGGCTGCGCTGAGTCCGCGCCATGCGCACGGCGCGCCCGCCAGGCTTAAGCCGCTTGGTCGCGGGTCGCGGTGCCGCAGGCCGGACAGAAATTCGCCGGCGACGCGACGGTGCCGCCGCACTGGCCGCAGAAACGGCCCTGGGGCGCGCCGTCCGCGCTCGGACTGGCGGCCGCCAGTGCCGCGATGGCGGCCAGCGCCTGGGCGCGATAGCGCGCCGTCAGACTGGCGAAGTCCTCGTCCGACAGTTTGCCCATGGCGCGATCGAACTCCACCTCCTTGATCGCCGCCAGCGCCTCGCGCTTCTCGCGCTCGGGCGGCGAGAGGCTGTCACCATCGCGCATCGCCACGCCGCGGCGCGCCTGCAGGAGCGGCCAACCGACGAAGAGGGCGACGGCGACGACACCGGCCCAGGTGAGGGCGTTGACAAGCATGCGGGAGCGTCAGGCTTCGAAGTCGCGTAGTTCGCGGTCGAGTTGTCGATCGAGATCGCTGCTTGGCGCGGCCGGGGTGCGCGGAGGCGCGGTCGGTGGGCCGCCGCCGCGCCAGCGGCGCAGCGTCAACACGACCACCCCGCCGCCGAGCAAGAGCATGACAAACGGCGCGCTCCAGGCGACGAGGTTGAAGCCGCGCGTCGTCGGCGCGGAGAGGATCTTCTCGCCGTAGGTCTGCTCGAAGTGGGCGAGGATCTCGCCCTGGGTCTTGCCGAGCGCCATCTGCTCGCGGATCGCCTGGCGCAGCGGCAGGGCGGACGGACACTGCAGGTGGTTGCACGAGTGGACCGTCAGTCCGCAGCCGCACTGGCAGGTGAGCGACTCCTCGAGCGCCTGAAAGCTCGGCGCCGGCTCCGCCCATGCCGGTCCCTGCAACAGCGCCACCAGCAGGACGAGGAGCACCCGCATCAGGAGCGCGCGCCTTCACGCGCGGTCGGCCGCGCCACGGTTGCCGGCTCTCGCGCCGCGGCCGGCAGCGGCCACATGACGATGAAGGTACCCAGGGTCAGGGTGATGCCGCCCCAGTAGAGGAAGCCGATGAGCGGGTTCAGATAGGCGATGATCGTCGCCAGCCGCGTCTCGGCGTCATAGCTGCCGAGCACCAGGTACAGATCGGCGCCGAGCGTCGAGCGGATCGCCACTTCCGTCGTCGGCTGCTCGGGCTTCTTGTAGAAGCGCTTCTCGGGTTTGAGGGTGTCGATCTGCGCCCCGTCGCGGAAGACGCCGATGTTGGCCGACAGGTAGGCGATGTGCGGCGTGTCGCGCTCCTCGAGGCCGTTGTACTGCAACGTGTAGCTGCCGACCTCGAAGGTGTCGCCGGGGTTGAGCGTCACCTGCTTCTCGATGCGGAACAGGGAGGTGCCGGTGATGGCGGCGAAAATCATGACGATGCCGAGGTGGATGACGTAGCCGCCGTAGCGGCGCTTGTTCTTCGCGGTCAGGCGCAGCAGCGCGGTCAGGGCGGGCTCGCCCATCATCGCCTGACGCGCCCGCATGCCGCGGTAGAACTCGGCGACAATGGTGGCGAGGACGAAGAAGATGAGCGAGAACGACACCAACGCCCAGACGCCGTGGGCGCCGAGCGCGACGGTGGCGAGACCGCCGACCAGGCCGGTCAGCGCCGGCCAGGCGAAGGCGCGCCGCACGCTCGACCAGGTGGCGCGGCGCCAGGCGATGATCGGGCCGACGCCCATGAGGAACAACAGCGCCAGCCCGAGCGGCGCGTTGACCTTGTTGAAGAACGGCGGGCCGACGGTGATCTTGACGCCGCGCACCCACTCCGAGATGACCGGGAACATGGTGCCCCAGAAGACGGCGAAGGCGATGCCGACGAGCAGCAGGTTCTGAAAGAGGAAGGCCGACTCGCGCGACAACAGCGAGTCGAGCTCGTTCTCGCTGCGCAGCAGCGGCAGCCGCCAGACGAGCAGCGCCACCGACACCGTGACGATGACGGCGAGGAAGGCGAGGAAGAATGGCCCGAGGCCGGACTGGGTGAACGAATGCACCGAGGAGATGACGCCGCTGCGGGTGAGGAAAGTGCCGAAGATGGTGAGGGAGAAGGTGAGAATCACCAGCCACATGTTCCACACCTTCAGCATGTTCTTCTTCTCTTGGATCATCACCGAGTGCAGGTACGCAGTCCCGGTGAGCCAGGGCATGAAGGCGGCGTTCTCGACCGGATCCCAGGCCCAGTAACCGCCCCAGCCGAGCACCTCGTAGGCCCAGAGGGCGCCGAACAGGTTGCCGAGGCTGAGGAAGAACCAGGCGAGCAGGGTCCAGCGTCGAGTGGTGCGGATCCACGCATCGCCGAGACGGCCGGTGGCGAGCGCCGCGATGGCGAACGCGAACGGCACCGACATGCCGACGAAGCCGACGTACAGTGACGGCGGATGGATCGTCATCCAGTAGTTCTGCAGCAGCGGGTTGAGGTCGCGGCCCTCCATGGCGGGCACAGCGAGGGTCTCGAAGGGCGGCGTGATGAACACCAGCAGCAGCAGGAAGAAGCCGGCGATCGTCGTCAGCACCGCCGTGACGTACGGCATCAGCTCGCGATTGCGTTCGCGGTTCTGCAGCAGGACGACGGCGCTGAACGAGGTGAGGATCAGCAGCCAGAAGAGCAGCGAACCCTTCTGCCCGCCCCACAGCGCCGCGACGGTGTAATAGAGCGGCAGCGTGCTGCTGCTGTATGCGGCGACGTACTCGATGCGGAAGTCGCGCAGGACCAGCGCGTGCAGCAGGGTGCCGGTGGCGACGACGGTGCAGCCCCACACCGCCAGCAGCGCGTGCTCGCCGCTGACGACGACGTCGCGGCGACCCATCCAGGCGCCGGCCAGCGAGGCCGCCAGGGCGTAGACGGAGAGGACGAGGGCCAGGTGCAGGGCGAGGGGTCCGAGCTCGAGCATGGCGTCCTCAGGACTGGGCGGCCTGTTGGCCCGGGCCGGGCGTTCCCGATTCGAGCTGGGGCTCGTATTTGGAGGGACAGCTGGTGAGCACCGTCTGCGCTTGCAGGATGCCGTCGACGTAGCGGCCCTCGACGATCACGTCGCGCCCTTCGGCGAACATGTCGGGCACGACGCCGGTGAAGGCGACCGACATGGTCCCGGGCACCGAGACATGCCCGGGCCCGACGAAATCGCCGATGACGAAGGCCATCTCGGTGCCCTTGGTGGTCGTCTGCTTGCGCAGCGAGCCCTCGGCGACGCGGCCGGCGACGCGCACGCCCTGACCGGCCAGCTCGTCCTTGCGCGGCAGGAACTCCGCGAGGGTGAAAAAGTAGGTCGACGACGTCTGCAGGCCGGCGACCATCAGGTAGCCGATCGATGCCGCCAGCAGGCACGCCCCGATGCCGAACTTGACGGAACGCTTCATGGGGTGAGACGAAGCTAGACGAACCGGTAGGGCGCGGCAAGGCGGTCGGTGAGACGACGGTGAGACTACTCCTCCGCGTCGTGCCGCGGCCCGACGCAGATGCCGCGCGTCGAGGCGCGGATGAAGGCCAGCAGGTGCACCACGTCGTCCTCGACCGGGCCGGCGGCGACCTCGGCCAGCGCGGCGCTGAGATTGCGCCGGGTGCCGAACAAGGTGGCGAAGGCGCGCTGCACGGCGCGGATGCGCGCGGCGGAGAACCCGGCACGGCGCAGGCCGACGCGGTTGATGCCGCGCACGGTGTGAGTCCAGTCCATAACGGCGAACGGCGGCACGTCGCGGCTGGTGCGCGAGCCGCCGCGCAGCATGGTGAGGCCGCCGACGCGGACGAACTGGTGCACGACGCAGTTGCCGGAGATGAAGGCGCGATCGTCCACCGCGACGTGGCCGCCGAGCATGGCGCCGTTGGCGAGAATGACGTGGTTGCCGACTCGGCAGTCGTGCCCGACGTGCGCATGGCCGAAGAGGAAGTTGTCGTCGCCGAGGGTCGTCGGCCGCTCGATGGTGGTGGCGCGGTTGATCTCGACGTGTTCGCGAATGATGTTGCGGTCGCCGATGCGTAGCCCCGTCGGCGCCCCGGCATAGCTCAGGTCCTGCGGCGCGCCGCCAAGGACGGCGCCGGCGTGCACGGCGTTGTCGCGGCCGAGCACGGTGTGGCCGGTCAGGTACACGTGCGGGCCGAGCCGTGTACCGCCGCCGACGACCACCGGGCCGTCGATGACGACGTAGGGCCCGATCTCCGCCGTCGCGTCGATCTCGGCCCGCGCATCGATGATCGCGGTGGGGTGGATCGACATCAGTCCGACCGACCCGACTCGGGATCGTCGTCATCACGCACCGGTGCCCCCGGCACGCGATAGCGCTCCGCCGCCCAGTTGCCGAGGTCGACCATGCGGCAGCGCTCGGAGCAGAAGGGGCGGTGCGGGTTCTCGGCCCAGCGCACCGCGGCGCGGCAGGTCGGGCAGCGGACGGCGACGGCAGTCACGATGCGACGTAGTACACCACGGACCCGGCGCGCGCGACTCCGCCCCCCGGGTGGCCATCGGTGGCGACTTGTGGTTCTGCTGCGCGGCATGGCGTCGGCGCCGAGCTTCTCTGGTTTCTTGGTCCGCCTGCTGGGCTACCTCTTCCTCGCCAGCCTCGCCTTCTCGCTCGGCGAGTTGCACCTGCGCATGGGCCCGATCCAGGAATGGATGGCGCGCTTCGCCACCACCGGCGCCAACCTGTTCGGCGCCGGCGCCGCGGTGCAGGGTTCGATCATCACCGCCGAGCATGCCGCGCTCGACATCAACCACGAGTGTACCGGCGTCTTCGTCTTGATCGTCTATGCCATGTTCGTGCTGGCCTATCCGGCGCCGTGGTGGCACCGCGTCAGCGGCATCGCCATCGGCTGCGCCGTACTCACCACCGTGAACCTGGCGCGGCTGGTGGGCCTGACCGTGGTGGCGAGCCGCTACCCGGCCTGGTTCGCCTACTTCCACGAATACTTCTTTCAAGGGCTGTTCATCGCCCTGCTGGCCTTCCTCGCTTCGCTGTGGACCGAACAGGTGCGCCGTGCGACCGTCGGGCGGATTTCTCCTTAGGTTCTTCGCCCTCGCCGCCGTGCTGTTCGCTCTGTGGTCGTTCGCCGGCCTCGGCGACGCGTACGGCCGCCTGGCGATCACGCTCGCCAGCCCGCTGGTGCGGCTGAGCAGCGGCTTCGCCATCGACCGCGTCGTGGCGGAGCCCAAGGGCCTCGACGTCTTCATCCGCCGCGACCAGCTCGTCGAGCTCATGCCGCTGCAGCCGCGCGAGGTCTTCTCGGGTCTGATCCCCTTCCTGGCCCTGGTCGGCGCCAGCGGCGCCGTCTCGTGGCGGCAGCGGCTGCGGGCGGCGGCGATCGGCGTCGCCGCCCTGCTCGCCTTCCACATGGGGCTGGTGCTGCTCGGCCCGTACATGACCGGCTATCCCCAGGCGCAGCTCGGGCAGTGGTGGATGCGGCGCATCAACAGCGCCATCAACGTGTTCTACGGATTCTACGGTCTGGTCGGCTACGCCGCCCTGCCCTTCATCCTGTGGTGGGTGCTGGTGCAGCGGCATGCGCAGGCAGCGGCGGGCGCGACGCCGCCGCGCCGCGTCTGATCCGACGCTACGGGGCGACGCTCTCCGCATCCCCCTGGAGGGCGCCGCCCCGTCGGCGCCTGTTGAAGTGGAGCCGGGTGCCGCGTCCAACAGGCGCCGACGGGGCGGCGCCCTCCACGGGGGTCAGCGCCGACGCGCGGCCCTACAGGCAGAGGTCGCGCAGGAAGGCCAGCAGCTCGCGATTCACTTCGTCCGGCTTCTCCTGCTGCGTCCAATGGCCGCAGTCGCGCACGAGATGGGTCTTGCGCAGGTTCGGCACCAGCGCCTGCATGCCGTCGGCCATGGCGGGGCGCAGCACCGGGTCGAGCTCGGCGGTGATCATCAGCGCCGGCGGCGTGATCACGGCGCCGGCCTGATAGGCCGTCGTCTCCCAGTTGAAGTCGAAGTTGCGGTACCAGTTGAGGCCGCCGCGGAAGCCGCTGCGGGTGAACGCCTCGACGTAGACCGCGAAGTCCGCGTCGCTGAGAAACGCGCCGTGCGGCGCGTCGGGCAGGCGGTCGAGCAGCCCACCGGTGGGCGGGCCCATCGCCGCCGCGCCCGTCGCCTGCAGTCGCGCCAACCCGTCGCGATCGGGCGACTGGAAGAACCCGGCCAGCGTCCGGCGCACCTGCGGATCGAGCTCGGCCTCGGCGACGCCCGGCGTCTGGAAGTAGAGGATGTAGCGCCAGTGGCCCTGCGCCAGCATGCGCATCAGCGCCGTCGGCGGCGCCGGCGGACGCGGAAAGAAGGGCGTGTTGATGCCGACGACGCCGGCGGTGCGGTGTGGCGCCATGAGCGCCATCTGCCAGGCGACCAGCCCGCCCCAATCGTGCCCGACGACGACGGCGCGCTCGAGACCGAGCGCGTCGAGCAGCCCGGTGAGATCGCCGACCAGGTGATGGACCGAATAGGCGCGCACGTCGGCCGGCGCGTCGGTACCGCCGAAGCCGCGCTGGTCGGGTGCGATGGCGCGATAGCCGGCGGCGGCGAGCGCGTGCATCTGGTGCCGCCACGAGTACCCGAGCTCGGGAAAGCCGTGGCTGAAGAGGACGGGAAAGCCGGCGCCGGCCTCGGCGACGTGCATGGACAGGCCGTTCACGTCGATCTGGCGATGCGTGATCTCGCTCATGCGAAGGCGGCGAACAGTTCGCGGATCGCTTCCATCTGGCCGCCGCGCGTCGACGACGGCACCAGGATCGGCGTCTTGACGCCGGCGGCGCGCCAGGCGTCGACGCCGTCGCGGATGCGGGCGGCGGGACCGAAGAGGGTGACGTCGTTGAGCCAGCGGTCGGTCATCAGTGGCAGCAGGTCGTCCAGGCGACGCTCGGCGATCGCCTGCTGGATGGCGTGCATCTCGTCCGCGTAGCCGGCCTCGATCCAGTACTGCTGGTAGTTGGGCAGCGTCACGTAGCCGCGCAGGACGCGGCGCACGACGGCGGCGCCCTCGGCGCGATCGTCGCAGACGACGGTCGGAATCATGTTGCCGACGAAAAAGTCCTGGCGCCGCGCCGTCTCGGGCAGCCCCTGCAGCGACGACGGCATGTGCGAGCGCGCCGCGTTGGCCCACACGGCCCCTTCGGCGAGCTCACCGGCGAGGCCGACCATGCGCCGGCGCAGCGTGGCCAGCACCAGCGGCGGCAGATCGCCGCTGCGCGCGCCGCCACTGCGCCACTCGCCGACAAAGCGGCGCATGTCAGCCAGCGGCTTGCCCGTCTGCACCCCAAGCCAGGCGTTGGTCGGCGCGTGGCTGACGCCGACGCCGAAGCGGAAGCGGCCGCCGCTCACCTCGTGGATGAAGGCGGCGGTCTGGGCGAAGTCGGACGGGTGGCGGGTGTAGATGTTGGCGATGCTGGTGCCGAAGTGGATCGTCGTCGTCGCCAGCGCCAGCGCCTCGCACAGGGCCAGGCCGTCGCCGAAGCTCGGGCAATAGAGGCCGCTGAAACCGCGGCGCTCGATCTCCTGCGCCAGGTCGATGGTGGCCCGGCGCCGTCCGGGCACCGCCGCGAAGCTGAGAGCGGGTAGCGTCATGCGCGGGGCGCTAGCAGGTTTGCCGGGGGGCTGGGTAGCCGTTGCGGTCGGCACCCGGACGTGGGAGAAGAAAAAGCGAAAACGTCATGTCCAGCACCGACCTCGACGGCCGCGGCACGCGGCGCAATCCCGCCAACCGCTTCGAGCCACTGCACATCGAACCCGGCGACGTCGACGATCCAGACTTCGACGATCCGGATCTGGCCGCCGCGCTGGCCTCCGACCCGACGCCGACCGAGTTCTACCGCGACGCCAGCCGCACCATCCTGGCGGAGAACGACAGCCCCGATCTCGGCTTCCGCTTCAGCCTCAACCCCTACCGCGGCTGCGAGCACGGCTGCATCTACTGCTACGCGCGGCCGTCGCACGAGTACCTCGGCTTCAGCGCCGGCCTCGACTTCGAACGCAAGCTGATGGTGAAAGCCGACGCGCCGGCACTGCTGCGCGCTGCCCTTACGGCACCGCGCTGGCAGCCGCAGGTGGTGGCCCTGTCGGGCAACACCGATTGCTACCAGCCGATCGAGCGCCGTCTCGGCCTGACGCGCGGCTGCCTGGAGGTCTTCGCCGCCTTCCGCAACCCGGTCGGCGTCATCACCAAGTCGGCGCTGGTGACGCGCGACGTCGACCTGCTGGCCGAGCTGGCGACGCACGGCGCCGCGCACGTCTACATCAGCCTCACCACCCTCGACCCCGACCTGGCGCGCCGCATGGAGCCGCGCGCGGCGACACCGCAGCGGCGCCTGGACGCCATCGCCACCCTCGCCGCCGCCGGCGTGCCGGTCGGCGTCATGACCGCGCCGATCATCCCGGGCCTCAATGATCACGAAATCCCCGCCCTCCTCGAGCACGCCGCCGCCGCCGGCGCGACCAGCGCGGCGTGGACCCTGCTGCGCCTGGCCGCGCCGCTCGACCAGCTCTTCGTCGACTGGCTCGAACGCCACTTCCCCGACCGCGCCCTGCGCGTCCTCGGCCGGTTGCGCCAATGCCGCGGCGGCGCCCTCAGCGACGCGCGCTTCGGCCGCCGCATGCGCGGCGAGGGCCCCTACGCGGCGCAGGTGCGCGACCTGTTCAGCCTCGCCGCGCGCCGCCGTGGCCTCGACCGCCGCCTGCCGCCGCTGCGCACCGACGCCTTCCGCGTGCCGCCGGCGGCGGGGGACCAACTGCGGTTGTTCTGAGCTGCGGGCGCCCCGCCCGCCACGGTCGTTCGACCCTTCCAATAGCTCGGGGGCGTTGGTAACGCTCGGCCATGCCCAACAACGCCCGCTTCGTGATCGCCGCGCTCTGCCTCGTCTTCGCCGCGTGCGGTGGCGGTGGCGGCGGCGGCCAGCCGGCGCCGGCGACGACGTTCTACGTGCGCGCCGATGGCAACGACGCCGCCGACGGGTTGAGCGCCGCGACCGCGTTCAAGACCATCGGCAAGGGCATTGTGCTGCTCGGCCCCGGCGACACGCTGGTCGTCGGCCCTGGCGTGTACGCGGAAACGCTCGACATCACCGGCCTCCCCGGCACGGCCAGCCAGCCCGTGACGCTGCTCGCCGACGCGAGCGGCGCACAGACCGGCGACCGCGCCGGCGCGGTGCGCATCGACGCCGACGAGGCGATCTACGGCCTGCGCGTCTCGCAATCGCCATACGTGATCATCGACGGATTCCAGTTCGAGCGCGCGCGCGGCGACAACGCCACCGCCATCCAGGTGCGCAGCGAGTCGGCCAACGCCGTCATCCGCAACTGCGTGTTCACCAACAACGCCGACGCCATCCGCATCGTCAACTCGAACGACGTGCTGCTCTTCAACAACCTGATCATCGAAAACAGCAACCGCGGCATCCGCATCGCCGACGGCGCGGTCGGGGCGCGCATCATCAACAACACCATCGTCGACAACCGCAACCGCGGCGTCGCCATCGGCGGCACCAACGCGGCCGGCGTCGCCTGCACCGGCGCGACGCTGCGCAACAACATCATCCAGGACAACAACAACGTCAGCATCAGCGTCGACGACGGCCCGCCGAGCTCGCTCACCGGCTACACGGGCAACTACAACCTGGTCTACTTCGGCGAACTCGCCGACCAGACCAAGACCTACCGACCGACGACGATCATCGGCGACAACGACGTCAACGAGAACGCGCGCTTCACCGCCGCCGCCGGCGGCGACTTCTCGCTCGACCAGGGCGCCAGCCCGGCGGTGGACGCGGGCACGGGCAGCATCGGCGACACGCTGCTGAGCGCCCTGTTCGACCGCTCGACCGCGCCCGACGGCGCGCCCGACCGGCCGCCCGTCGACCTCGGCTACCACGCCCCGGCGCGCTGAACCCGCAGCGGGAGCCCTAGGCCGCGACGCGCCAGAGCACGCGGTCGTCGCGCTCCTCGCTCGTCACCCGGCCCGCCTGGCGCAGGTACTCGAGGTGCGCCAGCGTCTCGAAGGTCGCCGGGAACTGGTAGGTGAGCGGACTGTCGCTGTCGAAGGCGAAGGCCTGCCGCGCCACGTCGTAGGCATGCAGGGCGTCGTGGCGGACGATGTCGAGCATGTCCTGCAGGCGCGCCACGTGGTGCTGGATGATCTGTGCCGCGCGCCGCCGGTGGTCGGGAAAGACGCCGCCGTGCGCCGGCAGGACCAGGTCGACATCGAAGCGCTGCACCTTCTCCTGCGAGGCGAGGAAGTCGCCGAGCGGGTTGCCGGTCGAGCCGGGCGCGAAACCGACGTGCGGCGTGATCTTCGGCAGCAGGTGATCGCCGACGATCATGGCGCGCTCGGCCGGCAGGTAGAACACGCAGTGGCCGGGCGCATGGCCGGGCGTCCAGACGACCTCGACGCGGCGCCGGCCGATCATGATCACGTCGCCGTCGGCGAGCGGCAGATCCGGCGCCGTCGTGGTGTACAGCCCGCCCCAGATGTCGCGCGGCCGCGGCACGTTGGCAAAGCGCTGCAGCGGCAGGCCGTGCTGGAGAAAGAAGCGCACCGCCTCGGCCGGGCGGTCGCTGGGCAGGAAGTTCTGCGCGCGCACGTACTCGGCCGGATGCAGATAGAGCGTCGCGCCGGTCAGTTCCTTGTGCGCCTTCGAGGCGCCGAAGTGATCGGGGTGATGATGAGTGCAGAGGATCTTGCGCACCTGCGCCGGCGCGACACCGAGCTGCGCCAGGGCCTCGCGCAGCGTCGCCAGGCTGTCGACGCTGCTCATGCCGGTGTCGATCAGCGCCCACTCGTCGCCGCCGTCGACCAGGTACACGTTGACGATGGTCGGCTTCATCGGCAGCGGCAGGTGGAGCAGGTGGATGCCGGGCAGCACCTCGCGCAGCTTCGCGTCGGCGGTCACGCGGTCACTCGTGCAAGCGGTCCTGGATGGCGAAGGTGACGGTCATCTTCACGTGCCAGCGCGCCACGGCGCCGGCCTCGACGGTACCGCTCACCTGCGTCACCTCGACGCGGCGGATGCCCTCGATGGTCACCGCGGCGCGCGACACCGCCAGATTGACGGCGTCCTCGATGCTCGTGGTGGAGGTGCCGATGAGTTCGATCGTCTTCTCCACCATGCTGTCGCCTCCCGAGGGGCGGACGCTATGCGAGGCGGGTGGGAGGGTCAATCGACCCGCCAGGGGTGTGCGGTGGCGGCGGCGACGGCTACACACCCGGCAGAGGTGTGCACATGGGCAAGCGGGTTCTCATCGTCGGCGGCGTCGCCGGCGGCGCGTCGTGCGCGGCGCGGCTGCGACGGCTCGATGAAACGGCGCAGATCGTCCTGCTCGACCGCGGCCCGTATGTGTCCTTCGCCAACTGCGGCCTGCCGTACTTCGTCGGCAACGTCATCGCCGACGAAGGCTCGCTGCTGGTCGCCTCGAGCGAGCTCTTCCGCCAGCGCTTCAACATCGAGGTGTGGACGCGGCACGAGGTGACGGCGATCGACCGCGTCGCCCGAACGGTGCGCGTGCGCGACCTCGACGCGGCCGGCGGGGCGTCGGAGCGCGACGAACCCTACGACGCGCTGGTCCTGGCGCCCGGCGCGGCGCCCATCCGCCCGCCCCTGCCCGGCATCGACCTGCCCGGCATCTTCGCCGTGCGCACGATTCCCGACACGCGCCGCATCCGCGGCTGGATCGACGACCACCGCCCGCGCCGGGCGTTGGTGGTCGGCGGCGGCTTCATCGGGCTGGAGATGGCCGAGAACCTCGCCCACCGCGGCCTGCAGGTGACGATCCTCGAGAAGCTGCCGCAGGTGATGCCGCCGATCGACCCGGAGATGGCCGCCACCGTCCGCGCCCACCTCGAAGCGCAGGGCGTCACCCTGCATCTCGGCGATGGCCTGGCCGGCTTCGCGGCCGACGGCGACGGGCTGGCGGCACTCACCGAGTCCGGCGCTCACCTGCACACCGATCTGGTCATCCTGGCGATCGGCGTGCGTCCCGAGACCGGTCTCGCCAGCGCCGCCGGCCTGCCGCTCGGCGCGCGCGGCGGCATCGCCGTCGACGCGCAGATGCGCACCACCGACCCGCACATCTGGGCAGTCGGCGACGCTATCGAGGTGCGCGACGCGATCAGCGGCCAGGAGGTCATCGTGCCGCTCGCCGGCCCGGCCAACCGCCAGGGCCGGCTCGCCGCCGAGTCGATCTGCGGCGGCGCGCGCGCCTTTCGCGGCGTCCAGGCGACCGCCGTGGTCGGCGTCTTCGGCCTCACCGTCGCCTGCACCGGCGCCAGCGAGAAGGGCCTGCGGCGCGCCGGTGCCACGGACTATGCCTGTATCTACCTGCACCCCGGCCACCACGCCGGCTACTACCCCGGGGCGCGGCCGATCCACCTGAAGCTGCTCTTCAGCGTGCCTGACGGACGCATCCTCGGCGCGCAGGCGGTCGGACTCGAGGGCGTCGACAAGCGCATCGACGTCATCTCCACGACAATCCAGCTCGGCGGCACGGTGCGCGACCTCGCCGAGGCCGAGCTCTGCTACGCGCCGCAGTTCGGCGGCGCCAAGGATCCCGTCAACCTCGCCGGTATGATCGCGGTCAACCACCTCGATGGCCGCATGCCGCTCGCCGACTGGCTCCGCCTCGGCGCCGATGGCGCCTGCATCGTCGATGTGCGCGAGCCGCACGAATTCGCCGCCGGGCACATCGCCGGCGCCGTCAATCTGCCGCTGTCGCAGCTACGCGAGCGGCATGCCGAGCTGCCCGCCGACCGCCCACTGCAACTGTACTGCGGCGTCGGCCAGCGCGCCTACTACGCGACGCGCTTCCTGGCGCAGCACGGCTACCACGCCGCCAACCTGTCGGGCGGCTACACCACCTACCAGACCCTGGTCGCCGGCGGCGTGCTGTAGCGGCGCGGCGGCGGCAGCGCGGCCCCCGGGCTCAGTACCCCAGCATGCCGAGGAAGTCCTCGAGCCGAGTGAACCGCATGTACGCGTTGCGCCGCTTCTCCTCGCCGATGGTCGAGGTCGGCCGGTCCGCGTAGTCGTGGCCGGGGAAGAGCACCGTCTCGTCGGGCAGCACCTTCAGCTTGTTGACCAGGCTGTCGTAGAGCTGCGCTGGATCGCTGCCGGGCAGGTCGACGCGGCCGCAGCCGCCGATGAACAGGGTGTCGCCGGAGACCAGATTGTGGTCGACGAGGAAGCACTGCGAGCCCGGCGTGTGCCCCGGCGTGTGCAGGAAGCGGATGCGCTGCGTGCCGAGCACCAGTTCGTCGCCGCCCTCGCACAGCGTCAGGTCGGTGCGCGACAGGCTGCAGACGCGCGGCACGTAGTCGGCCTCGTCCTTGTGTACGTGCACCTTGATTTTGGCGCCGCGCTCGAGCAGCTCGACCGGCCCCTGGATGTGATGCCCCATCAGGTCGCCGCCGATATGGTCCGGATGGAAGTGCGTGATCAGCGCCCCCTCGAGGGTCATGTCGTCGGCCGCCAAGGTGTTCAGGATCGCGTCGACGTCCCAGGCCGGATCGACCGCCACCGCCTGGCGCGTCTCGGTGTCGCCGATCAGATAGACGAAGTTCTGCATCGGCCCCAGCGGCAACTGCTTCAGATACAGACTCACCGTCCCCTCCTCCGTGTCTCCGTGTCTCCGTGTGAATCCGGCTTCTTCCGCGCCGCCGCCGGCCGCGCCTGGTTGCGCAGGCCGCGTTCCCACAGGTACTCGCGCTCGCCGCGCTGCACGCCCACCCAGCGCGACAGGACGAAGAGCAGGTCGCTGAGACGATTCACGTACGGCACGACGTGCTCGCCGACCGGCTCCTCGCGCGTCAGGCGGATGATCTCGCGCTCGGCGCGGCGGCAGACGGTGCGCGCCTGGTGCAGCACGGCGCTGACGACACCACCGCCGGGCAGGACGAACGACTTGAGCGGCTCGAGTTCGGCCTGGCACTCGTCCATCAGGTGCTCGAGGGCGGAGACGTCGTCGGCGCTGGCCTTGTACATGCCCGCATACTCGGACTCGGGCGGCGTCGCCAACTCGCTGCCGAGGTCGAACAGTTCGTTCTGCAGGCGGCGCAGGATCGCCTCGAGCTTGTCGCGCACCGGCGCCGGCGCCGTCTCGGCGTTCAGGCTGCGCGCCATGCCGAGCACGGCGTTGAGCTCGTCGAGGGCGCCGTAGCATTCGACGCGGCGCGAGTCCTTGCCCACCCGCTCGCCGCCGACCAGGCCGGTGGTGCCGCTGTCGCCGGTGCGGGTGTAGACGCGCGTAATGTTGATCGCCATGCGGAGCCGAGGCCTAGCACGCCGCCGCGCGCCGAGGTAAGTGGCCGCGCCGCTACGGCGCCGGCACCTGGTCGGGGCCGGAGAACGGCGGCGCGAAGACGACCAGCGCCAGCGCCGGGCTGTCGCCGTCGTTGACGAAGTAGTGCGGCGTGCCCCTGGGAATGAAAGCGCTGTCGCCGCGAGCCCAATGCCTCCGATTACGGTAGATGATATAAGGAAGCAGGAGAGGTGAGAAGAGGAAAAGACTAATTGGAATATTTCCGGCTGGTGTTCTTCGGTAACTTCCACTCC
>JANNRA010000214.1:0-39258 GCA_031401035.1 bacterium | reverse complement strand
CCGGCGGGCGGCGCGCCGACCGGCGCGGCAGCGCCGCCATCGCGTACGCGCGCGGGACGCCCATCGCCGCGGCCGCGCGCCCCGTGTTTGACGGCGCGCGCCGGACGGCCGATGCGGTGCACGTAGTCCTCGGGGTCCTGCGGCACGTCGTAGTTGAAGACGTGCGTGACGCCCTCGATGGGCGGCGACTGGGACGCGACGGGATCGGCCGGCGTCGACATGGCGGCGGAAACTAGCGCACCGCCCGCATGGCGGCCAACATCTCGTCCGGTCCGATGTAGCCGACCAGGCGGTGCGTCTCGTCACCGCCCGGTGCGAAGAGGATCACCGTCGGTACGCCCTTGACGTCGTACGCCTTCGTCAGCGTCGAGGTCGCGGCGCTCTCCTCGGTGATGTCCGCCTTCAGCATGCGAAATCGGCCCGCCTCCTGCACGACAGCGGGATGCACGTACGTCGTTGCGTCCATCTCCCGGCAGGGGATGCACCACTCGGCCCCGAACTCGAGCAGCACCGGCCGCGCCGCGGCATGGCGCGGAACCGTCTCGGAATGATTGATCGGCTCCCAGGCGATCGCCGCCGCCGGATCGGCCGGGCGGATGAGCCAGGCGGCGAGCGCCAGCATGACGACGCCGACCGCCGCCTTGAGGGTCGGGAAGCCGCGCACGGCGCGGCCGGCGCGGTCGAGAAAGCCGAGGTAGACGCCGGCGACGGCGATCGCACTCGGCAATGCCCACGCGTGCGCCGGCGGCGGCAGCAGCGGCGCGACATAATACACCGCCAGGCAGAGCAGAATGCAGCCGAACAGGTGCTCGGTCCACAGCAGCCATTCGCCCGAGCGCGGCAGGCGACCGAGCGAACTCGCCGCCAGCGCCAGCCCCAGGTACGGCAGGCCCATGCCGAGCGCCAGGGTGAAGAACAGCAGCAGCCCGAGCCAGGGGTCCTGGCGGCTGCCGACGAAGACCAGCAGGCCGACGATGATCGGGCCGACGCAGGGCGCCGCGACGATGCCCATGGTGAGCCCCATGAACAGCGCGCCGGCGGCACCCGAGGCGCTGCCGCCGGCCCAGCGCATCAGCGCCATCGGCGGGCGGAACTGGTAGACGCCGAAACTGCCCAGCGCCAGCACCACCATCACCGCGGCGATGAACAGCACCACCGCCGGGCGCTGCAGCGCGGCACCGAAGATGCCGCCGGACAGGGCCGCGGCAAGGCCGAGGAGGGAGAACGACACGGCGATGCCGAACACGTAGAGGGCGGCGAGCCAGGCGACGCGGCCACGGCTGCGGCCCTGGCCGCCGAAGTAGGCGATGGTGACCGAAATCAGCGGGTAGACGCACGGCGTCAGGTTGAGCCCGAGACCGAGCAGCGCCACGGCGGCCAGGGTGAACACCAGGCCGCGTTCGGCGAGCCAGCGCCCGAGGTCGATTGCGGAGCCGCTGGAACCGGCGCCGGTAGCGCCGCCGGTCTGGGGTGGAGTCGCCGGCCCGTGCCCTGCCACCGGCAACTCCAGCGTCGCGGTGGTGCTGGCCGGCGGCAGACAGGTGGTGTCGTCGCAGGCCTGGTAGCGCAGCGACGCCTCGAGGATGACGCGGTCGCCGGCGAAGTCCGCCGCGAGGCGGACGGCGGTGGCCATCGGCACGGCGCCCTCGAAGACCTTGAGGGCGAGACCGCCGGCGAAGGCAAAGGTCTTCGCCTCGGCGCGCGGATAGGTGACCGGATCGACGGTGACCCCGGCCGGCGCGGTGACGGTCAGGGTCGTCGCTACCAGGTAGGGCTGGTCGGGCTTGTTGCCGTTGATATGCCAGCCCTCGGCGATGACCGCTTCGACCGCCAGGCCGACGGCGCTGCCGCGCGCGACGCTCTCGGCATCGGGCCGCAACGACATGGCGACCTTCGGCGCCGGCGCGCCGGGTGCGGCGGCGGCCCAGAACAGCGCGACGGCCGCGGACAGCGCGGCGAGCGGACGCATCACGTCGCGGATTGTTTCCACAGGGGGTGCGCGGTTGCAAATCAAGGGCGGCGCGGGTACTCGCCGCGGGTCATGCCGCCGCGCTCCATGCTGCTTCGCTCGCTCCTGGTGCTCTTGGTCGTCTCCACCTCGGTCGCCGCTCCGGCGCGGGGAGAATGGTTGCTGCCCCTGGCGGCCGAGACCGCCGAGACGGTCGGTGACGCGCGCGCCGAGATCGGCCTCGGCGCCAGCTACAGCAACGACGCGCGCTTCCCCGCCTTCACGCCGAAGGGCGACATCAAGTGGCAGAATCTGACGGCCGCGCCGACCATCGGTTTCCGCATCGCGCCGGCCGAGGTGGTGGAGATCCAGGCCAGCTACGAGTTCCTCGCCATCGACGAGAACACCGCCAGCGGCGGCAAGAACTCCGCCTACGGCGGCGGCGACGCGCGCCTGTTCACGAAGATCTGGGCGTCGCGCGAGCGCACCTGGCTGCCGGCGAGCGGCGTGCGTTTCGGCGTCAAGCTGCCAAACGCCAGTCGCGACGACAACCTCGGCACCGACGAGACCGACTTCCTCATTCAGGTGCTCGGCTCGAAGCGCTTCGGCGACTGGGCGACGCACCTCAACCTGGGCATCGCCATCCTCGGCAACCCGGGATTCGGCAGTAACGCCGAGACGGGACAGGACGACCTGTTCACCTGCGACATCGCTCTGGTCTCACCGTTCCTGGGCGCACGTGCGCCCGACGCCTGGGGCGTGCGCGGCCTGCTCGAAGTGACCGGCGCCACCGGTTCGCGCTTCGACAACGATTTCGCCGAAGTGCGCGGCGGCCCGCAGGTGACCTACGACGGCTGGACGTTCTACGCCGGCGCCAGCGGCCGCATCGAGGGCGCTGCGGCGCAGTACGGCTTCAGCGCCGGCGCCTTCTACACCTTCGGTCTCGAGGGCTTCGCCGCCCTCTTCGACTGAGGCGGGCGCGGCTTCGGCGGCCGCGGCGGCCGCGTGGTGGGCAGCTTGATCGGAATGCAGTCGACGATCTCGAGGCCGTAGCCCGGCAGGCTGATCATCTTGCGCGGGTAGTTGGTGATCAGGCGGATCTTGCCGAGGCCGACGTCGCGCAGGATCTGCGCCCCGACGCCGTACTCGCGGAAGTCCATGGCACGGTTGGCCAGATCGGTGCTGGGTTGGGTCGCCGTCTCGCGCGGGCGGGTGCGGTCGAGCAGCTCGACGCCCTGGGAATCACGGCGCAGGTAGAGGATGACGCCGCGGCCGGCCTTGTCGATCATCTGCATCGAGCGATGCAACAGCGCCGCGGTGTTGCGCTCGGCCGAGCCGAAGACGTCGCCCGGCAGGTACTCGGCGTGCGCCCGCACCAGCACCGGCTTGTCGGCGGTGATCGTGCCGCGCACCAGCACCAGATGCTCGCCGTCGTCGACGTCGGTGCGGTAGACGTAGGCCGTGAACGGTCCGAAGCGGGTCGGCAGCACCGCCTCGGCGACGCGGTGCACCAGCGAATCGCAGCGCAGCCGGTACTGCACCAGGTCGGCGATGGTGCAGATCTTGAGATCGTGTCGCGCCGCGAAACGCTCGAGGTCGGGCAGCCGCGCCATGCTGCCGTCGTCGTTCATGATCTCGCAGATCACCGAGGCGGGCGGCAGGCCGGCGAGGCGCGAGAGGTCGACGCCGCCCTCGGTCTGGCCGGTGCGCACCAGGACGCCGCCGCGCCGCGCCCGCAGCGGAAAGATGTGCCCCGGCGTGACGATGTCGTCGGCGCCGGCGCCCGGCGTCATCACCGCCTGGATGGTGACGGCGCGATCGTGCGCCGAGACGCCATGCGTGATGCCGCGCCGGGCATCGATCGAGACCGTGAAGGCGGTGCCGAGCGGGGCGCGGTTCTCGCTCACCATCATCGAGAGGCCGAGTTCGCGGATGCGATCCTCACCCAGCGCCAGGCAGATCAGGCCGCGGCCGTACTTGGCCATGAAGTTGATCGCCGCCGGCGTCGCCTTGTTGGCCGCCATGCACAGATCACCTTCGTTCTCGCGGTTCTCATCGTCCATCAGGATCACCATCTTGCCGGCCTTGATGTCGGCGATGGCGTCCTCGATGGGGCTGATGCGGCGCGGTCGCTTGGGGGCGGCCTTGAAGGTGGTGAACATGGCGGCTCAAGGTATAGCGCGGCCGGGAACGGGTCCGAAACCCGCTTCAGCCCGGTTTGCGGGGCTTGCGCGGCGGCTTCGCCTTTCCGGCCCGAGCGCGGGCGCGAGCGCGAGCGCGGAAGTCCTCCACCCACCCCGGACGCTCCTGCTGTTCGCGCGGGTTGAACACCAGCACGCCACCGGGCGCGACGTCGTGGCGAACGGTCGTGGCGGTGGCGATGTAGGCATCGTCGCCGATCGTCAGCGGCGCGATCAGGGTCGTGTCGCTGCCGACCTGGACCCGGTCGCCGATCACCGTGCGGTGCTTGGCGAAGCCGTCGTAGTTGCAGGTGATCGTGCCGGCGCCGATGTTGACGTCACGGCCGATCTCGGCATCGCCGAGGTAGGCGAGATGGTTGGCCTTGCTGCCGTCGCCAAGGTGGGCGTTCTTGGTCTCGACGAAATCGCCGATGTGCACGCCGGCGCCGAGCCGCGTGGCCGGTCGCAGGTGGGCGAAGGGACCGATCTGACAGCCGGGGCCGACATCGGCCTCGGTCAGGACGACGCTGAAGCGCAGCAGGACGTCATCGGCGAGCGTCACATCGGTGAGAAACGCCGAGCCGTCGAGCCGGCAGCGCTCGCCGAGGACGGTGCGGCCGCGCAGGTGGACGTTGGGGCCGATGACGCTGTCCCGCCCGATCCGCACATCGGGGCCGATATAGGCTGTGGCGGGATCGTCGAAGCTGACGCCGGCGTCCATCCAGCCGGCGACGATACGCGCCCGCACCTGCCGCTCGACCGCGGCGAGTTCGGCGCGCGAGTTGATCTGCGCCACCTCGGCGAGATCGACCGGCAGATCGGCGATGGCAACCCCGTCGGCAGCGGCAAGACCAATGATGTCGGTGAGGTACAGCTCGCCCTGGGCGTTGTCGGGGCGGACGCGGCGCAGCAGGTCGAAGAGCAACCGCGCGCGCACGCAGTAGAGGCCGACGTTCACCTCGCGGATGGCGTGCTGGGCAGCGGTCGCGTCGCGCTGCTCGACGATGCCGACGACGCGGCCGTCGCCGCGCACGATGCGTCCCCAGCCGTGCGGGTCGTCGACGATGCCGGTCGCCAGCGTCAGCTCTCCGCCGCCGGTCCGATGCGCCTCGACCAGGCGGGTCAGGGTCTCGGCACGCAGCAGCGGCAGATCGCCGTAGAGGAGCAGCAGGCTGCCGTCGAAGTCCGCCAGCGCCGCCGCCGCCGCCTGCACGGCGTGACCTGTACCGCGCGGCTCGGCTTGCACCGCGAAGCGCACGCCGTCGCCGCAGGTGGCGCGCAGCTCGTCGGCATCTGCAGGGACGACGACCACCACCGGAGCGACCGCCAGCTCGCCGAGCGCGCCGAGCAACCAGGAAATGACCGGCCTGCCGGCCAGCGGATGGACGAGCTTCGAGCGGGCTGAGCGGAAGCGCGTGCTACGCCCTGCGGCGAGCACGACGGCGCCGATCGGCTGAACAGCGGGGGACACTGGCGTGGCAGTTCCGCGCGGCGCCGTCAGGCGTCCTCGACGCGGCGATAGGCGTGACGGAAGTACAGCAGTGGCGGCCCGTCGCCGGCGTCGCCGGCTTCGATCTCACCGACGTAGATCGTGTGATCGCCGCCGTCGTGCGCGCGGACGATGCGGCACTCGAGGTGTCCGACCGTGCCGTCGAGGATCGGCACGCCGAGCGCGCCGCGGTGCCAGGCCGTGTCGCTGAACTTGTCGCCGCCGTGCTTGGCAAAGCGCTGCGAGACCTCGCGCTGCTCGAGAGCCAGGAAGTTGACCGCGAAGCAACCGGCCAGCGCGAAGTGCGGATAGGTCTCGGTCTGCTTGTCGATGCACACCAGCACCAGCGGCGGGTCAAGCGACACCGACGTGAAGGCGGTGGCGGTGAGCCCGTGCGGGCACTGCTCGCCGTCGACGGTGGTGACGACGGTCACCCCGGACGCGAAGCTACTCAGCACACGTCGAAACTGGTCCCTGTCGATCGGCATCGGCAACCTCTGCTGGGGCGAGAAGACTACTCTCCGAGACCGCGCCGAAGAAGATCGCCGCTTAATCCACGTTTCCGAGCTGCAAGGCAAGTAACTGAAACATGATTTGGTTATGCCCAAAAGTCCCGCATGCTCGGTCTGGCGATCCGCGACTGGCACCAACCCGCCAGCCGTAGTGCGATCCGAGCTTGCGTACCACCCCGAGCGGGCGAGTTTTTGTATTGACGCCGGCAACCGCTATCGACTATCCCCAGGGTCCAGAGATTGGCGGGTGGAGCATCCGTGGTATCGCGATGCTGTGACCCGGCGGAGGGTCGACCCCAGATCTTTTCCCGGGTCAACGCATTAGGTGAACTCATGATTCGAAACCTGCCCAGTTCGCGAACGTCCATTTGGAGTTGGCGCGCCGTGATCGCGGCCCTGACCATCGGTTGGAGCGCGGCTGGTGTCGCAGTCGCAAGTGCGAACGAAACGGTTTTCGTTACCGACTACGCCGGCGTTGGCGACACGTTGCTGGTGCTCGATACCAGCGTCCCCCCAGGCCAAACCCCGGTCCAGGTCGGACAGCGCCCGTTTGACGTCGCAATCACGCCAAGTGGTGCGTTCGCATACGTGACCTGTGAAAGCGACGGAAGCGTCTCGGTGGTGGATACGGGCCTGGACGCGGAAATCGACTCCGTGACCATCGGAGTCGGGGCGATTCCGCAGGGAGTAGCGGTCAGCCCGGATGGCATGGAGGCGTACGTCGCCAATCGTGGTTTCGGGACGCTCTCGATCATTGACACGACCATCAACCAAGTCTCGGGAACGATATCCCTGGTTCGTCCAGGGATGGCAAATGCCCAACAGCCGTTTGACGTTGCCGTACGCCCCGATGGCGCTTTCGTCTACGTGACTCGGCGAACGGGCAGTTCCGTGGCCATTATCGACCCGAACGCGATCCCCCCCCAGTTCGTACTCGACATCCCCGTCGGAACGTCCCCGGCCGGCGTCGCGTTCACTCCCGACGGGCTTTACGCTTACGTGACCAACTTCGGCTCGAACACGGTCTCCGTGATCGCAGCTACCGCGGTCCCTCCGGTGGTGCTTTACACGATCCCCGTTTCCGCCAGTCCTATCGCCATCACGATCTTACCTGACGGTAGCCGCGCCTTCGTAGCGCATCAGACCCTTTCGGGCGTGGTCACCGAGATCGATACAACGATTCCCCCGGTGGTCCTGCCGCCGACGATTTCCGTTGGCTCGTTGCCCGCCGGTCTCGCGTCGACTCTCGACAGCAGCAGCGTCTACGTCACGAACTTCAACAGCAAGTCGCTTTCGCTGATCGACGTCGCCAGCCGTGCGGTGACGACGGTCAGCGTGCAGATCAATCCGCGAGGAATCGCCATCGCCGATATCAGTGCGGCCACGGCGACACCAACTTTAACGCCGACGCCGACCCCGCTCCCGCCGACGAGCACCGCGACGAGGACGAATACGGCGACGGCGACCGCGTCGCCGACGCCGGTCAGTACGACGACCAACACTGCGGAGAGTACGCCGACGGCCACTGCGACGGAGGTCGACACGGCCACCGCCACCGCTACCCCGATGGATACGGCGACGGTGACCGCGACGCCGGAAGCGAGTGCTACCGTCACCCACACCGCCACCGTAGGCAACACGTCAACCGACACGCCGACCGAGGTCGCGACTGCCACCGACACCCCGACCGCGGGCGCGACTGCCACCGCGACGGACACGGAGACCGCAGCCCCGACAGCTACCGCGACGGACACCCCGACTCCCGTCGATACGGCGACGGATACCCCAACCGAGGGCGCGACGGCGACGCCGACTGAAACGTCCACCGATGGGCCGTCGCCGACCCCGACGGAGACGGCCAGCGAGGCTCCCACCGCGACGCCGACCGACACCGCAACCGAGGGCCCCTCGCCGACCCCGACGGAGACGGCCAGCGAGGCTCCCACCGCAACGCCGACCGACACCGCTACCGAGGGCCCCTCGCCGACCCCGACGGAGACGGCCAGCGAGGCTCCCACCGCGACGCCGACCGACACCGCTACCGAGGGCCCCTCGCCGACCCCGACGGAGACGGCCACCGAGGCTCCCACCGCGACGCCGACCGACACCCCTGTCGACACGCCGACGCCGACCGAGGCGCCGACGGTGACGCCGACCGACCCCCCGGTTGATCAGGTTACGGCGACCGCAACCGCGACCGAAACGGAATCCGCCACGCCGACCGATACGCCCACCGGCATCCCAACGGGCACGGCGACCGCAACCGTGACGGTGACGGCAACGGAAACCTTGACGCCCACCGGCCTCCCGACGGGGACGGCGACGGCCACCGTGACGGCCACGGCAACGGAGACGATCACGCCCACAGGCATCCCGACAGGGACGGCCACGGCGACAGTCACCGCAACCGCGACCGCGACGACAACCAACACGCCGCTGCCGCCGACGGTCACCAGTACCGCGACGCGCACCGGTACGCCGGCGGCGACGGGAACCACCACCGCGACGGCAACGAGCACCGCGATCGCGACGGCGACCAACACCGCCAGCCCGACGGCGTCCCGCACGCCAACCGGCATTGCCACCGCGACGAGCACGGCGACGGCGGTCGAGACGGCCACCCGGACGGCGACCGCGACCGCGACTGGGACCAACGCGGCGACCGCCACGGCCACTCGCAAGCGTCCGGTCGACGGCGGCTGCGCCGTCGACCCCAGCGCCGATGCGAGCGCCGCCAGCCTGACTTGGCTGCTGCTGCCGGCCCTGCTGATCCTGACGCGGCGACGCCGTTCACTCTGATCCGCCTGCGTGGGCGGGTCGGGGGGCAGTCAAGCCGCGCCCCCGACCCGCCCGCGAGTGGGCCGTCCGCGACCTGCACCGGCATGGCAGCGGCGTCCTCAGCGCCCGATGTTGGTAGACTGGCCACAACATCGGGTAGCGTGTAACCGGAATCACGTGTTGGCGGTCCCGCGATGATCCGGCGCCTCTCTCACGCGGTCGGCATTGAGATCGATCTCGGGGAAGTGGAGCTCGACGGCAACGTCGCGACGCGTTACGCGGAAGCCATCGGCGCGAGCACCCCGCCCGCGCTTGGCGCGGACCTGCCGCTTGGCCTGGTGTTCTCGCTGCGCGGTGCGCCGGCGCCGGATGTCGAGTTCACGAACGATACGGTCAGCGTTCACGCCGGGCACACCATCACACTGCCGCGCCCATTCACCGTCGCGACCCACTACCACCTGACATCGCGCATCGCTGCCGTTTTCGAGAAGAGCGGGCGCAGCGGCCCGCTGACCGTCGTGGCCCGGGTCGCGCGCCTGCGCGACCCGCAGGGATCGGTCGCCGCCGTCTTGGAGGATCAGCAGATCGCCCGCTGGCGCCCGGCGGCAAACCCGGCCGCACCAGCCCCACACCCCGTGGCGCCCGCTGCCCGGCGGACGACCCCGGGGCGAACGGCAAATCCGGAACTCCACCGCGGCGCTGGCCTCGATCTCGGGGAAGTGATCGCGGTCGAACATCGCCTGGCACCCTGCCCACAGGCGGTCCTCCGCTATGCGCAGGCCTTCGGGGGAGTCGAGCCGCTGTTCGTCGATAGCGCCTTCGCCCGCTCGATCGGGTACGCAGACGTCATCGTTCCCGGGCCTCTCCAGGCGGCGCTTCTCGAGCACATGCTCGCCTCGCATCTGCCGGGTTGGCGACTCGAGCAGATCAGCCTGACGTTTCGCGTCTCCGTCATCGCCTCTGAAGCGATCGTATTGTCGGCGATGGTTATCGGCTTCGACGCGCACGACCCGCTCGCCCCGATGGTCCTCGACCTGACGCTCGAGAACGCCCGTGGCGAGGGCGCAGCGGTCGGCACCGCGACACTCAGACACCAGCACAACAACAGCACGACGCCGACGCGGTGAGCGGACCCGACCGCATCCCGGCTACAACTCGGGGAGCCATCGGCGCGCCTGGCTAGTGCAGCGCCGTCGCAGCGACATCGGCCCATAGTCCACGGCCGCGCGAACGGCGCCAGAGGGGTCGAGCGCCAGCGAGATGCGACGGGGATTTGTGAGCCACGACGCCAGCGCAAAGAAAAGGGGCCCCCCGAATCCGGAGGGCCCCTCGATGCTACAAGCGGTTAGCCAGGAAACGTACGATCAGGTCAGATCCCAGCCCGGCCAAGGCGCCGCAGCGCCCAGAGCAGGCCGATGCCGAGACCACCGATGAGCAGCAGGCCGCTGGGGCTAGCCGGTGAAGGCACCGCCGGAATCGGCGGCCGAGTCCGGGTGGCCGTCGCGGTACGGGTCGGCGTGTTGGTCGGCGTTGTCGTCGGCGTCTGTGTCGGCGTCGTCGTCGGCGTGAACGTCGGCGTAGACGTCGGCGTGTTCGTCGGTGTGTTCGTCGGCGTACTCGTCGGCGTCGCCGTCGGCGTGTTCGTCGGCGTATTGGTCGGCGTACTCGTCGGCGTCGCCGTCGGCGTGAACGTCGGGGTCGCCGTCGGCGTGTTGGTCGGCGTATTCGTCGGCGTCGCTGTCGGCGTACTCGTCGGCGTGTTGGTCGGCGTGTTCGTCGGCGTGCTCGTCGGCGTCGCCGTCGGCGTGTTGGTCGGCGTGTTGGTCGGCGTGCTCGTCGGCGTCGCCGTCGGCGTGTTCGTCGGCGTATTGGTCGGGGTGGCCGTTGGCGTGGTGGTCGGTGTGCTGGTCGGCGTATTGGTCGGCGCCAGCGGCGCCGGCTCGCTGTCATTTCTGTTGTTCGCACCGACAACCGTGTTCGCCGCGCAGCTCGGACCGTTCACACCGTTGGTATCGACGAAGAAGGCACCGGCGGCGATGCCGAAACCAACCCCTGCCAAGTTGCCGTCGTAGACGAGGACGATCGCCTGGTCGGGGAGCAGCGAGAACCCGTCGGCGGGTCGTGGCATACAGACGGTGGAGTTGACCGTGACACTTGCGGAATTGTTGCAGATGTTTCCCGTCGCCGGCAGGCCGAAGGCGAACGCATCGAACTGCGTACTCACCGCACAGCCCGCAACGAGGGAACTGGCAATACAGGCCGCGGGGACACCGCCCGCCGCGGAACTGAGCGGCACGAGAGTCTGGACGTCAGCCGGGGTTTGCGACATGCAATCGAAGGCAGCCCCGCAGACGAACAGGTCGTTCCCGGTCGTATCGAGGATCACGCGACCGCCGAAGCTAGCGTCGAACGAGGCGCTGTTCACGTTGTTGATGATGAACGAGCGCGTCACGTCACCGAAGTTCTGCAGGGTCATGCCCGGAGGGGCAACGCCGCCGATGGCCGAGCAGGCCGTACCCGTGGTACTGCCTGGGTTGTTGCAGCCGCCGGTGCCGTCGGTCGCGCCGGCTATCGTGGTGATACGCACCTCGTCGACCCCGCCGATGTTCGAGGACGCCCGCAGCACCTGGTACGTCGTCCCGTCGGCAGCGCGAAAGATCTGCTGCTGCAGCTGACCATGCGCCGGGGGGGCCGCCGCCACGAAGAGCGGGAGCACCATCGCGGCCACCGCCAGGAATCGGTGCTGTCTATCAGCTCGTTTGGTTTTGGCGTTCATTCTTGTCTCCGCTCTTCCTGCGCGCTGCCCCCCTTTTGGGTGGCCTCGTAGCATCTGCCCGGCGCAGAATTCAGCTGTGCCCCTCGGAGCAGCAGATCTCTCCCATCAGACCTTCGCCATGCGGCGCAGGGCCCACAGCAATCCGGCTCCGAGTCCGATGATCATCACCAGACCGGCAGGGCTGGTCGGGGACGGGATGATCGGAATCGGCGGGCGGGTCGCGGTCGGAGGAGGCGTCTGGGTCTGGGTCGGCGTGTTGGTGCGGGTGTTGGTCGCCGTCGCAGTGACGGTCGGCGTCCCCGTATTGGTCGCAGTGAACGTCGCCGTCGCTGTGTTTGTGGTGGTTGCAGTGGCCGTCGCGGTGGTGGTCGGCGTGTTGGTCGGCGTGCTCGTCGGCGGCAGCGGCGCCGGCTCGCTGTCATTGCGGTTGTTGGCTCCAACGACGGTATTGGCGGCGCACTGCGGGCCGTTGATCCCGTTGGTGTCGATGAAGAACGCGCCCGCGCCGATGCCGAAGCCCGTGCCGGCGAGGTTTCCGTCGTAGACAAACACGACCACCTGGTCGGGGAGCAGCGAGAAACCGTCGGCAGGCCGTGCGGCGCAGACGGTCGAGTTGACCGTGACGCTCGCGGAGTTGTCACAAACGTTGCCGGTTGCCGGCAAGCCGAAGGCAAACGCATCAAATTGAGTCAGGGGTTGGCAGCCGGCGGCCAGACCACTGGCGATGCAGGCTGCCGGGATTCCGCCGTCGCTCGAGCTGAGGGCGACCAGCGACTGAATGCCCATCTGGCCGCTGCAGTCGAAGGCGGCTCCGCAGACGTTCTTGATACCGCCCGTCGTATCGAGCGTGACGCGACCACCGAAGGTTGCGTTGAACGAGATGTCGGAGACGCCGCTGACGATGAAGGAGCGCGTCACGTCGCCAAAGTCCTGCAGGGTCATCCCTGGAGGAGCGACGCCGCCGACGGCCGAGCAGTCCGTACCCGATGTACTGCCGGGATTGTTGCAGCCACCGGTTCCTTCAGTGGCTCCGGCCACGGTGGTGACGCGGACTTCGTCGACACCGCCGACGTTCGAGGACGCCCGCAGAACCTGGTAGGTCGTGCCGTCCGCGGCGCGGAAGATATCCTGCTGGAGCTGCGCGCTTGCGGCAGACGCCGCAGACAGGAAAAGGGCCCCCAGGAATGCCGCTCGCCGGGTACCAGTTCCGCTTCCGCCCCCAATAATTGTCTCGCGCATTTATCTCCACCTCCGGTTCCTGCACGCATCCACGCAGCGGCAGTTTGGTTCTATGACCGCGATGCGGATACCATCGCCCCTCCTAGCTGTCAAGTACAAATGCGGGGACTCCCTTGGTACACCCTGACCAGGTCGTTGCGGCTTCATGACGTCGCCCTGCAGCATAGTGGCGCTGGATCGCATCCCCTTTGGGACAATGTCGGCGCAGTGCTCTGAAGTGCCCCGCGCGACGGCTTCCGGCGGTACAGAATTGTCGCGCCTGCATCATTCGTTTGGCAACTGCCTGCGGCATTGTTTGCGGTTCCTTGCGTTAGTGCCGGAGGGTTCGGTAGAAACCGTAGTAACGGGTGGTTCTGGTGGAGACGGCCGGCCCGGCACAGTGCGTGCTAAGGACCTCAGGGTGATTGTGGAGACAGACCACTTGAAGTCCGGCGACGGGCGAGTCCGGCGCTTGGCGACAGTACATCGCTTAATGGTCGCCGCCGGCGTCTTCGCGTTGTGCCTCGTCTTGTTCGCTGGCGGGCCGGCTCGGGCGGCTTTCGACGCTACAATTGACTCCTACGTCGGTGGCGGCAGTGGGGACGGATCTCCGGCCATCGACGCCGTGATCGACCCGCGCGGCATCTCCCTGGTCGAGACGTCGCGCGGCGCCGATCTCTACGTGGCTGACGGACGCAATCATCGCGTCCGGCGCGTCGACGCGGCCACCGGAATTATTTTCGGCGTCGCCGGAAACGGCATCAAGGGCTACGGCGGAGACGGCGGCCAGGCGAGCGACGCGATGCTGTCGTTGCCGCTCGATGCGGCGCGCGACGCGAGCGGCAACGTGTTCATCGCCGATTACGACAACAACCGTATCCGCAAGGTCACGCCGCAGGGCATCATCTCGACGTTCGCCGGCACCGGCGTGAACGGCTTCAACGGCCACACCCTCAGCGCCACGGCCGCGAACCTGTCGCGGCCGTGGGGCATCGCGATCGGCCCGGACGGATATGTGTACATCGCCGATTCGACCAATAATCTGGTGCGCAAGATCGGTCCGTCGGGATGCTCTCCGACCTCGTGCGTGATCAGCACCGTGGCCGGAACCGGCACCGCCGGCAAGACTGGGGACGGCGGACTCGCAACACAGGCCCTGCTGCGCACCCCCGCCGACGTGGCCTTCGATACGCAAGGGAACCTGTTCATCGCCGACTTCGGCAACAACCTGGTGCGCGTGGTGCGTGCCAGCGACCAGCGTATCTTCACCATCGGCGGCGGCGGCGGCTCGGTCCCCGGGGACGACGGCCCGGCGCTGTCGGCGGTGGTGCACGCACCGACGCAGGTCGCGGCCGATGCCCAGGGCAATATCTTCGTCGCCGCGAGCCTGCAGCGGCGGGGGCGCAAGCTGACCCCCGTGCCCGGCGTCGCGTTCCCCAGCAACTACGTGATCACGACGATCGCCGGCAGCGGCCAGGCTGGATCGGCGGGCGACGGCGGCCCGGCAGGCGAGGCCGAAATGCATGCGCCTTACGGCATCGCGGTCAGCGCGCAGGGAGATGTGTACATCGCCCAGACCACCGACCTGGCCCGCTCGCAGCACAACCGGGTGCGTCGCGTGCGCGCCGGGATCATCGAGTCCGTCGTCGGCGGCGGCCTCGGCGATGGCGGCGCCGCGATCGATGCGCTCGTCGATCCGCGTGGCGCGACGACCGCGATTGGCAACGGCGCCCTTCCCGATCTGTACTTCGCCGACGGTACCAACCATGTCGTCCGCCTCGTCGATGGCAGTGACGCCTCGATCCGCGTCATCGCCGGCACCGGCGAAGCCGGATACGCAGGCGACGGCGGCCAGGCGACCGACGCGTTGCTGCAGGTGCCGCTCGACGTCGCCGTCGACCAGGCACGCGGGCTCATCTACATTGCCGACAGCGTCAACCACGCCATTCGCAAGATCGATCCACGCGGGATCATTTCAACCTTCGCGGGCACGGGCGCGCGCGGCTACAGTGGGGATGATGGCCTCGCCACCTCGGCCCAGCTCTCGGGTCCCACCGGACTGGCCGTCGATCGCAGCGGCGACGTCTACATCGCCGACCAGCAGAACCATCGCATCCGCAAGGTCTCGAACGGCATCATCACGAGCATCGTCGGAACTGGCAGCAGCACCTATTCGGGCGACGGCGGACAGGCGCATCTGGCGGGCATCCGCAGCCCGCTCGATGTCGCCGTAGCCGACGACGGCACGGTGTACATCGCGGATACGGGAAATCAGCGCATCCGGCGCATCGATCCGGGGACCAATGTCATCACGACCTATGCCGGCAGCGGCGCCGCCGGCTTCACCGGCGACGGAGGGCCGGCGATCGAAGCGCGCATCTACTCCCCGACGATGCTGGCCCTGGACGCATTCGAGAACCTGTACTTCGCCGATTCACGCAACAACCGCATGCGGGTCGTCGACAGCAAGCAGATCATCCACACTGCCGCCGGCAACGGCGCGATCGATCACTCGGGCGACGGCGGAGCCGCTCTGGATGCAAGCTTTGGGGAACCGACGGGTGTCGCCGCAAGCCTCGACGGCAGCTATGCGTTCGTTTCGAGCCGCTCGACGGGTCGGATTCGGCTGATCGATTTCACCGGCTCGGTCCAGCCGACGCTGACGTTCACCCCGACACCAACTTGGACGCCCCCGCCGCCGCCGGCGACCTCGACCCCGACCAGCATCCAGGCGACGCCGACAAAGACGCAGACGCCGACTCGCACGGGCACTGCCACGCGCACCTCAACGCCGGGCGCCAGCACGGCGTCCGTATCCGGCGCCGTCACCTACTATGCCAATCAGCAGGTCGTTCCCGGCGTGCAGGTGGCGCTCGGCGGATCGACCTTCACCACCGTCGAGACCAACGCGCAGGGCCAGTACAGCACGCTCAGCGTGCCGCTCGGCACGCTGAGCCTCGAGCCGGCAAAGCTGGGCGGCTTCGGCAACGCGATCAGCTCCCTCGATGCCGCCCGCGTCCTGCAGGTGCTCGCCGGCCTGCACAGCTTCACCAGCGAGCAACGACTCGCCTGCGACGTCACCGGTGACGGCAGCCTGAGCACCCTCGACGCGGTGCGCATCCTGCAATTCAGCGCCGGCGTCATGGACCAACTGCCGGCCGCGACCGCGTGCGGCTCCGACTGGGCGTTCATCCCGGCCGCCACGACGGTCCCGAATCAGTTGCTCATCCAGCCGGTGGTGTCGCTCACCGGCTGTCAGCAGGGCGCGATTATCCTCAATCCGCTTGCCGCCTCGGCAGCCGGCCAGAGCTTCAAGGGCATCCTGCGCGGCGACTGCACCGGCAACTGGACGACTGCCGCCGGCGGCGCGCTGCGCCAGCAGAGTTCCGCCGCGGCCACGCTGCACGCCGGAGCACCGCGGCGCCGCCCAGGCGGCCGCGTGATCGTGCCGCTCTATGTGCAGTCCGCCGCCCCGGTCCAGGCCTTCGACCTGCGCCTGCGCTTCGACGGTGACGCCGCCGACTTCGTCGGCGCCCGCCCGCGCGGTGCCGCCGCCGAGGCGATGATCACCACCAACGAGGGCGACGGCAGCCTCGGCATCAGCCTGGCGAGCGGCACGCCGCTCAGCGGCGGCCGCGGCGCCACCGTGCTGCTGATCTTCCAGGTCGCCGATGGTGCCGACCTCGGGCTGCACCTCGATGGCGCCCTCGTCGACGAACAGCCGGCCCGCGTCGTCACCCACGCCCGTTCGCGCTGAAGCGCCGCTGCGGCCGCCGTTTGCTGCCCGCGAACCGTCAACTTTGGCATTGACGGAGACGGGGTTGCACGGCTATTCGCTTGACTTCGTCGGGTCCGGAACCCTAGAAGATCGGCGAGTTTTTCGGCATGACGCGGGCGGACCCGCGGGTAGCTCGGAGGTATGGGAATGGGTGTCTGGTCGGCGAGAGCGGTGGCGCGGTTGACGAAAGCGACTCTGCTCGCGATCACGGTCCTGTTCTCGGCCGCCTCCGTCTCAGCCGTGCAGGTGGCACTGCCTGGGAACGCGGTCATCAACGCCGTCTCCGAAACCACCGTCGTACCGGTCACCATTGCCAACGGCAGCGGTATCCTCAGTTTCGCCGTCGCGTTCACATACTCGAGCAGCATCGCCACCGCGACGCTGGTGCAGGGCACGCCCTTCTCGTCCGGCTGCACGATCGTCGTCGGGGACTTGATGATTCCGGGGGGCATGGTCGTCGTCACCGCCGCCTGCCCGGGTGGCCTCATGGCCGGCGCCGGGACGCTGTTCAACGTCACCTTCCAAGGCGTCGCCAACGGCGTCTCGCCACTGACGTTCATGGCCACCACTGAGGTGCCCAACGGCTGCCTGCTCAACGAGGGTTCACCGAGTTGCGAGAGATCGGACGGCCAGCTCACCGTCGGGCCGACCCAGCCCACCAGCACCGCCACCGCCAGTGCGACAAGCACAGTGCCAGTACCGACGGCGACGGCCAGCGCGACGCGCACGACGACGGCGACGACGACCAATACGGTAGCCGCCGCGACGCCGACCAACACGCTGGCTCCCGCCACGGCGACCAACACCGCAACGCGGACCTTTACCGCGACGGTCACAGACACGCCGACCATCGGCCCGTCGTCCACCGCGACGGTGACGGGCACGGCGACCAATACCGGAACGGCGACGGCAACGCCCTCGCCGACGTTGACGGCGCCGCCGACGAACACCTTCACGCCGACGTTCACCATCACGCCGACGCCGGTCGCCACCGCGACCAGCACGGCGACCAATACCGCCACCGCGACCCCGGTGCCGACACCGCGCATCGCCTCCGGCGCCGTCGCCGGCTCGACGCGCGTCTTCGGGAGCGGCGCCGCCAACGTGCCGGCACCGCGCATCGAGATCGTCGCCGAGAACGGCGGCCAGGTGATCGGCACCGGCGGCAGCAACGGCTCCGGTGCGTTCGTCAGCGACGGGCCCGGAATCGGCCTGACGCGGGCGCTGGTGTCGGGCGAGCGGATCTTCGCGCGCGACACGCTGAATGGCGTCAGCGGCCCGGTGGTCACCGTCGGTCCGCAGCCGCCGACGCAGATTCCGGCTCTCGATCAGCACGGCGCCATGGCGCTCGGTCTGCTGCTCGGCGCCGGGCTGCTCTGGCAGCTGGCGCGGTTGCTGCGGCGCGGCGCCTGAACGCGGCGCGCCGCGTCAGCACGTCTGGCCGCTGCCGGCGTGATGCGGTAGCGTCGCGCGCATGACCGATCGCGACTTCCGCCTCAGCCGCACTGTCACGCCCGTCCGCTACGATCTCGCCATCGAGGTCGATCTCGACGCCTGGCAGTTCCGCGGCAGCGAGGAGATCGAGGTGTTGGTCGCGGAACCAACGACCACGGTCACGGTGCATGCCCTCGAGCTCGAGATCAGCGCCGTGCGTGCCCTGCTCGCCGACGGCGCTCGGTTGGCCGCGGAGGTGTCCTACAACCCGGTTGCCGAGACCGCCACGCTGACGTTCCCACGTGCGCTGCCGCCCGGGTCCATCCGCCTCTGCTGCGATTTTCGCGGCGCCATCCTGGCGCGCCTGCGCGGCTTCTACCGCTCGCTGAAGGACGGCGCGCGCTACGCCGCCACGCAGTTCGAGGCCGCCGACGCGCGGCGCGCTTTTCCCTGCTTCGACGAGCCGGCATTCAAGGCGCGCTTCGCGCTGACCCTGAATGTGCCGTCGGCACTGGTCGCCATCGCCAACGGCGCCGTCCTGCGCGAGACCGATCTCGGCGGCGGCCGCAAGGAGGTACAGTTCGCCGAGACGCCGCCGATCTCGTCGTACCTGGTTGCCTATACCGTCGGCCCCTACGAGGCGACGCCGGTCGTCCACACCACGACTGGCTGGCCGGTGCGCGTCTTCCTGCCGCGCGGCATGGCCGCGAAAGGCGTGTACGCGCGCGACGCACACGCGCGATCGCTCGAGTATCTCGAGGACTACACCGGCATTCCGTACCCGTATGCGAAGGTCGACGCGATCGGCGTGCCCGATTTCGAGGCCGGCGCGATGGAGAACCCGGGCGCCATCACCTACCGCCTGACCGCCATCGCCGCCGATGCCGAGCGCGCCTCGACGCCAGCGCTGAAGGGCATCTACTACACCGCCGCGCATGAGCTGACGCACATGTGGTGGGGCGACCTGGTCACCATGGCGTGGTGGGACGATCTGTGGCTGAACGAGTCGTTCGCGACGTTCATCGGCTACAAGGTCGTCGCCGACCTGGTGCCCGAGTGGGGCATGTGGCGCGACTTCGTCGCCACCCTGGCGCGCCCGTTCGCGCTCGATGCCCTCGCCTCGACCCACCCGATCTCCTTCGAGGTGAAGAACGCCAAGCAGGCCACCGAGCGTTTCGACGTCATCACCTACTGGAAGGGCGCCGGGGTGGTGCGGATGCTCGAGGGCTTCCTCGGCGCCGAGATCTTCCGCCGCGGCGTGCGCACGTACCTGGAGCGCTACCGGGAAGCGAACGCCACGGCCGACGACTTCTGGCGCGAGCTCGGCGTCGCCTCCGGGCGCGACGTCGCGGCTATCGCCAACGCATGGATCACCCTGCCCGGTCATCCGTTGCTCAGCTTCGCGGCGACGGACGGCGCGCTGCACATACGGCAGGAACGCTTCTCGTCCGATCCCGATGCCGTGCCGTCGGCGACGGCCGACCTGTGGCCGACGCCGGTGGTCCTCAAAGTCGGCACAGCCGCGGGCGTGAGGGAGGTGCGCGTCGTGGTGAATCGCGCCGAGCAGACGGTGCCGCTGCCCGACGGCGACTGGTTCTTCCCCAACGGCGACGGCGCCGGCTTCTACCGCTTCGCCCTCGACGACGCGTCGCTGGCGCGCCTGGTCCCAGTCATCCAGTCGGCGCTGACGCCGCCGGAGCGCCTGACCCTGGTCGGCAATCAGTGGGCGTTGACGAAGGCCTGCCGCATCGACATGGCGCAGTTCCTCACCATGCTGGCCGGCTACCGGGATGAGCGCGATCGCGCCGTGCTCGCGGCGGTCACCGAACGCCTGTACTGGATGGCGACGCACCTGGTGGACGAAGCGAGCGAGCCGGCCTTCTCCGGCTTTGCCGCCGCCTTCTATCGGCCGCATGTCGAGGCACTCGGCTGGGACGTACGGGCCGGCGAGTCCGTCGACGACCGCCTGCGTCGCGCCACGGCCATCGCCGCGCTCGGCGAACTCGGCGGCGACGCCGCGGTGATCGCCGAGGCGCAGCGGCGCCTCACACGCTATCTCGTCGATCCCGCCACGATCGACCCCAACCTGGCGTCAGCCGTCGTCGGCATCGCGGCTCGCGCCGGCGACACAGCGCTGTATCAGCGCTACCTGGAGCACAAACGCGGCGCTGCCAACGACCCCGAGGAGGAGCAGCGCTTCCTGATCGGCCTGACCGCCTTCGAAGCGCCGGAACTGGTTCAGCGCACGCTGGCCCTGACGCTCAGCGACGAAGTGCGGCCACAGGACCGGGCGCACGTGTACGCCCGCCTGCTCGGCGGACGCGCGGCGCGGCTGGCGGCGTGGGAGTTCGTCCATACGCGCTGGAACGACGTGACCGCCGGACTCGATCCGATGTTGCAGCAGAACGTCGTCCGCGCGCTCGCCCAGCTGACGCCCGAACCTGCGGCGAGTGAGGTGTGCGCCTTTCTCCCCCGCTGCGCGACCGACGAGACCCGCGAGACGGTGGCGCAGACCATCGAGCAGCTCTCGATCGACGCCGCGGTCTGCCGCCGCCTCGCCCCAACGGTCGCGAGCGCGCTGCGCACGAACCCGTGATGCGCGTCGCGGCGCCCCGATGAGCCAGCACCCGGACCATCTCGCCTGGATGGACATGGAAATGTCCGGACTCCGGGCCGACCGCGACGTGATCCTCGAGATCGCGACGCTGATCACCACGCCCGATCTCGACCTCGTCGCCGAGGGGCCGGTCCTCGCCGTGCACCAGTCCGACGCGGTGCTGACCGCGATGGACGACTGGAACCGCGATCACCACGGCGCCTCTGGCCTGACGGCGCGCGTGCGCACCTCGCCGCTATCGGTCGCCGACGCCGAGGCGCAGACCCTCGCATTCGTCCGCCAGTACTGCCCCGAACGGACCTCGCCGCTGTGCGGCAACTCGATCCACCAGGACCGCCGCTTTCTGGTCCGCTACATGCCGACGCTCGATGCGTATCTCCACTACCGCAACATTGACGTCAGCACCGTGAAGGAGCTGGTGCAACGCTGGTACCCCGCCGGGCCGCCAGCGCCGGAGAAACGGCACGCCCACCTGGCACTCGATGACATCCGCGAATCGATCGCCGAGTTGCGCTTCTACCGGACGCACTTCTTCCTGCCGGCCTGAAACGCACGCGGGGGCGCCGTCACCGGCGCCCCCGCGGACATGCGGTCCCTGCCGAACGTCTCAGCCGCTGGCGCGCTGCGACATCATTTCCTCGTTGAACTCCATCAACGTGAAGACCCGCTGCAACTCCTCGCGCGGCACGTCGAACACCGCGCCGTTGCTCGGGATCGCTTCGGTGCTCATCCAATCCGGCAACGCATCGGTGTGCTCACCGAGGCCGGCCTTGCGGTTGAACGCCCACTCGTCCTGCAGACAGCGCCAGCCGTACTGGACGATGTCCCGCGGCGTCAGCTCCAGGCCGTACATGGCGTTGAAGTAGATCCGCATCTCATCCATGCTCGGCTGCTGGAACTGGCAGAAGCCGCTCGAATCGCACACCGCGTTGACGATCTGCGCATCCTGCGAGGCACGCGCGCCGTCGGGCACCGGCATGGCGATCAGGCCGGCGGTGTGGTCCGCACCCATCGGGCTGGTGCAGTAGGTGATGCCGGTCGCCTTCAGCGTGCGCGGCTCCCACGCCGGTACGCCCTGCCCCTTGACGGCCGGGATGCGCTCGACGCCGTACTTCTGGCCGGTGTGAACGACGCCCTCGGCGATATCCACGGCCAGTTCCGCGCCCTTGTCCACCGTCTCGAGCAGCGCCACCGTCGCGACGTCATCGCCCCAAGCCAGCTTGCCGGCTTCCATCGCCACCGCCATCGCACCGCCGGTCTCGATGGTGTCCAGACCGAGCTCGTCGCACAGGCGGTCCATCTTGGCGATCGCGTCGAGGTTGCCGATCTCGCAGTTGGAACCCATCAGCGCCAGGGTCTCGAACTCCAGCGCCGACGTGACGTACTTACCGTCGGGCCCGTGCACGACGTTGGAGCACGACACGATGCAACCGGTCATGCAGTGGTGCATGCTGCCGCCGCGCGTCTCGAAATTCGCGATGATATTGGACCCGTCGATGTCCATCGCCTTGTCGAACTGCATGAAACGGCGGTTCTTCGTCGGCAGGGTGTCCATCATGTTCGCCATGCCGACCAACGCGGAGGTCCCACGCGCAAACAGCTGCGGCCCTTCCTGATGGTGCTTCACCTGCGCGCCAACGCGCTCCTTGAATCCCTTGGGATCCTTCGCCATGCGCGCCTTCGTACCCTCGTCGTCGACCACCACTGCCTTGAGCCCCTTGGCGCCCATGACGGCGCCGAGTCCGCCGCGCGCGGCATGGCGGGTCGGGTAACGATGGTCGTCGTCGGTGAGCGCGACGCTGGCGCCCTTGTAGCGCGCCTCGCCGGCCGGGCCGCAGAGGATGAAGGCGGCGCGCTTGCTGTGCGTCTCGGCGAGTTTGCTGCAGGCGTCGTAGGTGCGCAGGCCCTTCAACTCCGGGCACTCGCGCAGCGCGACGCCGCTGGCCGTCACCGTCAGGAGGTAGCGCTTGCCGGCATCCTTCGCCTGCCCTTCGACGATCACGGCCCGGTAGCCGAGCCGCATCAGCTTCTGGCCAGCCTGGCCGCCGGCATTGGCTTCCTTGATGCCGCCGGTAAGCGGGCTCTTGCCGCCGATGCTGGTGCGGCCCGACGTCGGCGCCACTGACCCGCCCAGACAGCCGGGCGCGATGATCAGCTTGTTGTCAGGCCCGAGGGCATCGCAGGTCGGATCGACTTCGGTCACCAGGATGCGCGCCGACAGCGCGCGGCCGCCCAGAGCGATCCAATCGGCCGGGAACGGCTCCTCTTTCGTGGTCAGCGTCGTCATGTCGACGCGAAGCAGGCGATCATTCATGTTCACACGGTCCTCCTAGGACTTTCGGGATACCACAAGCCGCCGACGGCTGGGAACTCACATCCGCCTCGACTGCGGTTGATTCCCGCCGCCGCCCCCCCTAGCGTGCCGGCGCGCATGGCTGACCCGATCCGACTGGCGGTGCTGCTGTCCGGCAGCGGGACCTCGCTGCAGAACCTGCTCGACCGCATCGCCGACGGGCGTCTGTCGCCTCGTGTCGCCGTCGTCGTCGGCTCACGCGCCGACGCCTTCGGCCTCGAGCGAGCCCGCCGCGCCGGCATCTCGACCGTCCTGGTCGCCCGCAAGGCCTACCCCGACGCCACGGCCTTCAACGACGCACTGCACGCCGCGCTGGACCCGCATGCCCCCGACCTGATCGTCCTCGCCGGCTTCCTCTCGCTTTTCGAACCGCGCACGCGCTACGCGGGGCGGGTCATGAACATCCACCCAGCGCTCATCCCGGCCTTCTGCGGCGAGGGATTCTATGGACACCACGTGCATGACGCGGTGCTGGCCGCCGGCGCCAAAGTGAGCGGCTGCACGGTTCACTTCGCCGACGCTCACTACGATCGCGGCCCGATCATCCTGCAGGGCTGCGTCCCGGTGCTCGACGATGACACCGCCGCAACCCTGGCCGCGCGCGTCCTGGCCCTCGAACACGAGCTGTATCCGCAGGCCATCCAGCTCTTCGCCGAGCGCCGACTGGTCGTCGAAGGGCGGCGGGTGCGGATCCTCCCGCCCAAGCCCTGAACACCGCCCTCGAAGAGCCTCCCTCAGGCCTCCGGCACGGCCTCGACCTTGGGGGCTGCTTCCGGGACCGGCGGAGTCTCCACCGGCGCTTTCGCGGCTGGCGGCGTGGCCACGGCAACCGGCTTCGCGGGAGCCTTGCGCTTGCCGGGCTGGAGCACGATTCCCATCATGCGGCCCTCCATGCGCGGATCGCCTTCGGACGTCGCGACCTCTTTCAGCGCTTCGCATACCCCCATCAGCTTCTCGCGGCCGAGGTGCTGGTACGCCATCTCTCGCCCACGGAAGCGGAGCAGGAACTTGACCCGATCGCCGGCTTCGAGGAACTCACGCGCCTTGCTGATCTGGCGGTCGATATCGCCGTGATCGGTGCGATAGCCGAGGCGCAACTCCTTCACCTGCGTGACGGTTGCCTTCTTCTTCGCCTCGTTTTCCTTCTTGTGCTGCTGATACTTGAACTTTCCGTAGTCGAGGATGCGACAGACCGGTGGCTGCGCGGTGGGGGCAATCTCGACCAGATCAAGCACCGCCTCCTCGGCGAGGCGCAACGCCTCTTCGATCGGCACGATGCCGATCGGCTCACCAGCGACCCCGATCAGCCGCACCTGTGGGGTGCGGATCTTCCGGTTGATGCGGTGTGTTTCCTCGGGCGGTGGAACGAAACGTGGGCCGCGGCCGCGATACGCCAAATGTCCTCTCCTCCTGAAACGGGTCGACGGCGGTAGCCTACACCGGCGTCGTTGCGCCGGTCAATTGTCCCCTCACGCATCCTCCGGCTCGATAGTCAGGTCGATGCAGAGGTCGCGGGCGACCCCCTCCAGGCGCTCCTGTAGCACCTCCAGATCGACCCCGCCGGGGGCGTCGATGACCATCCGAACGGTGTAAATCGGCGTGCCCGACTCGGCCTCGCGACGCGACTGGGTCTGCATCTGGGCGACGTTGACCCGATGGTCGGCCAGGCAGCGCGCCAGGCGGGCGACGATGCCGGCCTTGTCGACGCCCACCGCCTGCACCACTTGGCGCGCCGCATGCTGACTGGCCCGATACGGAATCGGCTCGGCCTCCAGCGGGCGGAAGAACACGGTCAGCCGCTTCTCCCATTCAAGGCGTTTGCAGGCCGCCGCCAGGCGCTCGCCGATTTCGGGGCCCTCCCCGGTCAACAGCAGCAACACGGCGAACTCGCTTCCGAGGATGGTCATGCTCGAATCCTCGAGATTGCAGTCGCACTCGTAGATCAGTTCGGCGAGGTCGGCGACGATCCCAGGTCGGTCGCGGCCGATGGCGGACAGAGCGAACCAATGCTTCATGCCCCCGACTCTAGTCCGCCGCCGCCGCGTCCTTCAATGCGTGCTCGTCTCCCGGACGCCGCGATGCTAGCCTGCCGGCCTGGAGGAATTCCCGCATGTTCGGCATAGGCGCTCCCGAGCTGATCATCATTCTCGTCGTCGCCCTGGTGATCTTCGGGCCCGGCCGACTGCCCGAGATCGGTGGCGCGCTCGGCAAGGGTATCAAGGACTTCCGCAAGGCGATCGAGAACAAGGGCGACCCCGAGTCGACGGGCGACAAGCCGGACGACCGGTCGGCCGCCTGACCGACATCGTGATTCGCGCCGCCGTCCCCGACGCGATACGCAAAGGCGAGAAGTAGCCGCCGCGCTTCAATCATCTGATTGACGGCCGCGGGGGCGAGTGGTAGCGCCTCCGAACTTTCGTTTGCGAGGAGCGCCAATGCTGTTGAAAGACAAGGTCGCCGTCGTCACTGGATCGGGTCGGGGCATCGGACGGGGCATCGCCCTCGCGCTGGCGCGCGAGGGGGCCAAGGTCATCGTCAATGACGTCGGCTGTGAGATCGACGGGCGCGGCGGCGCCGACGATCCGGCGCAGCAGGTCGTCAACGAGATCAAGACGCTCGGCAGCGACGCGGCACCGAACTACGATTCGGTCTCCGACTTCGCCGCCGCTGCCAACATCATCAAGAGTGCCGTCGACACGTTCGGGCGCATCGACATCCTGGTGAACAACGCCGGCATCGTCCGCGACCGCTCGCTCGGGAAGATGACCGAAGAGGATTTCGACGTCGTCCTGGCCGTGCACCTCAAGGGCACCTTCAACTGCGGCCGCCACGCCCTGCCGCTGATGCGCGAGCAGGGCTTCGGCCGCGTCATCAACATCACCTCCAGTGCCGGCCTGCGCGGCAACTTCGGCCAGTCGAACTACGGCGCCGCCAAGGCCGGCATCATGGGCCTGACGTTGGTGTGGGCAATCGAGCACGAGAAGTACGGCGTCACGGTGAACGCCATGGCGCCGTCCGGCATGACGCGCATGACCGGCACCATCCCCGGCATCGACAAGGACAACCCGCCGCCGGAGATGAATCCGGAGCTCAACGGCCCGCTCATCGCCTTCCTCGGCTCCGATAAGGCGGCGCACGTCAACGGCCAGATCTTCGGCCGCCGCGGCTTCGGCTACACCTTGTTCCAGCAGCCGCGTCCGGTGGCGATGATGTACAAGCCCGGCGGCCTGACGGCGAGCGAGATCGCGGCGAATTTCAACGGCGTCTTCCTCGAGAATCTGCAGCCGATCGGCATCCCGGAGATGCGCATGCGGGCGCAGCAGAAGAAGGACTGATCCGGCGTCAGAGAAACGTCGCGAAGACCGAGTCGGCGTGCAGCAGGCCGCGCGCGGTGAGGCGCCAGCGGTCGGCGGCATGTTCGAGGACGCCGTCGCGCGTCAGGGCGGCGAGGTGCGGGAAGGCCGTCGCGACGTCGAGCCCGAAGCGGGTCGTGAAGTCGGCAGCGGCGAAGCCGTCGCTGCAGCGCAGGTTGAGGAACACGAACTCGCCGCGCGCCTGTTCGACCGTCAGGTGCTCCTCGCTGGCGCGGGCATGCCCGTCGGCACCGACGCGCTCGAGGTAGCGGCTGGGCGACTTCTCGTTGCCCCAGCGTCCGCCCGGCGCCGGCCGGGCGGCATAGCTGTGCGCACCGGCGCCGACACCGAGGTAGGCACCGGCCCGCCAATAGTTCAGGTTGTGGGCGCAGGCGCGACCCGGCCGGGCGAAATTCGAGATCTCGTAGGGCGCGTACCCGGCCGCGGTCAGGACGCTGCGGGTGCGGGTGAACATTGCCACCTCGGCCTCCTCGTGCACCGGCGCGATGGCGCCGCTCCGGCGCTGGGCGTGAAAGGCCGTCCCTTCCTCGAAGGTGAGGTTGTAGGCGGAGATATGATCGGGCGCGAGCGCGATCGCGGTCGCCAGGTCGGCCTCCCACTCCTCCGGAGTCTGGCCGGGCACGGCGAAGATGAGATCGAAGCTCAAGTTGTCGAAGCCGGCCGCACGGGCGGCGCCGATGGCATCGATCGCCTGCGCCGCACTGTGGATGCGGCCGAGACGAGCGAGATGCGTAGGGTGGAAGGACTGCACGCCGAAGCTGATGCGGGTCACGCCGGCGGCACGGAAGCCGCGCAGCTTCTCGGCATCGACCGTGCCGGGGTTGCACTCGAGCGTAACCTCGAGTTCGGGCGCCGTCCACGGCCACAGCTCGCGCGCGGCGTCGAGCACCGCGCCGATCGTCGCCGGCGCGAACAGGGACGGAGTCCCGCCGCCGAAGAAGATCGTCGCGATCGCGCCGTCGACCCACTCCGGCCGCGCCGCCGCGGCGCGCATCTCGGCGATCAGCGCCGCGGCGTACTCCGGCTCCGGCCACCGCTTCACCGCGTACGAGTTGAAGTCGCAGTACGGACATTTCGAGTCGCAGTAGGGAATGTGGAGGTAGAGGGAGAACGGCGCCACCCCGAGATGATGCGCGCCGGCCGGCGCGGGAGCAATCGGGGCGCGATTTGCGCTGCCACCCAGGCGCTGACAGGGATCGAATGTCACCGTCACGTGATGTCGCCGTGACCGATCGGTGACATGCGCTACGCTACACTTCGTCCATGCTTGATGATGAACGACACGGGGGTCCCCGCCTCCTGGATCGACCGATCAATAGCGTGGGCGACGCCGGCGCGGCCTTCTGGGGCGTGCACCTCGCCTGCCTGCTGGCCTTCTACACCGGCGTGACCTGGTCGGCCCTGGCGGTCTGCGCGGCGCTGTTCTGGCTGCGCATGTTCGGCATCACCGCCGGCTATCACCGCTACTTCGCACACCGCAGCTACAAGACCGGGCGCGTCTTCCAGTTCGTGCTGGCGGTCCTCGGGACGCTGTCGGTGCAGAAGGGCGTGCTGTGGTGGGCGGGCAACCACCGCGTGCACCACAAGTACAGCGACCAGGAGGGCGACGTGCACTCGCCGGTGCGCAACGGCTTCTGGTGGTCGCACGTCGGCTGGATCCTCGCCGAATCGTGGGAAGAGACGCTCTACGAGCGCATCCCGGACATGGCCAAGTACCCGGAGCTGCGCTGGTTGAACGAGCACTTCCTGGTCCCACCGGTGACCCTCGCGATCGGCCTGTTCCTCGTCGGCGGCCTGCCCTGGCTGGTGTGGGGCTTCTTCGTCAGCACGACGCTGCTCTGGCACGCGACCTTCACCATCAACTCGCTCGCGCACGTCTACGGCAGCCGCCGCTACGACACCGGCGACGCCAGCCGCAACAACATCTGGCTGGCGCTGCTGACCATGGGCGAGGGCTGGCACAACAACCACCATCGCTACATGAACTCGGTGCGGCAGGGCTTCTTCTGGTGGGAGATCGACGTCAGCTTCTACCTGCTGAAGGCGCTCTCCTGGGTCGGTGTGGTGTGGGACCTGCAGCTGCCGCCGAAACGGCTCCTCGAAGCCAACGCCGACACCGTCACCGCCGAAGCGGCCTGACTCAGCTCGTGACCGCGCCGAGCGACGCCGACGACACCGTCTTCGCGTACTTGGCGAAGACACCGCGCGCATAGCGCGGCGCCGGCGCCGTCCAGCCGGCCAGGCGGGCGCGCAACTCGGCCGCGTCGATCTCGACACGCAGCTCGCGTGCCTTGATGTCGAAGACGATCGTATCGCCGTCGCGCACGGCCGCAATCGGTCCGCCGCGCGCCGCCTCGGGCGCCACATGGCCGGCCATCAGGCCGTGCGTCGCCCCGGAGAAGCGTCCGTCGGTGAGCAGCGCCACGGTCTCGCCGAGGCCTTCCCCGACCAGCGCCGCTGTGACGCCGAGCATTTCGCGCATGCCGGGGCCGCCGACCGGCCCCTCGTTGCGGATGACCAGCACGTCGCCGGCCTGGATGGCGTGCCGCTTGACCGCCGCGAAGGCGTCCTCCTCGCACTCGAAGACGCGCGCCGGGCCACGGTGCAGCATGCGCTCGTGGCCAGCGACCTTCACCACGCAGCCCTCCGGCGCCAGGTTGCCCTTCATAATGACCAGGCCGCCGGTCGCCTTGAGGGGGGCGGCGAGCGGCCGCACGACCACCTGGCCCGGCGTCTCGACGGCGCGCGCCGCCTCGTCGCCGATTGAGCGCCCGGTGACCGTCAACGCCTCGCCCTGCAGGCGACCGGCTTCGAGCAGGCGCCGCGCCACCAGGGCCACACCGCCGGCGCGGTAGAGGTCGGCGGCGACGAACTGACCGCCCGGCTTGAGGTCGCACAGCAACGGCGTCACCGCGCTGATGCGGTCGAAGTCGTCGATATCGAGCCCCACGCCGGCCTCGTGCGCGATGGCGAGCAGATGCAGCACCGCGTTGGTCGATCCGCCGGAGGCGCAGACGCCGGCGATGGCGTTGTCGAACGCGGCCCGGGTGAGGATCTGGCGCGCCGTGACGCCGCGCTGCAGGACCTGCATGACCAGCTTGCCGCAGTCGTAGGCGACCGCGTCCTTGTGGTTGTCCATCGCCGGCACGCTGGCGCTGCCGATCGGCGAGATGCCGAGCATTTCGCCGGCCATCGCCATGGTATTGGCGGTGAACTGACCGCCGCAGGCGCCCGGCCCCGGGCAGGCAGCGTCTTCGACCGCGCGCAGCTCGTCGGCGTCGATGTGGCCGGCGTTGTAAGCGCCGACCGCTTCGAAGACGTCTTGGATGGTCAGGTCCTTGCCGTGCAGATGACCCGGGGCGATCGAGCCGCCGTAGAGCATCACGCCGGGCAGGTCGAGGCGCGCCAGCGCCATGATCGTGCCCGGAATCGTCTTGTCGCAGCCGGACAGAGCGATGACGGCGTCGAAGAGGTGCCCGCGCATCACCAGCTCGATCGAGTCGGCGATCACCTCGCGACTGACCAGCGACGCCTTCATGCCCTCGGTGCCCATCGAGATGCCGTCCGACACCGCCACCGTGTTGAACTCGATCGGCGTCCCGCCCGCCGCCCGGATACCCTCCTTCACCCGCTCCGACAGCCGGCGCAGGTGGAAGTTACAGGGCATCACTTCGATCCAGGTGTTGGCGACGCCGATGAGCGGCTTGGCCAGGTCGGCGTCGGTCAGGCCGATGGCCTTGAACATCGCCCGCGACGGGGCGCGGTCCGGGCCGTCGGTGATGGCGCGGCTGCGGTGCTTGAGATCCATGGGTGGGCACTCCTTGCTGAACGGTGCCTGCCCTAGCAGCGCCCGTAAGCCAATGCGAGAACGCCGCCGCCACGAACGTAAACGCCCCCGCCGGCATGGCCGGCGGGGGCGTTGGTGTCATGCGTTGTGCGCGCGTCGGGACCGGTGCCTGGGACGCGCGGACCTGGACGCGCGGACGCGTCAGGCCTTGGTGACGTTGGCGGCCTGCGGTCCCTTACGGCCGTCGGTGACTTCGAACTCGACGCGTTCGCCCTGCTCCAGGGTCTTGAACCCGTCGCCGGTGATCGCACTGAAGTGCACGAACACATCTTCGCCGTCGTCACGGCTGATGAATCCGAAGCCCTTCTCGGCGCTGAACCACTTCACGGTGCCTTGAGCCATGTTGATTCCCTCCTTTCAGATACTACGCGGGAATTTCCATGGTCGCGGTGGAGCCGTGGTTCCCTGACGCGATCGCCCGTCTAGCGCATCAGCCGCAGGGCCGCAAGACAGGGCGGGACGGTCACACCACCGCGCCGGCACGAGCGGCGGTGTAAGCACCCGCCTCCCAGGTCACGGCGCCGTTGACCGCCACCAGGTCGATGCCGGTGGCGTGGCGGACGTAGCGATTGCCGCCGCCCGGCACGTCGTTGACGAAGTCCTCCTCGCCGCGGTCGATGGTGGCCGGGTCGAAGAGCACCAGATCGGCCGCCTGGCCAACGGCGAGGCGGCCGCGACCGCGGATGCCGAAGGCGTCGGCGAGCTCGCCGGTGAGGCGATGCACGGCGCGTTCGAGGGTGAAGGCCTTGAGGTCGCGCACCCAGCGCGCCAGCAGGTAGCTGGTATCGCCGGCGCCGCAGAACTGGGCGATATGCGCCCCCGCGTCGCTGGCACCGATGTGGATGCGTGGGTGGCTGAGGATGGCGGTGACGCCGTCGGGGTCGGCGTGCAGGGCGTTGCGCATGCAGAATTCGGTCTTCAGCGCCTCGCCGCAGGCGAGGTCGAGCATGACGTCGGCCGGCTGCACGCCGCGCTCGCCGGCGAGGTCGCCGAGCGTGCGGCCGCGCAAAGCGCCGTGCGCCGTCGTCTCGCCGACGGTGAGGATGTAGAGCAGCGGGCCGAGCAGCACCGACTGGTTGCGCAACTCCTCGCGCCGCGCCGGGTCGGCGAAGGCAGCCAGGCGCTCGGCCTGCGGCAGGCGCATGATCTCGTTCCAGGCCGGCAGCGCGTAGAGCAGGAACGAGGTCTCCGACAGGCGGATGTTGATGTCGAAGGTGCGCGGCATGCTCTGGCCGAAGAGGTTGGCGCCGCGCGCCGCCTCCTCTTCGAGGGCGGTGAGCGACTCCTGCCACAGCGCCAGCATCGGATTGTGGACGATCGGCGCGATGGTGCAGAAGAGGCCCGTGGCGCGCGAGATCTCTCCCATGTCGCGGATGTTCTGCAGCTGCTCGGGCGGATTGTAGAACACGGGCACGGTCTGGATGAGGCCGCGGCCGACCGCCTTCATGGCGCGGCCGAGGGCGATGACCTCGTCGCGCGTCGCAAAACGGCTCGGCACCGGGCGCATGTGCTCGTCGATGTCGACGAACGAGGTCGACAGACCGGCGGCGCCGCCGCGGATGGCGTCCTGCAAGATGGCGCACATGGCGGCGATCTCGTCGTCGGTGGCGGCGCGCTCCTGCGCGGCGGCGCCCATGACATAGGTCCGCAACGGCGAGTGACCGACCAGCCCGGCGACATTGATCCCCAGGCCGGGCCGGATGGCGTCGAGGTACTCGGGATAGGTCTCCCAGGTCCACGGCACGCCGGCGTCGAAGGTGCTGAGCTGGATGTCCTCGATCTGCTTGAACATCCCGGCGAGGCCGCGCACGTCGTCGCGGCGCACCGGCGCCAGCGACAGCGAGCAGTTACCGAGCAGCACCGTTGTCACACCGTGCTCCAGGCACGGCGTCGCCAGGCGGTCCCAGCAGATCTGCGGATCGAAGTGGGTGTGGACGTCGATGAAGCCCGGCGCCAGCGTGCGCCCCTGCGCGTCGACCTCGCGCGCGCCGCTCGGCAGGCCGGCGCGCGGCAGATCGGGCCCGAGCGCGGCGATCTGGCCGTCGACGACGGCGACGTCGCCGTGCCGTGCCGGAGCGCCGGTGCCGTCGACGATGTGGGCGTTGCGGATCAGGAGCGCGGGCGTGGCCGACATGGGTTTCCCTCCGTGCGAGCAGCGCCGACCAAAGCCGGTCGCCACGCGTTCCACAAGCCCGCCGGACGTGGCCGACAAAACCCTTCACACGGAGGCGCGGAGAAACGGAGAGGACACGGTCAGCCCGTGCCTGCAGCCCAATTTCACAGCTCCATCTTCTGTGGGGGTGGGCTCGAGAGCGTCGCTTGATCTCGACGCCGAGTCCTCCGTGCCTCCGTGTCTCCGTGTGAAGGCTTTTCTAGATGGCGTAGCCGCCGTTCGGACTCAGCACCTGGCCGGTGATGAAGTCGGCCTCCGGGGCGGCGAGATAGAGGGCCGCGGCGGCGATCTCGGCCACCGTGCCGAGGCGCCCGAGCGGCGTCTGTGCCAGCACCATCGCCGTCATGGCCGGCGATAGCGTCTCGAGCAGCGGTGTGTCGATGAAGCCGGGTGCGATGGCGTTGACCTGGATACCGAGGTGCGCGACCTCCTTCGCCACCGACTTCGTGAAGGCGATGATGGCGCCCTTGGCGGCACTGTAGTCGGGCGACCCGGCGAGCCCGGTGGTGCCGGCCACCGAAGCCATGTTGATGATCTTACCGCGCCGGCACGCCTCCATGACCTTCAGCGCCTCGCGCGTGCAGTGGAAGGCGCCGTCGACGTGAATCGCCAGGGTGCGCCGCCAGACGCCGTCCTCCATGGTCGAGGTCGCGCCGAGCGGCTGCGTCGGCCGCCGCCCCGCCTGCACCTCGGCGGCCATCGCATCGAAGGCGGCGATGACGTGCGGCGCCATGAAGAGCGCGCCGGCGTTGTTCACCAGGATGTCGAGCGTGTTCCAGGTGGTCAGGAAGCGGGTGAACATCTTCAGGGTGGCGCGACCGTCGGCGACGTCGGCCGGCACCGCCATGGCCCGTCCGTGCGCCGCCTCGATGGCGGCGACGGTGTCGGCGGCGGCTTCCGGACGGATGTCGTTGACGGCGACCAGCGCCCCCTCGGCCGCCAAGCCCAGAGAAATGGCGCGGCCGATGCCCGACCCGCCGCCCGTCACCAGCGCCACCTTGCCCTCGAACCGCATGCGCTGTGGCCCTAGCCCACTGGACGGTCGAACGCCACGTCTCAGTAGGTATGGACGTACAGCAGGTAGTAGATCGTCCAGCCGCTGGCGGCGACGAACAGCCACACCGGCAGCGTCAGGCGCGCCAGCCGCCGGTGCGCGGCGAAGTCGCCCTTGCCGAGCGCCAACTGGATCAGGCGCAGCGCCATCGGGCCAACGGCGATCGCCAGCACGACGTGCGGCACCAGAATGGCCAGGTAGAGCACTCGCCAGGCGCCGGTGCCTTCGAACGGCTTCGAGCCGTAGAGCGCCCAGCGGCTGACATAGAAGACGAGAAACAGGCCGGCCAGCGCCGTGGCGGTCAGCATCGCCGCCTGATGGCGGCCGCGGTCGCGACGGACGCGGATGAAGTACCAGCCGACCAGCAGGGCGACGCCGCTGAGAACGATGCAACTCGTGCTGAGGGTGGTCAGAGTTTGCAGCGACATGAGGGAGTTGTACCCGAGGCCATGGCCAGGCGGTAGCCGGCGCGCTAGGATCCGCGCACTTGAACGCAGGAGGAGAACCATGACGCTTCTCGAGATGCTGACGCAGGCGAACAACGGTGGACTCGTCGACCAGATCGCCGGCCAACTCGGTGTCGACCCGGCGGTCGTGCGCCAGGGAATGACCCAGCTGACGCCGGCCGTGGCGCGCGGACTGCAGCGCAACACGCAGCAGGCGGGCGGCTTGGACTCCCTCTTCGAGATGCTCGGCGGCGCCGCATCTGGCCAGGCCGGACGACCCGACCAGGGCGGCGGCCTGGATGGCAACGCCATCCTCGGCCAGATCTTCGGCACCAAGGACGTCAGCCGCAACGTCGCCGGCGCCGCCGCCGACCAGGGCGGCCTCGACAGCTCGCTGCTCAGAAAGATGCTGCCACTGATCGCCTCGGCGGCGGTGATGCTGCTCAATCAGCGCAACCAGGCCGGCGCCGGCACGGGCGGCGCATCGGGCCAGTTCGGCGACGGTGCGGCGCCGGCCGGCGCGGGCGGTCAGGGGTCGCTGGCGTCGATGCTCGATTTCGACGGCGACGGCTCGGCCGTCGACGACCTGCTCGATCTGGCGCGCAAATTCTTCTGAGCGGCGCGTGCGCGTCGGCGACGGTTCCCTGGCCTTCATCCCCGGCGGCTCGAGCGGCATCGGACTGGCGACCGCCTGCCGACTCGCCGCGCGCGGCGCCGACGTGGCGATCTTCGCCCGCCGACGCGCGCCCCTGGAGGAGGCGGCGGCGCGTATCGCGGCGGCCGCGGCGCGCCCGAGCCAACGCGTCCTCTGGCACCAGTGCGACGTCGGCGACGCCGCCCAGGTGGCGGCCGAGCTGGGCGGCGCCGTGGCCGCGCTCGGCACGCCCGATCTGCTGATCAACTGCGCCGGTCGCGCCATCCCCGACTACTTCGAACGCATCTCCACCGCGCAACTGGAGGAGACGCTGCGCATCAACCTGTACGGCGCCTGGCACGCGACCCAGGTGGTGCTGCCGGCGATGCGGGCGCGGCGGCGCGGCCACATCGTCAACGTCGCCTCGCTCGCCGGCCTGATCGGGGTCTTCGGCTACACCGACTATGCCGCCGCCAAGTTCGCCGTGGTCGGATTCTCGGAGGCCCTGCGCAGCGAGCTGCGGCGCGATGGCATCGGCGTCTCGGTGCTCTGCCCGCCCGACGTCGACACGCCGGCGCTGGCGGCCGAGAACGCCACCAAGCCGCGCGAAACGCTGGCGGTCTCCGCCGGCGCCAGCGTGCTCAGTGCCGACGCGGTGGCGGACGCGCTGCTGGCCGGCGTGGCACGCCGGCGCTTCCTCATCATCCCCGGCCGCGAGGCGCGCCTGGCGCACCTGGCGCGCCGCCTGCTGCCGCGCCTGGTCGATTGGGTGATGGACCGCCAAGTCGTCCGGGCGCAGAATGCCGTCCGGGCGCAGAATGCCGCGTCGGATCAGATGCGGTAGCGGCGCAACTCGGGCAAGCGCGCGGCGACGATCGCCACCACGATCAAGGTCCCGATGCCGCCGCTGACGACGGCGAACACCGGATCGGTGAGGGTGGCGACAAAGCCCGACTCGACCGCGCCGAGCTGGTTCGAGGCGCCGATGAAGATGAAGTTCACGGCGCTGACGCGGCCGCGCAGGGCATCGGGTGTCGCCAGCTGGATGGCGGTACTGCGCATGACGACGCTGATCTGGTCGGCAACGCCGCAGAGCACGTACAGGGCCACCGAGAGCGGAAACCAGGTCGACAGCCCGAAGCCGATCGTCGCCAGGCCGAACACCGTCACTGCCACCAGCAAGGCGCTGCCGGCGCGGTTGATCGTCGGCAGGACAAACAGCGCCAGGGAGGTCGCCAGAGCACCCGCCTCGAGCGAGGCGCTGAGGATGCCGTAGCCGCGCGCACCGACGCCGAGGACGTCGTTGGCAAACACCGGCAGCAGTGCCGTGGCGCCGCCGAAGATCACCGCGAACATGTCGAGCGTCATGCACCCCAGCACCACCGGATTGCGACGCACGAAGCCGAGGCCCTCGCGCACCGCCGTCCAGCTCATCGCCCGCCGCACGCCGTCGGGCGGCGCCGGGCGCAGCAGGGCGAGGCCGACCAGGGACGCAACCAGCAGGCTCGCTGCGGTGGCGTAGGCGGCGGCGATGCCCGCCGCGGCGATGACGAAACCGCCGCCGGCCGGGCCGCTCATGAACGCCAGCGCCTGCCCGGTCGAGGCGAGGGTGACGGCGCGCGGAAAGGCCGGCCGCGGCACCAGCGTCGGCAGCATCGCGGCGCGGGCCGGATTTTCGAACGCCGCCGCGCACGCCGACACGAACACCAGGCCGTAGAGCAGTGGCAGCGTCATGGCCCCGGCGCGCGTCGTCTCCATCAGCGTCAGGGCGCACCCCAACGGCACCAGTTGCGCGATCATGATGATACGGCGGCGTTCGTAGCTGTCGGCAACGGCGCCGCCGACCAGGGTCAGGCCGAGCACCGGCACGAACTGCACCAGGCCGATGAGCCCGAGATGAAACGGTGAGTTGGTCAGCGAGTACACGTGCCAGGCGATCGCGGCGCGCAGCATGGTCATCGCCGTGCCGCCGCAGAAGCGGCTGACCAGGTACCAGGCGACGTTGCGAGTGAGGATCGCGGCGAGCGGAACGGTCATGGCGGCCGCGTCGTTGTAAGGGATCGCCGCCGCAAAGAACAATTTGACGCCGCCGCAAAACTGTGGCCTTCTCCGCCATCATTTCGCCCCAGAGGTTGGAGGAGAGACGCATGGGTTTGTGGTTCTGGAGGCTCCTCGCAACGACGGCGCTGGCTGTCGCCCTGTCATCGCCCCCCGCCCGCGCGCAGTCGTGCGATGACTTCAACGAGTGCACGACGCCCGACATGTGCGTCGACGGCGCCTGCTCCGGCAGCATGGTCTCCGGCGGCAGTTGCAACGACGGCAACCCCTGCACGACCAACGACAGCTGCGCCAACGGCGTCTGCCAGGGCACCCCGAACGAGGGCGCCACCTGCGGCATGACCGGCTGCGAGGGCACCTGCGGCCCAGCCGGGGCGTGCGTCCCCGACATGACCAAGCAGGGCATGCCGTGTACCGACGCCTTCAGCACCTGCACGACGGGCGATGTCTGCCTCGGCACAGCGTGTTTCGGCCAGTTGGTCGTCTGCCCCGACGCCGACACCAACCCGTGCACGCCTGATTTCTGCAATCCCACCAGCGGCGTCTGCGAGTCCTTCAACATTGCCCCCTGCGATCCGGCCTGTGAGACCTGTAACGCCGAGGGCCAGTGCATCCCGGCGAACACCGGTGCGACCTGCGACGATTTCAATGCGTGCACCGGCGCCGGCACCTGCGCCGCTGGTGACTGCCAGGCCGGTGGCGCCATCACCCCGGGGGCCGAAACGCCGACGCACACACCGACGACCGACCCCGGCACGGCGACGCCGACCACCGCACCGGACAGCCCGACCGCGACACTGACCCAGACGGCGGCGCCCGACACGTTCACGCCGACGGAGACGCTGACGCCGGGCGCCGAGACGGCGACGCCGACCGACTCGCCGACGGCGCTCGCGACACTGACCGACACGCCGGTGATCCTGGCGACCGACACGCCGACGGCGGTTGCCACCGAAACCCCGAATACCACACCGATCGATACGCCCATCGACACGCCGACCGGCGAGGCGACGGTCTCGCCGACGCTCACCGCGACCGTAGCCTTCACCCCAACCGGCCTGCCGACCGGTACCGCCACCGCGACCTTCACCCCGACTGGCCTGCCGACCGGCACGGCGACGGCGACCGTGACGGCCACCGGCACCCCGGCGGGAACCGCCAGCGCGACGGTGACAGCGACCGCCACGATCACCCGCACGGTCACCCCGACGCCGCCGGCGACGGCCACCCGCACCGCCTCCGCCACCAACACGGCGCTGCCGATCGCCGTCTCGATCATCGTCGGCTCGGCCGTCGGTGAGCCTGGTGCGACGATCACCTTCCCGGTCTCGCTCGCCAGCGATGCGGAAGTCGCCGGCGTCCAGGTCGACATCGCCTTCGACCCGGATACGCCGATCCCGCCCGACAACGAGGACGAACCGAACTGTCGCGTCAACCCGAGCATCGACAAGGGCGGAACGTCGTTCGCCTTCATGCCCATCGGCTGCACGCCTGGCGACGACTGCACGGGCGTGCGCGCCATCGTCCTGGCGCTCGACAACCTCGACCCGATTCCCGACGATGCGCAGCTCTTCACCTGCACGGTGACGATCGCCGCAGACGCCGAGGCCGGCGACTACCCGCTCACCTGCTCCAACCCCGGCGCCGGCGATCCGAACGGCGACCGCCTCGGCGCCGACTGCACCGACGGCGCCATCACCGTCGACGTGCCGGTCGACGCGACCATCGTCGTCGGTGACATCGTCGCCGAGCAGGGCGAGACCAAGCCGCTCACGGTCTCGCTGCAGACAGAGATCGAGGTCGCCGGCACGCAGAACGATCTCCTCTTCCCGGCCGACACCGACATCACGGTCGTCGCCAAGGCCAACGGCAAGCCCGATTGCACCGTGAACGAGGCGATAGACAAGGGCGGCACCGCCTTCGCCTTCCAACCGGCCGGCTGCTCGCCGGGCGGCACACCCTGCGCGGCGGTCCGCGCCCTGGTGCTGGCGCTCGACAACGTCGCACCGATCCCGGGCGGCTCGACGCTCTACACCTGCCAGGTGGCGATCGGCGAACTGGTCGAGGACGGGGCCTACCCGTTCGTCTGCGACAACGCCGGCGCCAGCGACCCCGCCGGCGGCGCCCTGCCGACCGACTGCACCGACGGCACGGTCGACGTCGGCGGCGTCATCCCGGAAGACACCCCTTCCGTAACGCCGACCAACACGCCGACGGTGACCAGCACCCCTGCCGCGTCGCCCACGGCCACCGCCACGGTGACCGCGACGCCACCGCCGCCGGCCACGCCGACCCGCACCCGCGGCGGCGGCAATGACGAGGATGACGGCTGCCAGGTGGTGGCCCCGGCCGCGACCGGCAGCGCCTGGCTGCTGCTGCTGCCCGTCGCCGCCCTGCTGGTCCGCCGGCGGCGCTGAGCGGCGATCTGGGAGCGCGGGCGGCTCGCCCGCTCTGAGACGGAAGGCGCCGCCCGGCGGCGCCAACCTTCCGGAGCGGGCGTAGTCACATTTTGGCACCGTCTTTTTTAGTCACCGACCGGTTCATCGGGACCGACGGCACCGTGTGGACAACGACGTGAGCAGCATTCCG
>JANNRA010000213.1:0-14507 GCA_031401035.1 bacterium | reverse complement strand
GCTCTTCGCCGCCGACGCGACGGTCTGCTACAGCTCCGGCACCTACGAGTTCGCCGGCCGCGAGGCCATCATGCGCTTCCTGCGCGAGTCGCTCGGCCGCGAGCGCGGCTCGGTGACCATCCATCACGGCCACCATCCGGAGATCGTGCTGACCGGGCACGACAGCGCCACCGCTACCTGGGCGCTGTACAATTACATGTTCAACGTCGCTGAGAACCGCGGCATCCGCATCGGTGCCTACTACGAGGACCGCCTGGCGCGGATCGCCGGCGCCTGGGTCTTCCAGCACATCGGCTACACCTCGCTCTTTCACGAGGAGTGGAAGCGCGACGACATCCCCAGCACCACCCTGCGCTGACCAGACGGGCGCCCGCGCGGGGCGCTCAGTGGTTCAGCGCCTTGGGGAAGATGTCCACCGCTGCCGGTGCGACGACCGCGGCGCTGTCGGGCGCGGCGGCGGGCGGGGTGGAGAGCGACACGGCCAGGGCCGCGGCGCCGCCGAGCAGGATCAGTGCGGCAAGCCAGAGGTAGGTTTTCATCGCATTCCCTCACCCTGACCCTCTCCCGGGGGGAGAAGGGACGTCCGAGAAAAAAAGTCACCGATCATCTGGTCGTGCCATGGGCGCGCGGCGCCGCGCGCGTGAAAGCCGACGTGGCCGCCGCCGGGCGCCAGCACCGCGTGCAGATCGGGCAGGGACGCCCACGGTACGCGCCGGTAGGAGGCAGGCGGAATCCACGGATCGTCGAGCGCGTGCAGGACCAGTGTCGGCAGGCGGATCGCGGCCAGAAAGGCTTGCGCCGAGTTACGCGCATAGTAGTCGGCGGCGCCGGCGAAGCCGTTGCGCGGCGCCACGAAGTGGTCGTCGAACTCGACGATGGTGCGCGCCGCCGCGATGGCGATGCGCTCCGACGGCGCCAGCGCGGCGGCCGGCGCCAGCGCCTCGATCTTCATCGCGCGCAGCAGGTTCCAGTGGTAGACCGCGTTGCGGCGCATGAGGATGCGACGCGCCGCGGCGGCGAGGTCGAGCGGCGCCGAGACGGTCGCCGCGGCGCGAATCGGCAGCGCCGCGCCGTGCTCGGCGAGGCACTTGAGCAGCAGGTTGCCGCCCAGCGAGAAGCCGACGAGAAGCAGCCCGTTGCCGCGCAGGGCGGGGTCGAGCGCCAGCAGCGCGTCGCGTAGGTCGGCCGTGCGACCGGCGTGGTACTGGAAGCGGCACAGCGGTCGCGACGCGCCGGCGCCACGCAGGTTGAGGCGCAGCACCGCATGGCCGCGTCCGAGCAGCGCCGCGGCGCTGACCTGCATGTAGGGGCTGTCCTCGCTGCCCGACAGGCCGTGCACCAGCACCACCAGCGGCCTCGCGCCGGCCTCGCTCGGGCGCTGCAGGGTCGCGGCGAGGCGGTCGCCCGATCCGTCGGCGAGCGGCAGCTCGAGCCGTTCGGCGGCGTAGCGCTCGAGCCCGGCGCGGGGCGGGCGCAGCATGTTGCGCAGGGTCTGCAGGTCGGCCCCCAACCAGGGCGGGCGCGCGGCGAAGGCTGGGACGTGAACGGGCATGACGCACCGAACCTATAGCGCGCTCGTGGGGGCCGCCGCTATGGCCGCCAGAGTGTGCTAAGACCCGACGCCGATGTCGCTGCGCGACGGCACACTCGGCCAAAAAGGGCTCTTCGGACTGCTGGTCGCCGTGACGGCGCTGGGGATGGTGCTCGCCGCGGCCGACAAGCTGCTGCGCGTCGGGACGGCCAACGTCGGCTGGACGATGGACGGCCTCTACGTCTCACCGACGCACGACGATGCCTCCGACGCCGGGCTGCGCGGCGGCGGCCGCGCCCTGCGCATCAACGGCGTCGAGGTGCCGCCGTCCTATGGACGCGGCCACACGATCGGCCCGAACGTGCGCGAGGAGATCGGCGCCAGCAACACCATCGTCGTGCGCAGCCCGGACGGCGAGGAGCGCGAGGTGACCCTCGTCGCGCGCCCATGGGTGTGGCAGGACTTCGTCTTCACCCAGGGCGCCAGCGACGTCATCGGCCTGTTCTTCATCCTCGTCGGCTTCACCGTCTTCGCCCTGCGCCCCTACGAGGCGCCGAGCTGGGCGCTACTCGCGCTGTGCAGCGTCGTCGGCGGAACGTTACTGGTGCTGTTCATCCCGATCGACAACGCGCACCCCTGGAATACCGCCTACTTCCTCGCCCTGGTCAGCTTCACGCCCTATGTGCCGATCCACACGCTGCTCGCCTTTCCGGTCGTCCACCCGCTGCTGCTGCACCGGCCGCGGCTGCTGGGGCTGATCTACGGCGCCGGGGTGGTGCACGGCGGCGCCAACTTCGCCGCCTGGTACGGGCACTACCCGCGCCTGCTGCCGTATCCGCGCACCATCGGGTCGGCGATCCTCCTGATGGTGATGGCGGTGTTCATCGCCCGCTGCGCCTGGCTGGCGTGGCGCAGCAGCGACCGCCTGGTGGCGCAGCGGGCGCGCATTCTGTGCGCCGGCGTCGTCGTCGGCATCATCCCCTTCGCCCTGGTGCAGTTCGCCCGCGAGAGCTTCGGCGCGCTCGAGATCGACAGCCGCTTCCTCATCTGGCCGCTCGGCGTCTTCGTGCTGGCGCTGGCGCGCGTGGCCCTGCGCCCGGCGCTGACCAACGCGCGCATCGCCGTGCGCAAGGCGATCCTCTACACGGCGGCGGTCGCCATCCTCAGTGTCGTCGCCTTCCTGTTGGTGTCGGTGCGCCCCTACGCCGTCGCGGCGCTGCTCTTTCCGCTGCTCTACGTCTGGCCGCGCTTCGAGGCGCGCCTGGAGCGCCGTCTGTACCCGCAGCGTGCCCGCTTCCCGGAGCTGTTGCGCGAGGTCGGCACCGAGCTCGCCACGGCGGCGAGCATCGACGCGGTGCTCGACGTCGTCGCCGCGGCGCCGGCGCGCCTGTGCGACGCGCGCGGTACGGTTGCCTTCCTGCTGCCCGACGCGGTCGGGCCGCACGCGCACGTGCGCGCAGCCGGCGCGACGCCGCCGCCGGTCGACGATCTCGACGGCGAGCTGATCGTGCAGCTGCTGCGGGCGACGCGGCGCGAGATGCTGCGCGCCGAGCTCGCCGTCGAGCCGCAGTACGCCAACGTCCGCGCCGAGTGCGAGGCCGGCTTCGACCGCCTCGGTGCCGCGCTGCTGCTGCCGCTGGTGCACGAGCAGCGCGTCGTCGGCGGCATGGCAGTCGGCGCGCGCGCCAGCGACGATCCCTACGAGACGGCGGAGATCGACGCCCTCTCGACGGTCGGCCAGCAGGGCGTGCAGGCGCTCATGCGCGTCGCCGCGACCGAACGCCTGCGCGCCCGCGAACGCGAGTTCGCCGACCTCAAGCGCTTCTTCCCGCCGCAGATCATCGATCAGGTGATGGCGCGCGGCGGCGCCGCCGAGCTCGGCAGCCAGCGCAAGCTGGTGACGGTGTTGTTCGCCGACCTGCGCGGCTTCACCTCGTTCTCCGACAGCGTCGAGCCGGAGGAGGTCATCGCCACGCTCGACGAGTACCACACCGCCATGGGGGCGCGCATCGCGGAGTTCGCCGGCACCCTCGAACACTTCGCCGGCGACGGCTTCATGGTGTTCTTCAACGATCCGGTCGACCAGCCCGATCACGTCGAGCGCGCGGCGCGCCTGGCCCTGGCGATGCGCGGCGACGTCGAGCGGCTGCGCGAGGGCTGGACGCGCAAGGGCTACGCCATCCACGCCGGCATGGGCATCCACAGCGGCTACGCCACCTGCGGCTTCATCGGGTACGAGGGTCGCCGCGACTACGCGGTGATCGGCAACGTCACCAACCTCGCCGCCCGGCTTTCCGACGCCGCCGGGCCCGGCGAGATCCTCATCTCGGCGCGCAGCTACGCGGACCTCGACGATCGCTTTGCCGCCGAGCCGGCCGGCGACCTGACGCTCAAGGGCTTCCACCAGCCGCAGGCGGCCATGCGCCTGCTCGCGCTGGCGCCGGGCCCGGCGCGCTCCGCCTGAAGCATGCGCCACCGCCCGCAAGCGCTGTTCACCGCCGGCGACGTCGACGGCTTCTTCGGCCTCGCCATCGACAACCTCATCCAGTTCCTCCTCATCCTGTCGCTGTGCAGCGGCGTGCTCGGCTTTCCGCTCGATCTCATCCTGCGCACGGTGCTGCCCGGCGCGGCCCTGTCGATCGTCGTCGGCAACCTGTTCTACGCCTGGCAGTCGCAACGCCTCTCCGCCGCCAGCGGTCGGCACGACGTCACGGCGCTGCCCTATGGCATCAATACCGTATCGCTGTTCGCCTACGTCTTCCTGGTCATGCTGCCGGTGAAGCTCGCCGCCCAGGCCGACGGTTATGGCGCGGACGAGGCCGCCCGCCTCGCCTGGCAGCTCGGCCTCGCGGCCTGCTTCCTGGCGGCGCTGATCGAGCTCGCCGGGGCGCTGGTAGCCGACCAGGTGCGGCGCTGGACGCCGCGCGCCGCGCTGCTCTCGACCCTCGCCGGCATCGCCGTGAGCTTCATCGCCATCGACTTCGCCATCAAGACCTTCGCCGCGCCGCTGGTCGCCATGCTGCCGCTCGGCATCATCCTGACCACCTACTTCACCCACCTGGCGATGCCCTGGCGCATCCCGGGCGGCGCCTGGGCCCTGGCGCTCGGCAGCGCCGCCGCCTGGCTGCTGGCCGGCCTCGGCGCCCCGTCGCCGGTCAGCGGCGAGCGCCTGCACGCAGCGCTGTCGACCGTCGGCTTCTTCCCGCCGGTGCTCGTCGTCGGCGATCTCATCGCCGGCCTGACGCACCCCCTGCTGCGCCAATACCTGGTGCCGGTGGTGTTGCCGATGGGGCTGTTCAACGTCCTCGGCTCGCTGCAGAACATCGAGTCGGCGGAGGCCGCCGGCGACGCGTACCCGACGCGATCGTCGCTGCTCGTCAACGGCATCGGGTCGGTCGTCGCCGCCGCCTTCGGCTCCTGCTTCCCGACGACGATCTACATCGGCCACCCCGGCTGGAAGGGGCTCGGCGCCCGCTCCGGCTACTCGGTGCTGAACGGCGTCTTCTTCGCCGTCATCGCACTCGGCGGGCTGACCTCGCTGATCAACGCGCTGGTGCCGATGGAAGCGGGCATGGCCATCGTCCTGTGGATCGGTATCATCATTACCGCACAGGCCTTCCAGGCGACACCGCCGGCGCACGCTCCGGCGGTGGCCATCGGTCTGTTTCCGGCCATCGCCGCGTGGGGACTGCTGGTGGTCACCCAGACACTCGGCGCCGCGGGCGTGGTGAGCGGCGATGGCGGCCTGGCGGCGCGCACGCTCGCCGATCCCGCCGCCTTCGCGCGCAGCGGCCTGCATCTCGACGGGCTGGTGGCGATCTCGCAGGGCTTCATGGTCACCTGCATGGTGTGGTCGGCGATGAGCGCGCATCTCATCGATCGCCAGTTCCACCGCGCCGCCGCCTGGGCCCTGGTCGGCGCACTGGCGGCCTTCTTCGGCTTCGTCCACGCCGGCGTCCTCACCCCGGCCGGCGGCCTGTACGACATCGGACTCGGCACCGGCTGGCGCTGGTCGGTGGGCTATGTCCTGTGCGGCCTGTTCTACCTGGCGATGGCGCGCCGGCCCGGTGGCTGAGGTGCAGGCAGCATCGAGCCGGGGTGCCGCGGGCCGACATCGGCATCGGCACGCCGTTCCTCTACTTCGCGAAGAAGGAGGACCTGGCTCGGCGGCCTGCTGCCCGACCGCGCCGCGGCGCACGAGCGCCTGCGTGCGAGCCTGGCAGCGCTGCTCACCGGGCTGACCACTGGGAGGACGCGATGACCATCACCTACGAGGCATCGATGAGCATGGGGGCGGCGCGGCAGCGCTACCTCGACGCCAACGGTTTCGACGGCAGTTACAACGAGCGTTGGGTGAAGCTGCAGGCGGGCCCGATCCCGCTCTGGTTCCCCAACGCCGAGGGGCGCCGGCGCGCCGTGCGCTTTCACGACCTGCACCACATCGCCACCGGCTACCAGACGAACTGGACCGGCGAGGCGGAGATCGGTGCCTACGAGATCGCCGGCGGCTGCGGCCGCTACGCGTGGGCGTGGATGCTCAACTTGCAGAGCCTGGCGCTCGGGCTGGTGATCGCGCCGGGGGCCGTCTGGCGCGCCTTCGTGCGCGGCCGCCGGGCCGGAACACTCTACCATCAGGGCGAGTTTCAGGAGGCGCTGCTGGAGCGTTCGGTCGGCGAGGTGCGCCAGCAACTCGGCCTCGACCAGCCGCTGGCGGCGGCGACGGCGCGCGACGGCATCGCCTTCGCGTGCTGGTCGGCGACCGCGCTGGCCTCGACGTTTGGACCGCTGCTGGCGCTGGCGTGGTGGCTGGCCTAGGCGGACGCGCCAGCGCCCGGAGCTGATGCCGGACGCGGTCGCAGTGCAGCGCCGGCGGGCGATCTCTGGGTGGCCGCAGGTGACGATTCCGGCTAGAGAGGGGTCGTCGTTCTCGGGGGGACGCAGCCAGGGTATCGGGAGGAAGCAGACATGGGTGGTATCTCCGAGGAAGCGATCCGCGAGCGCGCCTACAACATCTGGGTGCGCGAGGGGCGTCCGCACGGCCGCGACCACGAGCACTGGGTACGCGCCCAGATCGAGATCGAGGCCGAGGCACGGGGCGGCCGGGGCGCGCGGGTGAAAGCGAAGCCGGCGGCCGCGGCCCGCAAAGCGCCGGCGGCCAAGATGCCGGCGGGGAAGACGCCGGCCAAGCGGAAGGTCAAGGCGCCGGCCAAGGCGGCGGCCCGGAAATCGACGAAGAAGTCGTAGGGCCGGTCTGATCGTCAGCCGGCTGGTGTTCCCCAGCTGGCTGCCCTCTTACGAATCCCGGCGCCGCTCGGCTTCCGCCAGCACCTCGCCGGTGTGTTCGCCGAGGCGGGGGGCGGGTTCCATGCGCGCCGTCCAGCCGTCGATGCGGATCGGACAGGCGGGCACCTGCAGTGAGCCCCAGTCCGGGTGCTGGTGCTCGACGATCATGCCGCTCTGCCGCAGTTGCGGGTTGGCGAGCAGCTCGGCGGTGTCGAGGACGGCCCCGCACGGGACGCCGAAGCGCGACAGGTGCTCCATCGCCGCCAGCTTGTCGTGCTGCGCGGTCCAGGCGCGCACGACGGCGCGCGTCTCCTCCGGCCGCGCGTTGCGGGCCGACTGACGGGCGAAGCGCGGGTCGTCGAGCAGATCGGCGCGGTCGATGGCGCGCAGCAGCCCCTCCCAGTGCTGTTTGGCGGCGAGGAGGATGTAGATGAAGTCGTTCGGGCCGCCCGGTTTGCACGGATAGATGTCGCTCGGCACCGAGGAGGGGTAGGCGCTGCCGGTACGCGGCGCGGCCGCGCCGTCGAGATAGGTCGCGGCCATGGCGTTGCGCATCAGGTTGACGATGCAGTCCTGCAGCGCCACCTCGACGCGCCCGCCGCGGCCGGTGCGGGTGCGGCGGAAGAGGGCGGCGAGGATGCCGACGGCGAAGTGCAGGCCGGTGCCGCTGTCGGCGATGGTGACGCCGACGCGCGTCGGCGCGCCGTGCGGGTCGCCGTTGACGCTCATGGCGCCGCCGACCGCCTGGGCGACGAAGTCGAGCGACTTGTAGTCGGCCCACGGTCCGCCGGGGGCGTAGCCGCGCACCGAGGCGACGATCAGTTCGGGTTGCTCGGCGAGCAGCGTCGCGACCGGCATGCCGAGACGGCCGAGCGTCCCGGGGGCGAAGTTCTCCGCCAGCACGTCGGCGCCGCGCAGCAGCGCGCGCAGCTGCGCGCGTCCGTCGGGCTGGCGCAGGTCGAGCACGGCGCTGCGTTTGCGTTGGTTGAAGAGCACGAAGACGATGCTGTCGCGCCGCGCGTCGCCGCCGAGGAGATGGCGGCTGGGTTCGCCGCCGGGCGGTTCGACCTTGATCACGTCGGCGCCCAGCCAGGCGAGGATCTGCGTCGCCGACGGGCCGGCCTCGTACTGCGTCAGGTCGATGACGCGGACGCCCTCGAGGGGGCGGGGCTCGGACATGTCTTCCGTCATCGAGGGAAGCGGCGCGAATGTAAAGTCAGGTGGCGTCGTCGGCGCCGCGCCGCCCGGCGGTGGCGAGGAGGCGCGCCAGCGCCGCGACGAACTCGGCGTCGAGCGCGTCGAGATCCTCGCCAGGCGCGCCGGCGACCGCGGCGCCGTCGGCCGTCGGGCTCTGGACCAGGCGCACCTGGCCGCGCGGCGTCAGCGTCACGGCGCCGAGACGCAGCAGTTCGTCGAGCACGGCGCGCGGCGGGATGTCGCCGCCGAGCTCGGCGGCGTGGTCGACGAAGCTGACCCGCTCGGACGACTCGTAGGCGAGCAGGTGCGGTGCGCCGGCGTCGCTGGCGTAGGGCGGGCCGGCCCGCCAGCGCGCCGCGAGGCGCGTCGCCAGAGTCTCGTCGAGTCCCGCGCGCGCCGCCGGCGGCGGCGCCTGACCGCGCCGCAACTGGCCGATCTCCTTGCGGGTGATGCCGGTGACCAACGCGATGCGACTGTCGGTCTGCTGCTTGAACGACAGGCCGAAATGACGCCGCGCCACTTCGAGGTACACCTCCTTCAACACGCCGCTGCAGGCGGGGTAGGTGACGCCGCGCGCGATCAGCAGGCGCACCAGCGGGCGCAGGACGGCGCGCAGCGCGTCGAGCAGGGCCTCCTTCATAGCGACGGGATCGCTCACGCCAGCGGGTATATCACCATCTTCAGGCCGGCGGAGGGCTCCACATGCAGCGGGCACTGCGCTAGACATATGCTCTGTGGAATCCCACCTGCGCATCGTCCACGGTGGTCGCGAGCCGCGCCCGGCGGCGCCCGGCGAGCCGCCGCTGACCGAGCTGACGGGCTTCGGCATGTACCCGCGCGTGCAGGGGCGCGAGCGGCTCTCCGAGGACCTCGAGCGCATCACCGACGGCGCCGTGCTGACGCGCGGCCTCGGTCGCTCATACGGCGACGCGTCGCTGCCGCCGCCGGGCGGCGCCCCGGTGGCGGGCTCGCCGCTCGCCGATCGCGTCCTCGCCTTCGACCTCGCCACCGGTCTGATCCGCGCCGAGGCCGGGGTGACACTGATGCGCCTCAACCGCTTGTCGCTGCCGCGCGGGTGGTTCACGCCGGTGACGCCGGGAACGCACTGGGTGACCCTCGGCGGCATGGTGGCAGCCGACGTGCACGGCAAGAACCACCACGTCGCCGGTTGCTTCGGCGAGCACGTGCGCGCCCTGCGCATGCGTCTGGCCGATGGCCGCCTGCTCGAGTGTTCTGACGCGCACGAACCGGACCTGCTGCGCGCCACGCTCGGCGGCATGGGCCTGACCGGGCACGTGCTGGAAGTGACCTTCCAGATGGAGCGCATCGCCTCGCCGTGGATCTGGCAGGAGAGCGAGCAGGTGCCCGATCTCGAGCGCGCCCTGGAGCGCCTGCAGGACGCCGGGCGCGAGTGGCCCTTCACCGTCTGTTGGAACGATCTGCTGGCGGACGGGGCGCGGCTCGGTCGCGGCCTGCTGGTGAAGGGCCGCTGGGCCACCGCCGCCGAGGCGCCGCCGGCGCCGCCGCGCTGGCGCACCGCGCCGACGCTGCCCTTCGCGCTGCCGAGTTGGGCGGCGCAACCGTGGATGCTGAAGATCGCCAACGCGCTCAACTTCCACAAACATGGCACCGGCGTGCGCCGCGGCGTCGTCCACCCGGAGACGTTTTTCTATCCGCTCGATGTGGTGCGCGAATGGAACCGTCTCTACGGGCGGCGCGGCTTCACGCAGTATCAGGCGGTGCTGCCCGGCCCACATGGGCACCCGCGCCATCGCCGCTTCATCGAGACGCTGCGCGCGCGCGGCGGTCGCGTGTATCTGTGCGTCATCAAGGACTGCGGCGCCGCCGGGCGGGGCCTGCTGTCGTTCCCGAAACCGGGTGTGTCGTTCGCCCTCGACCTGCCGATCGGTCCCGAGACGCAGCGCGTCACCGACGCGCTCGGCGAGTTCGTCGCCGCCGAGGGCGGCCGCATCTACCTCGCCAAGGACGCCTTCACGCGCCCCGAGCACCTGCGCGCCATGGACGGCGAGCGCCTTGCCGCTTTCGACGCGGCGCGCCGGCGCTGGGATCCCGAGCGGCGGCTGCGCAGCGCGCTGTCGATCCGTCTGCTCGGGGACGCGCCGTGAAGGTCGCGTTGCTCGGCGCGACGCGCGGCATGGGGCGCGCCGTCGCGCGCCGGCTCGCCGAGCGCGGCGACACGCTCTTCCTGCTCGGGCGCGATGTCGCGGAGCTCGAGCGCAGCGCCGCCGATCTGCAGGTGCGCGGCGCCGGTGGCGCGGTGGCGCACGCCGTCTGCGACCTCCTCGAGCCGGGCAGCTTCGCGCCGGCGCTGGACGCCGCCGTGCACGCCCTCGGCGGCCTCGACGCCGTCGTCGTCAGCGCCGCTCTCTTCGCCAGCCAGGAGGCGCTCGAGAACGACGCGGCGCTGCGCGCCCGCCTGCTGACGGCGAACTTCACCAATACTGTCCTGTTCTGCGAGCTCGCCCGCGCGCGGCTGCTCGCCGCCAACGGCGCCAAGCGCCTGTGCGTGTTCAGCTCCGTGGCGGGCGACCGAGCTCGCAAGCCGGTGATCCTCTACGGTGCTGCCAAGGCCGGCCTGTCGCACTATCTCACCGGCCTGGACCACAAGTTCTCCGCCGCCGGCCTGCGCACGATCCTCGTCAAACCGGGCTTCGTGAAAACCGCCATGACCGCCGGCCTGCCGGTGCCGCCGTTCGCCGGCGAGCCCGAGCCGGTGGCAGCGGCCGTCGTGCGCGCCCTCGATCGCGGCACCCCGGTCGTCTACGCGCCCGGCATCTGGCGCTGGATCATGCTGGCGATCCGCAGCCTGCCGCGCGCGGTGATGCGCCGCATCCAGTTCTGACCCTGCGGGTGCCCGGTCGCCGCGCGGCGCGACCCGGTTGTGCGGCCGCACGAGTCCTGCATTTATGCGGAAGCCCCGTCGCCATGCCCCGTCCCGCCGGCCGCCTCCTCCGCTTCCTGACCGCGCTGCTGCTCATCGTGGTCGCGCTGCAGAGCGCCTACCTGGCCTGGCCGGTGGCGCGCGACCTGGTCCTGCCGTCGCATGTGAGCGAGATCAACCAGGGGCGGGTCCTGGCGAGCGAGCTCGGCTGCTTCAACTGCCACGGACCGGGCGGGCGCGGCGGCGTGCCGAACCCGGGCAGTAAGGGCGGCGAGGTGCCCTCGTTCCACGAGGGCACGTTGATGATGTATGCGCACGACGACGACGATCTGCGCGAGTACATCCTCGACGGCGCGCCGGCAAAGAAGTTGGCGCGGCCGGCCTACGTCGCCGAGATGGAGGCGCAGGCGATCCGCATGCCGGCGTATCGTGCGGTCGTCAGCGACCGTCAGGTCGACATGCTGGTTGCCTATCTGCGCGCCGTCTCGGACCTGCTCGTTCCCAGCGAGGAACCGGCGGCGCGCGGCGCCGAGCTGGCGCTCGCCAACGGCTGCTTTGCCTGCCACGGCGAGCTCGGCGGCGGCGGCCTGCCCAACCCGGGCTCCCTGAAGGGCTACATTCCCGGCTTCGGCGGACCCGACTTCGACGAGCTGGTGCAGAACGACGACGAGCTGCGCGCCTGGATCGTCGACGGCGGCATTGCCCGCCTGCTCGAGGACCCGGCGGCGCGCTTCTTCATCGACCGCCAGCGCATCCAGATGCCGGCCTTCAAGGCGCACCTGGCGCCGGCGGACATCGACGCACTGGTCGCCTACGTCCGGTGGGTGGCCGCCGGCAGCTGGCGGACGATGCCACTGAGCCCGTAAGCGCGGCTTCCCTGCAGGTCATTCGTCAGCCCATTCTTCCCGATTAAATTGACAGTGCCGCGCCCGGTCGAGATAGTGCGGAGGTCATGCCCATGCGAAATGTACAGGCTATTGTCTTCGAGGTTACCCGCTGGCTGGCCCTGGCCAGCCTGATCAGCCTGCTGCCGGTGCTGGCGCCGCCGCGCGCCGGCGCCCAGGAGGCGGTGACGGTGTCGGGCGAGGTCGTCGACCTGGCCTGCTATCTGTCCAAGGGCAGCAAGGGGAAGCGCCACAAGCAGTGCGCGCAGTTGTGCGCCAAGAAGGGCCTGCCGATCGGCGTGCTCACCGACGCCGGCGACGTCTACCTGTTGATCGAGGACCACGACGATCCGGCGCCCTACGATGCCGCCAAGGAACTTGCCGGCGAGCGCGCCACGGTCAGCGGCAAGAAGTTCACCAAGGGCGGCGTGCAGTCCGTCCTTGTCGTCGAGACCAAGGGCGAGTAGGCGCGTGCGGCGATCGGCGCGGGGCGCGGCGCTGGCGATCGCGCTGCTGGTGCAGGGGTGCGCCGGCGACGGCGCGGCGCCGGTCGTCTCGGGCGGCGACTTCGATGTCCTGCAGCAGGAGGTCTTCAACCCCAACTGCCTGTCGGCGGGATGCCACAACTCGACCGCGCAGGCGGGCGGCCTGAACCTCACCCCCGGGGTGTCGTACGGCGAGCTGGTCGACATCGACCCGACCAACGCGGTGGCCCAGGCTGACGGCCTGCTGCGCGTGACGCCCTTCGCACCTGGCGACAGCTTCCTGCTCGTCAAGGTCACCGCGCCCGGCGCCGGCGAGGGCGGTCGCATGCCGCTCGGCGCCAGTGCGCTGCCGCCCGATCAGCTCGAGATGATCCGCGCCTGGATCGCCGACGGCGCGCCGCGCGGCGGTACGCCCGAGCCGAGCGCCACGCCGAGCCGGACGCCGCTGCCGCCGAGCCCGACGGCAACGGCGACGATCACGCCGACGCCGGCCGACACGGCGACGCCGAGCGCGACGGTGACCGGCAGCGCGCCACCGACCAGCACGGTGACGGCGACCGCCTCGGCAAGCCCGACGGTGACGCAGGAGGCGTGGCTGACGCGCATCCAGAACACCATCTTCACGCCGTCGTGCGCGACCGCCTTCTGCCATGACGCGCAGACCATGTCGGCCGGCCTGAACCTGAGCAGCGAGGCCTCCTACGCGGCCCTGATCGACGTCGTCCCGACCAACGCGGCGGCGCGCACCGCCGGCCTGGTGCGCGTCGAGCCGTTCGTGCCGGCGAACAGCTTCCTGATCGTCAAGGTGACGCAGCCCGCTGTCGGCCAGGGCAGCAAGATGCCGCTCGGCGGCGCCCCGCTCAGCGCCGAGCAGGTGGCCCTGCTGACCGGCTGGATCGAAGCCGGCGCGCCCGGCAACTGAGCATCAGAAGAACGTGTGCAGCTCCAGGATCCACAGATCCTGGTTGTGGCTGGCGTTGGTCTCTACGCCGTTGCTGACGCGGTAGAAGAAGCGCATCTGCAGGAAGCGGGCGAGGAAGGGTTCGAGGCCGACGCTGACGCGGTTCTCGGCGTCGGAGCCCTGCCGCGGCAGGGTGCCGTCCCAGTCCGCGTAGTCGAAGGCGACCTTCAGATTGAGCCAGTCGAAGAGCAGGTAGTTGCCTTCGCTGTATGCAATAAAGGCGCCCGGCTCGACCTTCTGCCCGGTGGCCGGATCGCGGAAATCGAAGAAGCCGAAGTCGACCTCGCCCAGATAGGTGAAGCGGCCGAGGTTGAAGCCGGTGAAGGCGCCGATCCAGCCGCTCGAGTTATCCGATGACCCGGCGTAGGTGCCCGAGCCGCCGAGCAGGATGCTGCGCACGATCGGGATGTCGTTCCACAGCGCGTACAGAGTGCTGGTCCCCTGCACGTCGCGGTCGTCGACGACCCCTTGCGACACCGCCGCCGCGAACGACACCGGACCCGGTTCCCAGCCGATTTCGAAGGCCGGCTGACTGACGTCGAAACTGAAGCCCGTCGTCGCCGACCCATTGCGGCCGCCGCGGATGAAGGCCGTGTCGTCCTGCAGTTGCAGGCCGTAGGGGAGGAACATCTTGCCGCCCTTCAGGTACACGTCCCAGGGCAGGTAGGCCATCGCCCACACCTCGCGCGTGTCGAGGCTGGGGGCGAAACGCTGGTCGAGATAGAACGTCAGCAGATCGGGGATGAGGTTGACGTTCAGGTAGCCGACCGCCTGTTCGACCTCGATGTCGAACTCCTCGAGACGGCCGCGGAAGGCGGTGTTGTTCTGCACCGTCCCGTCGGAGCCCTTGTCCTGCATCACTGCGGTCATGTCGACGCGCAGGTCGGCGCCGATGGCGACGTACTGGTTGAGTTCGCCGGTGAAGGCGTCGGCCGGCTTGGTGAGCGGCGCGAACCAGTTCGGGTAATTGAGGATTTCCTTGGCGTGCGCCGCGACGAAGCTGGTGCGCATGCCGCCGCCCGTCATGTTGATGTGGCAGGCGCTGCACTTCTGTCCCTCGCGCACCGCGAAGTACGGCTCCGCCGCCGCCGGCGCGGCGACCAGCAACACGGCCAGCAGGAACTTCATTCGCATTCGGGTGGTCTTTCGAAATGCGCCGCCGCGGTCAAGCCCATGTGGAGTGCGGCGCGTCAGCGCCGCTGTGCCGTTGCGGCGCGTCAGCGCCGCGTACGCGGCGCCGCGATCCAGCGGCGCTGACGCGCCG
>JANNRA010000212.1:0-3061 GCA_031401035.1 bacterium | reverse complement strand
GCCACTATCCCGCGGCGGCGCAGCAGCAGCGCCTTAATCTTGCCGGTGGGCCCGGCGCCGCCGTTGTTAAGGGGGAGGACCTTATTCATCTCCCTGTGGAGGGGGGCGCGACCGCGCCGCTGGCTCGGGGCGCCGCGTGCGCGGCGCTGACGCGCCGCACTCCACACATCAGAACAACCCCGCGTAGGCGCCGCCGTCGAGCTGCAGGTTCTGGCCGGTGATGAAGCCGGCGCGCGGGCTGCAGAGGAAGGCGCAGGCGTCGCCGACCTCCTCCGGGCGGCCGAGGCGGCCGGCGGGGATGTGCGCCCGCATGCGCTCGTAGGCCTCCTCGACAGTGATGTTGTTGAGGGCGGCGGTGAGCTCCGCCATCTGCGCCTGGCGGGCGGTGTCGATGCGCTCGGGCAACAGATTGTTGACCGTCACGTTGGCCCACGCCACCTGCAGCGACAGCGCCTTGCAGGCCGAGGTCAGGCCGGCGCGCACGCCGGCGGAGAGGCCCATCGGGGCCTGCGGCGCCTTGACCATCGCCGAGGTGATGTTGACGATGCGCCCGAAGCGGCGCTCGACCATGCCGTCGACGACGGCGCGGATCATCTCGATCGGCGCCAGCATGTTGGCCTCGAAGGCCCCCTGCCAGGCGTCGCGGTCCCAGTTCTGGAAGCGCCCCGGCGGCGGGCCGCCGTTGTTGTTGACCAGGATGTCGGGCTCCGGGCAGGCGGCGAGCAGCGCCGCGCGCGTCGCCGCCGCGCCGATGTCGCCGGCGACGACGGCGACCACGCCGCCGCTGTCGCGGCGAATTGCCGCGGCGGTTGCCTCGAGGGTGTCGCGGTCACGCGCGTTCAGCGTCACGGCGACGCCCTCGCGCGCCAGCGCCTCGGCGCAGGCGCGGCCCAGTCCCTTGCTGGCGGCGCAGACGATGGCGCGTTTGTCCTGGAGAGCGAGATCCATGCGGCGATCCTCCGTCGTGTCCGGGTCAGAAATCGAGGTCCGGCGGCGGTGGCGGGCCCCACTGGTTGCCGCCGGCGACGAGCAGATGGTGCGACTCGGGCGGCACGGCGGCGTCGAGCAGGTCGCTGTCGGTCCAGTGCTCGACGGTGAAGCCGAACGGATCCTTCCAGTAGTCGAAAATCTGCCCGCCGAGGATGTGGCGGCCGATGCCCCAGTAGTGGCGGCCGCCGGCGGCGGCGAGGTGGTCGTGCCCGACCATCAGATCGTCGAAGTCGGCCACCTCCCAGGCGACGTGGCCGAGCTTGGCCTCGCCCATCTCGAGCAGCAGCAGGGTGTGGTGGTCGGTCGCCAGCCCGCCGCGGTCGCAGCGCGCGAAGCGCCCGAGCGGCTTGTCTGGCCCTTCGACGTACATGTCGTCGGAGATCAGCATGCCGAGGTGGCGGTGATACCAGCGCCACAGGGTGTCGAGATCCGCCGTCTTGATCGCCGCGTGGCCGCAGCGCTTCACCTGCGACGGGCCGGCCGCGACGCGCTGCAGCGTACCGACGCGCGGCCGCGCGTCGCCGGAATTGAGTGGTGGATGGCCGCGCACGGCCAGCGGGTCGGCCGCGGCAATGCCGAAGACGACGTCGACGCGGCGGCCGTCGGGGTCGTGCAGGCGCACCGCCTCGCCGCCACCCGGTTCGTCGAGCGTTTCCACCGCCTGGCCGGTGGCATCGGCGAGCGTGCGCAAGTCCTCGCGGCGCGCTGCCTGGAAGGCCAGGCCGAGGAAGGCCGGCTCGCCCAGGTGCGTGACGTGCACGTGGTGCGGGGCATCGGTGCCGCGCATGTACAGCGCCTGCGCGGTGCGCGCGGCGCGCTGCACGCCGAAGTCGGTCAGGAACGCCTCCATGCGGTCCAGGTCGGGCGCCTGGAAGCGCGGGAAGGCGAGATCGCTCACTTTGATGATCGGGTCGTCACTCATGCGTCCTCCGGCTGGTTCGAACTGCGGCGCACTATACGCCCGGCGCGCGTTGCCTCGCTGTGCCGGGCGGGCCATTGTCTTGGCCGCACGAGCCAAACCGGCATGCCCCGTACCCCGTCGACCCTCGCCACCTGGTCCGCCACCATCCTGCGCGCCCTCGCGGCGCGTGGCATCGACAGCGGCCCGATCGCCGCCGCGGCGGGCATCGACCCCGCCGCCCTCGGAGCAGACGCGCGTGTGCCGCGCGAGGCGCTCAACCGCCTCTGGGCCTTGGCGGTCGCGGCGAGCGGCGATCCGGCCTTCGGCCTCGAGGTGTCGCGCTATCCCGCCCAGACGACCTTCCACGCCCTCGGCTACGCCGTGCTGGCCAGCACCACGCTGCGCGAGGCCTTCGAGCGCATCATCCGCTACCGGCGGCTGATCGGCGACGTGCTCGAGCTGCGCCTGGTCGACGCCGGCGATCGCTGGCGCTTCGAGATCGACGTATCGGCGCACTCCGGCGTGCCGCCGCAGGCGGTCGACGCCATCGCCGCGATCTGCGTCCGCCAGGCGCGCGCGCTGCATGCGCCGCGGCCGTGCGATCCGCTCGCCGTCGAATTTGCGCGCCCGGCGCCGCGCGACCAGACGCCCTACCGGCGCGTCTTCCGCGCCCCACTGCGCTTCGACGCGGCGGCGAACGCGCTCGAGTACGCCCGCGCCGATCTCGACGACCCCCTGCCGGCCGGCAACGCCGAGTTGGCGCGCGGCAACGACGAGGTGCTCGTGCGCTATCTCGCCCGCCTCGAGCAGTCGCGCCTGGCGAGCCGCGTCCAGCAGGCGCTGCTCGACGCCATGCCCGACGGCGCGCCGAGCAAGTCCGCCGTCGCGCGCAGGCTCGGCATGAGCGCGCGCAATCTGCAGCGCCGCCTGGCCGAAGAGGGGACCTCGTTCTCGGCCCTGCTCGCCGACGCGCGCGTCAGCCTCGCCCGCACCTACGTCGACGAGGGGCGGCTGTCGGTCACCGAGATCGCCTTCGTGCTCGGCTTTGCCGACACCAGCGCCTTCTCGCGCGCCTTCAAGCGCTGGACCGGGGTATCGCCGCGCGCGTATGCGGCGCGACGGGGATAGGGACGTTGGGGCGAATCGGACACTTCCGCGGCGGAAGTGTCC
>JANNRA010000211.1:0-4119 GCA_031401035.1 bacterium | reverse complement strand
CGAAAGCGGCGTTTCGCAGCGAAACGCCGCTTTCGCCCCTACGTCCCCTCCTGGTCCCCCCGGGGCAACAGTGTTGCCCGTTCGTCACCACACCGCATCCGACACGGCATGCGCGCTGACGGGGCACCCGGTGCGTTGATGGACGCGGCGTGGCACAGCGCGTGCTGACGTTCCGTGGCGCTGGGTGTCACTGAGACGGAAGCCACCGAAGTTCCAGGACTTTCGGGGCGAACCGGGAGGACAAAAAAATGGCGATCTACCGATGGCAGGGCGTCTCGCCGCGCGGTGAGACAATCAACGGCGAAATGGAAGCGGCGACGCGCGACGCGGTGTTGGCGCGCCTACGGGCACAGCGCATCCAGCCGATTCCGGCCAAGATCCGCGAGCGCGGCCGCGGCCTCGACACCGAGATCTCCATCCCCGGTTTCGGCGAGACGGTAAAGACCAAGGATGTCGTCATCTTCACCCGCCAGCTCGGCACCATGATCGACGCCGGTCTGCCGATCGTGCAGTGCCTCGACATCCTCGGCAGTCAGACCGAGAACAAGAAGTTCCGCGGCATCATCCGGGCGCTCAAGGACGACGTTGAGTCTGGTTCGACCTTCACCGAGGCGCTGCGCAAGCACGGCAAGGTCTTCGACGATCTGTTCGTCAACATGATCTCCGCCGGTGAGATCGGCGGTATTCTCGACACCATCCTGGCGCGTCTGTCGGTCTACATGGAGAAATCCATGAAGCTGAAGGCGAAGATCAAGGGCGCCATGATCTACCCGGTGACCATCATCACGGTCGCCGGCGGCGTCACCTGCGTGCTGCTGATCTGGGTCATCCCGGTGTTCGCCGAGCTGTTCGGCAGCTTCGGCCAGGCGCTGCCGGCGCCGACGCAGTTCGTCATCAACCTGTCGAACTTCACCATCGCCTACTTTCACCTGATCGCCCTCGTCGGCATCGGCATCTTCGTCGGGCTGCGCTACGCGTACAAAACCGAGAACGGGCGCCTCATGATGGACCGCGCCATCCTCGAGGCGCCGGTGTTCGGCGACCTGATCCGCAAGTCGTCCATCGCCCGCTTCTCGCGCACTCTCAGCACGCTCATCTCCTCCGGTGTGCCGATCCTCGACGCGCTGCTGATCACCGCCAAGACCGCCGGCAACAAGGTCGTCGAGCGCGCCGTGCTGGCGACGCGGTTGAGCATCAGCGAGGGCAACACGATCTCCGAGCCGCTGACACAGAGCAAGGTCTTCCCGCCGATGGTCTGCCAGATGATCGCGGTCGGCGAGTCGACCGGCGCCCTCGACGCGATGCTGCAGAAGATCGCCGAGTTCTACGAGGATGAGGTCGACAACATGGTCGCCAACCTGACGACCCTGATGGAGCCGTTGGTCATTCTGGTCCTCGGCGTCATCATCGGCGGCCTGGTCATCTCTATGTACCTGCCCATCTTCAAGCTCGGCTCGGTCATCAATTGAGCCCCATGGCGCCCACCTCCGACGAGGCGCGCGCGGCGGACGAGCTGCGCGCGCGCCTGAAGTGGTTTCTGGTCGGTCGCGTCGCGGTCACCTCCTGCTTCTTCGCCATCGTCGCCGCGTCGTACCTGTACAGCCCGCGCGAACGCTACGACGTCGCCATCCAGCACATCCTCCTGGCGGTCGCCGTCACCTACGCCTTCTCGGCCGTCTCGGCGCTGCTGCTGGCGCACAGCCGCGCGCTGCGGCGCTTCACCTTCGTGCAGATCGCCTTCGACGTCGCCTTGGTTACCGGCGTCATCCACCTGACCGGTGGTCTCGCCAGCCCCTTCGCCTTCCTCTACAGCCTGCCGATCATCAACGCCGCCGTGCTGCTGTTCGGCGAGGGGGCGCTGTTTGCCGCCATCGCCGCGGCCCTGGCCTATGACGGCCTGGTGCTGGCACTGGTCGTGCGCGGCGCCCAGGCCGAGCCGCTGCCCTTCGACCTGCATGTCGGCCTGCGCGTCGCCTCCGCCAATCTGACCTTTGCGCTGATCGCCTTTCTCTCCAGCCTGCTGACGCGCCGCCTGGCCGACGCCGAGCGCCGGCTGCGCGAGAAGGAAGCCGAGCGCGACCACCTGGCGCTGCTGCAAGACACCCTGTCGCGCACCATCCACAGCGGCTTGCTGACCACCGACGTCGACGGCCGCATCACCTCCGCCGATGCCATCGCCGGCGAGCTCTGCGGCCGAACGTCGGCCGAGCTGGTCGGGCGCGATATCGGTGCCGTCTTCGCACCGTTGCGCCAGACCGCGGCGGCCCGTCTCGCCTTCCTGCAGTCCTCGGCCGCCTGCAGCGCGGTCGAGTTCGCGCATCAGGCCGGCGGCGCGGCGACCCAGCTGCGCTGCGTCGGGGCGCCGCTGGCAAGCACCTTCGGCTTCCCGATCGGCGCCCTCTACGTGCTGCAGAACATCACCCAGCTGAAGGAGGAGCTCGCCGCCGCAGAGCCGGCCGAGCCCGCGGCGATCGAGGAGCTCTGTCGCGTCGAACTCGACAGCGCCGGCGAGGTGATCGAGGCCGCCGACGGCCTGTACGGTGCCAGTAGTGCGATGACCCGCATCCGCGAGCTGATCGACAAGGTCGCCCCGTCCGATGCCACGGTGCTGATCACCGGCGAGAGCGGCACAGGTAAGGAGGTCGTCGCGCGCGCCATGCATGCGCGCGGCCCGCGCCGCGACAAGCGCTTCGTCGCCATCAACTGCGGCGCCATCCCCGAGAACCTGATCGAGAGCGAGCTCTTCGGGCACGTGCGCGGCGCCTTCACCGGCGCCGTCGCCGACCGTCCGGGCTGCTTCCGCATGGCCGACGGCGGGACGCTGTTCCTCGACGAGATCGGCGAGCTGCCGGTCCACCTGCAGGTGAAGCTGCTGCGCGTCCTGCAGGAGCGTACCTTCCGACCGGTCGGCAGCGAGACCAACGTCGCCGTCGACGTGCGCATCGTCGCCGCCACCAACCGCAACCTGGCGACGCAGGTGCAGACCGGCCAGTTCCGCGAGGATCTCTTCTACCGGCTCAACGTCATCACCCTCGACCTGCCGCCGCTGCGCGAGCGGCGCGAGGACATTCCACTGCTCATCCGCCACTTCCTGCGCCAATTCTCCGCCCTGCACAGCCGCCGCATCTGCCGCTTCTCGGTCGGCGCCGGTCGCCTGCTGCTGCAGCACCACTACCCGGGCAACATTCGCGAGCTCGAGAACGTCATCGAACACGCCGTCGCCCTGTGCGACGGCGACACCGCCACCGAAGAGCATCTGCCACCGACATTGACTGGCGAGGTGATTAGTCGCCCGCTGCCGACGCTGCCGCGCCTCGATCCCACCCGCATCGCGGTGCCGAACGGCGAAGCGCACCCCGCCGCGACCTGGGCGGCGGCGCCGGCGGCGCGCGATCCGGTCGATCTCGAGGCCGACCTCGCCGCCTACGAGAAGGCCATCCTGCTGCGCGCCCTCGACCAGGCCGGCGGCGTGAAGAAACGCGCCGCCGAGCTGCTCGGCATCAACTACCGCTCCCTGCGGCATCGCTTGCAGAAGTACGGACTGAGCGATGCGTACGATGACCCATCGTATGCCCAGCCGTGAGCGCCGCGACCGTCACCAAGCCATTCTGACGGTGCCGCGTAACGTCACTCTCGACCCGTCACACGCCGAGACGCTGCACGAGTCTTCCCCGTATCGTGGCACCCCCGGCAGCAGACCCCCTGGTACACGCCTTGCATCAACGAAAGTCCGACTACGGCACACCGATGCAAAGAGACGGCAGAACATTCGCACCCGGGTGGGACCCCAAGGAGGTCGGCATGATGCGCGCGCATTCGCCACCGTGAACCGGCCGGCGAGGCCATCCCGTCCCATTCGAACCGAACCCACCGGTCTGCGGACCCAACCCGAAGGAGATATTCAAATGAAGGCACTCAAGGACAGCAAGGGCTTCACCCTGATCGAGCTGCTCGTCGTCGTCGCGATCATCGGCATCCTGGCCGCCATCGCCATCCCGCAGTTCGCCTCGTACCGTCAGCGCGGCTTCGATGCGCGCGCCAACTCCGATCTGCGCAATGCCGCCACCTCCGAGGAAGCCATCTTCGCCACCACCCAGGCCTATGTGCCTTGCACCAGCG
>JANNRA010000210.1:0-35753 GCA_031401035.1 bacterium | reverse complement strand
GGGCCGAAGAGCTGGCGGCTGAAAACCCATGCCGGCTTGCGTCGGGAGGCCCCGCCTCAGTAAATCCTACTCAGCCTTGCCGCCCCAACTGGCCGGTTTTCAGGTGTCGACGACTGGCCGGTTTTGACCTGTCCACTGAGGGGAGAGCAGCGTCAGGATCAGCACGCGCTTCCTTGGCAATCGTCTGCATTGCAGCCAGGTGACGGAGCGGAACGTGATCCGTGATCGGTGGAAAGAGCGGTTGGAGTCGGCCGCGCCAAAGGATCCACTCCGGCGATGCGCCCGAAGGAGCGGTTGTTTCCATCGGGATCGTCTGCGTGGCGTACGAGACGACGCCGTCCTTTCCGAACTGCGGTAGAGTGCCGCTGATGGAGTCCGGCGCTGCCACCATCCCGATCAGGTCGAGGGAGTCGGCGCGAAGCCAATCCTCTAGGATCGTTCCGAGCCTTCTCTCTGGGAACACGGTGAGGGCGCCGCGTCCATAGGCGTAGCCGTTCGTTCCAATGTGGATCACGGTTAGGTGCTCGACCTGGTAGGCGGGAATAGCAAAATGGCGGCCCAGCGCATCCCGCCACGACCGCTCCTCCCGTAACGACGGTAGCCACCACACGTGGTCGTGTTCCCACCACCCAACGAACGACCGCATCGCGGCGTGCCAACGGAGCGCCGTCGAGTCCATGGAGCATCCGGCCGCGGGAAGCCAAAGCTGGATCGCCTTCAACATGGCCGTGTCACACGAACTGTCACAACATCGTCAGACTTCTCGGGATGGGTCAATCCTCCGTCCGAGGAGGAACCACTATGTCGCACGCGATACTCAGACTTCCGGCCGTCAAGGCGACGACCGGCTTGTCTCGCAGCACGATCTACCATCGCGTTGCCGAGGGCACGTTCCCGAAGCCCGTAGGTCTCGGTGGGCGAGCTGTCGGCTGGATTCAGGCCGAAGTTCAAGAGTGGTTGCAGCGGCGTATTGATGCGAGCCGCCGTGCCGAGGCGTGAGGAGCCCTGTGCTCTCGGTTGCCCAATCGGCGCCGTGTTGAACTCGTAGGTGTGCGATGGCAACCCGCCGCCCGAACTACCGGCTTGCCAAGATTCACCGCAACTACACCGTCGATGAAGTCGCCCGCCTATATGGCGTTCGCCGAAATACAGTCCGCGACTGGATCAAGCGGGGGTTGCCTACCATCGACCGCACCCGGCCGATGGTCATCCTTGGCCGCGCTCTTGCCCAGTTCCTCAAGGCAAGGGGCTTGCAGAACAAGCAGACTTGCCAGTCGGGGGAACTCTACTGCGTCCGCTGTCGCGTCCCGAAGACTCCGGCCGGCGACATGGCCGACTACGAGGAGTTGACGGCGACCCTCGGAAACCTCGTCGGCATCTGTCCCACCTGTGGATGCATCATGAACCGGCGAGTCAACCTGGACAAATTGGAGCGGGTTTCAGGGAACCTGGACATCCGGATGCCGCAGGCACTTCGACGCATAGGCGAGCGCACCTTCCCCAGCGTGAACCGTGACTTCGAGGAGAAGGGGTGACCCCATGCAGAAGTACAACCCAGAGAACGAGCGCATCAAGCGCCGATACTTGACGTACCTGAAGGAAGCGAAACGTCAGAGCGAAGATTCGCTCGACGCCGTCGCCAAGGCGCTCAGTCGCTTTGAAGATGACACAGGCTGCCGCGGCTTCAAGGCCTTCCACATCAACCAGGCGGTCGCGTTCAAGCGCCGTCTGGCAGAACAAATCAGCCAACAGACCGGCGAGCCGTTATCGAAGGCGACGTTGTACTCGACGTTGAACGCCCTGCGGAACTTCTTCGTGTGGCTGGCTGGGCAGGCCGGCTTTCGATCCGTCCTCACATACTCGGACGCCGACTATTTCTTCCTGTCCGAGAAGGACACGCGGATCGCAACCGCCCACCGTGATCGGCCTGTGCCTACGATAGCGCAGATCGAGCACACCGTCCGTGCCATGCCTTGCAGCTCCGATGTCGAACGGCGCGATCGAGCGGTCGTCGCCTTCGCAATCCTGACCGGTGCACGTGACCGGGCGATCGCCTCCCTGAAGATCAAGCACATCGATGTAGCTGAGGGCTTTGTCTACCAGGACGCGAGGGAGGTGAGCACCAAGTTCAGCAAGACCATCTCCACCTGGTTCTTCCCGGTCACCGACATCTTCCGGCAGATAGTCGTTGAGTGGGTCCAGTTCCTGTTGACCGAGAAGCTCTGGGGTTTCGATGACCCGCTCTTCCCGGCGACGGCGGTCGGCCAAGACTCAAAACGCCATTTCTCCGTGACTGGGGTCCGCCGCGCGAACTGGGCGAGCGCCACGCCGATTCGCGAGATCTTCAAGACCGCCTTCATCAGCGCCGGCTTGCCGTACTTCAACCCGCACAGCTTCCGAAAGACCCTTACTCGCCTCGGGGAGCAGCTCTGTCGTACGCCCGAGGAGTTCAAAGCGTGGAGCCAGAACCTTGGCCACGACCACGTGATGACCACCTTCACAAGTTACGGCGCGGTCCCGCTGCACCGTCAAGGGGACATCATTCGGGGGATCGGCCAACCTCAGCGGACTGAGGTTTCAAGCAGTCATGCTGAAGACATCGCCGAAGCGGTGATGCGTCGGATGCGTGCTTCTGGGCGAATCGGCTGACTGAACGCGGCTAGCACCGGCCAGGTGGGGGCAGCGTTGGGGGCAAGTGTTTTCCCGAGGGTGCTGAAAGCGCTGCTGCTACAGGCGCATATACAACATATTCAATTCCCCCCGCGCCTTTCTCACTGAGATTTCTGGCACTTACGACTGCTGGATGGGCCTGAGTGCCCACCCGGTGCCCATGTGCGCTCGGATCTCGGTACAAGCCGGCCAGGCGGCGGCCATCCTGGCGGCGCAGGTTGCTCATGAACTTGCGGTAGTGCTGGAAGATCATCCGCTCGGAGGTCCCACACACCTGCGCCACCCAGCCGGGGTCTTCACCGGCTGAGAGCGCCAGGCTGATTGGCCTGGCGAAGTACGTGCGGAACACTTACGGGCTGTTTCGTCCGAACTGCCCTCTGCGTCGAGGCTTCGCCGACTACGAGGACTCGATCTCAGGGGCTCAGGGGACATCGTCCGCAGGGTGTGGGAACTCCTGCGGGGGAGCCGTTGAACTTCTGGGTCTACGAGAAAGGGACGGCGGAGAAGAAGGCGGTCGTACAGAGAATCCTGCGGCAACTGCAACGAAGGGAAAGGGTGCCACGAGAACAAGCTCGGCAAGAAGAACGGGGTATGGCACGGCCCCTTCCCGTCCGAGGACGCGGCGCGTACCAAGGCGAAGGCGACGGGGCGAGCGGTTCGCGTTCACCGTTGCGTCTGACTCACCTGAGCCGCTTGGTTCAAAGTGGGATCAGATGGATCCGGCGCGGTAGAGCGCTCTTGCTCAATTGACCTATGATCGCTACGCCAATTCAGGCACCGAAGTACACTCGGGGAGGATCAATGGGGATCGCAGTACATGCAGATTCACTCGGAGTCGGGGACCTCTACCACTTCTGCGAGTCTTACGGATCCGCGCGAGAACTTCTGGATGATCTGCTCGATTCCGCGTTGTTCAGACCAGAACGAGTCACCGACAGCCTGGGGACGGGGAAAAAGCATTTCATTTTCCGCGGACATGCTGACGTTCGTTGGGAACTCGTTCCTACTGCGCATCGCGGCGCATTGGCAGCGTCAATCGTGGCGCAGCGAGCGCCGCAGCCTGTATGAAACGGCAAGAATGAGGATCCACGAAGTAAGAGAGATGCGTTCGGAGGATACCTTCACGAGGAAGTCTATGGTGTTCAGCGCTTTCTCGAGACGGCCGACTCCCTCGGATTGCCGACGCCCATCAATTATGAACACTTTCGAGCCCAGGCTCGCATCTATAAGCAGCTATGGGACCATGATGTAGAAGAACCAGACCTCAGCCTGTTTCCAGACCCCGATCTGTACCCGGCATTCGCGATGGCCCAGCACTATGGCGTACCCACCCGATTCCTAGATTGGACCGAGTCTCCGCTGGTAGCCGCCTTCTTCGCCGCGGAGGGTATGTGGCGCGCGATGTCCCGGGAGGCCGCAAAGCCGGAAGGGGAGCGCTCCGTCCCGGCCCACTTTGCAGTGGTGCCTATGTCAGTACAGTTTATCGAGAAGAAGGGCCTGCGGATTGTCCACGCACCGCGCGCGGGAAATGACTTCTTGCGAGCGCAGCAAGGGCTCTTCACCCTGGTTCCGGATGCGAACCGCTACTGGTGGGATCAGAATCGTTGGCCGACGCTTCACGATCTGGATGTTGGCCGCTTCAGGCCACTCGCTTTGCCGCGCTCAGAGGCCATCCCGCTTCTGCGCTTGCTGTTTCAACTCGATGTCACGCGATACCACCTTATGCCGACACTTCACGCTGCCGCGGAGGCCGTTTCCTACAAGCGTGCGCTCTTCTCAGCAGCTGCGTTGTCGATGCACGAATAGACGAGAGCGATCAGCTCTCCGTGAACCGTGACCTCAGACAGGAAGCAGGGAGGCATGCCAGTGCACAACGCCAGAAATGAACGGATCAAGCGGCAGTACCTGGCCTACCTGAAGGAGGCCAAGCGCCAGAGCGAAGCCACGGTGGACGCCGTCGCCAAGGCGCTGTCCCGGTTCGAGGCCGACACCAAGTTCCGCGACTTCAACTCCTTCCACTTCGAGCAGGCCATCGCGTTCAAGAATCGGCTCGCCGGACAGGACAGCGCGGTGACGGGGGAGAAGCTGAGCAAGGCGACCTTGCATGCCACGCTTGCGCAGCTCAAGCGGTTCTTCCAGTGGCTGGCTGGGCAGCCGGGATACAAGTCCCGGCTCCGGTATTCCGATGCGGACTACTTCAACCTGTCCGACAAGGACACGCGCGTCGCGACGGCGCGGCGCGAAAAGACGTGCCCGACCATGGAGCAAGTCAAGCACGTCATCGCGAGGATGCCGCAGGACTCCGACATCGAGCGGCGGAATCGTGCCCTGATCGCCTTCACCCTGCTGACCGGGGCTCGGGACAGCGCCACGGCGTCGATGAAGCTGAAGCACGTCGATCTGTAGGCCGGCAGTGCCTATCAGGACGCGCGCGAGGTGAAGACCAAGTTCAGCAAGACCTTCACGACGTTCTTCTTCCCCGTTGGTGAGGAGGTCCGCCAGGTGGTCACCGAGTGGGTGATCTACCTGCGGCAGGTGAAGTTGTGGGGGAACGACGACCCGCTCTTCCCGGCGACGGACATCATCATTGGTGCGACTCGCCAGTTCGAGGTCGCCGGCCTGAAGCGAGCGCACTGGAGCAGCGCCGCACCCATCCGGGCGATCTTCCGCGAGGCGTTCGCGGCGGCGGGTCTGCCGTACTTCAACCCGCACAGCCTGCGCAGCACGCTCGTCCGCCTCGGCGAGGCGGTGTGCCAGACGCCCGAGGAGTTCAAGGCGTGGAGTCAGAATCTCGGGCACGAGGGCGTGCTGACGACGTTCTACAGCTACGGGGCGGTCGGGAGCCGGCGGCAGGGCGAGATCATCCAGGGCCTCGCCGAGCCGCGGCGATCAGAGCACCCGGATGTTGACCAGCTTGCCAAAGCTGTCGCACGGGAGTTGCGCAGCTCGGGGTCGATTCGGTAGCGCGCCGGCGAGCCCAGGGCGAGAGCTTGGCGGCAGACTTCGCTGCGTGCTACCTTGCCGCACATGGAGAGAATCGGAGTCAGGCAGCTCCAGCAGAACGCCGCCAACACAGTAGAGCGAGTCCGACTCGGCGAGACCATCGAAGTCACCGTCCGGGGGCGCCCGGTGGCGAGGATGGTTCCGGTCAGCGGCACGCTCCTGGACCGACTCGAAGCCGCTGGCAAGTTGACTCGCGCCACCGGCAACCTGAACGACCTGGGACCGCCGCTGAAGCCCAGGCGGGGCGTTGAACTGCCATCGGTGACCCTGGCGAGGATGCGGGCGCAGGAACGGTGATGCTCTATCTCGATTCGTCTGCCCTGTTGAAGCTCGTCATCGCCGAGAAAGAATCTCGCGCACTGCTGAGTTTTCTCAACGGCGAGCCAGCGGAGCGTGTTTCGTGCAGCTTGGTACGCACCGAGGTTCTTCGCGCCACCCGGCCGCACGGCGCCGCCGCGCTCGAAAGAGCCCGGGGCCTCCTCCAAACCCTACAACTCGTCCAGCTCGGGGATGCGCTGCTCGACGCCGCCGGTATGCTGGACCCGGCGAGGATGCGCTCCCTCGATGCGATCCACCTTGCCGCCGCTGCCCTCATCGCGCCCGAGCTGACGGCCCTGGTGACCTACGACAAGCGGATGGCAGAAGGCGCCGCCCTTCTCGGCTTCGCGGTCGTGTCTCCGGCTTGACTGCGGCGTGAGCATCCCAGCCAACACGAACGGCGTGGGGGCAACTGTGGGGGCAACACGTCCGATGTGCGGACCATAACAAGCGGAGAATCAAGCAGTTACGGCGGCAGTTCAATTCCCCCCGCCCCACTCCTCTAACGGCCCGGGATCATTGCTGATCGCCGGGCCGTTTGCCGTTTCTGGGCCTATTTCGGGGCCCAAATCGAGGGTCGCGACCATCCGCTGGCCGTGGCGGTGCCGCAACGACGGCATCCCGTGGTGGGAGTGCTGGAAAATCATCTGTTCGCTGGTGCCGCATACCTGCGCCACCCAGCCGGGTCCTGCCGGCCGACATCGCCAGGCTATTCAGGGTGGCCGGGAGGCTCGCCCTCCCGGGTCCTTCACGTCACCCCTAGCGCCGCGCCATGCGCCACCAGCTCTCGAGTACGACGCCGAGGGAGGTGGCGAAATCGCTCAGGGCGCGCTCGTCGGCGGCGTCGAAGGGTTGGCCGTCGCGGCGGTTGAGTACCTGGGCGACGGCGAAGACGATGCCGCCGCGGTCGGCGATGGGCACGCACAGGATGCTGCGCGTACGGTAGCCGGTGGAGTCGTCGACGGCGCGGTTGAAGAGCGGTTCGGCGTAGGCGTCGGGGATGTTCAGCGCCGCGCCGCTGGCGGCGACGCGGCCGACGATGCCGGCGCCGAGCGGGACGCGGATGTCGAGCGACTTGCCGCCGTCGCTCTGCGCGACCTTGGAGAACAGCTCGCCGCGCTCGCGGTCGATGAGGAACAGCGAGACGCGGTCGGCGGCGAGGATCTCGCCGATCTTGAGCGTGAACGCCTCGAGCGTCTGCTCGAGCATGCTGTCGAAGGCCTCCGAGTTGGCCATCTCGGTGACGCGCAGGAACTGCTCGCACTCCGCCGTCGCCTCGGTGAGCATGCTGGCGAAGTCCGCCACCGACAGGCCTTCGACGTGGCGCGACAACTCGCCCTTGCGGTTGTGCTGCGCCAGCACGTCCATCATGCGCTGCGTCGAGGCGGCGACGGCGGCGGTGAAGGACTGCAGCCGGCCGTCCTCGAGGTGGATGATGCGGTCGGCGACGTCGAGGATGCGGTTGTCGTGCGTCACCAGCAGCACCGTCACTCCCTCGCGCTTGGCGAGGTCGTGCATCAGCGTCACGACGTCGCGCCCGGACTGCTTGTCGAGCGAGGCGGTCGGCTCGTCGGCGAGGATGATGCGCGGCCGCGCCGCCAGGGCACGGGCGATGGCGACGCGCTGTTTCTGCCCGCCCGACATCTGGCTCGGCATGTGGTCGAGGCGTTCCCCCAGCCCCACCGACTCGAGCATCTCGACGGCGCGGCGCTTCATCTCGGCGCGCGACGGGCCGCGATGCAGTGCGAGCGCCATCTGGACGTTCTGCGTCGCGCTCAGGGCGCTGAGCAGGTTGTGGGCCTGGAAGATATAACCGATCTGGGTCCGTACCCGCCCGACGGCGCGCGCCGCGGCGCCGCAGAGTTCCTCGCCGAGGATGCGCACGCTGCCCTCCTGCACGGTGCGCAACGCGCCCATCAGGGTCAGCAGCGTCGTTTTCCCGGAGCCAGACGGGCCGGTGACGATGACGATCTCGCCGGCGCGGATTTCGGTCGAGACGTCGAACAGGATCTGCTTGCGCAGCGCGCCGTCGCCGAAGAAGTGGTTGACGTGCTCGATCTGGATCGGCGCGTCCACCTCAGAAGACCTCTGCGGGATCCGCCGAGCGCACCTTGCGCAGGGCGATGGCGCCCGACACGCAGCACATGACGATGGTGAGCAGCAGCACGAAAGCTGCCACCTCGGGGGTGAGCTCCATCGGCAGGCGCGTCGCCGCGCCGGCGACGCGATACAGGTAGAGGCAGATCACCAGGCCGGGCAGGAAGCCGAAGAAGGCCAGAATGACCGCTTCCTGCAGCACGACGCCGAACAGGTAACGGTTCGGGTAGCCCATCGCCTTCAGCGTCGCGTACTCGGCGAGGTGGTCGGAGACGTCGGCGAAGAGGATCTGGTAGACGATGATGGCGCCGACGACGAAGCCGATGATGACGCCGAAAGTGAAGACGTAGCCGATCGGCGTGCTGGTGTCCCAGTACTGCATCTCGCGGGCGACGAAGTCGGCCTTGGTCAGCACCAGCACGTCCGGCGGGAAGGCCGCCTTCATCGCGTCGCGCACCCGCGCCGCATCGACGCCGGGCTTGAGGCGAATGACGCCGACGTCGATCAGCCCCGGCGGGCGCATGGGATCGAGGCGCAGGAAGTTGATGTCGCTGGTCAACGCCGTGCCGTCGACGCCGAACGAGGTGCCGAGGGTGAACAGGCCGCCGACGGTGACGCGCCGGTTGGCGATCTCGACGTCGATCGGCCGGCCCCCCTCGAGCGCCGCCGCCACCGGTCCGTACTCGGGGCGCGAATCGCGGTCGAAGAGCACCACGTCGGGCCTGCGGATCAGCTCGCGCCCCTCGGCGACGCCGGGCAGGGCGAGCGGATCCTCGCTCGGATCGATGCCGGCCAGCAGCAGCGACCGCGTCTTGCCGCTCTCGGGATTCTTCCAGAGCGTCAGGCCGAGGTAGATGGCGTTCACCGACTCGACCTCCGGCCAGCCCGCGGCCTGCTGCAGGCGCCGGCGCGAAAAGCTCTTCGGCTGCGGCAGGAAGTCGAAGGTGGGGCTGATGAGGATGACGTCGCCGTTGAGGGCATCGTGGAAGCGCGTCGCGCCCTTGAACATCGCCGTGCGGAACCCGAGTTGCATGAAGATCAGGATGACCGCGAAGGCGACGCCGGCGAGCGCCACCAGCAGGCGCAGCTTCTCGCGCTTCAGCTGAAGCCAGGCGAGGGGGATACCGCGCGTCACGGACCGATCACGACGTCGACGGCGAGGTGGGTGAGGCCGGCCGCCGGCGCGGAGTCGTCGAGCAGGATCTCCACCTCGACGACGCGGGCGTCGGTCTTCGCCGCCGGGTCGACGCTGAGGACGTCCTTCTTGCCGACCTTCAGGCCGATGCGATCGACGTGCCCGCGCAGCGGCGCGGTCAGCGCCGGGCTGGTGACCGTTGCCGGCTGGCCGACGCGGACGCGGCCGATGTCGGTCTCGTAGACTTCGGCGACGGCGAACATACGCTGCGTGCGGCCGATCTCGGCGATGCCGTCCGGCCCGACGCGTTCACCCTGGCGCGCATGCACCTCCAGCACCTGCCCGTCGAGCGGCGAGCGCACGACGGCGAGCGCGAGCTCGGCGGCGGCGCGCTCGCGCTGCGCGCGCAGCGCCGCCACCTGCTTCTCCCAGGTCTCGTACTCGGAACTCGACACGACCCCCTTGCCGCGCAGGGTCTGCGCCCGGGCCCACTCCGACTCGGCATAGTGCAGCTCGGCATCGATCTGCGCGAGGTTCGCCTTGCTCACGGCGTAGGTGTCGAGCACCGCGATCGGTTGGCCAAGGCGGATGCTGTCGCCGTCGTCGACGAGCAGCTCGCCGATCACCACCGCCGGCTGCGACGGACCGGCGACGCGGATGACACCGTCATCGGGCTCGAGCCGCCCGAGTGCCGTCACCGGCCCCGCGCCACCCGGCACGCCGGTCGGCACCGGCGGAGCGGCGACGCTCGGGGTGCCGTCGCAGCCCTCGAGCGCCGCGCCCATGAGCAGGATCACCATCCATGCGCTGCGTGCCATCGACACTCACTATTACGAGGCGTGGCCTAGACGCCAGCGGCGAGATCCTCGGTGGCAGCGAGCCCGAGCGGATGCGCGCTACGGAGCGGGCCGGTCGGCGCCCGTCCCGTCAGTTGCCGTAGCCGCCACCGAAGTGATCGTACGGATCGGCGCCCTCGGCGAGCGACTGATCGTAGCGGGTCCGCTCGATGTGCCGCTCGAGTCCCTCGACGACGAAGGCGAGAAAATCGCGCGTCGAGAGGATGCCGACGACGCGCCCGGCGCGGGTCACCGGCAGATGGCGGAAGCGCCGGGCGCGAAAGGTCTCCAGCACGCTGCGCAGCGACGCCTCGACGTCGATCGTCACGACGTCCCGGGTGGCCACCTCGATCGCCAACGTGTGCTCTGGATCGCGGCCGCCAGCGACCACACGCGCCGCCACGTCGCGCTCCGAGAGCAACCCGAGCAGCTGGCCATCGTCGACGACGAGCACCGCCCCGACGCGGTTCGCCCCCATGCGGCGCACCGCCTCGGCGACGCTGTCGCCGGGCCCGACGCTGATCATCTCGGTGGTCATCAGCGATTCGATTGCGGACATGGACTCCTCCTCCTGTCTCGGGCTCGGCGCTGCCGCGTCAGGTCCGAGACGCCGGCGCGCCGCCACAGCGGTGTGCCCGATCTCTGCCTCGTTCTTAGCGAGTCGCCGACGGTGCTGCTATGGCACCGTGCGCGGCTCGCAAGTCTTGGCCACCTGGATTCTCCCCCACCGCAGGCGTCAGAGCGGCAGCCCGCCGCCCCGCGGGGCGGCACGTGCCCCGTGTGCGAGCGTCCGTGAGACATGCGGGCTACGGCGCGCACCCGTCGAGTGCCGCACCGACGGCGGCGATCAACTCGTCGATGGTCACGGCGCCGTCGCCCGAAGTGTCGAGCGCCGGACAGGCGGCGATGCCGACCGTCCCCAGCGCCAGGCCGACGCCGCGCACCAGTTCGTCGATGCTGACGCTGCCGCCGCCGTCGCAGTCGCCGGCGCAGGCGGCGGCGACGCTGACGGTGACCACCGCGAGGGTGCCGTCGCTGTCGCCGTCCGAGGCGGTGAAGGTGAAGGTGTCGTCGCCGACAAAGCCGGCCGCCGGGAAGTAGCGCGCCGTCGCGCCGGTCAGGCCGGCGGTGCCGTGCGCTGGCTGGTCGACGAGGCGCAGGGCCAGTGCGTCGCCGTCGGCATCGCTGGCGGCGAGTCCGACGTCGACCGCCCTGCCGGCGGTGGTCGCCGCGGTCGCGTCCGCCGCGCGCGGCGGACGATTGGGGTTCGCCTGCTCGCTGTCGGGCCCGGCGTGGCAGGTCCAGCAGCCGACCTCGAAGCCGCGCCAGAAGTGCTTGCGGCCGAAGTCGGTGTTCAGCATGCGGTCACCCTTGACGCGCGACAGCACGCTGCCGCGCAGGTCGGCGCCGTGGCAGGCACGGCAGCGGTCGGCGCCGCCGTCCTCGGCGGCGCTGGGGTGCGCCTCGACCCAGTCGGCGCCGAGCGGGTGCAGGCCGTGCGGACCACCGTCGACCGTGCGCGGCACCGTGGCGTGGCAGGCGGTGCACTCCGCCAGCATGCCGACATGGCCCTGCAGGGCGGTGCTCTGCAGGTTGTCGTTGGCTTCGGCGCTCGGGTACTCGGCGTGCGTCGCGCCGTGGCAGGCGGCGCACTGCAGGCCGCCGTGCCCGGTGGAGAGCCGGTACAAAGAATGGCCGGCGATCGGCGTGTCGGGGTCGGTGGCGAAGGTCGAGTCCACCGCGCTGCGCACCCGTCCGTCGGGCTCGAAGACGCTGCTGTAGCGGATGGCGCCGTTGTTGTGGACCGCGGTGCCGCTGTGGCAGCTCTGGCAGACCGGCTCGTCGAGCCAGCCGACGCGATCGGTGGCTGCCACCTGGGTCATCGTGCCGTGACAGCTCTGGCACTGCATCGCCAGGGTGCCGTCGGCCGCCACGGCGCTGCCCATGGCGCCGCGCAGGCAGCGCGTCACCGAGCCGGGGTGGCACTGGTAGCAGGCGCTGCGGTTGGCGACGTCGTCGAGCCGCAGCCCGGTTTGCGGGTCGCGCACATGCGCCATGCGGCGATGGATGGCCTGCGTCAGCGGGCTGATGCCGTTCAGGCCGCTGCCCGGCAGCGCCTCGGAGGCGTGGCAGCGCGCGCACAGAATGGCCGTGCCGCCGTTGGCGGTGGCGAAGAGGCCGGCGGCGTCGTAGCCGGCCGTCGCCAGCGCGGCGTCGTAGGCGGGCGCGCCGCCCTCGAGATCGTCGTGCAGGCGCAGGATGTTCAGGCGCGTGTCGCGCTCGGGGGCGGGATCGCGCACCCAGCCGTCGAACGGTTCGGCGGCGGCGCTGCTGTCGGAGGCGTGGCAGCCGCGGCAGTTGAGCTCCTCGGATACCGGCAGGACCACGTCGGTGCGGGCGAGCAGCGCCCCCGCCGCGTCACGTGCCACCAGGCGCATGAGCGGGTAGCTGTTGCCGCGGCCGGCGTCGTCGTGCGGCGTGATCGGGATGCCCGCGCCGATGAACCAGGCCTGCGCGGCGTCGAAGCGCAGCGGCTGCGGCGTGTTGCCGGCGCCGGGCATGGCGGCGCCGGCCAGCCCGACATCCGCGGCCGGCGTGACGCCGAAAAGCTGTCCCACATAGGACCAGAAGTTGGTCTTGCCGCTCGAGGTGGTGTTGATCGAGCCGTCGGGGTCGGCGACCGCCTCATAGGTGACGGTGATCCCGCCCGCCGTCCGCACCAGGGCGCCGTTCGGGTCGACCAGCTGTGCCTGCACCGTGTTGTACGGCGGCAGCAGCGCGAACACCTGATAGTCGGGATCCATGCAGTGCATGCCCAGGTTGTTCCAGCCGATCAGGGTCCAGCGGCCGGCGGCGCGCGCCGGCCGGGCGCCGGGGCTGCACGCGAGGGCGACGCCGATCAGCGTCATGGTCAACGGACGAGCGTGCATAGGGGCGTCTCCAGGCGATCCGCGCGGATGGCCGCCGTGCTTCCAATGAAGCACCGGTGCGTGCCTTTATGGCGCGCCGCCGGTCGCATCGTTGCCTTAGCAGTAGCGCCACGGCGTGCCAGGTGCAGAAGACATGAAGTTCGTACACGCCGCTGACATTCATCTGGACAGTCCGCTGCACGGCTTGGCGCGCTACCCGGGGGCGCCGGTCGACGAGATCCGCGCCGCCACGCGGCGCGCCTTCGAGAACCTGGTCGCCCTGTGCGCCGACGAGCAGGCGGCCTTCCTGGTGCTGGCCGGAGACCTCTACGATGGCGATTGGCGCGACTTCGGTACCGGGCTGTTCTTCGCGGCCCAGATGGCGCGCCTGCGCGAACTCGGCGTGCGGGTCTTCGTGGTGCGCGGCAATCACGACGCGGCGAGCCGCATCACCAAGAGCCTGCGCCTGCCGGACAACGTCCACACGTTCGCCTCGCGCCGCCCGGAGACGCAGCTGCTCGACGATCTCGGCGTCGCCCTGCACGGGCAGAGCTTCGCCCGCGGCGACGTGACCGAGAATCTCGCCGCCGACTACCCGCCGCCGCTCGCCGGGTTGGTCAACATCGGCGTCCTGCACACCAGCGCCGACGGCCGCCCCGGCCACGCCAATTACGCCCCCTGCCGGGTGCCGGATCTCGTCGCGCGCGGCTACGACTACTGGGCTCTCGGCCACGTGCACGCCCGCGAGGTGCTGCACGAGGATCCGTGGGTGGTGTTCCCCGGCAACCTGCAGGGCCGGCACGCGCGCGAGACCGGCGCGAAGGGGTGCACCGTCGTCACCGTCGAGCACGGCCGCATCCGCGCCGTCGAGGCGCGCAGCCTGGACGTCGTGCGCTGGCTGGTGGTGGAGGTCGACGCGACCGGCTGCGCGACCCCTGTCGACGCGCTCGAGCGCCTCGCCGGCGGTATCCGCGCGGCGCTGGCGCCCGCCGAAGGGCGGGTCTGCGCACTGCGCGTGCGCGTCAGCGGACGCTGCGCGGCGCACGCCGCGCTGCTCAATCGCCGCGAGGGGTGGGTTGCCGACGCACGCGCGCTGGCGACCGATCTCGGCGCCGGACTGGCGTGGGTCGAGAAGGTGATCCTCGACACCGCGCCGGCGGTCGACTGGCACGAGCTGACGCACCAGGGCGGCCCGATCGCCGAGCTGGTGCGCGACATCGAGTCGCTGCGCGCCGACGACGCCCGTCTCGGCGCCCTCGGCGCGACCTTCGAGGATCTCAAGTCCAGGCTGCCGGCCGAACTGCGCGAGGGCGACGGCGCCCTGACGTTCGATCCGGCGCAGCTGCGCGCCCTGCTCGGCGACGCGGCAAGCCTGTTGCTACCGCGGTTGCTCGGGGCGGACGACGACACGTGAAGCTCCTCAGCCTCGACCTGCTCGCTTTCGGCGTCTTCACCGCGACGCGCCTCGAGTTCGACCCGGACCGCCCATTCCAGGTCGTGCTGGGCCCCAACGCGGCCGGCAAGAGCACGGCGCTGCGGGCGATCACCGATTTGCTGTTCGGTATCCCCGAGCGGACCAGCGACGACTTCCTACACCGCAAGGATCGGCTGCGCCTCGGCGCCGAGCTGGCGGCCGCCGACGGGCGTCGGCTGTCGTTCCTGCGCCGCAAGGGGCGCAAGGACACCCTGCTCGAGCCGGCGGGCAAGGTGGCATTGCCCGATGTCACCCTGCGGCCGTTTCTTGGCGAGGTCGATCGCACCCTGTTCACGTCGATGTTCGGGCTCGGTCACGAGGCCCTGCGGCGCGGCGCCGAGGATCTGTTGCAGGCCGGCGGCGCGCTGGGCGAGAGCCTCTTCGAGGCCGCCGGCGGCACCCGCAGCGTCCGTGCCGTGCTGGCGACGCTGGCCGCCGAGGCCGACGTGCTGTTCAAGAAGGGCGCCAGCATTCCGACCGTCAACGCCGCCATCGGGCGCTACAACGAGGCGCGACAGGCGGCGCGCCAGGCCGCCCTGGCGGGCGAGGACTACCTGGCGCTGGAACAGGTGCTCGCGGCCCTTGCCACCGCGAGCGACGCGCAGCGGCAGGAGCTCGCCCGTCTCGACGCGGAGCAGCGCAAGCTCGAACGGGTGCAACGCAATCTGCCGCGCCTCGCGGCGCGTGACGAGATCCTCGTCGAGCTGCGCGATCTGGCGGGCGTTCCGGATCTCCCGGCGGAGGCGCGCGAGGAGCGCCTGGCGCTGCTCGGCCGACGCCATCAGCGCGCCGACCAGGCGCTGCGGGACGAGGCGGAAATCGCCCGCCTCGCGGGCGTCCTGCAGGGTCTCGACACGCCGCAGGCGCTGCTCGACGCCGCCGGCGAGCTGCAGCGACTGAACGAGAACCTCGGCGCGGTGCGCAAGGCGAACGCCGATCAACCCAAGCTGCGCGCCGAGCTGGCGGCGCTGCGCGACACCACCGAGCAGCTGCTCGCCGAGGTGCGCGGCGGCCTGACCCTGGCGGCGGCGGCGGCGCTGCGCGTGTCCAAGCCGAAGGCCAAGCGGATCCGCGAGCTGGCCGACCAGCACCACGGCCTGCGCGCCACCCGCGGCGCCGCCGCGCAGGCGGTGGTCCTGGCGCAGGCGGCGGCGGGCGACGCGGCGCAGGCGCTGGCGGCGGCGCCGCCGCCGCGCGACATGCGCCCGCTCGCCGACGCCGTCCAGGCGGTGCAGCGCGAGGGCAGCTTGCTCAGGGACGCCGCCGACAGCGCCACCAAGCGCGCGGCGGCCTGGCGCCGCGCCCGTGCCGAGGCGGCGACGCTGCACGGCTGGCGCGGTGCGTTGGAAGCGCTGGAGTCGCTTCCGGTACCGATGGCGGACACCGTGCAGCGCTTCGCGACGAGTCTGCCGGCCGCCGCGGGCGAGGCGCAACGGGCGCGGGAGCGGGTCGAGGAGCGCGCCCGCGAGCAGCGCGAAATCGAGGCGGAGATCAAGCGCCTGCACGCCGCCGGTGTGGTGCCGACGCCAGCGCAACTGGCCGAGGCGCGGCAGCGGCGCGATGCCGCCTGGCGTCTGCTGCGGCGCGCCTATGTCGACGGCGATGCGACGGCGCGCAGTGCCGCCGCCGCTGCTGCCGAGCGGCCGCTGCCCGAGGTGTATGAGGAGCAGGTGGCCAACGCCGACGCCCTCGCCGACGCACTGCGCTCCGACGCCGAGCGCGTCGCCCGCGACCAGGCCCTGCAGCGCGGCCGCGGCGAGGGCATCGCCCGTTCGGCCGAGGCGCGCGACGCCCTCGCCGCGGTGGCGGCAGGCCACGCCGCCCTGGCGGCGGAGTGGGCGGCGCTGTGGGCGCCGCTCGCCGTCGCGCCGCTGCCGCCGGCGGAGATGCTGGCGTGGGTGGAGACGCACCGCCGTGTTCGCGACCTGGCCGGCACGGCGCGTGACGAGGACGGGCGCCAGGCCGGCCTGGCGCAGGAGATTGCGCGCTGCCAGGGCCTGCTGCGCGAGGCCCTGCGGGCCGTCGGCGAAACCGCGCCGGCGAGCGACGAGGATCTCGGCCTGCTGTTGACGCGCTGCCAGCGCTCGCTGCACGAAGCCGAGGCGGCGCGCCGCGGACGCGATGGACTCGAGCAGGCAGCGGCGACCGCCCAGGCCGGCATCTGCTCGGCCGAGCAACAGCGCAGTGCTGCCGAGGCGGAGCTGGCGGAGTGGCAGACCGAATGGGCCAGCCTCATCGGTGCGGTCGGGCACGACGCCGGCGCCTCGCCGCGTGAAGTGGAGGAATCGCAGGCCCTGGTCGAGCAGGCCTTGGCCCAGGATCAGGCGGCGAACGATCTGCAGCGCCGGCTGCGGCGCATGGAGGAGGACGCCGAGGAGTTCCGTACCGCGGTGGCGGCCGTCGCCGCGCCGATCGCCCCGGACCTGTTCGGCCAGCCGGCCGAACGCGTCCTCAGCGAGCTGACGGCGCGTCATCGGCAGGCCGCCGACAACGTGATCACCCGCAGCGGCATGGCGGAGCGGCTGGCGACGCTGCGCGACGCCGTCGACGCGGCCCGTCGAGATCTCGAGACGACCGAGCGGCGGCTCGAGGCGCTGGTGCGACGCGCCGCCTGCGACGGCGTCGACAACCTGGAAGCGGTCGAGGCGCAGGCGGAGCGCAAGCGCCTGCTGACCGGCAGGCGTGCCGAGCTGGAGGGGCAGCTCGTCGAGGACGGCGCCGGGCTGACCCTTGCCGAGCTGCTCGACGAGGTGCGCGATCAGGACGGCGACCTGACGGCGGCGCGACGAGCCGCGCTGCGCGAGCAGCTCCAGACGCTGCAGGCCGAGCGCGACGCCGGGCTGCAGCAGCACGGCGAGCGCCGCCGTGAGCGCGACACGATGCTGCGCGAGACCGCTGCCGCCGCGCAGAAGGCGGAGGATGCGGAAGCCGAGCTGGCGCACATCCGCGCTGGCGCCGAGGAATACATGCGGCTGCGTCTGGCCGAGGTGGTATTGCGCGAGTTCGTCGAGCGCTATCGCGAGCGCCACCAGGACCCGATTCTCACCCGCGCCTCGCAGCTGTTCCCGCTGCTGACGCTGCAGACGTTCAGCGCCGTGCGCACCGACTACGACGACGCCGACCAGCCGGTTCTGGTGGGCGTCGACCGCGGCGGCGCGGCACTCGGCGTCGCGGCGATGAGCGACGGCACGCGCGATCAGCTCTACCTGGCGCTACGCCTGGCCGCCGTCGAGCAGTATCTCGCCAGCGCCGAGCCGCCGCCCTTCGTCGCCGACGACCTGCTGGTGCACTTCGACGACGACCGCGCCGGCGCCGCCCTGCGCGTGCTGGCCGACTTCAGCCGCCGTACGCAGGTGCTGTTCTTCACCCACCACCCGCACCTGGTGGAGCTGGCGCGCCGGGAAGTACCGCCCGAGCTGCTGCAGGTGCAGTCGCTCACTCCGGCGTCGGGGTGACGGCCGCGGCCGCCGGCAGCCGCCCGAGCGGGAAGCGCCAGAACAACACGGCGCCGACGAGGAAGCCGAGACACGGCAGGCCGGCGAACAGCAGGCGCATGCCGAACAGGCTCTCCGGCGTCTGCACGGCATTGGGCGCGAAGCCGGCGGCGCCGAGGACGACGCCGCTGGCGGCGATGGCGAGCGAGCTGCCCATCTTCAGCGCGAACATCATCGCCGCCGAATAGACGCCCTCCTTGCGCTCGCCGGTGCGTTGCTCGTCGAGGTCGATGATGTCGGCCATCAGCGACTGCGACAGGACGCCGCCGCAGCCCATGGCGAAGCCGGCGAGACCCAACAGGATCAGCAGCAGCGCCACCTCGCCCTCGTCGACGACCAGCATGGCGCCGAAGGCCACCGCGGCGAGCAGCATCGCCGCCAACCAGGTGTCGCGCGCGCCGTAGCGGCGCGCCACCGGCACCCAGAACGGAACCGAGGCGATGCCGGCGACGACGTACGCCGCCGGCAGGGCGCCGACGATGTCGGGCCGCTTGAGCAGATACTCGGCCACGTACGGCGCCATAGTCCCGACCGCGCCGACGCCGAGGTTCTCGATGAACCACACCGCAATCAGGGTGCGGGCGGGCGAACTGGCGAAGACGTCGCGCAGGCCGCCGCGCAGGCTGCGGCCGCCGCTCGCGGGCGGCGCGCCTTCGCCGACGGTGAGCGGGGTGATGGCCAGCAGCGCGACGGCCAGCAGCGCGCCCGGCAGCGCCATGCGCGCCGTCGCGACGCGTGCGTCGGGGGCATTCATCGCCACCTGGATGGCCGCGAAGGCGAGCAGCATGCCGAGCGTGAAGCTCATCTGCCGCGCCCCGAACAGCCGCGTGCGCTGGTGCGAGTCCGAGCTCAGCTCGGCGCCGAGGGCGGCGTGCGGGATGGCGTAGAGCGCGAAGGCGGAGAAGAAGATGAACAGCGCGGCGCCGACCCAGACGATGAGCGGCCCGGCGGCGAGTCCGAGCGGCGGGTTCCACAACAGGACGTAGCCGGCGGCGAGCAGCGGCAGCGCGCCGAGCAGGAAGGGCCGACGGCGGCCGAGGCGCGAGCGCGTGCGGTCGCTCCAACTGCCGACCAGCGGGTTGCTCAGCGCGTCCCACAGCTTGGCGAGCGCAAACAGCGCCCCGACCGTCGCCGGCGGCAGCAGCAGCACGTCTGTGGCGTACTTGAGGAAATAGAACTGGACGAAGAACAGCAGGTAGGCGAGCGCGACGATGGGGCCGCCGTAGGCGAGCAGGCGGCCGGTGCCGATGATGTGGGGGGCGGGCATGGTGTCGAGCGCGACGGCGAGTTGGTATCCCCTCCCCCTATCCCTCTCCCTGCGGGAGAAGGGAACCCGCAAGCAACACGGTACCTGCCTGGGTCCCCTCTCCCGCAGGGAGAGGGTCAGGGTGAGGGGACCTGAACCTGCTAGGCGCCGTGCAGGCGCGGGTCGGCCGCGGCATCCGCGATCGCCAGGGCACGCTCGGCGAGGCTCGGGGTGGCGCGCAGCATGCCGGCGAAGCCCTCGCCGAGAGTCTTGCCCTGCAGGTGGCGCGCGTAAATCCCCTCGGCGATGATCGCCAGCTTGTAGAGTGCCAGCACCTGGTAGAAGTCGACGGCGGCGACGTCGCGGCGGCTGCCGCGCGCGTAGCGGTCGATCAGCTCGGCGCGGCGCAGGAAGCCGGGCTCGCGGGTGAAACCGGCGACACTGCCGATGCTGGCCGGATCGATGACGTCGTCGGGATCGGCCCAATAGATGAGCGTGTAACCGAGGTCGGCGAGCGGGTCGCCGAGCGTCGCCATCTCCCAGTCGAAGACGGCGACGACGCGGCCGGGGTCGTCGGGCGCGAGCGCCAGGTTGCCGAGGCGGAAGTCGCCATGGACGATGGTCGGCGGCGGCGAGGCCGGCAGCGCCGCGCGCAGCCGCCGCGCCAGCCCGTCGATGGCCGGCAGCGGTGCGGTCTGCGACCGCTCCCACTGCTGGCCCCAGCGCCGCACCTGGCGCTCGAGGTAGCCGTCCGGGTGGCCGAAATCCGCCAGCCCGACAGCGCGAAAGTCGATCGCGTGCAGGTGGACCATGGTGTCGATCATCGCCTCGCTGACGCGCCGGCGCGCCGCCGGCGCCTCGGCGTAGCCAGCCGGAAGCGTCTGCGCCAGGACGATACCGGGGCGGTACTCCATGACGTAGAAGGGCATGCCGTTAATGGCCGGGTCCTCGCACAGGGCGATGGGTCGGGCGACCGGCACGACGGTGTCGGCGAGGGCGGCCTGGACGCGATACTCGCGCGCCATGTCGTGCGCGGTCGGCAGCACATGTCCGAGCGGCGGCCGGCGCAGCACCCAGGAGTGGTCGCCGCCGTCGACGCGATAGGTCAGGTTCGAGCGCCCGCCGGCGATCAGGGAGTAGGTGAGCGGGACGTCGCCACCGGGCACGTGCGCGGCGAAGAAGGCGGCGACGGCGGCGTGGTCGAGGCCGGGAGTATCGGACATGCGCGAGCGTCTAGCAGATGTCGCGCACGGCCCCGCAACCGATGTCGGGCCCGCGTCCTCCGTGCTACAGCATCCGCGTCGGAACGGCGGGAGCCGTGCCGTGCACGCCGACCATGACCCCAGTCATCATCGAGGCCGCCATCAACGGCATCGCCAGCAAGAGCCGCGGCGCGCAGGTGCCGTGCGCGCCGGAGGAGATCGCCGCCGACGGGCTGGCCTGTCTCTGCGCCGGCGCGGCGATCGTCCACAACCACATCGACCAGTTCAGCGGCGGCGCGGCGGCGGCGGCGCGCTACCTCGAGGGCTGGCGGCCGCTGTTGGCGGCGCGGCCCGACGCGATCCTCTATCCGACCGTCGGCGCCGGCACCGACGTGATGGAGCGCTATGCGCACATCGGCCTGCTCGCCGAGCGCTGCGGCATGCGGCAGAGCCTGTTCGACCCGGGCTCGGTGAACCTCGGCAGCCTCGGCGACGACGGCCTGCCGGGGGGCGGTCTCGATTTCGTGTACGCCAACACGTTCAATGACACGCGCCACATGGTCGCGCTGGCCGAGCAGCACCGCCTCGGGCCGAGCATCGCCATCTTCGAGCCCGGCTTCCTGCGCGTCGTGCTGGCCTGGTGGCGGGCCGGACGTCTGCCGCGCGGCGCCTTCGTAAAGCTCTACTTCGGCGGCGCGGCCGACTACCTGCCCGGACCGCGGCCCGGCGTCAGCTTCGGGCTGCCGCCGACGCGCACGGCGCTGGCGGCCTACCTCGAACTGCTCGGCGACTGCCCGCTGCCGTGGGCGGTGGCGGTGGTCGGTGGCGACGTGGTGGCCTCCGGTCTGGCGCGCCTGGCTCTCGAGCGCGGCGGCCATCTGCGCGTCGGCCTCGAGGACTACGCCGGCGAGCGCGAGCCGTCGAACGCGGAACTGGTGCTGGAAGCCGCGGCGCTGGTGCGTGCCACCGGACGCGAGGTGGCTTCGTGTGCCGAGACGGCGCGTCTGCTCGATCTGCCGAGCGGCATCCCCTCACCCTGACCCTCTCCCGACGGGAGAGGGGAGGTCGGATCGCCGCGCCCTCAGGGCTTCACATAGTAGGAGCCGAGCAGCAGGAACATCTCGTCTTCGGTGGTGACGCCGCCGCGCAGCGTGCAGGCATCGCACAGACCGTCGCCGGCGCCCGGGCTGGAGTCGCAGGAGCGGTGGCGTGCTTCCGCGTCGGCGCCGCTGCACGCCGCGCGCGGCTGGCCGCTGACGCAGTGGGTCGCCGTCGTGCAGTTCGAGAAGCCGTTCGGGTTCGGCGTCTGCTTCGACAGGCGCTTCACCGTTGCCGGGTCGGCGAAGCCGTTGTCGTACAGCGCGCAGTAGGTCACCGAGCGTTCGGGCTGAGTGCCGGTGAAGAGCAGCGGCGGGTCGAAGCGCAGCTGCACCGGGTCGTTGTAGAGGAAGTTGGTGTAGATCAGGCTCTGCATCGCATCGCGCCCGTCGGGCGCGGCGCAGGTGGCGCCGGCGCTGCACTGCGTCGGGTTGAGCGGGTCGCACGCGACATTGGCGGCCGCCTGCCCCTGGCAGGTGAAGGCGCCGCGGAAGGTGCGCCAGCGCTTGCCGCGCTGGTGCATGTGCGAGGTGAGTTCGAACAGGTTCGCGTTCGCCGGGAATCTGAAGATGTTGCAGATCTCCTGCTGCTGGAATGCCGGCACGTTCATCCTGAAGATCGACGACACGTCGAAGATGCCGTTGGCGAAATACAGGCGCTCCTCGGGCTTGGCGAAGGTGAAGTTCAGCCAGGCGCGCAGCTTCCCGTCGATGTGGGTGAGGTTGAAGGCGTGCGAGTTCCACCACACCATCCCCTTCAGCGGGATGCAGCGGTACGACCCGTCGGGGAAGTTGCTCGTGGCATTGGTCTCCTGCGCGCCGCCGAAGGGCACCGCCGCGCGCGTCCCCTCGTTCGGGCCGAAGCCGTTGCAGGCGATGCTCGAGCTGATGGCGGTGATGCAGAAGCCGCCCTCGCCGCAGGCGGTCTTGTCGGTCGGGTCGCAGGTGGCGCCGTCGCGCGGGCCGCCGGCGCAGCTGAAGCCGCCCCAGTCGGGGTGCTCGGGGCCCTGCGCGCCGGTGTACAGGTACAGGATCAGGTGGTGGCTGAGCGGATCCTGGCGCAGCTGCTCGACGTTGTAACAGAAGTTCTCGCCCTCGCGCATTTCCGCCGGCACCTGATCGGTGAAGTCGTAGTAGCTGCCGAAGCAGACCTCGTCCTCGCTCTTGGTCTTCACCGTCCACGGCGGCATCTGCATCTGCACGCCCGCGCCGGCGGGCAGCGGGTCGAGCGGCTTGATGGTGATCGGCTCGGGCTCGGGCAGGCAGGCGTTGAGCAGCGAGGCGGCGGCCGGCACCGAGCCGGTGCGGGTGGCGGCGGCGTAGATCCACAGGCGTACCGCCTCGAGCTCGTCGTCGGTCAGCGCCGCGCCGATCGACGGCATGGGCGTGCCGATGCCGAGCTCCTGGACGGGGAAGAGGTCGGGCTGGGTTTTCGCCGCCAGCTTGAGGAAGAGCAGGCTGAGGTTGGCGTCGCCTGGCTCGACGCGCTTGCGGCCGACGTAGTTGGAGGGCTGGTCGACGAGGGCGTCGTAGGAGGCGCCGGCGCGCAGGTCGAGGCCGCCCGACTGGCCGGCGCCGTGGCAGGCGGCGGCGGTGCAGCCCTTGTTCTCGAAGATCGCCTGCTGGATCAGGTCGTAGGTGTTGGCGAAGGCGTCGCAGTCGGTCGCGGTGCAGTCGACGCGGCAGCCGTCGCCGTCGAAGTCGTTGCCGTCGTCGCACGCCTCGCCGAGTTCCTGCATGCCGTTGCCGCACAGGGCGGGCGGGCAGACGACCGCGTCCTGCACGTAGACCAGGCCGGTCATGCAGCCGGTCTGCTCGGCGAGGCCGGCGAGGAAGGCGTCGGCGCCGCGGCCGTAGGCGCGTTCGAACGCGGCGGCGGGGCAGGTCGCGGCGATCGCCGCGACGCGGGCGGCGCGGGCGCGGGCGGTGCGGGCGCGCGCCCAGTCGACCAGACGCTGCTTCTCGGCCGCCTCGAGGTTGAGCGCGGCGATGCGGTCGAAGGCCTGCTGGTAGGCGCGCATGGCGTAGCGCAGGGTACGGGCGGACTCGCGCGCGCCGGCCTGCACGCAGGCGGTGGTGCTGTCGTCGACGGCGGCGATCGAGCCGCCGACCATCGCCGGGGCGAAGGCGGCGCTGCTGGCGGCGGTGTCGAGCTGACGGCAGGCGTCGGTGACGTCTTTCTGCGCGTCGGAGAGATCGATGTAGCCGAGATTCTGCAGTTGCGGCAGCGTGCAGGCGCGCTGCAGGCGGTCGAGCGAGCGGCTGCGGGCGGCGCCGACGGCGGCGTCGAGCGCCGTCTCGTCGCAGGTGCCGCCGGTCAGCGCGGTGTCGAGGCAGGCGTTGCGGGCCACGCCAACCTGGCTGATGCACACCGAGGTGGCGCGGCTGAGGACGCGCTGGCAGCGCGACGCGTCGGGCGGGAAGGCACCCCAGCTGGCGAGCGCGGCCGGTTGGCCGTGCGCGTGCGCCGCGGCGGCGGCGCAGACGATGCCCAGGCCGACGATCAGGCCCAGGCCGGCTGTCCGGCCATGCATGGTGTTCAGTCGCATCGAATCTCCCCCCGGTCTTTAGAGGAACTACCGAGCATCATTAGTTGAGACAAGCCCCGCCAGGCTGAACGGGCGATTTCGGTGCCTGAATGGAGGGCGATCTTGGCGCCTGATCTGAACGGGGGGTCGCGGTGCCTGAGTGGAGGGCGCCCCCCCCAGGGGGCCGGTTGGGTGGGGTGGGGGGCGCCGGGGTGAACACGCGCCCACGGGGGGGCGCCCTCCATGGTGGCCAGGAGGCGGTGGCCAGGAGGCGGCGGCCACGAGGCGGCGGCCACGAGGCGGCGGCCTGGAGGCGGCGGTTACTCGGTTGCGGCGCGCTCCAGCCGGTAGACCTCGCCGGCGTAGTCGACGATGTACAACTCGCCGCGCGCGTCCTCGCCGAAGCTCGAGACGGCGCCGATCTCACGGCCGCCGCCGGGGGCGAGAGCGGCGGTGCGCTCCTGCAGGCCGGTGACGACGCCGTCGACCAGCGCGAAGGTGCGCAGGAAGCCGCTGCAGAAGTCGGAGAAGAAATACTGCCCGTGCAGGTCGGGCAGCGCGCAGCCGCGATAGACGAAACCGCCGGTGACCGAGCAACCGTCGTCGCGGCCGTAGTCGAGCACGGGCGTTGTGAAGGGGGCGATCTGGTCGGGGCAGAAGGGCGCGGGCGGCGGCGGTTCGAAGCAGGCGAAGCCCTCGAACACGTCCCAGCCATAGTTCTCGCCGCCGCGGCTGCCGGCCGGCTGCACGCTGATCTCCTCGAAGTCGTTCTGGCCGACGTCGCCGATGAACAGCGCGCCGCTGCCGCGGTCGAACGAGAAGCGCCATGGATTGCGCAGCCCCTTGGCCCAGATCAGGTCGAGCGGCAGGCCGCGGCCGAGGTGCGGATTGTCGGGCGGCACGGCCACGTAGGGAGGCTCGTCCACGTCCACGTCGAGACGCAGCAGTTTGGCGAGCAGCGTGTCGTCGTCCTGCCCGGCCTCGCGCGGGTCGCCGCCGGAGCCGCCGTCGCCCATGCCGACGTAGAGGTAGCCGTCGGGGCCGAAGGCGAGCTGGCCGCCGTTGTGGTTGTCGAACGGCTGCGCGATCGTCAGCAGGATGCGCTCGCTGTCGGCATCGGCGCGGTTGGCGTCGGCGCTCACCCGGTAGCGCGCCACGACGGTGGAACCGGCGTTGTCGGTGTAATTGACGAAGAAGCGGCCGTTGCGCTCGTAGTCGGGATGGAAGGCGACGCTGAGCAGGCCGCGTTCGCGGCAGCACGAGGCGCGCGTTTCGATGTCCAGGAACGGGGCAGCGAGCAGGACGCCGTCGGCGACGACGCGAATGCGCCCGGGCTGTTCGACGATGAAGACACGGCGCGGGTCGAGCGGCGCCGCGGCGACGTGCACCGGCTTCTCCAGCCCCGCCGCCACCAGCACCGCGCGCGCCGTCGCCCCGGGATGCGTCGCGACGCCGGCGCAGGGGTCGCCGCCCACCTCGAGCGCGCAGAGGCCGCTGCAGCCGTCGCCTTCGCTGCGATTGCCGTCGTCGCACTCCTCGTCGGCCTGCGCGGCGCCGTCGCCGCAGCGGCTCGGGCAGCCGCTCAGCGCCGCGCCGACGGCGGCGATCAGCTCCTCGATCGTGACGCGCTGGTCGGCGTTGACGTCGGCCGCCGCGCAGCGCTCGGCGCCGCCCGCATCGAGCGCCACCTGCACGGCGGTGACGAGCTCGTCGATGGCCACCGTGCGGTTGCCGTCGCAGTCGCCCGGGCAGGCGAGGGCCGGGGCGGCGGCGAGGAGGAAGACGAGGGACAGGCAGCGCATGATCAAGCACTACCGAGCTGCCGCATCTGTGGGAACCCCGATCGGTGCAGGTCGCGACCGGGAGCGCGCGCGGGCCGCCCGCTGCATACCTCCGCGCGCGTTCGTTTCTGTGGTACTGCTTGGCGTCGAAGGAGGGATCAGCATGGCAATCGAAGAGGGCAAGGCGGCGCCGGCGTTCACGTTGACCGACGGCAGCGGCGCCAAGGTGTCGTTGAAGGACTTCGCCGGCAAGGACGTGATTCTCTATTTCTACCCCAAGGACGACACGCCTGGTTGCACCAAGGAGGCGTGCGGCTTTCGCGACGAGTGGAAGATGCTGCAGAAGCTCGGCGCCGTCGTGCTCGGCGTCTCCGCCGACAGTGAGGCGTCGCACGAGAAGTTCGCCCGTAAGTACAAGCTGCCCTTCCCGTTGCTCTCCGACCCGGAGCGCAAGGTGATGGAGAAGTACGACGCCTACGGCGAGAAGATGATGTACGGGAAGAAGGTCACCGGCGTCATCCGCTCGACCGTCTGGATCGGCAAGGACGGCAAGGTGCGCCGCCATTGGCGCAAGGTCGCCAACGCCGAGTTGCACCCGGGCAAGGTCCTCGAAGCGCTGCGCGGCTGATCGGCAGGGCCCCTCACCCCGGGAAGGCGGGCCGCCCGCCCGCATCTGCGATGAGAGCGCCGACGCGGCGCCTTCCATTCAGGAGCGGGCGAGCCGCCCGCGCTCCCGGCGAGCGTGGCTCCATGCACGGCTGTGTCCGTGACGTCGCGGATCGCAGGACTGGTCCGGCCGCACCTGAGCGAGGGGCTCCCCATCCTGGAGGACCCGAGGCGTCGATTGACAAACGTCCGTTTGGTGCAGTAGCCCGACCGGGATTTCCGAAGCGGCACGGGGGAGCACGATGCAGGCGCCAGAGGCGGTCGAGCCGATGTACCAGGAGCTCGTCACCGAGTTCACCTACAAGCATTCGACCGGCGAGACGGTCGGGCGTTTTCTCGCCGGGCTGAAGGAGCAGAAGACCATCTGGGGGCAGCGGGTGGCGGGGCAGGGCGTCGTCGTGCCGCCGCTCGGCTACTCGGAGCTCGACGCGCACAGCTGCGGCGACTGGGTGGCGGTGCGGGACACTGGCGTCATCACCGCCGCCGCCATCGTGCACGAGCCGATCGCGCGCCTGCACCCGTTCGAGCAGCCGTTCGCCTTCATCCTGGTCAAGCTCGACGGCGCCGACACCGCCCTTGCGCATGTCGTGCGCGACGACCTGGCGCGGGTGCGGGTCGGGGCGCGCGTGCAGGCGGAATGGAAGGCCGACGCCGACCGGGTGGGCAGCGTGCTCGACATCGCCGCCTTCCGCGTCGTCACCTGAGTCAGGGGGAGCGCATGCACGAGCCGCCGCAGGATCCCGTCAAGTACGTCGACACCACCGTCTACCTGCCCTACCGCTACATCGCCGGCGACTATCGCGCCCGCGCCATCCACGGCCTGAAGAACAAGCAGTTCATCGGCTCGAAGTGCTCGCAGACCGGCAAGGTCTTCGTCATGCCGATGGTCAATTCGCCGGAGAGCTTCGCGCCGGCGACCGAGTTCGTCGCGCTCGAGGGGCGCGGCGTCATCACCACCTTCTGCATCGTCAACATCCCGGTCATCGGCCGCGATCTGGAGATCCCCTACGTCGCCGCCTCGGTAGCCCTCGACGGCGCCGCGATCTCGATCTTCGCCGCCATCCAGGAATGCGCGGTCGGCGACGTGCGCATGGGCATGCGCGTCGAGGCGGTGTGGCGCGCCGACGACGAGCGCACCGGGTCCTTCGACGACGTGAAGTACTTCCGCCCAACGGGCGAGCCGGACGCGGCCCCCGAGACCTACCTGAATCGTCTCTAGAGAAGAGTTTTCACCACGGAGGCACGGAGGCACGGAGAGGGACTCTGAGAAGGTGGGGTCTGGCCTCCGTGTCTCCGTGCCTCCGTGGTGGAAAGAGGATTGATAATGTCTCAATTACGGAACGTCGCCGTCGTCGGCTTCGCGCATGCGCCGGTGGTGGCGCACGACGCGCACCGCATGGCGACGGAGATGCTCTACCCGGTGGTGCGCGAGGCGCTGGCGCAGTGCGGCGTGACGCGCGACGCCATCGACTACCAGACCGCCGGCTCGGCCGATTACATCGACGGGCGGCCGTTCGGCTTCGTCGCGGCGCTCGACGTCATGGGCACCTGGCCGCCGCGGCAGGATTCGCACCTCGAGATGGATGCCGCCTTTGCCGCCCACTATGCCTGGATCCGCATCCAGGCCGGCGAGAGCGACACGGCGATGGTGGTCGGCTACGGCAAGGTGTCGGAAGGGCAGCCGGAGCGCATTCTCAATCTCCAGCTCGACCCCTACACCGTGGCGCCGCTCGGGCTCGGACCGCTCAGTACCGCGGCGCTGCAGGCGAGCGCCTACATGGCGCGCAGCGGCGTCGGCGACGCCGACCTGGCGGCGGTGGCGGCGCGCAGCCGCGTTGCGGCGGCGCGCAATCCGCACGCGCAGGTGCGCGAGGCGGCGACGGCCGCGGCGCTGCAGCAGACGCCGTGGGCGGTCGAGCCGTTGCGCCGCGGCTATGTGGCGCCGATCGGCGAGAGCGCGGTCTGTCTGCTGCTCGCCGCCGAGGGCAGGGCCGAGGCGATGTGCGCGCAGCCGGCCTGGATCCACGGCGTCGACCAGCGCGCCGAACTGCAGAGCCTCGGGGCGCGCGATCTGTCGCGCAGCGCCGGCGCCGCGCTGGCGGCCGAGAAGGCGCTGGCGATGGCCGGACTGGGCAGCGCCCGCGAGGTCGACGTCGCCGAGCTGTGCGGCGTCACCGCGGTCGAGGAACTGATCCTGCGCGAAGCCCTCGGCCTGCCGGCCGGCGGCGACGGCGCCCCGGTGGTCAACCCGTCCGGCGGCGCGCTGACCGCCAATCCGATCATGATGACCGGCCTCATCCGCCTCGGCGAGGCCTTCAAGCAGCTCAGCGGTACGGCTGGCGCCTGCGCCGTGCCGAACGCCCGCCGCGCCATCGCGCACGCGGCGCAGGGGCACTGCCTGCAACAGAACCTGGTCTTCGTGCTCGGGCGCGAGCGGAGGTGGTCGTGAAGCGTCCTGTCGCAGTGGTCGGGGTCGGGCAGACCAAACACGGCGCCCGCCGCTCCGACGTCAACATCGCCGGCCTGGTGCGCGAGGCGATCGATCGCGCCCTGCTCGACGCCGGTCTGGAGCACAAGGACATCGACGCCGTCGTCATCGGCAAGGCGCCGGACATGCTCGAGGGCGTCATGCAGCCCGAGCAGTTCCTCATCGGCGCCATCGGCGGGCACCTCAAGCACGTCGTGCGCATCCACACCGCCGGCTCGGTCGGTGCGACGACGGCGCTGGCCGGCGTCACGCACGTCGCCTCGGGGCTCTTCGACCGCGTCCTGGTCATCGCCTTTGAGAAGCAGTCGGAGGGCAACGCCATGTGGGCGCTGTCGCCGAACATGCCGTTCACGCCGCCGCTGGTGGCCGGCGCCGGCGGCTACTTCGCGCCGTACATCCGCGCCTACATCGCCCGCACCGGCGCGCCGCCGCACATCGGCCCGTACACCGCCGCCAACGCGCGCGAGAACGGCGGCCGCAACGAGTACGCGCATCTCACCGAGCCCGTCACGGTCGCGGACGTGCTCGAGTCGCCGGTGCTGTGGGATCCCATCCGCTACCTCGAAACCTGCCCGTCCTCCGACGGCGCGGTGGCGATGGTGCTGGCCAACGAGACGCTGGCGAAGAAGGGACCGCGCAAGCCGGCCTGGGTGAAGGGCGGCGCCTCCTACGCCGAGGCGATGTGGATCCCCGGCCGCGATCAGGTCAATCCGCTCGCCGGCCGCACCTGCGCCAAGCATGTCTACGACCAGGCCGGCATCACCGACCCGTGGAACCAGATCGACACCGCCGAGATCTACGTTCCCTTCGCCTGGTTCGAGGCGATGTGGCTGGAGAACCTCGGCTTCGCCGCCATCGGCGAGGGCTGGAAGGTGGTCGACCGCGGCGACCAGAAGATGACTGGCCACCTGCCGATCAACCCCTCCGGCGGCGTGCTGTGCACCAACCCCATCGGCGCCTCCGGCATGCTGCGCCTCGGCGAGGCGGCGCTGCAGGTCATGGGCCGCGCCGGCGCCCACCAGGTGGAGGGCGCCAAGACCGCGCTCGGTCATGCCTACGGCGGCGGCGCCCAGTATTTCTCGATGTGGGTGGTGGGGAGTGAACTGTGATGGCTGAACCGGCTCTGCGTTACGAGAAGGACGGGCACATCGCCGTCGTGACCATGAACCGCCCCGAGGCGCGCAACGCGGTGAATCCGGAGATGCTGTGCCGCCTCGCCGACGCCTGGGAGGACGTCAACGCCGACCCCGAGATCCGCGTCGCCATTCTCACCGGCGCCGGCGAGCAGGCGTTCTGCGCCGGCGCCGACCTCGACAAGCTGGTGCGCATGATGCAGGGCGCCATCGCGCCCGAGAACGAGTACGACGAGCGCATCAAGAACGACGTCGGGACGATCTACAAGGGCTTCATGCGCAGCCTCGACGTGGTCAAGCCGATCGTCGCGGCGGTGCGGGGCTTCTGCGTCGCCGGCGGCCTCGAGCTGCTCAACTGCTGCGACATCCGCGTCGCCGCCGACGACGCGCAGTTCGCCCTCGCCGAGGTCAAGTGGAGCCTCTTCCCGATGGGCGGCTCGACGGTGCGCATACCGCGCCAGATCCCCTGGCCGATCGCCATGGAGATCATGCTCACCGGCGAGCGCTTCTCGGCGCAGGAGGCGTACCGCGTCTGCCTGGTCAACAAGGTCGTTCCGGCGGCGCAGGTGATGGGCGAGGCGCGCCGCTACGCCGAGATCATCGCCGCCAATGGCCCGCTCGCGGTGCAGGCGGTGAAACGCTCGGCGCTGGCCGGGATGGGGTTGCCGACCGCCCAGGCGCTGGAGAAGGAGCTCGAGATCGGCATCCCGGTGTCGATGTCGCAGGACGCTCGCGAGGGACCGCGGGCGTTCAAGGAGAAGCGCGCGCCGCGCTTCACGGGCACGTGACCGCTCGCCTCGCCACGGCCCGTAAGGCCAAGGATCCGCGGCCGACGCGCGAGGTGATCCTCGATGCCGCCGAGCGGCGCTTCGCCGAGCGCGGCTTCGACGGCGTCTCGGTGCGCGAGATCGCCACCGACGCCGGACTGAAGAATCAGGCCAGCCTCTACCATCACTTCAAGCACAAGCGGGCGCTCTACGAGGCGGTGCTGCAGCGCGGCCTGGAGCCGATCATCGAGCTGGTGGCATCGAGCGCCACCGCCGGCGACGCCAGCGATCCGGTCCTCGACCGCCTCGTCGACTACCTGGCCAGCCGCCCGCACCTGCCGCGCCTGATCCAGCGCGCCGGCCTCGACGATACCAAGGAGCTGCGCGCCACCGTCATCCGCCTCCTCGGCCCGCTCTACAACAGCGGCCTGGAGGTGCTGACCGGCAGCGGCGGCCGTTGGGCATCGGACGAGATCCCGCACCTGGCGGTCGGCCTCTACCACCTCATCTTCGGCTACTTCGCCAACGCCGCGCTGCTCGAGTCGGTGCTCAACGAGGACCCGCGCAGCAAGCCCGCGCTGGCCCGCCAGGCGCAGTTCCTCAAGGTCGCCGTCGCGCGTCTGCTGGGGTGAACTGCGGCGCATGATCGAGCCGATTCTGCTCACCGCCGCGCGCGTCTTCACCTTCGATCAGAAGCGGCTGCTGACCAGCGCCAGCGGCTTCTTCTTCGAACGCGCCGCGCGCCTGTTCCTGGTGACCAGCCGGCACGTGGTCGTCGATGCCCCGAGCAAGCACTTCCCGGATCGCCTCGAGATCGAGCTGCACGTCGCCGCCGACAACCTCGCCGCGTCCACCGGGTTCTCGATCCCGCTCTACCGCGCCGGCAAGAGCATCTGGCGCCAGGGTCTCGACAGCGCCGGTGAGATCGACGTGGCGGCGATCGAGATCGAGCGGGCGGCGCTGCCGAAGACGGCGCTCTATCGCGCCTTCACGGCGCAGCACCTGGCCGGTCCGCGCGACACCGTCGAGGTCGGCACCTCCCTGCTGGTGGTCGGCTTTCCGCTCGGCTTTCACGACACGTTGCACCACATGCCGGTGGTGCGCCATGCCGTCGTCGCCTCGTCGTACGGCCTGCGCTTCAAGGGGCAGGGGTACTTCCTCACCGATGCGCGCACGCACCGCGGCACCAGCGGCGCACCGGTCGTGATGCGCGATCGCACAGCACACAACGACGCCGAGCTGCCCTGGATGCTGCTCGGCGTGCACTCGGCACGCATGGACATGAAGACGCGCGATCTCGAGCAGGACGAATCGCTGGGCCTCAATTGCGCCTGGTATGCCGACATCCTGATGACGCTGACCGAGCCGATCGCTCTCCCCCCCTAAGAGCAACGCTGCTGCGGCGGAATGACGCGCTTGTCCTGAGCGTAAGCTGCCTGCGCAGGCATCGGCTGTCGGTGCCCGCTGCGACAACAACAGGAGAACCGCATGAATCGCCGAAACGCAGTTTCACGGGTGTTGCTCGTGCCCGCTGCCGTCGCGCTGGCGCCGTGGCCGGCGCGGGCCGACAAAGACCACGACCATGACGAGCATGAGGCTCGCCTGTCCGTCACGGTGGCCTTCGGGGTCGGCCTGAACACGGCGCAGCCCGGCAACGCCGCCAACCACCATGTGCTGCCGGGCGTGATCCGGGTCAAAAAGGGCGGCGTCGTCCACTTCGCCGTCGCCGGCTTCCACTGGATCCGGGTCTATTTCCCCGGTGTGACGCCCGAGACCATCGCCTTGCCGCCGGCCAGCTCGCTGTTCATCAACGACAACAACAACCTGTACTACAACGGCATCGTGCCCGCCGGTGGCCCGCCGCCCAGCACGCCGGCCACGGCCAATCCGGCCAATGGCGGCAACCGTGTCGAATCGGTGTCCTTCGCCGAGCGCGGCGACTACCTGGTGATCTGCAACGTGCGGCCGCACTTCGTCGACGGCATGCACGCCATCATCAAGGTGCGCTGATCGCTACTTCGGCAACAGGGGCCGCAGTACCGGCCACACGTTGCCGAGCATCAGCGGGTGTGCGGCCTCTTTGGGGTGGATGCGGTCGGCCTGGAACATCGCCGTGGCGTCGGGCCCATCGGCCACGCCCTTGAGCAAGAAGGGCACCAGCGCCGCGCCTTCGCTCTTGGCGACGTTGGCGAACACGGCCACGAAGTCGTTGCCGTACTGGCGGCCATAGTTCGGCGGCACTTGCATGCCGGCGACGACGACGCGCGCGCCAGCGGACTTGGCGGCGCGGGCCATCATGCTCAAGTTGGACTGCGTCTGTTTGAGCGGCAGGCCGCGCAGAGCATCGTTGCCGCCGAGCTCGAGGATCACATGGCTCGGCTTGTGCTGAGCCAGCAGCGAGGGCAGGCGCGAGCGCCCGCCCGAAGTGGTGTCGCCGCTGATGCTGGCATTGACCACCTTGGCGGCGATCTTCTCCTGCAGCAGGCGCTGTTCGAGCAGCGCCACCCAGCCGCTGCCGCGCGCCAGGCCATATTCGGCCGAGAGGCTGTCGCCGACGACCAGGATCACTGGCACGGACGACGATTTAGCTGTTGCGCCACGAGCGGGCACGGGCATTGCCGCCACGACGACGAAGGCCGCGACGATCAGGCTACAGTGCGCGACGCATCTGCGCCGCTGTCCGAACTTCACGCCACTCTTCATGCCGTTGTCACCTCTGATCGAAGTCGAACACATCACCAAACAAGTCAGCGACTCCACCGGGGTGCTGACGATTCTCCACGACATCCACTTTTCGCTGCGCGAGCGCGAGTCGGTGGCCATCGTCGGCGCCTCCGGCTCGGGCAAGAGCACGCTGCTGTCGATCGTGGCGGGCATGGATGTGCCGACCACCGGCACCGTACGTCTGGCCGGTATCGATATTTTCAAGCTCGACGAAGACGCGCGCGCGGCGGTACGTGCCGAGCGCCTGGGCTTCGTGTTTCAGAGCTTTCAACTCCTGGGCAACTTGAACGCGCTGGAAAACGTGATGCTGCCGCTGGAACTGCAGGGCCGCCATGACGCGAGGGCGCTGGCGCGCGACATGCTCGGCCGCGTCGGCTTGGGCCAACGCCTGTCGCACTACCCGAAAGTGTTGTCGGGCGGCGAGCAGCAGCGCGTCGCGCTGGCACGGGCCTTCGTCGTGCAGCCCTCGGTGTTGTTGGCCGACGAGCCCACCGGCAGCCTCGACTTCGCTACCGGCGAAACGGTGATGAAGCTGATCTTCGAGTTGAACCGCGAAGCCGGCACGACCCTCGTGCTGGTCACCCACGACAGCGCGCTGGCGGCGCGTTGCGAGCGGCAGATTCGCATCGAAGCGGGGCGCGTTGCCCCTATGCAAGGGTTATGACGGCAGGAAATCGACCGGCCAACTGACGACCATCACATCGACATCCTTGGCGCCGAAGTCGAACTGGCGGATGCGCGCGATCAGCTTCTGCTCCAGCTCGGGAGTTTTCAGCTCGGTCGAGACGACGCGGCAGCTCACGACTTCGCCTGCAGGCGAGATTTTCAGTTCGACCACGACCTTGCCCTGCAGGCCCGGCTCTTCACGCAGCGCGCGGTTGTAGAGCGCATAGATCGCACCCTTGTTGCGCTCGAAGACGAGCTTGATTTCTTCGATCGAACGCGAGGCCTTGCCGCTGCCACCTTTCTTCAGGCTGCCGCCGACGCCGTCGCCACTGCCGCCGGTGCCGCCACCGCGTGCGCCGCCGCCCCCGTAGCCGCCACCACCGCCGCCGCCAGCGACACCTTCGACCAGCGTGGTGGCGCGGCCCGCGAGTCCGCCGCCGCCGGTGTTGCGGCTGTAGGAAGCCGTGTTGATGCCGCCCGAGCCGCCGGTCATGTTGGAGGTGATCAGCGCGCGCGCCGGCAGGCCGGGCTCGTTGCCCGCACCGACGCCGACACCGACGCCGGTTCCAACCCCGGGGCCCGGCTTGATGTCTTGCTTCAACTGCACCGCGACAGGTGCGCCGCGCATTTCGGCCAACGTGTCCTTCATCGCCAGCAGGCCGACGCCGGCGGCCTTGCGACGTGCGCCTTCGATCTCGCCCGGCGGTTTGTTTGGCTGCGGGTTGCGCGCTTCGGGCACCGGCGCTTCCTTGGTGCGCTCCCGTTTGGGCGCGGGGCGCGGGTCGGGCTTGGCCAACACTTGCTGCGGGATATCGGCCTTGGCCAACTTTTGCGGCTCGGGCGCCTTCTTCGGTGGCGTTACCTGCAGCTCGCGTTCGAGCACCAGCTTGGCCAGGCGCGGCGGCAACTCGACCGGCTTGGCGCGGTCTTCCTGCGGCCGCGGCATCAGCGAGAACACCAGGCAAGCTACGGCAGAGATGCCGACGATCGTGCGCAGGATGCGTTTGAAACGGGCTTCGTCTTCGACCGCGATCGCCCACGCCAGCATCGGCGCGCGAAACGACACTGAGGTGGCGCTCATGTCTTCACCGCCTTGGGCGTGACGGCGAACGAGACTTCACTGAAATCGGCGCGCGCGGCCGTGACCATCACCTTGCGCAGCAAGGCGTAGGGCAGGGTCTTGTCGCCCATGATCGTGATGGCTTTGCCCTGGGCCTGGTTCTCGGCGCGGATCACGACGCGCTTGGCTTGCAGGTCGAGCTCTTCCTTGAGGCCGGCGATCAAATCGCCCTCGGCCGCCAAGGCCTCGTTGACGGTGGCCACGCGGCGCCCTTCGACCAGGATGTCGGGGCCACTGACGGTGATCACCAGCGTCTCTTTGGGCGACTTGTCGGCGCTCGATTGCGGCAGCGAGACGCCCTTGCCGGGCGTCAGGATTTCGACGCCGGCCGCGCTCGACATCAGGAAGAAGATCAGGATCGTGAAGATGTCGATCAGCGACACCAGGTTCATGTCCAGG
>JANNRA010000209.1:0-31416 GCA_031401035.1 bacterium | reverse complement strand
GGGCGTGCCGGCGATGATCATCGCCGGCACGTTGATGATCATGGGTCTGGCGTCGCTGACGGTGGTCGTCGAACGCTTCTACGCCCTGCGCCGTTCCCGCCAGGCCTCGCGGCGCTTCGCCAGCGCGGTCGGCGCGGACGTCAAGGCCGGACGCATCGACGCCATCCTCAAGCGCGTCGCCGAGCCGGCCTACAAGCACGCGCACCTGGCGCACGTCGCCAAGTCGGCGTTGCAGGCCTACCGGCACTCACTCGAGACGATCGACATCGGCGGCGTGCCGCCGGGCGAGCGCACGCGCCGTCACCTCGAACGATTCATGGAGGAGGTCGGCGCCGACCTGCGCCGCGGCACCAGCGTGCTCGCCTCGGTCGGCTCGACGGCACCGTTCATCGGCCTGCTCGGTACGGTGGTGGGCATCATCTCGGCCTTCCAGGGCATCGCGGCGACCGGCTCGGGCGGCCTCTCGGCGGTGTCGGCCGGCATCTCCGAAGCGCTCATCGAGACGGCGCTCGGACTCGCCGTCGCCATCCCCGCCGTGCTGGCGTTCAACTACCTGTCGAACATCATTGCCAGCGAGGAGCTGCAGCTGCAGCACTCGGCCGGCGAGTTGCTCGACACCATCGACGACTGGGAGGAGCGCCGCAGGGTGAACGGCGGGGAATCGCACCCGCCAGTGCGCCTGGAGGCAGCAGCCCGCCAGGAGGCAGCGCGGCCGGAGGCAACGCGCCTGGAGGCGGCGCGGGTGGGGGCGCGGGCGTGAGAAGCGCCCGCCTCGGACGCGGCACTGGCGACAGCGGCGTCCGCCCGAACATCAACGTCACGCCGCTGGTCGATGTGGTGCTGGTCCTGCTGATCATCTTCATGGTGGTGATCCCGCAGCTCGACCAGGACCTGCCGGTCGACCTGCCCAGCATCTTCAACGCCGATCCCGACGTGAAGACCGGCGAGCCGTTCAAAGTCCAGATCAAGAAGGCCGGCGAGTATCACTTCAACGGCCAACCATACGACCTCGAGAGTCTGGTCAACATTCTGGAGGCACAGCACGCGGCGCAGCCGCTGAAGCGATTGGTGCTGCGCGCCGACGGGGCGCTCAACTATGGCGACGTCCGGCTGCTGCAGAACCGTCTCCGCGAGGTGGGCTTTCCGGGCATGGCGTTCGGCGTCAACGTCAAGCACCGGCGGGACAACGCCGCGGCGAGTGACGGCGCGAGCGCGGCCGTGGGAGGGTGATGCGCCATGGCGATGGATCTCGGCGGCGGCGGCAACAAGGGGAAGAAGTCCCCACAACCGGACATGAACGTCACGCCACTGATCGACGTGGTACTGGTGTTGTTGATCATCTTCATGGCGATGACGCCGGCGGCCGCACGCAAGTTCTGGGTGCACACTCCAAAGCAGGAGAAGGAAGAAGTCGCCCAGCCGCCCGCTGACCCGCAGCCGCCGCTCGTCCTCAGCCTGGCCACCGACGGAACGCTGATGGTCAACAGCGTCACCCTGACGCGGCAAGAACTGCCTGACCGCCTGCGCCGCATGTTCGCGGCCCGCACCGACCACGTGCTGTTCTTCGATGCCGCCGACGACGTCCCGTTCGCCCTCGCCGTGGACGCCATGGACGCCGCCCGCGAGGGCGGCGCGGTGACCATCGCAACGCTCACCACACCGCTGACGGCAGCGGCGGCGGGCGCGCCACCGCCGCCGCTGCCCGCCGCCGTCCCCGGCGGTGCGTCGACCGGACAGTAGGCGCTCGGCGCAGCGCGGCAGGCCGCGTACCAGCACCGAGGGGGGGCGGGGAGTCGTCTCCGTGGGCAGCGGCGACGACTCCCCGCGTTGCGTTTCAGACGCGAGGATCGTGCGTCTGTATCCTCTCCATGCATGGCGTGTGCCAGTGTGACGCGACACCTGGGCTGGCGCACGCACTGCCGGCGTTGCGCTGCGCGCTGCCCATCCGCTGGGCAGGCGCTCTCGCCGTGAGCAGCAACGCCGCTGCGTGCAGCGCGGCGCGCGGCTGGCATCGCTCCTGCTTCTCGTTGTCATCGACCGCTCGCCAGCAACCGTCATCACGGGCGATGCACCGACGCATCGATCCGTCTAATCTAGCGCCGGCTTTCTCCGGTCCCGCTGGAGGAACATGAAGGCCACCACGCGCAACACGGCCGCCGACTCCGACGCAACCTCGCGCGCCGGCGCGGACCGGCGTAAGCCGGAACTCGACGCCAAGCTCCTACGCACCTTCGCGACCATCGTCGATCTGCACAGCTTCACCCGCGCCGGTCGTCGCCTCGGCTTGAGCCAGTCGGCGATCAGCCAGCAGATCGGCGCCCAGGAACGTCAGATCGGCGTCAAGCTCCTGGTGCGTGCCGGCAGCGGCGTGCGGCCGACGCCGGCAGGCGAGATCCTGCTGCACTACGCCCGCCAGATCCTCGCCAAGGTCGACGAGGCGCAGCGCGTGCTGACCGCCTACGAGTCGACCGGCTCGGGCGTGCTGCGCATCGGCGCCGGCGGCGCAGCCTGCGAGCACCTGCTGCCGGTCGTCCTGCAGGGTTTCCACGCCGACTTCCCCCACCTCGAGCTGCGCGTGCGCAGCGGCCCCTCGCCGCTGTCGATCGAGGCGCTGCTGGCCAACGACCTCGACGTCGCCCTGCTCACCCTGCCGGTGGCGGAGCCAAAGCTGCGCATCTTCGAGCTCGGGCGCGACGAGCTGGTGGCGATCCTGCCGCCCGGGCATGCCTGGGCCGGGCGGCGCCGGCTCGCGGCGACGGAGTTCTCCGGGCAGCCGCTGCTGATCTACGATCGGCGGAGTTCCACGCACCGCCTGATCGAGCGGACCCTGCTTGAGGCCGGCGTCTTCCCGCACGTCGCCATGGAACTCGATCACCTCGGCGCGGTGCGCAGCATGGTGCGCGCCGGGCTCGGGCTGGCCATCGTGCCGCGCTGGGCGGTGTCGGACGACCTCGCCGCCGGTCGCCTGGCGGCCCTGCCTATCGGGAAGACCGGCCTGTTTCGAGCCTGGGGGCTTGGCCTCCGCGCCGAGGATCACCAGCCGCAGACCCTGCGTGCCTTCGTGCGCGCCTGTCAGGAACAGCTGCCGGCACTGGTATCCGGGTAGCGGCGCCGCTGCCGGGGTGGACGACGAGGCGCGGCCGCGCGGCGTCGACGGGATCCTCCGCCGCCGCGGCGCGTAGCTCGGCGAAGGACTCCTCGAGGGCGGCGACGAACTCCGCCAGGTCGGGCCTCTGGCTCCAGTCGCCGCCGATGCCCCATGACAGTGTGCCGGCGTAGCTCAGCAGCGCGACGCTGCGGATGGCCTTCACCTCGGCCAGGTCGACCGAGAACCAGTCGATGCGCCGGTACGGGCCGATGGGCTGATTGAACGGCGTGCTCGGCGCGCTGCCGAGCCTGTCCAGCAGACGCAGCAGCGGCGCGGCGGCGCATTTCGCCGTCGAGCAGTTCCGGCTGGCGGGGCGCCGGGCGCGCCATCCAGCGCTCGATCGGCTCGACGTCCTGGCTCGGCACCGTGTCGAGCAAGGCGGCGAGGATATCGATGCCGGCAACGCCGTCCACCATGCAACGGAGCACCTTCGCCAGCATCGCGAAGCGACCGCCCTGAAGACCCTCGATGATCCAGATCTCCCACAGCGGTCGGGCGCGATCGAGCCGGCGCTCGAGGATCGCGGCGCAACGCCGCTGCAACTGCCGCTCGCCACCCGAGTGCGGCAACCTGGCGTGGCATACATGGTAGCCGAGATCGAAGGACCCGTCGTCGATCCAGACCGGATCCTCGATCAGCGCGATGTTGAGGAGCCGTTGGGCTGCGGGGTCGACCCGCACCCGACGCGCCGCCGCGGCGCGCCTCTCTGGCCCGCGCACGGTGGCGCCTGCTAGAGCCTTGCCATGAGCGCACGAGTCGTGATCGTCGACGACGAGGAACGCATGGCGGCGGTGGTCGCCATGGCCCTGGCGCGCGACGGCCACACCTGCGAGACCTACGGCAGCGCCGCCGCCGCCCTGACGGCGATCGAGGCACGCGGCGCCGACGTGGTGGTCAGCGACCTCCGCATGCCCGAGATCGACGGCTTGGAGTTGCTGCGTCGGCTGCGCGCCCTGCGCCCGCAGTTGCCGGTGATTCTGCTGACGGCGCACGGCAGTGTCGCCTCGGCGGTGGCGGCGATGCGCGAGGGCGCCTTCGACTATATCGCCAAGCCCTTCGACAACGACGAACTGCGCGCCCTGGTGGCCCGCGCCATCAATCTCACGCGCCTCGAGCGCGAGAACCAGTGGCTGCGCCAGGAGGTCGGCAGCCGCTACGCGCCTGATACCCTGGTCGCCGAGAGCGCCAGCAGCCGCGCCCTGCTCGAGCTCGTGCGCCGCGTCGCCGCCAGTCGCGCGACGGTGCTGGTACAGGGGGAGAGCGGGACGGGCAAGGAGCTGGTGGCGCGCCTGCTGCACTTCTGGAGCGACCGCGTCGGGCATCCGTTCGTCGCCGTCAACTGCAAGGCGTTCGCCGAGGGGGTGCTGGAGAGCGAACTCTTCGGGCACGAGAAGGGCGCCTTCACCGGCGCCGCGGCGGCGCGCGCCGGCTGCTTCGAGCGCGCCGACAGCGGCACCCTCTTCCTCGACGAGATCGGCGAGATCGGCCCCGACTTCCAGGCCAAGCTGCTGCGCGTGCTGCAGGAGGGCGAGGTGCAGCGCGTCGGCGGTGCGGCGCCGCGGCGGGTCGACACGCGCGTCGTCTGCGCGACCAATCGCGCGCTGCGCGACGAGATCGCGGCCGGGCGCTTCCGCGAGGATCTCTTCTTCCGCCTGAACGTGATCCCCCTGCACCTGGCGCCACTGCGCGAGCGAAGCGAGGACGTGCTACCGCTCGCCGAGCGTTTCCTGGCAGGGTTTGCGCGCGAGGCGGGCCGGCCGCTGCACTTTGGCGCCGAGGCCACCGCCGCCCTGCTCGCCCACGCGTGGCCCGGCAACGTGCGCGAGCTCGAGAACGCCGTCGAACGGGCGGTAGTGCTGACGCGCGGCAGCGAGATCACGCCGGAGGACCTGCTACTCGATCCGGCGCCGGCACGCACCGCGACGGCGGCGGCGGGCGGGGGAACGCTGCAGGAGTGCCTCGACCGCGCTGCCGACGCGCGCGTCCGCGCCGCCCTCGCCGCCGCCGGCGGCAACCGCGTCGAGGCAGCGCGCGCGCTCGGCATCGAGCGCACAACGCTCTATCGGATGATGAAACGCCTGGGGATCGAGGACTGACGCCGACCTGGAGGGCGCCGCTCCGTCGGCGCCCGTTGCCTGCCTGTGCGCACGCCGCATTCAACAGGCGCCGACGGAGCGGCGCCATCCAAGGGAGACCCATGCCACGCGCCATTTGGAACGGAACCGTCGTCGCCGACAGCGACGACTGCATCGTCGTCGAGGGCAACCAGTACTTCCCGCTCCAAGCGGTGAACGCCACGCACCTGCGGCCGAGCCAGACGCACACGGTGTGCGGCTGGAAAGGCACGGCGAGTTACTACGACGTCGTCGTCGGCGACGCCGTGAACGCGGACGCCGCCTGGTACTACCCAGCGCCCAAGGACGCGGCGAAGCAGATCGCCGGCCGCGTCGCCTTCTGGCGCGGCGTCACGGTTGAGCCGTAGGCGCGGGCGTCGGCCACCGCCGCTAACCGCGAGGGCGGCGCCCCGTCGGCGCGTCTCATCGTATCGTCACCTCCTGCGGCATCAGCGTCAGCACGCTGCCGGCCGGATAGCGCCACGCCAGCGTCGCCCGCTGCACCTGCTGCCACCACTCCGGGGCGGCGCCGAGCAGGCGCGTCCCGAACGCCTTGGTCAGGCGTGCCACAAACCCCTTGTGGCGCGGATAGAACACCAGGCCGACGCGTTCCTCGACCGGGATGCCGGCCGCCATCTTGGCGGCGTTGATGGCGGTGAAGAAGCCGCCCAACTCGTCGACCAGCCCGTTCTGGCGCGCCTGCGCGCCGGTCCAGACGCGGCCGCGACCGACCTCGTTCACCTGCGCCGTATCGAGCCCGCGGCCCTCGGCGACGCGCTGCACGAACAGGTCGTATACGTAGTCCATGGTCGCCTTGATGCGCGTCAGCTGGGCCGGCGTGAAGCTCTCGTTGACCGACAGCATCGAGGCCATCTCGCCGCGCTGCATCTCGACCATGTTGATGCCGAGCTTACCGAGCAGGCCGCGCACGTTCGGCTTGGCCATCACGACGCCGATCGATCCGGTCATTGTCCCCGGGCTGGCGACGATGCGCGTCCCCGGCGCCGCGACGTAGTAGCCGCCCGACGCGGCGACGTCGGACATCGACACGATCAGCGGCTTCGTCGCGCGCATGCGCTGCGCGGCCTGCCAGATCAGGTCCGAGGCCAGGGCCGAGCCGCCCGGACTGTCGACGCGGAAGACCACCGCCGCGATGTCGTCGTCGGCGGCGACCTCGTTGAAGGCCTCGATCAGCGTATCGGCGCCCATGCTCGAGTCACCGCCGGCCGGACCGGATTCGCTCTCGCCGGTGGTTACCGCACCGACGCCGTAGATCACGGCCACCTGGCCGCTCACCGCCGGCGCGTCGGGCAGCGGCCGGCGCGCCGCGGCATAATCCGCGGCCGACAGCCATTTGCCGTCCTCCCCCACCAGCGCAACGCGCAACTCGTCGAGGAACTCCGTGTCGTCGATCAACCCCGCCCGTTGCAACTCGGCCGGCGTCGCCGGCCCGGCATCGATGGCGGCCCGCACCGCGGCGGGCTCGAGATCACGGTCGGCGGCGATGGCATCGACCATCTGTCCGTACAGGCTGTCGAGCAGCGCGTTGGCCATCTCGCGGTGCCACGCGGTCATGGTCTTCTCCGACAGCATGTCGCCGAAGGTCTTGTACTCGCGGATCTTCAGCACCTGCATGTCGACGTCGAGCTTCTCCCAGACGCCGCCGAGAAAGACGTACTGCGCCAGCAATCCAGTCACCGGCGCCGCGGCGCCGGGCGGAACATGGATGCGATCGGCGGCGCTGGCGAGAAAGTACTCCATCGAACCGCCGGAGAGTTCGAGCTCGAGGTAGGCGTGCAGCGGTTTGCCGGTCGAGCGGAACTTGACCAGCGCCTCGCGGATCTCCTGCGCCTTGGCCCAGCCGATCGCCAGCGGCCGAATGCGTACCACCATGCCGGCAACGCGCCCATCCTCCCCGGCATCGCGAATGGTCAGGAGGAGGTCCAGAAAGGACGTCTCCGGCTCGCCCAGCAGGCGTTGCAGGGGTGAGTCGGCGGCCTCCTCGGCGTAGCCGTCCTGAAGGTCGAGCAGCACCCAGCTCTCGTCCGCCACGCCGTGCCCGCCTGCCAACCAGTAGCGCGCGGTGAATCCGACAACGGCGACGACCGCCAGGGCCATCAGCAAGCGACGGCGCCAGCGCCGTGGTCGTTCGGTCATGACTGCACCTCTGCGGACGAGTATGCCAGAACGTCGTCGCACCGCCAGCCGAGGTCACGCGCGCATCCGCGGGTCGCAACCTGCTGTGGGCCCCGAGACCCAGGCCGCTGAGATGCCCTTACGGTGCTTCGCCCATAGACTCCACCGAGGGCCCCGAGTAGCCGCCGTAGGCGGCGTATCGAGGGGCAGGCCCTCGATACGGGCGCTGCGCGCCCTACTCGGGCCGATCGGTGTTGGACGCAATCGGACTTTTTGGGCAAAGCCCCCTTACGGCGTCGCCGCCGGCGTCGGTAGCGCGGTCAGCTGCTCCGCCGGGACGCAGCGCAGCTGCGAAGTCTGGTCGAGCATGGCGTCCGAGTCCATCGCGGCGCTGTCCTGCAGCGAGATGTCGCGAAACGCCTCACATTCACCGGCGGTGGCGAACTCCCGTACCTTCTTGAACCCGGTGATCGGCGGCAGATTGGAGCCTGGCTGACTGGCGCGCATGTCCTTCGACGGCAGCTGCACCAGGAACCAACTGCCGAACAGCACGATGCCCTGCGCCACCGCCTGCCATGTCGAAATCGAACTCCGCCTCATCGATCTACCCCCGTGTGCCGGCTTCGCGCCGACGGTGTCAATCGTCCCACTGGAAGCTGATCAGCTTGTACTTGCCATCGACCTCGGCGATCCAGCCGCTGCGGATCTCGCTCGGCGTACCGGTCTCGTCCTTCACGTCGAGCCGCACCTCGCCGATTGCGGTGTACCAGTCGTACACTTTCGACGCCGCGGAGAAGCGCAGGGCTTCGACCTTGTAGGTCCGTCCGCCGTAGCGCGCCATCATGAGGTCGCCAAACTGGTGGCTCCGCGTGTCGAGCAGCGACCAGAAGAAATCCCGCGTCTCGTCGTTCAGCTCGCGCGGCGGTTGTCCCATCGGGACCGTGCCGGCGGCGATGATACGGTTGTACTCGTCGCGGCTGACGCGCAGCCGCTCCATCTGCTCGCGATCCTTCTTGGCCAGCGCGGCGAGCAGCTCGGCGACCAGCGCGTCCGGCGATGCGGCGCCGCCGGTGAAATCGATCGGCCTCGCCACCGCAGCTTTCGGCGAGCTCGCCGAGGCGGCGACGCTCGCCGCCGAGGTGGTCGGCGTGCTCGCATCCGCGGCGGCGCGCGGGCCGCAGGCCATGGGGGCAGTGGTCAGGGCAGCGAGCCAGAGCAGGGTCAACACACGCATGGGGATCGTCCTCGTCATCGGCAACGGGTGCCATCTATAGCCCGAAAAGCAAAGTGGAGGTGGCGCGAACGCCACCTCCACCGTGCTGAGGGCGCGCGGGGTGCCAGGGGCACCCCGCGCGTGAAGCCTGTCAGGTGATCAGTTGATGGCGAAGCTGATCCAGGGCTGGGTCAGCCAGTCGCAGGCCGCCCCGGGGCCGGCCGTGCTGCAGGACGCGTTCGGATCGAGCGCGCCCAGGTAGTTGGTGGTGATGAGCTTCGGATTCAACGACGCGCAGTTGCCCGGCGTGCCGGTGCCGACGTCGGCGCGCGCGTCGAACAGATCGGCCGCCGCCGGGTAGGTCGCGAACGGGATGCCCGGGTCGGTGGCGGTGGTGACGTTCTCCACCGCCAGCAGGGCCTGCAGTTGCGCCGGCGTGCCGCAGGTGCCGACGCTCTTGTACGCCGCCGCGTTGCCGAAGATGGCGCCGTTCTGGGGCAGGAGAGCGGTTTCGCAGAAGCCAGTGCCCAGACCCGTGCAGCAGGAGCAGGGGGTGACGGCCGCGGTGCAGGCCGCGTTGCTGAGCCCGCACGCATCGTCGACGCGCAACAGCGTCGGCGTGTCGCACATCTGCGTGGCGGTTTCGAGATCGCGGATCTCGAAGCCGGAGTCACCGAAGCCGACCGAGATCCAGTTCATCAGATCGCCGGCGGTGCCGCGGCGCAGGAGCACGCCGGAGTCCGAGCCGACGTTGGCGCCAGCCTGGAAGTTGCCGCCGACCAGCGTGACGTTGCACATGTCGGGATTCGAACGCAGGGTCCCGGTCAGGCCCAGGGCGTTGTGGCCGGTGTCGTTGTTGTCACCCTCGATGCCGCGCGAATCGCGCGACGGGACGGCGTCGGTGAGCGTGCCGTTCTGGACCATCAGGCCGAACTGCAGGGTGCCCTGCCAGCCGAGCTGGAAGTCGAGGCCGTCGTCGCCGCAGCCGCTGGCGACCATGTTGGTGTGCGAGGCGTTGCCGCCAAACCACTCGTGGCAGTCGTCGTCACCGACGTTGGCCTGGATGAAGTTGAAGTCGGTGTTGGCGCCGATCGCGTTCATCGTCCACAGGTTCAGCTCGTTGTTGGGCGTGAAGTCGAGACCGGCGAACTCGACGCGTACGTAGCGGGCGACACCACTGCTGTCGCTCGAATCGCAGCCACCGTAGGCGGTGGGGATGCCCTCGGCCTGGTTCAGGCAGTCCTGCCCCGGCGTCAGCGGATCGTTGACGATGCCCTTACCGTTGAACATCACGCCGGCCCAGTCGCCCTTGCCGCGCAGGCCGGCGGGCTGGTCGCTGGTGAGGACGATCGGCGCCGACGGGGTGCCCTGGGCGTCGATCTTCGAGCCGGTCAGGAAGATGAGGGCGGGCGGCGCCGGCGCGCCCTTGATGCCCTGGACGACGGCGCCCGGCTCGAGGCGCAGGGTGACGCCGTCAGCGACGAACACCGTGCCGTTGAGCTTGACGGTGCAGCCCGCCGGCCAGGTCTGGCTGGTGGTGAGGGTCGTCGAGTTGAGCGTGGCGACCGGGCAGCCAACGATGTCCGGGATGGTCGCCGGGCCCTCGCAGGGGTCGTAGAGGGTCGGCGAACCGAGCAGGCTGCGCACCAGCGCATCCACGTCGGCCAGCAGCGCGCTCGGGAAGGCGACACTGCCGTCGCCGAATACATCACCGCAGGAGAGCAGGGTGTTGTTTCCGCATTCGGTGACAGCCGGTGGGCAGGCGCCGCCGTTCGAGAGGCAGTTGGCCAGCAGGACGCCGTCGGCGATGGTGACGTTGCCGTCGTTGTTGATGTCGCCGCAGCCGGCCTGGCCGAGAGACACCGACGGGGTCAGCGCGGTCGCAGCCAGCGCCATGCCCGTCAGGAGAGACTTCCAAGTCGTTCTCATCGATAATCTCCTTTGGAGTTCAGATGGTCGGATGGGAGTGGGCTCGAGGCGCTGGGTCACGGCACTGAGACGCTGCAGGTGGCGCCGTAGGCGACCGCGAAGGCGGCGTCGGCGGCGTCGGCCACGTAGCAGTCGAAATCGCCGGCAACCGGCGCCGGCGCGCCCGAGCAGCGCTTGAAGGTGAGCGTCAAGGCCGGACCACTCGGCAGGCCGGCGAACGTGTCATCGGTGACAAGGGCGCGCAGGGCGTAGCCGACGTCGGTGCCCGCCGCGCTCCAGTCGGGAATGCCGGCGATGTTGGCCGGGCTGATCGGGCCGGGAAGGCCAGGCATGCTGACCTTCGCGTCGTCGTAGTACAGCACCACCGTGGCGCCGGTCAGGGCGACCGTGCTGGTGAGCGACACGGTGACCTGCTGATTGGTGGTCTCGGTGCAGGCCGCCACCGCGCAATCGCTGGGGCAGGTGTCGATCGGACCCGTGCCGCCCTCGTTGCGGGTGTTGCCGTCGTCACAGGTCTCCGGCGACTTGATGAGGCCGTCGCCGCAGTCAGGCGAGTTGCAAGCCTCGCTCAGGGTGTTGGTGGTCAGGTCGTGGGCGCACTGGGCGTTGAGCTGCGCCACGCAGGCCAGCGAGTCGCCGAGCGTCGTCACCGAGAACGGCGGCGTCGGGGCGCAGGCGCCGTACTCGGCCTGCTGGCCGAAGAGGCCGATCTCGTTCAGCGCCAGGGCGATGTTCGACGCCGTGCACTGCTTGGCGAGCTGTTCCTTGAGCTTGGTGACGGCCGCCGCCACCTTCGCCGGGTCGCCCTTGAGCAGCGCCTTGCGGATCGCCGCGTAGGCCTTCTGGGTGCGCTTGCCGATGTCGGCGCGGCACTTCTCGGCGTCGTCATCCGCCTGCGTGGTCAGCAGACCGTAGGTGGCCTCGATCAGGTCGTCGCCCGACTGCTCGGCGGTGCACGCCACGCAGGTCGAGAGGTCGGTCGCCAGCGCGGCGCCGGGGCCGGCGCTGAGCGCGTTGTCGCACGCGGCGTTGAGCAGGCCCGCGCACTCGTCGACCGGGTCGCAGGAGTTCAACAGGCAGGTGCCGCCGCCGAGGCAGAGCGGATCGGCGCCGGCGATGGTGCAGACCGTGCCGGGATTCGAGCCGAGCTGGCAGCGGCCGGCCACGCCCGGACAATCGGAGATGTCATCGCACCGCGAGCCGGCACGATTGCCGACCGAGTTACAGCGGCTGGCCAGATCGTCCCAGCCGATGTCGACCAGCGACACGTCCGTGCAGTCCTTGGCGATCGTGTCCTGCAGCTTGGTGAGGGCCTTGGCGATCTTCTCGGCCGCCTTGGTGTCCGGGCACGGGCCCGGAATCTTGCCCTTCAGCACACTGGCCTCACACTTGGCGAGGTTCTTCGAGTACTGGTCGGCGTACTTCTGGCCGGCCTTCGCAATCGCCTCCTGGCAATCCGCGGCGTCGGCGAGAGCACTGCCCGCACCGAGCACGACGGCCAGCGCCGTGGCGCCGACCGCTCTCAACGCGTAGCTCATCAGAGTTTGATGCATCGCTGAAACTCCTTCTGCTGTGAACGTGGATGATGTTTGGTCATGCGACGACGGATTCTCGCCGCCGCGTGCCTTCGCGCTTCCCCTAGACAACTGGCCTCGTCTCCGAGGCAGCCAGTTCCCCCTCCCTTCCCCGGGCGTTCCCCCCGGCAGCAGCCATTGCGTCGCGTCCCCCTCGTCAACCAGAACGACGGCGGGACGCGTCCCCCTGACCCAACTAGTTGTGTCGCGTATGGGAAGGACCATACGCCGCCATCGATGACCGACGTTTGAACCGAGTGTGAACCTTCTGTGATTTCGGCTGTGCCGGAGCGACAGAGCCTCGCCAGAGGTGTTACCGGTGACGTGTTGCGAGATCGTTACCGGCCGATTAAGGGTCTGTGCCTTTGCGGGGGAATTCAGGGTGGTGCTGTCACGGAAATGTCACGTCGAAGAAGCCCGCGCGCAACATTCGCGTTCGTATAAGCAACTGCTTACTGTCGCGACACTCGGGATCCACCCGCGTTGCTCGCCTGCGCGCGCCCACCCCAACCGTCCCGACGTGCGAGAGCGAAGAGACATACCAATGCGGATGCGATCCTGGCCGCGGTGGAACCTCGTGGTAATACTTCTCATCAGTCTGAATGGCGCCGCGACGGCGCAACCGCCGGCTGGTACGGCGCCCCCGCCGGCCGCGGTCAAACCGGCCGCTGGCGGGGCGCCGGCCGCGCAGAAGTCCGGTGGCACCACCAAGAGTATGGAAAAGTTCGAGGTGCTTGGAACGACGCCGTCGGAGAAGACCGAGGCGACGCAGATCCAGAAGCGCAAGGAAGCCAGCACCGTCGCCGAGACCGTCGGGGCCGAGGAGATCTCGCGCGGCGGTGCCTCCGACGCCAGCGACGTCGTCTCGCGCGTGCCGGCCGTCACCATAACGGACGACAATTTCCTCGTCGTGCGCGGCCTCAACGAGCGTTACAGCAGCGCCCTGCTCAACGGCAGCCGCCTGCCGAGCACCGACCCCAACCGCCGCGTCGTGCCGCTCAACCTCTTTCCGGCCGACTTCATCGAGTCGCTCTCGGTGATCAAGACCTACACGCCCGACCTGCCCGGCGATTTCTCCGGCGGCCTGGTCGATATCCGCCTGAACGCGCCGCCGCGTGAACTCACCTACAGTGTCGGCACGTCTCTGAGCTACAACACCGCGACCACCTTTCAGAATTTTCTGACGTACGACAGCACCGCCCTCGACTGGTTCGGCTACGGCGCGAACTCCCGCAACCTCCCCGGTATCTTCGGGGACGGGCCGTCACAGGGGACGCGCGCGCCGACCACCCCGCAGATGCAGGCGCTGGTGGGCGCGCTGCCGGACAACTGGAATCTCGACAACACCACGGCGCCACCCAATTTCGGTATCGACGCCAGCGTCGGCAACACCTGGGGGCCGTTCGGTGCGGCCCTCGCCGGCACCTACGGCGTCGACCAACAGGTGCGCAGCGACGAGATCGTCAACAGCTGGTCGGAGGAAGGGGAGTTCGAGAATCCGGACGGCGGCGACCGGTTCGTCTACGATCACACCTTCTTCACCGCCACGCTCGGCGCCATCCTGACCCTGGACTACACGTTGTCCGAGGACCACCGCTTCTTCGGCCGTTCGCTGTACAACAACCAGGGCGAGGACGACGTCCAGAGCGGCAGCGGCGTGCAGGCCATCCGCGAGCTCAACGAGCCGGTCTTGGCGACGGCCGCCGTCTACACCGAGGACCAGCTCGGCTTCGGACAGCTCGAGGGGCGCCATCACTTCGACCTCGCCGACCTCGACTGGCGTGCCGCGTGGGCCCCCTCCTCGTCGGACCAGCCCGATGCGAAGTTTCTCGACCGCAATATCGGCACGACTGGCGACCTGGGCGCACCACGCGGGGAACGCGATTACTCGACGCTCAGCGAGTTCCTGCAGGACTACAACGTCGATGGGACGGTGCCATTCCGGACCCGGCTGCCCTTCACCGACGTCTGGCGCGGGCTGCCCGCCAAGCTCAAGGGCGGCCTCGCCTGGTCCTACCGCGATCGATCCTTCGACATGCGCCGCTTCAGAAGCGAAGCGACGGGCGTCGACGGCGGCATCGACTTCAACCAGCCGCCGGACAGTCTGCTCATCCCGTCGAACTACGGAGACCTCGGATTCCCGTTTCGCTTCCGGGAGGCCACGACCAAGGCCGACACCTTCGAAGCCACGCAGGAGATTGCCGCCTTCTACGGCATGGCCGAGTTGCCGATCATCGAGGACACGCTGCGCGTCATCGGCGGCGCGCGCCTGGAGTACTCCTACATCGTCGCCAACTCCTCCAGCCCGGCCGACCAACAGCCCCTCAAGAACATACTCAACGACCTGAATCCATTGCCGGCGGTCAGCGTCGTGTACACGCCGATCGAGGACATGAACGTGCGCGCCGCGTTCAGCCAAACGGTGTCGCGACCGGAGTTCCGCGAGTTGAACCCGACGCAGTTCCAGGCCGCACTGGGCGAACGCACGACGCAGGGCAATCCCTTCCTGATCAGCGCCGATATCACCAGTTGGGATCTGCGCTGGGAGTGGTTCTTCTCGCCACTCGAACTGGTCTCGGTCGGATTCTTTTACAAGGATCTCACGAATCCGATCGAGACGATCGTCACCAGCGATTCCTCGGCGCTCATCGACACGTTCGTCAATGCCGAGGCGGCCACGCTCTACGGCTTCGAACTCGAGGGACGCAAGAATTTCGAGTTTCTCGTCCCCTATGCCCGTAAGGTCGGCTGGCTCGAGCCCATCGCCGACAGCCTCGCCGACATCCAGATGGTGGCCAACGTGACGCTCGCAGATTCGGAGGCGACGGGCATTCCGGCCTGCTCTCCGCTCATCAATCCCGACAAGCCATGCAACACCTTCAATCCGAACCGGGCGCTGACCGGGCAGTCGCCGTACCTGATCAACTTCCTGGCCGAGTACAGCAATGTTCGTTGGGGCCTGTTCCGGCTGCTCTACAACACCGTCGGCGAGACGGTGTATGCGGGTGGGTCGGCCGGCCTGCCAGACATCAACGAGCGGCCGCGCAACGCGCTCGACTTCCTCTGGTTGATCGAGGTCGAGCCGTTCGACGTTCCGCTGACGACGAAATTTGCAATCAAGAATATTCTCGACGATGCTTTTCTTCAGACCCAGGGTGACCGCGTCACCAACCGCTACCGCACTGGACTGACGTTCTCGGTCGGCGTGTCGTACTCGTACTGATGCGCGGACCACGATGATGCCCACAGGGAGATCGATACTCATGATGACAATTACGCAACGGACCGCATCCGCCGCGCCGTGGACCGCCGCCATCCTGCTGGCGACGGCGCTGTATCTGTCGCCGGCGCCCGCCGCCGCGCAGTGCGCCGGCGACTGCAACGCCGACGGGAGCGTCGCCATCAACGAGCTCATCGTCGGCGTCAACATCGCCCTCGGCTCGCAGCCGGTCTCGACCTGCGCCGCCTTCGACGGCAACGGCGACGGCAGCGTGTCGATCGCCGAACTCATCCTGGCAGTCAACAACGCGCTCGGCGGCTGCAACGCCACCCTGCCGACGGCGACGCCGACGGCGACGGTGCCGCCGACGGTGCCGCCGACGGCCACGCCGACCGGCGGCGGCGAACCCTGCCCGGTGACGCCGACGCCGACCATCCCGCCCCTGTGTGGAAATGGCGTACCGGACGCGGAGGCCGGCGAGACCTGCGACGACGGCAACACGCTCGACGGCGATTCGTGTCCGTCCACCTGCCAGATCGCCAACTGCATCCCGTCCGGCAATACCGTCACGGTCGACGTCCTGTGGAGCACCGACGTCGCCGGTCTGGTGCTGACGGGGGCCGGATTCTTCCTCAACTACCCGGATGGCGTCGTCGCGCTGCCAGGCATCGGTCAGGACGCCGTCGTGAACGCGCGCTTCTCGTCCAACGACTTCTCCGCCACGGCCAACGATCTCGACTACGCCGTGCGGACGATCCTGTTCGAGAACTCCGGCGCCGGGGTCGGGCCGGGCACCCTGACAACGATCGAGTTCGACCTGTGTCAGGGCGCCGAGTCGCCGACGGCTTGCGATTTCAGCTGCACGATCGAGGGCGCCTCCGATCCAGACTTCAACGAGGTCGGCGACCAGGTGGAGTGTCAATTGGTCGTGCGGTAGTCCACCCCCCCAGAGGGAGCCGGCCCGGGCCGGCTCCCCGACCTCGACCAGAAGCGGTTCGCCCCTCGGCCCCGCAGAGCGAGTCGCCTCATGATCCACAGACCCCTCCCCATTCGGCGCGCCCCTGCCGTCCTCCTGCTCGCCGCCTTCGCCACTGCGCTCGTCGGTTGCGGCGGTAGCAGCAGCGACAGCGGCGGCAGTTTCTCGCGCTGCGGCAACGGCGTCCAGAACAGCGGCGAAGCCTGCGATGACGGCAACACGTTGGACGACGACAACTGTACGACGATCTGTCAGGTGGCGCGCTGCGGCGACGGGGTCGTGCAGACCGGCGTCGAGACGTGTGACTCGTTCTCGCTGAACAACGAGACCTGCGCGTCCCTGGGCTTCGCGGGCAGCGGGCTGCGCTGCACGAATTGCGCCTTCGACACGAGCGCCTGTGGCGCGCTATTCACCCCTACCCCGACGGCGCCGCCCGCGACGCCGACCGTCACCCGCACGGCGACGCCGACGGCGACCGCGACGCTGCGGCCGGGCGAAGCCACCTTCACGCCGACGCCGACCACGGCGCCCACCCCACTGCCATGCGGCGACGGCCTGCTCGGCCCGGGCGAGACCTGCACGTCCTGCCCGCAGGACTGCCAGGTGAGCCCCTGCACGCCCAGTGGCGAGACCGCCACGTTCTCGGTCAGCTACGCGCCGCCGCCGGGGCAGAACGTGCAAACCGCGGTGATGTTCCTCTCGTACCGCAGCAGCGTCCTCAGCATCCCCGGCAGCGGCAGTAGCAGCCTGGTACGGATGCGCGTCGCGGCCGTTCCCCCACCGCCGGCGATCCTCACCCCCAGCGACCTCGGTTATGCGCTCAACGTGCTCATCAGCCGAGGCGCTGGTCTCAGCGGGCCGCAATTCACCGTGACCTTCGACACCTGTTCCGGCAGCCCAGCGCCGACGACTGCCGACCTGGCGTGCCGAGACGAGGGCTGTCCCACATGCACATGCACGGCGACGGGGCCCCTCCCATGACGCGACGTATACGACCTGCAGCGGCACGCCACCGTGCTGCCGTCTTCGCTCTCACCCTGGCGCTCGGCGCGGCGGGCTGCGGCAGTGACTCTTCCGTTTCCGTGTTCCTGCCGCCCAGCACCCCGACGCCGTCGGGCCAGCCGACCAGCCCCATCGCGACCGCGACGCCGGGGCGCAGCGAGACGCCCACCACGCGTCCGACGCCGACCGGGACCGCCGCGCCGACGCGGACGGCGGCGAACACCGCGACCCAGGCGCCAACCCGCACGGCGTCGGTGACGGCGACGCCGAGCAACACACCGCCATCCGTCGCGACCCGCACCGCGACCTCGACCGCCTCGCCGACGCGGTCGCTCACCGCCACGGTGCCCGCGACCAACACCGCCGTGCCACCCACCGCCACCTCGACGGCGCCGCCGACCCTGACCGCGACGGCGAGCGCCAGCGCGACACCGCCGACGACGGCGACGAGCACCGCAGCGGCGACCATCACCGCCACGCCTGTCGTCACCGCCACGCCGATCGACACCGCCACGGCGGGCCCGGCGACGGCCACCGCCAGCGCGAGTCAGACGGCGGCGGCAACCGAGACGCCGACCAGTACCGCCGTCGCAACCACGCCCGCCGGGGTCACGGCGACGGCCACGCCGACCGCAACGCCGACGCCGACTGCATCGCCAACGCCGCTCGCATCCATGTGCGGCAACGGCGTGCTGGAACCCGGCGAGACATGCACATCCTGCCCGCAGGACTGCGTCGTTCGGGCCTGCACGGCGTCCCTCCCGACGGTGCCGTTCTCGTTCAACCTGCGGTTCTCGAGCAGCGCACCGACCTCACTGTCGGTCCTCATCGGCTACAACAGCGCGCGCCTCAGTATTCCCGGATCGGGCACCGCCGGGACCGTCAGCGGCCGCGTCACCGCCCCCCCCCCGGCGCCGTTCCCGTTCATCCGCAACGACCTCAACTACGGCCTGCGGGTGGTCATGAGCCGTACCTCCCCGTTCCAGGCCGGGACGTTCCTGACGGTGACCTTCGACCAGTGCCAGGGCGCGCCGGCGCCGACCGCTGCTGACCTCGCCTGTACGATCGAAGGCTGCGCGGGCCTCGGCGGCGAGATCAGCGGTTGTAGTTGCGCCGTCAACGCCCCGTGAACGCTCAACTGTCCTGCGGAGAACGCAAAATGGGGATCGCACTCTTCGTCCAGCTCGTCATGGCCATGATCCTCGCCGGCGGTGCAGCGGCGGCGAGCGCGCCGACCGCGGCTCAGTCGACACCGGCCGCCGCACCCCCCCACCCCTCCGGGCCAGCTCGCTGCGGCGACGGGCTGCTGCAGGCGGGCGAGACCTGCACCACCTGCGCGCAGGACTGCGCGCCGCATCCGTGCGCGCCGAGCAAGCGCCAGTACCCGGTGCGCATCGAGTTCACGCCGCCCGTCGGCCAGGAGATCAGCACGACGATGCTGCTGGTGTCCTACCGCAACGCGACGTTGACCCTGCCGGGTCAGGCAACCGATTCGTCGGTGCTCGCCCGTGTCAAAGCCGCTGTCGACGGGGCCTCGTTGACCGTCAACGATCTTGGCTATGCGGCGCGCCTGGTCGTCTCGAAGGTCTCGCTCGAGCGGGGCGCGATCGCCGAGGTCACGTTCGACGTCTGCGAGGGGGCCAAGGCGCCGACCCTCGACGACCTCGCCTGCATGGTCGAGGCCAGCGCCGGGATCGGCGGCCCGCTGAGCGGCGCGACCTGTCGCCTCGGCGCACCCTGAGCGACGACGCCAGGGCACCCCAGGCGCCGTCCGCGCCCCGGCGCGCCGCTCACGCCGAGCGAGGCAACTCGTCGCGGCGCGCCGCGCGCGCCGGCAGGACGACGCGGACTGTCGTGCCGCGACCGACCGCGCTGTCGATGTGCAATGTGCCGCCATGCGCCTGCACGATGTGCTTGACGATGGCCAGGCCGAGGCCGGTGCCGCCGAGCTCGCGCGAGCGCGCCTTGTCGACGCGGTAGAAGCGCTCGGTGAGGCGCGGCAGGTCCTCGGCCGGGACGCCGACGCCGGTGTCCGCCACCACCAGTTCGCAATACGGCGGCGCGTCGTTGCGGCGCAGAATCTCCGGCACCTCCGCCGCCGGCAGCGGCCGGATCCGCACCGAGATACGCCCGCCGGCGGGGGTGTACTTGATGGCGTTGTCGACCAGGTTGAGGATGGTCTGCTCGACGCGGTCGCGATCGGCGTCGAGCGGCGGCGTGTCCGGTGCGACCGACGACGCCAGCACGACGCCCGCCTGCTCGGCCTTGACGTGCAGCACCTCGAACGCCGCCTCGATCGCGTCGGCGGCGTCGACCGCGCCGCGGCGCAGCTCGGTGCGGCCGAGCTCCAGGTCCGAGAGCGTCAGCAGGTCGTTGACCAGGCGCCCGAGGCGGTCGGTATGCCGCTCGATGATGCCGAGGAAGCGGCGCGCCCGCTCCGGCTCGTCGAGGGCGCCGCCGAGCAGTGTCTCGGTGTAGCCGGCGATCGCCGCCAGCGGCGTACGCAGCTCATGCGAGACGTTGGCGACGAAGTCGCGCCGCACCAGCTCGAGGCGCTTCATCTGCGTGATGTCGTGGAAGACGAGGATGAAGGCGCGGCCGGCGTCGGGACCGGCATCGACCGGCGTCGCCGTTACCTGCAATACGTAGCTGCCGGTGCCACCGAGGCTGACTTCCAACGTCGAGCCGTGCGCCAGGCCCTCGTCGCTGACCGCCCAGCGCACCAGACGGTGCAGGTCCGGGTGGCGGCTGAGCTCGATGAGCGGCCGGCCGGCATACGTCTCGCCCGGCGGCAGCGCCAGCAGTTCCTCGGCACCGCGGTTGCTCAGTAGCACGGTGCCGTCGGCGTCGATGACCAGGACGCCCTCGACCATGCCGCCGAGGACGCCCTGCAGGCGGCGCTGTTCGACCTGCGCGGCGGCGAGTTTCTGCGCGTCATGGGCCAGGGCTTGCACGACAGCCGCCTGCAGGTCGCCGAGCGGACCGTCGAGCCGCTCGGGCAGCACCGGCAGCGGCGCATCATCGGCAACGGCGCGGGCGACAGCGCGCAGGGCGTCGATGCGCGCGACGTTGCGCCGCCGCGCACGCCACACCAGGCCACCGGCGAGCCCCGCGACGAGCCAGCCGAGGAAGGGGATCAGATCCACCGAGCCCTTCTTGCAGATTCCTGCGATCCCCTCACCCTGACCCTCTCCCTGCGGGAGAGGGAACCAGACGGCGCAGCGCGGTGCCTTCCAGGCCCCCTCTCCCGCAGGGAGAGGGCCGGGGTGAGGGGATCCGAACTCCCGCCGACTCGAGACGCGGACACTACCCCAGCGCCTGGTCGTTGAAGCGATAGCCGACGCCGCGCACGGTCTGGATCAGCTCCGGGTTGGCGGCGTCGCGTTCGACGAGCATGCGCAGCCGGCGCACGTGCACGTCGACCGTGCGCGGCTCGACGTAGGTATCGTTTCCCCACACCAGGTCGAGGATGGTGAGGCGGTCGAAGACGCGGTTCGGGTTGCGGACCAAGAACTTCAGCAGCTGGAACTCCCGCAGGCTGAGCTCGAGCGATTTGCCGTCGAGCCAGGCCTCGTGTGCGTCGAAATCCATGCGCAGCCGGCCGCGGTCGAACTGGTTGGTCAGCGGTGCCCGCTCGCTCGCCTCGGCGCGGCGCAGGACCGCCTTGACGCGCGCCACCAGCTCGCGCGGCGAGAACGGCTTGGTGACGTAGTCGTCGGCGCCGAACTCGAGGCCGAGAATGCGGTCCACCTCGGCCGCCTTGGCGGTCAGCATGACGATCGGCAGCGACGCCGTCTCCGGCCTGCCGCGCAGCGTCCGGCAGACCTCGAGCCCGTCGCCCTGCGGCAGCATCAGGTCGAGGATCACCAACGCCGGCTGCTCGCTGGCGACCTTGCGCAAGGCGTCCTCGCCGTCCTCGGCCTCGGCGACGCGGAAGCCGGCCTGCTCGAGATTGTAGCGGACCAGCTCGCGGATATCCGGTTCGTCCTCGACGACCAGGATCTTCTTCTTGCCGACGTCGTTCATAGCGTCGCCGGCGGCCGGTCCATGTGCCGGATGCTCTTGCCCTTGACCATGAAGATGACCATCTCGGCGATGTTGGTGGCATGATCGGCAAGGCGCTCGAGATACTTGGAGACGAAGATCAGGCGCAACGCGCGCGAGATCGTGTGCGGGTCCTCGAGCATGAACGTCAGCAACTCGCGCATGACCTGGTCGGTGAGCTGATCCACCGCGTCGTCCTGGTGGCACACCCGCAGCGCCAGCTCGGCATCCTCGCGCACGAAGGCGTCGAGCGCCTGGCGCAGCATGCCCTGCGCGATCGCCGCCATGCGCGGCAGGTCGATGAGCGGTTTCAACTGCGGCTCGCGGCACAGTTCGATGGCGCGCTCGCAGATGTTCTCGGCCATGTCGCCGGCGCGCTCGAGATCGGTGGTGATCTTCAGCGCCGTGGTGATCAGGCGCAGGTCGCGCGCCGCCGGCTGGTGCAGGGCGAGCAGACGCAGGCAGAGGTCGTCGATCTGGACGTCCATGCGGTTGACGGTGCGGTCGCGTTCGATCACCAGGCGGGCGAACTCGTCGTCGCGCTCGACCAGCGAGCGCATGGCGTCGGCGATCTGCTGCTCGACCAGGCCGCCCATCTCGAGCACCAGGTGCCGCAGCTCTTGCAGCTCCTCCTCGTAGTGGCGATCGATATGCGCGCGCGTCGACATGGTTCGTCCTCTCCCCCGCCTCAGCCGAACCGGCCCGTGATATAATCCTCGGTCTCGCGCTTGGCGGGCGCGGTGAAGATCTGCGTCGTCGCGCCGGTCTCGACCAACTCGCCCATGTACATGAACGCGGTCGAATCCGAGACACGCGCCGCCTGCTGCATGTTGTGGGTGACGATGATGATCGTGTAGTCGGCCTTCAGTTCCTGGATGAGGTCCTCGATCTTCGCCGTCGCCACCGGATCGAGGGCCGAACACGGTTCGTCGAGCAGCATCACCTCGGGCTCGATGGCGATGGCGCGGGCGATGCACAGCCGTTGCTGCTGCCCGCCGGAGAGGCCGAGGGCGCTCTCCTGCAGCCGGTCCTTCACCTCGCCCCACAGCGCCGCGCTACGCAGACTGCGTTCGACGATGGCCTCGAGTTCGTCCTTGCGGCTCAGGCCGTGGATGCGGCAACCGTAGGCGACGTTCTCGAAGATCGACTTGGGGAACGGATTGGACTTCTGGAACACCATGCCGACGCGTTTGCGGAGCCCGTTCACGTCCAGCTCCGGGTCGTAGATGCTCGCGCCGTCGAAGCGGATGTCGCCCTCGACGCGCACCGTGTCGATGAGGTCGTTGAGGCGGTTGAAGCAGCGCAGCAGGGTCGACTTGCCGCAGCCGGAAGGCCCGATGAATGCGGTGACGCGCTTCTCGGGGATGGCCAGGCTGACGCGGTCGAGGGCGCGCGCGGCGCCGTACCACAGCGACAGCGCATCGACCTCGAGCAACGTTTTGAGCCCCGACCGTGGCGCCGCGGCGGCGCTGGCGGCGGGGTCGAGCCCGGCCGCCTCCTCGTCCGCCAGGGACGCCCCGGCGCGCAGCAGCGGCGGGACGACGTTCATAGGCCGAATCATATAGCCTCTTTCCATGGTAGGCGCGACCGGGCGGTCTCAGACCGCGCTCGTCGCGTAGCGACGGCGCAGGCGGTTGCGAACGATGATGGCGACCAGGTTCATGGCCGTCACCACCAGGACCAGCAGCAGCGCCGTGGCGAAGACCAGCGGCTGCGTCGCCTCGACGTTCGGACTCTGGAAACCGACGTCGTAGATGTGGAAGCCGAGGTGCATGAACTTGCGCTCGAGGTGGACGAACGGGAAGTGGTGGTCGAGCGGCAGCGTCGGCGCCAGCTTGACCATGCCGACGATCATCAACGGCGCCACCTCCCCGGCGGCGCGCGCCATCGCCAGGATCATGCCGGTGAGGATGCCGGGTGCGGCGGCCGGCAGCACCACCCGCCAGGTGGTCTCGAACTTGGTCGCGCCGAGCGCCAGCGAGCCCTCGCGGACGATGCGCGGCACCGCCGCCAGACCCTCTTCGGTGGCAACGATGACTACCGGTACGGTGAGCAGCGCCAAGGTGAGGCTGGCCCAGAGGATGCCGCCGGTGCCGAAGGTCGGCGTCGGCAGCGCCTCGGGGAAGAAGAGCTGATCGATCGAGCCACCGATGACGTAGACGAAGAAGCCGAGCCCGAAGACGCCGAAGACGATCGACGGGACGCCGGCGAGGTTGTTGACGGCGATGCGCACGGCGCGCACGAACACCCCCTCGCGGGCGTACTCGCGCAGATAGAGGGCGGCCAACACCCCCAACGGCGCGACCAGGAACGACATCAGGAAGACCATCATGACGGTGCCGAAGATGGCCGGGAAGATGCCGCCCTCGGTGTTCGACTCGCGCGGCGCGGCGCTGACGAACTCGCCAATGCGCTGCACGTACAGGCGCAGCAGCGCCAGCGTTCCCATGGCGTTGGGGCGCAGGGCGTTGACGATCTCGCCGACGGCGACCACCTTCGTCTGCCCGTCGGCCGACTCCATCACCAGCGTCTCGGCGCTGAGGCGTTCGCGCGCCGCGAACAGCTGCGCCGCCAGCGTCTCGTAGGTGGCGGTGAGCGCCGCGCGTGGCGCGTCGATGGCCGCCTGACGCGCGGCGCGCTCGCTCTCGGCCGGCGCGTCGAGCGCCAGGCGCCGCTCGGCCAGGCGCAGGCGCTCGAGTTGGACGTTCACGTCGCCGAGCGGGCCGCGCTCCAGGGCGGTGATCGCCGCCCGCTCGCGCAGCTTGTCGGCATGCAACGGCGCGAAGGCCTCCCAGGTGGCCTCGGGGCCCTCGGCCAGCACGGCGTCACCGCGGCGCAGGCCGCGCATCGTGCCGTAGAAGTTTCCCCACTCGAAGCGCTCGAGCAGTACGGCGTCGAGCGGCCGCGTCCGCTCCAGCACGTCGTTGTCGTCGAGCCAGCGGAAATCGAGGCCGTACAGGTCGCGATTGCCGACCTTGAGCCGCATGCGCGTGCCGACCGCGCCGCTGCCATAGTCCGCGCCCGGGCGCTCCTCGCGCTCGTGCACCTCGCCGAGGATCCGCGTGCCGTCGCGCATCGTCAGCAGCTCCACGGGCCGCTGCCAGAAGAAGGCCAGGCCGTGGAAGGCGATCAACAGCAGCAGGCCGAGGGCGAGCAGGAGATTGAAAGCCAGGGCGCCGCCGCACAGCCACGTGAACGACTGGCCGAGCGCCTCCTCGCTGTGACGGGAACGCATCAGTCCGCTCACAGCTGCGCGTAGCGCCGGCGCAGGCGCTGGCGCACCAACTCCGCCGCGGTATTGACCACGAACGTGACGAGGAAGAGCAACAGGGCGGCGAGAAAGAGCACCCGGTAGAGCGTGCCGCTCATCGGCGCCTCGGGGATCTCGACGGCGATGTTGGCCGACAGGGTGCGGAAGCCGTTGAAGGGGTTCCAGTCGAGGATCGGCGTGTTGCCGGTGGCCATCAGGACGATCATGGTCTCGCCGACGGCGCGCCCGAAGCCGACCATGATGGCCGAGAAGATGCCCGGGCTGGCGGTCGGCAGGACAATGCGGGTGACCGTCTGCCAGCGGTTTGCGCCCAGCGCCAGCGAGCCCGAGACCAGCTCGCGCGGCACGTTCGAGAACGCCTCCTCGGCGATGGAGAAAATGATCGGGATCACCGCGAAGCCCATCGCCAGGCCGACGATGATGGCATTGCGCTGGTCGTAGGGCAGTCCGGTCGTGCTCAGCAGCCAGGCCTGGAAGTTGCCACCGAACACCACCCGCTCGAGCCACGGACTGAGCGCGACGCTGAGCCACAGGCCGCCGGCCAGGACGACAACGAACAGCGCCACTTCGCCGCCGGCCGGGATGCGGCCGCGCCAGCGCCGCGGCAGCAGCGACCACGCCGCGCCGGCGCCGATCGACAGTAACGGGAAGAGCAGCGTCATCAGGATCAGCGCCGGGAACAGGCGCTGTAAGCGCGGCGCCAGCCACAGGCCGGCGAGGAAGCCGAGGACGACGCTCGGCAGCGCCGCCATGATCTCGACCGCCGGCTTGACCACAGTCTTGAGGCGCGGGTGCATGAACTGCGACAGGTACATGGCGCCGAACACCGCCAGCGGGATGGCGACCAGCAGCGAGTAGACGGTGCCCTTGAGGGTGCCGACCAGCAGCGGTGTGAGACTGAACTTGGACTCGAAGTCGTCGGTGCCGCTGCTCGACTGCCAGACGTAGGCGGGCTCGCCGTAGCCCTCGTACCAGACGCGGCCGAAGAGCGAGCGCAGGCTGACCTCGGGATGCGGGTTGGCGACGTCGAGCAGCGCCAACTCGCCGCGTCCGGCCAGGTACGCGGCGGTGCCGCGCGGCGCGATGGCAAGGGCGCCGGCGAACGGCGCCGCGCCGCTCCACAGGACACGGTGCGAGGTCGAGTAGTAGAGGCCGAGGCCGCCCTGCGCATCCGCGGCCATGAAGCCCTTGTCGCGCTGCGACGGGGCGATCTCGGTGATCGGCGCCGGGCGCGACGGGAAATCGCGGACGCGGGTCAGCCGCGGCGGTCCGTCCGCCTGCGCGGCGGCGAACCAGACGCTGACGGCGCCATCGGCCTGGCCGACGACCAGCGAACGGCCGCCGAGCAGCAGGCTGAGTGCCGTCACCGCCGGCCCCGCCGGGACGATCTGCGGCGCGCCGATGGCGCTGCCCACCGCCCACCACAGCAGGTTGCCGCGCGCGTCAGCGCCGAACAGGTTGCGCTGCTGCGGATCGAGCACCAGGTGCGTGAGCCGCTCCGGCACCGTGGCGCGTAGGCGCTCCTGCGCCTCGCTCACCTCGCCGGTGAACTCGTTCTCGCGCCGCGTCTGGCGCACGACGACCAGCGTCCCGTCGGCGAGCTGGCCGGCGGCAGTGGCCGCCCCGGACGGCGTCACGCCGGCGGCGAACACCGGCACCGGGCGCTTCGTCGCGTCCAGTTCGATGGCGATGGGCGTCGCCAGATTCGGCGCTACGACGCGCTGCTGGCCCTCGAAGCGGGCGTCCCAGCGCACCGGGGCGAGGAGGACACGCCCGTCGGCGGTCGCGCCGCTGAGCAGGCCGCTGCCGGGCGGCACCTGGGCCGCGACCAGCGGCGCACCGCCGGTCGGCAGCGTTTCCTCGGCCACCACGGCGCCGTCGGCGATGCGCAGCACCCGCACCACGCCGTCGAGGTCGAGGGCGGCGACGTGGGTCGCGAATTCGTCGCCGACCAGCGCCCGCACCGGTGCCGCGCTCGGTAACGGAACGACTTTTGCCACCGAGACCGTCGCCGCGCCGAGCAGCGGCACCACCTCGGCGACGATGAAGACCAAGATGGCGAGGATGCTGGCGATGATGGCGAAGCCGCCGGCGCTGACCAGTCCGGTGGCGAAGCGGTCGAGGGCGACGCGGCGGCGCCCGCGCGCCGCCGCATCGCGCCGGCGCGCCGGCGCATCGTTGCGCCGGCCGCCGCTCGGGAGCACCGCGGCGATATCCTCCGCGCGCGCCATCAGTGGAACGCCGCGATCTCCTGGTCGACCATCTTCGCCGTCAGCGGCAGGTAGCCGTCCTTCACCACCACGGTCTGCCCCTGCTGGCTCAGCACGTAGGCGATGAACTGCTTGACGAGCGGGTCGATCGGCTTGTTGGGGGCGTGGTTCACGTACACGTAGAGAAAGCGCGACAGCGGATAGGTGCCAGCGTAGATGTTCTCGGACTCGGTCGTGATCGCCTTCTCGCCCGCCTTCGGCGCCAGCGCCAGCGCCTTGACGCCCGAGGTCTTGTAGCCGATGCCGCTGTAACCGATGCCGTAGGTGTCCTCGGCGACGCCCTGGACCACCGACGCCGACCCCGGCTGTTCCTTGACCGTGTCCTTGAAGTCGCCGTTGCAGAGCGCGTGCTCCTTGAAAAATCCGTAGGTCCCCGAGGCCGAGTTGCGGCCATAGAGGCTGAGCGGCTTCTGTGCCCAGGCGCCCTGCAGGCCGAGGGCGCCCCAGGTGCCGAGGTCGGTGGGGAAGCCACAGGTGCGCGTCTTGGAGAAGATCGCATCGACCTGCGGCAGGGAGATCTCATCGAGCGGGTTGTCCTTGTTGACGTAGAGGGCCAGGGCGTCGATGGCGACGCGGACCTTGGTCGGCGGGTAGCCGAACTTCTTCTCGAACTCGTCGATCTCGGTCGGCTTCATCGCCCGGCTCATCGGTCCGATCTGGGCGGTGCCCGAGATCAGTGCCGGCGGCGCCGTCGAGGAGCCCTTGCCCTCAATCTGGATGCGCACGTTCGGGTAGGCCTGCTTGAAGCCCTCGGCCCACAGCGTCATCAGATTGTTCAGCGTGTCGGAGCCGATGCTGTTGAGGTTGCCGGAGACGCCGCCGACCTTGGCATAGGGCGCAATGGCCTGATCGACCGTCACCGGCGCCGCGCCGGCTGGTCCGACGAGCAGCGCCGCGGCGGTGAGCCCGGCCAGGCTGCGCGCGAGTGCAGTGCGTGTGGTCATGAATGGATTCCTCCCTGGGCTGCTTGCGGATCAGAAGGCGAGTTGGAAGCGACTCTCGGCGATGTTCGCGTCGCCGGTCGCCTGCAGGTGGGCATGGACGTAATTGGCCATGACGCGCACGTTGGGATTGAGGTACCAGTTGAGCCCGGCGGTGACGTCGGCCATCTGGCCGCCGCGCACGCCGACCGAATTGAGATCGAGCCAGGAGAAACGCGCGGCGATCTCCCACGCCCCCACGCCCGAGCCGTCGAAGGCGAGATTGTGCAAGGGCCGGACGCGATCGAAGTGACCTCGTGTACGCTTGTAGGGGCGGCTCTCGCCGGTCAGGAAGTAGCTGGCGAGGGTATAGAAGCCGCCGACGTTGGCATCGGCCGCGCCCGGGATGCTGACGAAGGACTGGTTGTATTCGGCCTGGGCCGAGAACGGCCCGTAGACCAGCGCCGCTTCGGCGCCGAGCAGGTCGACGCCGTTTGTCGGCACGCCGCCGGTCCCGACCAGCGCCACCGGGTAGAGGTGCGATTCGGGTCGTTGGCTGTAGGAGAGCGAGAAGTCGTCGCTGCGGAACTGGTGACTGTAGGCCAGCCCGAGATGCACGAAGTGGGCGTCGTCCGCCGCCCACGGCAGGCCGGTGACGCGGCCGGTGAGATCGTAGTTGTCGCCCGCGCCGAAGCCGAAGCCGGTGTCATCGGCGAGCGCGAAGACGCCCCCTTCCCAGGTCATCCGCTCACCCAGTTCGGACCCGAAAAGCGCCAGGCCGGTGTTGCGCGCCGGCACCAGCGCGTGCGGGATGCCGCGCTCCATGAACGTGATGTCGTTGTTCGAGGTCATCTGCTCGAGTTCGAACGGCTCCTTGAAGTGACCGACACGGATGTTCTGCACCCACGGCACCGTGCGCAGGCCGATGTACACGTCCTGGGCTTCGGCTTCGCCGGTGGCGAAGTCGTACTCGAGGCGGAAGTTGACGATGTCCCAGGCAGAGCCCTGCAGGTCGATGCGCGCCCGGCGCAACTCGGTGCCGGTCTCGACGGCGGCGATGTCGAACTCGTCGCGCAGACCGTCGCTGCTGGCCGCCACCGCCCAGTCGTTCTGAATGCGGCCGCCGATCTTCAGTCGGAACGACTCGTCGGCCGTGCCGACGTTGAAGCCGTCCTTCCAATACGCCTGCAGCGGCGCGGCCCCCGTCGGCAGGGCCGGCGTCGCAGCCGCCACGGCCACCGCCGGCGCCGCCGCGGTGGGCGTCGGGGCGGCGACCTGCGCCGCTCCCAGATCGCGCAGCCGTTCACTCTCGGCCCGCTGTTTGAGCTGCCGATACTGCTGCTCGCTGATCTGCTTGTTCTGGCGCAGGATATCGAGCAACTCGTCGACCACCCGCTTTTCCTCCGCCCGAACCGGACTCATCGCCACCGCCACGGCCACACACATCACCGCGGCAGCTCGCGCAAAACGCTCGGCTGCCAATGGAGGCCCCCCTCAGATTCCCGTGCCAACGCTTAGCCGTCCGGTTATTACGAGGATGTTACGGCAATGCTACAGATACGCGACGGGCCTGAGGGAGTTGCGGGGAGGGGCCGCGACCGGCCCCTCCCCACGCGCATGAACGGGCTAGAGATAAGGGGGGTCCCCATCCCAATCGCCGCACGCACGCCAGACCCTAGACCGAGCGCGTTGCCGTAACGTGAAGGCGCCGTGACAGTTTCGCGAACTTCCCCGCGCCGCGCCGAACTGTGCCGCCGGTGTGAATCGTCACCGCGGCGCAACCTTCCGGTCACCTGCCGTTGATATCGACTGACGCGGTTGGAGCACCCCGGGGGGCGGTCCCCGGATTAGCGGCGCCCGTGCGCCGGGGGAGAGAGACATGCGCATTCGAGCAGCCATGCTGGTGGTGGCGTTCGTCCTCCCGGCGGCGGCGTCGGCGACCACCGTGACACTACAGGCGACCGCCGATACCTACCTGCGCGAGGGCGGGCCGAACGCCAACGAGGGCGGTGAAACCTTCCTGCGGGTGCGCACCGGCCCGAACCGCACGCTGGTGCGCTTCGCGCCGTCCGACATTGGTGCGGCGGCAGCCGGCATGGTGCTCGTCTCGGCCCGCCTCGAACTCTTTGTCAGCAACGCCAACTCGTGGGGCGCCCCGGGACGGGCGGTGAACGCCCACCGTATGACCGCCGACTGGAGCGAGTTGGGCGCCACCTGGAATTGCCCGATCGACAGCAACCCCGGCAACAGTTCGCCCGACTGCGCGGCGCAGTGGGCCGGCGGCACGTTCGCCGCCGCGACGAGCGCGGTGACGCAGACCGATAGCGCGGTCAATCAGTACGTCAGCTGGGATGTCACGGCCGACGTCGCGGCCTTCCTCGCCGGCACGCCGAACTTCGGCTGGATGGTCCGCAAGAACGACGAGCCGCAGAACGGCACCGCCGACTACAACTCCCGCCAGGCGGCCGGCAGCCGGCCGCGTTTGGTCCTCGAAGTCGCGGTGCCGACCGCGACGCCCTCGTTGACGCCGACGAACACGCCGACAGCGAGTTTCACGGCGACCGCCACGCCGACCGCAACCCCGACCGTGACGAATACGCCGACGACGACCTTCACGGCATCCGCCACCGCCACGGTGACCTCCACCCCGACACCGGATCCCAACTGCCCGGCACAGCCGCTGAACGGCTGCAAGCAGCCGCTGTCGGTCAACAAGGCCCTGCTGTCGATCAAGGACCGCGGTGGGGACGGCGACAAGATCGTCTTCAAGTGGAGCAAGGGCGAGGCGACCACGGTGCAGGATTTCGGCGACCCGACCGATCCCGGTGGAGCCGAGTACGCCCTGTGCGTCTACGGCCAGGTCGACGGAACGGCGCAGCTCGCGCTGCAGGCGCGCGTTCCGGCCGGCGGCCTCTGCGACGGCGCGCCGTGCTGGCAGGCGACGAGCAAGGGCTTCGCGTACCGCGACGCCGACGCGCTCGCCGACGGCATCAAGAAGATCACGCTCAAGTCCGGCACCGCCGGCAAGGCGATAATCATCTTCAAGGGCGGCGGCGCCTTGCTCGACACGCCGCCGCTGCCGCTCGATCAGGACCCGCAGGTCGTCGTGCAGGTGAAGAACACCTCCCTCGACGGCCGTTGCTGGGAAGCGCGCTTCTCGCCACCGACGAAGAAGAACGACGCCAGCCAATTCAAGGACAAGGGCGATGCCCCGGTTGCCACCGCGACGCCGACCGGAACGGCCACAGTGACGCGGACGCCGACGGCGACCAGCACCGACACGCCGACGCCGGTCGGACCGAGCGCCACGCCGACCGATACGCCGCTGGGCGGCATCCCGACCGCGACGGCGACCTTCACCGGCACCGCGACGCCGACGCCGACCCCAACTCCCACCGTCGGCGTCGTCTGCGGCAACGGCCTGCTCGAAGCCGGCGAAACCTGCACCAGCTGCCCGACCGACTGTGTCATCGGCCCCTGCACCCCGATCGTCACCACGCAGGCCTTCGCCATCGACTTCTCCCGTCCCAGCTCCGCCTCGGTCTCCTCGATCTCGGCCCTGGTCGCCTACCGCAGCACGCGCCTGAGCATCCCCGGGT
>JANNRA010000208.1:0-5533 GCA_031401035.1 bacterium | reverse complement strand
TCGTCCGCCTGGCGGACGCGCTGCGGCCATGAAGGCGTGCAACGCACGCCGTGGAGGGGACCGCACCCGCGGCGGCGGTTGGATGGGGCCTCCGCGACACGGTGCCAAAGGCGCCGACGGAGCGGCGCCCTCCACGGACGGTTGCGCCGGCGGCGGAGGCGAAGCGAGCCGGCGGTCTGATGCCTGAGCTGCCGGAGGTCGAGACGACGCGGCGCTCGTTGCTGCCCCTCGTCGTCGGAGCGCGCGTCAGCGCCGTCACCGTGCGCGAGCGGCGGCTGCGACGGCCCCTCGCCCCCGACTTCGAAGCGCGGCTCACCGGGCGCGCCATCGCGGCGATCGATCGGCACGGCAAGTACCTCCTCTTTCGGCTCGACGACGGCGCGACGTTGTTGGTCCACCTCGGCATGAGCGGCAGCCTCGCTGTCGCCGCGCCGGACACGCCGCCCGCCCGCCACGATCACGTCGCCCTGCAGCTCGATCGCGGCGTCTGCATGGTCTTCAACGACCCGCGCCGTTTCGGCCTGCTGCGCGTCGCCCGGGAGGAGGACCTGAGCGAGCTCGACGCCGTTGGCCGCGACCCGCTCGGCGACCCGCTGACGGCCGCGGAGTGGCGCGAGCTGACCCGCGCGCGGCGGGTGCCGATCAAGACCCTGCTGATGGACCAGCGCGCCCTCGGCGGCGTCGGCAACATTTACGCCAGCGAGCTGCTCTTCCAGGCCGGCGTGCGGCCGCGGCGCCGCGCCGCGGGTCTGACGCGCGCCGAGCTGGCGCGCATCGCCAGCGCCCTGCGGACGGTGCTCGAGCACGCCGTCGCGCTCGGCGGCAGCTCGATCTCCGACTACCGCGACGCCAACGGCAATGCCGGCTACTTCCAGATCCACCACGCGGTGTACGGGCGCGCCGGCCAGCCGTGCGGCGCCTGCGACACGGCGATCACGCGTATCGTACAGGGCGGGCGCAGCAGCTTCTATTGTCGGCGCTGCCAGCGCTGACGCCCGCCGTCCGCTTGGCGAGTCCGCCCGCTCTTGTATAGAACGGCCTGGGTTTTTTCCGGCCCCGCGGTCGAAGGTCGCCGGGCCATCAACAAGGGAGGATCATCATGCCACTTGCCAATCGCTGCGCCGCCGAGTTCATCGGCACCCTCTGGCTCGTCCTCGGGGGTTGCGGCAGCGCCGTCCTGGCCGCCGCGTTCCCCGACGTCGGCATCGGCCTGCTCGGCGTCGCCTTCGCCTTCGGCCTCACCGTCCTCACCATGGCTTTCGCCATCGGCCACGTCTCCGGCTGTCACCTCAACCCGGCCGTCACGGTCGGCCTGGTGGTCGGCGGCCGCTTCAAGTCGGCCGACATGCTGCCGTACATCATCGCCCAGGTCCTCGGCGCCGTCGTCGCCGCGGCGCTGCTGTATTTCATCGCCAGCGGCAAGGCCGGCTTCGACCTCGCCGGCGGCTTCGCCTCGAACGGCTACGGCGACCACTCGCCGGGCGGCTACACTGCCGCCTCCGCCTTCGTCACCGAGGTGGTAGCGACGTTCTTCTTCCTCTTCATCATCCTCGGCGCCACCGACTCGCGTGCCCCGGCCGGCCTGGCGCCCATCGCCATCGGCCTCGCCCTGACCCTGGTGCACCTGTGGACGATTCCGATCACCAACGCCTCGGTGAACCCGGCCCGCAGCACCGGCCCGGCGCTGTTCGTGGGCGGCTGGGCGCTCGCACAACTGTGGATGTTCTGGGTGGCGCCGATCGTCGGCGCGGCCCTCGCCGGCATCACCTACCGGGCCGTCTCGGGCGAGAAGTAAACAGGCGGTTCTTCACACGGAGGCACGGAGACACGGAGAGGTCCCTGTCGTCTCCGTGCCTCCGTGCCTCCGTGTAAGGTTTTTTCCGGGGTCTAGCCGAGCATGATCATGCCGCCGTCGACGACGAGGACCTGGCCGGTCATCAGGTCGCTGTCGCTCGAGGCCAGGAAAACGGCGGTGCCAGTGAGGTCCTCGGGCTGCAGGGCGCGCTTGAGCGCGGTGTTGCCGACGATGGCCTGTATGATCTGCTCGGACACGACCGTCTTGGTCGCCTCGGTGAGCGTGACGCCGGGACAGATGGCGTTGACGTTTATGCCGAAGCCGCCGAGAGCGCCGGCGAAGTACTTGGTCAGGCCGCTGACGCCGAGCTTGGCCAGGCTGTAGTGGAACGGCGGCGACGGCAGGTCGGGGTTGCTGGTGTCGACGAAGCCGACGTTGCTCATGTAGGCGGCCGTCGACGACTGATTGATGATCTTGCCGCGCCGGGCGTGCTTCATGTGGCGCTCGACGGCGCGCGTCATCAGCCACACGCCGGTCAGGTTCACCGAGAGGATTCTATTGAAGTAGTCGAGCGTCTGATTCTGCCGATCGAGGCCGCCGAAGATTGCCGCGTTGTTGACCAGCACATCGATGCGGCCGCACTGCGCGATCGCCGCCGCCGCCAGCGCGGCGCAACTCGCCTCGTCGCTGACATCGACGCGCAGGGCGACGCCACCGATCTCCTGCGCCACGGCCCCCGCCTTGGCTTCGTCGATGTCCGCCACGACGACGCGCGCCCCTTCCCTGGCGAAACGCTGCGCGTAGGCACGCCCGATGCCCTGCCCGCCGCCGGTGATGATCGCCACCTGGTCCTTCAGCCGCATGCACTCTCCTCCATTCACAAATTGACAGCCCGGAACCGGTCGATTAGGACGAGACGTGTTTTCAATCAAGTGATTGAAAGAAGGGGTGCATGGCAGGCGTCGCCGGCGAGCGCGAGATCATCTTCACCGGCATCGGCGGGCAGGGCATCCAGCTCATGGCCAAGATCCTCGCCGAGACCGCCGTGCACGAGGGCCGTTACGCGATGCTGTTCGGCGTCTACATGGGAATGATGCGCGGCGGCGCGAGCGAATCGACGGTGGTCATCGGCGACCGGCCGATCGAGACGCCGCCGATCATCCCGCACTGCTGGGGCGTCGTCGCCATGCACCCGCAGGGCCTCGGTGAGCTGGCGGCCAAGCTGCGCCCGGGTGGGCTGCTGTTCGCCAACGAGACGCTGGTGACGCAGGCGCCGCGACCCGACGTGCGCCTGCTCGGCGTACCGGCGACGCGCCTGGCCGAACAGGCCGGCAACAGCGCCGGCGCCGGCATGGTGCTGCTCGGCGCCTTCGTCGCCGCCACCGGCATCGTCGCCAGCGAACGCGTCGTCGAGACGATGCGCGCCGCCCTGCCGTCGCACCGCCAGGCCCGTGCCGACGAGAACGCCCACCTGCTGGCGCTCGGCGCCGCAACCGTCGCCTCCTACGGCACCGTCAGCCTCACCCCGGCGGCGGCATGATGCGCGCCACCGTCACGATCGACGTCGAGACCTGCAAGGGCTGCGCCCTGTGCGTGCCGGTCTGCCCGCCGGCGGTGCTGTCGATGTCGCAGGCGGTCAACGGCAAGGGCTACCGATATCCGGAACTGATCGCCGGCTGCACGGGCTGCGAACTGTGCGCCAAGGTGTGCCCGGACTACTGCTTCGCGGTGTACCGCGAGCCGGCGCGGGCGCACGCATGACGCGGGTGCTGATGGAGGGCTCGTGCGCCATGGCCGAGGCGGCCATCCAGGCCGGCTGCCGCTTCTACGCCGGCTACCCGATCACCCCATCGACGGAGATCCTCGAGTACATGTCGGCGCGCCTGCCGCAGGTCGGCGGCACATGCATGAACGCCGAGAGCGAGATCGAGGCGATCGGCATGGTGTGGGGCGCCGCCGGCTGCGGGGTGCGCTCGATGATCACCTCGACCGGCCAGGGGATCAGCCTGATGCAGGAGAGCTTCGCCGAGCTCGCCAACGCGCAGATCCCGATCGTCGCGGTGAACATGTGCCGCGGCCAGGGCGACTACTTCCAGGCGACGCGCGGCGGCGGCCACGGCGACTACCGCTTCATCGTGCTGGCGCCGTCGACGGCGCAGGAGGCGGTTTCGCTGGTGCAGGACGCCTTCCACCTGGCCGACAAGTGGCGCAACCCGGTGCTGCTGATGGGCGACTTCCTGCTCGCCCACACCTCCGAACTGGTCGAGATCACCCCGCCGACCGAGGCGCCGCTGCCGCCGAAGAGTTGGGCCACCACCGGCGCCGCCGGCCGGCGCGGCCTGACGCTGTCGCCGCTCGGGCCGTCCGAGAAGCTCAGCACCGACATCGCGACGGCGCTCGCGCAGGTCACCGACAAGCATCCGGGCATGGTCGCGACCGAGCAGCGCGTCGAGACCGGTTTCGTCGACGGCGCGGCGCTCATCGTCGTCGCCTTCGGGTTTCCCGGCCGCTTCGTGAAGTACGCGGTCAGGTTGGCGCGTGAGTCCGGCCTCAAGGTCGGCTTCGTGCGCCCGATCAGCCTGTGGCCCTTCCCGACACAGGCGGTCGCCGACGCGGCGGCGGGCGCGCAGGCGGTGGCGGTGTTCGAGCTCAACGCCGGACAGATGGTCGAGGACGTACATCTCGCCGTGCTCGGCCGCGTCCCGATCCACTTCATCGGCGGCATCAGCCACGACCACTCGGGCTTCGGCGTCGGCCCGGCGCTGCGCGTCGAACACATCCTCGCCCGCATCCGCGACGTCTATCCGCGCGCCGCCGCGTGAGCCGATCGGAGACGACATGAACCACCCCCTCGCCCCGACGCCCAGCATGCAGAAGGTGTTCGACAAACCGGCGTTGCTCTTGTCGACCGAGCACTCGCTGTGCCCGGGCTGCGGCGAACCGGTGTCGGTGCGGCTGCTGCTCGAGCTGATCGAGGAGCTCGGCGTGCGCGATCGCACCATCTGCGTCGCCGGCATCGGCTGCTACACCGCCTTCCCGATGCTGATGGATATCGACGTGCTGCAGGCCCTGCACGGCCGCGCCCCATCGGTGGCGACCGGCGCCAAGCGGGTACGCCCCGACACCTTCATCTTCACTCTGCAGGGCGACGGCGACATGGCCTCGGAGGGGCTGCAGGAGGTCATCCACGCCGCCGCGCGCGGCGAGCGCTTCACCGCCGTGATGCTCAACAACGGCGTCTTCGGCGAGACCGGCGGTCACGCCACGGCCACCACCGTCCTCGGCCAGCACACCAAGACGACGCTGGGCGGCCGCACCGCTGCGACGCACGGCCACCCGATCCGCATGGCCGAACTACTCGCCCAGCTCGACGGCGCCGTGTACGTCGCGCGCGGCGCCGTACACACCCCGGCCGCGATCAAGGCGACGCGCCAATACCTGCGCGACGCCTTCCAGAGCCAGCTCGACGGTCGCGGCTTCTCCTTCGTCGAGATCCTCACCATGTGCCCGACCGACTGGTTCGTGCCGCCCGACCAGGGACCGCACTGGCTGGAGGACAACTTCAAGGCGACGTTTCCACTCGGTGTCGTGAAAGCGTGACTGGAGGGCGGCCCGCCCGCCGGGCCCGCGGAAGGGGGCAAACCCCCCCCCCAAACAAAACCCGCCCCGGCACGGGCGCCCCCCCGCGGCACGCAACAGGTACCGATAAGACAAAACAAGGCCCCAAAAAACGGACGG
>JANNRA010000207.1:0-6149 GCA_031401035.1 bacterium | reverse complement strand
AGCGTGTTGAGCCGGGCCGCGTAGGCCACCCACTTCGAGTCCGGGCTCCAGGTCGGATTGAGCGTCCGCTGGGGCACCGCCCATGGATCGTTGCCGACAAGCTTCGGCTGGCCGCTCGCCGACGGGGCGGCGCCCTCCAGTGGCCGGTTCCGCGGTTGGCGACGCCGCGGCGGGTCAGCGGCCGTCGACGCGGGTCAGCGGGGCGCCGGTGGCCGTCAGGGTGTCGTCGAGCAGGCGGATGCTGCGCTCGTCGACGACGACGAAGTAGCGGCGCTGGCCGGGGCGGTCGGGGTTGAGCTGATAGACGACGGCGGCCGGATCCGCTGGCGTGCCGCGGCTCGACTCCCAGGCGCCGTCGCTCTCGACGCGCCGGTCGCCGCCGGCGCCGCCGCGGCGGACCTCCACCAGGTGGTAGAGGTTGCGGCCGTCCCAGTCGGCGGAGAGCATCAGCTCCACCTCGACGGCGGCGCAGTCCGCGCACGGCACGGTGCCGGCGAAGTGGCCGACGCGCGGCAGGTCGGTGGCGCGCAACGGCGGCGGCTCGGACGGCGGCGCCGGGGCGGGCCCGGGCTTGGCGCAGCCGGCGCTCAGCAGCAGCGCCAGGAGCACGCCGCACCGCGCCATCGTCGACGCGGCGCTCACGCGGGAACGCCGCCCCAGGCCTGTGCGAGCACGGGCTGGACGACGACCGTGCCGGGGCGACCGAGGTGGGCGCGCCGCGCGCACCGGAACAGCGCGCTTCCCTGGACAGATGTCTCCGCAGCCACCGCCATCGCAAGAGCATGATGCGCCGCGAACGCATCGCTCGCAACGGGGGAGCCGCGCCCTTCATGCGCGTCACCCGACCCTGGCGCGTCACCCGACCCTGGCAGGTCGCCCGGCCGTGCGGCGGCGCCGCGAGCGCCTCAGCTTCCGGTCAGCACCAGGTCGTCGCGGTGGATCACCGCGTCGCCGGCCGTGTACTCCAGCGTCGCGGCGATGGCGCTCGAGTGCAGGCCCTTGATGCGCTGCAACTCGGCGGCGCCGTAACTGACCAGACCGCGGGCGAACTCGGCCCCCGAGGGCGCCAGGCAGGCGACGCACTCGCCGGCGCCGAAGTGGCCGCCGACGCCGGTGATGCCCTTGGCCAGCAGGCTGCGGCCGCCCTGGGCGATGGCCTCGTAGGCGCCCTGATCGACGTGGATGGTGCCCGCGGGCTTGAGCGTGTGGGCGATCCAGTGCTTGCGGCGGGTGAGGCGATCGCCGCTGGCGAGGAACAGGGTGCCGACGCTGTCGTCGGCGTCGAACACGCGCGGCAGCACGCCGGCGTTGCGCCCGTCGGCGATTATGCACGGGATGCCGGCGTCGCTCGCCTTGCGCGCCGCCTGCAGCTTGGTCGCCATGCCGCCGCGGCCGAGCGGCCCCGAGCTGCCGGCATAGGCCTCGATGTCGCGCGCCACCTCGGTGACCAACGGCAGCAGCGGCGCGTCGGGGTGGCTGCGCGGGTCGGCGGTGTAGAGGCCGGGGACGTCGCTCAGGATGACCAGCAGGTCGGCGCTGATCAGGGTCGCCACCAGGGCAGACAGGTTGTCGTTGTCGCCGAAATTGAAACGCACTTCATCGACGGCGACGGTATCGTTCTCGTTGACGATCGGCAGCACGCCGGCGGCGAGCAGTTCCTCGAAGGTGTGACGGGCGTTGAGGTAGCGGACGCGGTTGGCGAGGTCGTCGTGGCTGAGGAGGATCTGCGCCACCGGCAGGCCGCGGGCGGCGAACTGGTCGTCGTAGAAGCTCATCAGACGGATCTGTCCGACCGCCGCCGCGGCCTGCTTCTGCGGCACCGTGGCGGGGCGCTCGCGCAGCCCGAGCCGCGCCATGCCGGCGGCGACGGCGCCGGAGCTGACCAGCACCACTTGGTAGGCGCGCTGGCGCAGGTCGGCCAACTCGCCGACCAGGCGGGCGATGCGCGCGCGGTCGAGATCCTGCGGCCCCGCCAGCACGCTGCTGCCGATCTTCACCACCACGCGGCGCACGCGCGGCAGCAGGGCCTGTTTGTGGACGCGCTGCTCGCTCACGCCGAATCGGAAACCACAGATGGAGCGACATCGCCACCGCGGGCGGTGCGCACCTGCATGGCGAGCAGGTCGAGGAGCTCGCGCACGCCCGTGCCGGTGACCGCCGAGACGGCGTGCAGGACGATGCCGCGCGCGGCGAAGCGGGCGCGCAGGGCGTCGACGAATCCCTCCGGCGCGGCATCGATCTTGTTGACGGCGACGAGCTGCGGTTTGGCGGAGAGGGCGGGGTCGAACAGGGCGAGCTCGCGGTTGATGACGTCGTAGTCGTGCTCGGGGTCGCGGCCGGTCATGCCGCTGGCGTCGAGCAGGTGCAGCAGCAGACTGTTGCGTGAGACGTGGCGCAGGAAGCGGTGCCCGAGGCCGTGCCCCTCGTGCGCGCCCTCGATCAGCCCGGGGATGTCAGCGAGCACGAAGCTGCGCTCGTCGTCGAGGCGCACGACGCCGAGGTTGGGCACCAGCGTCGTGAAGGGGAAGTCGGCGATCCGCGGCCGCGCCGCCGAGACGCGGCTGATGAAGGTCGACTTGCCGACGTTGGGGAAACCGAGCAGGCCGACGTCGGCCACCAACTGCAGCTCCAGGCGCAGGCGCCGCTCCTCGCCGGGCAGGCCCGGTTGGGTCTTGCGCGGTGCCTGGTTGGTGGCCGTCTTGAAGTAGGCGTTCCCTTTGCCGCCGCGACCGCCGTGCGCGACGATCAGCGTCATGCCGGCGGCGGTGAGATCGGCGATCGCCTCGCCGCTGTCGGCGTCGCGCACGATGGTGCCGACCGGCACGCGCGCCACCGCGTCGGCGCCGGTGTGGCCGTGCTGCTCCTTGCCGCGGCCGTGCTCACCGCGCTCCGCCGTCAGGCGCGGCTGGTACTTGAAGTCGAGCAGCGAGGTCATGCTCGCGTCGCTGGTGAGCAGGACGTCGCCGCCGTTGCCGCCGTTGCCGCCGTTGGGCCCGCCCTTGGCCTTGTACTTCTCGCGCAGGAAGCTCATGCAGCCGGCGCCGCCGTGCCCGCCGAGCACTTCGATCTGCGCTTCGTCGACGAACTTCATGGGGCTGAGTGTCGCAGGCCCGGTCTCCCGACCGGCGGTCCCGAACGGCGGTGGCGCGGGTCAGCGACCCGCGCGCGGATCACTTGGGGACGATGTGGACCTGCTTGCGGTCCTTGCCCAGGCGGGCGAACTCGATGGTGCCGTCGATCAGCGCGAAGAGCGTGTAATCGCGGCCCATGCCGACGTTCTTGCCGGGGTGGATGCGCGTGCCGACCTGGCGCACGATGATGTTGCCCGCCCGCGCCGCCTGGCCGCCGTACATCTTGACGCCGCGGCGCTGCGCGTTGCTGTCGCGCCCGTTGCGCGTGCTGCCCTGCCCCTTTTTGTGCGCCATCGTTACGCTCCCGCCTCGATCGCCGTGACCTGCACGGTGGTGATGTACTGCCGGTGGCCGGCGTGGCGCCGGTAGTTCTTGCGCCGCTTCTTCTTGAAGATGAGGATCTTCTTGCCACGCCCCTGCTTGATGATTCTGGCGGTGACCTTGGTGCCCGCCAGCATCGGCGTACCGACCCGGGTGGCGCCGTCGCGTGCCGTCATCAGCACTTCGGTGAAAGAGAAGTCGCTACCGGCCTCGGCTTCGAGCTTTTCGATCTGCAGGACGTCGCCGGGGGAAACGCGGTACTGCTTCCCGCCGGTCTTGATGACGGCGTATTCCATGGGTGTGCCTCCGCGAAAGGAATCCGTAGCGTTATCGGAGGGCTACGGCCAAGTCAACCACCGGGGCGGGGATTGCCAGACCCCTTGAACCGGGCCTGTCCGGGTTCGTATTGTCCGCCCATGCCGACGGTCGCTGTGGATGTGATGGGAGGGGCGCACGGACCGGAAGCGGCGGTGCAGGGGGTGGCGGCCGTATCGCTGCAGAGCGACATCGACTGCCTGCTGGTCGGCGACGAGGCGCGCATCCAGAAGATCCTCGAATCGACCGCCTACAACCCCGAACGCATCGCCATTCTGCACGCCGCCGAGGCGATCGGCGCCAGCGAGGAACCGCGCAGCGCCGTGCGCTACAAGCGCAAGGCCTCACTGTTCGTCGCCCTGCGCGAGGTCGCCGCCGGGCGCTGCGCCGCGGTCGTCAGTGCCGGCAACGCGGCGGCGGCGCTCGGCGCCAGTCGGCGCGAGCTGACGCTGCTGCCGGGCGTGCGCACGGCGGCGATGGCCAGCGTCTACCCGCGCGCCGCCGAGGACGCCGGCCAGGATCCGCTGGCGCTGGCCCTCGACGTCGGTGCCACGGTGCGCTGCACCGCCGACGAGCTGGTGCACTTCGCGGTCATGGGCAGTACCTACGCACGGGTGATCTCGCGCGTCGCCGAACCGCGCGTGGCGCTGCTCAACATGGGTCGTGACCCGCTGCAGGGCGACGCGGTGCTGAGCGCGGCGCACCGCCGCCTGCGCGACCGGCGCGGGCTGAACTTCGTTGGCAACATCGAGGGGCACGAGCTGACCAGCGGTCGTGCCGACGTGGTGGTGTGCGAGGGCCTGCTCGGCAACATCGTGTTCAAGCTGCTCGAATCGGTGGCGACGATGGCGGTCGACCGCACCGCCGCGGCGACGCCGCGCAGTTGGCGGCGGCGGGCCGGCATGGCGATCATGGCGGCCGGCAGCGATGGCCTGCGGGCGCTTGCCGACTCCAGTTCGTACGGCGGGGCGCCGCTGCTCGGCTTTGAGCAGGTGGTCATCCAGGTGCACGACGGCTCGCAGGTGCACGACGGCTCGCAGGCGCAGGGCGGCTCGCAGGCGCAGGCGATCGGCAACGCCGTCAAGGTGGCAGCCAAGGCGGCGCGCGACGGGCTGATCCCGGCGCTGAAGGCGGCGCTGGCCGATGACTGACGCCGCGCCGCGTCTGGTCTATCGATGGGACCTCGACAAGACGTATCTCCTCAGCGAGCTCGACAGCCTGCGCGGGCTGGTGAAGATTCCCTTCGAGCGGCCAGAGGACAAGGTTGCGGCGCCGGGTGTCGCGGCGCTCATCCGCGGGCTGCGCGAGTCGGCGCTGGGCCGCGGCCGCGATGTGCGCACCTACTTCCTCTCTGCCAGCCCGCCGCAGATCGGCCGCGCCATCCGCCGCAAGCTCGAGCTCGACGGCATCGTGCACGACGGCATCGTCTTCAAGGACCAGTTGCAGCGCCTGTTCCGTGGCAAGTTCCGCCACCTGCGCGAACAGGTGGGCTACAAGCTCACGGAGCTGCTCAAAGCGCGGCAGGCCGAGCCTGCCGACGCGCGCGAGTACCTGTTCGGTGACGACTGGGAGTCCGACCCGCTGATCTACTCGCTGTACGCCGACGTGGTCGCCGGTCGCGTCGCGCCGGCGGCGCTGGCCGAACTGCTGCACGCCGGGCGCGTCGACCCGCCGCTGATTACGGAAGCCTGCGCGTTGGCCGAGGCCTGCGCGCCGGCCTCGGCCGTACCGCGCGCCGAGGCGGTGGCGCGCATCTTCATCAACCTCGAGCGGCCGACGCCGCCGGCGGCACTGCGGGTCTACGGGCCGCGCCTGGTGCCGACGTTCAACTACCTGCAGACGGCGGCCTGTCTGTTCGAGGAGGAGGCCCTGAGCGCGGCGGCGGCCGTCGCCGTGGCGCGCTCGCTGGTCGAGGAGTCGGGGTATCGCGCCGGGCAGATCGCCAACTCGCTCGCCGATGTCGTCCGCCGCGAGCACTTGGGCGGCGCGGCCGCGGCCGCACTGCGGCTGGCGTTCGGCCGCGCCGGTCTGTTGCCGACCGCGCCGCCGCGCTGGCGCGACCGCCTGGCGCCGCGTTGGCGGCATGCGTCGCCGCGTACTGCCGTAGCGGCGGTGCTGCCCGACTACCGCAGCATGATCGGCACCCTGGAGCATGACCGAGGCGAAGTGACCGAAGCCAAATGACCGAGGCCCTGGTGGTGCTGGTCACCGTCCCCTCGCGCCAGGCCGGCGAGACGCTGGCCGCGGCGTTGGTCGGCGAGTCTCTGGCGGCCTGCGTCAACCTCGTCGGGCCGATCACCTCGTTCTACCGCTGGCAGGACGAGGTGCACCGCGACGACGAGCATCTCCTGGTCATCAAGACGACGCGCGCCGGGTACGCCG
>JANNRA010000206.1:0-27400 GCA_031401035.1 bacterium | reverse complement strand
GGGGTGGCGGCTCGGCTTCTCCGAGCCGCCGGTCGATCTCCCGGAACAGGCGCTTAGCGGGGATCTCTCCCAACCACGGCACACCCGAATCCTTCATCGGCACATCTGGGGCGAGGCCCTTGGTGACGGCCTGGGTGATGAGGGCCTGGCGCTTCTCCTGGAGCAGCTCGATCAGGCGCTCCTTCATGCGGATCAGCTCGTCGATGGCCTGCGTCTTCCGGTCGAGGAAGTCGGCGATGGCGCGCTGGGTGGGGAGTGGCGGGATGGGTACGAGCAACTCCCGGATGGTTTCGACTGCGAGGCCGGGCTGAGCAGCCGAAACGGAGTACTGACCGAGATTCATTGCCCTGAGCAGTTCGCCAAGCCACACGGGGTCCGCGCCTTCCAAGGGTTTGGCGACGACCGCGTGCTCGGACGCCCAGAATCGTCCCTTCGCGTAGTTGATACTGCCGCAGAGCGCCCCCTGCCTCCCGATGAGAGGGAACTGACCCTCGTGAGTGAACGCGGACGTGTATCCGCGCAGCCCCCCACCTCCGTAGACGGAGTACTCGCCCTCTTCGCTGATCTGGTCCGACGTAATTCCTGAGCCGCTTCGCAGCGATGCCACGCGCTTGACCTTGGCAACCGTCCAGTCGGCCGGAATTGGTCCGACCCATGGAATCCCTGAGTCCCTCCTGTCCCGGCGCATCTGGATCATTCCAGCACGTCGGCAAGCGCCGACTGGATGTCGGCCTCAAGGCGGCGAATCTCCGCCTCGATGTCCGCCAGCGGCCGCAACGGTTTGTACTCGTAGAAGTGCCGGGTGAACGGGATCTCGTAGCCGACCTTCGTCTTCGACTCGTCGATCCAGGCGTCGGGGACGTGCGGCAGCACCTCGCGCATGAAGTAGTCCTCGACTGATCCAGAGAGCGGCACGTTTTCGGTGTCGCGCAGGTCGGGGTCGGGTTCGGGGTGGCCCTTGGAGTCGGCGCAGACTTCCGCTTCCTCGTCGCGCTCGGAGAAGGCGGAGAGGATGGCCTTGCGCGCCGGCGGCGGCAGGGTGACGCCACCCGACTTCATCGCCTGCTTCAGTGCGGCGTCGAAGGCGTCGCGGCTGCGGTAGACGGTAGCTCCGTCGATGGCGCCCAGGGCCCCGAGGATGGCGTCCTGTAGCGCTTTGCCGGCCTCGATCTCCTTCAAGCCGGCGGCGCCCTTCTTCTTGCTGGTGGCGAGATTCTGGAAGCCGCTCTCGTCGGCCAGGCGCGCGAGGCGGTCGGGCGAGACCTGGAAGTTCAGCTTTAGCGGGCGCTCGACGGTGATGCGCCGATAGCCGAAGTCCTCGTTCCGGAAGATCTTCGACTGCTTCGCCTCGGCAAAGTCCCCGTACAGGCGGGTGATGGTGGCGATGTCGTCCTCGCCCAGCTCGTTGCGCTTGTTGCCGAGCGACTTGCGCATCTTGCGGAACAGGGCGACGGCATTGATGAGCTGGATCTTGCCCTTGCGCGCTGCAGGCTTCCGGTTGGTGACGATCCAGACGTAGGTGTTGATGCCGGTGTTGTAGAACAGCTGATCGGGTAGCGCGACGATGGCCTCAAGCCAGTCGTTCTCGATGATCCAGCGGCGGATCTCGCTCTCGCCCGAGCCTGCGTCGCCGGTGAACAGCGGCGACCCATTGAAGACGATTGCGATGCGGCTGCCGCCCTCCGCCACCGGCTTCATTTTGGCTAGCATCGTCTGCAGGAACAGAAACGAGCCGTCGTTGATGCGCGGCAGGCCGGCGCCAAAGCGACCGGCGAAGCCCTGCGTGTCCGCCTCGTCGCGGATAGCCTGCTCGACCTTCTTCCATTCGACGCCGAAGGGCGGGTTCGAGAGCATGTAGTCAAAGCGGGCGCCGGAGTGGCCGTCCTCGCTGAACGAGTTGCCGCGCGTGATGTGGGCCGGGTTCTGCCCCTTCACCATCATGTCCGACTTGCAGATGGCGAAGCTCTCGTCGTTCAGCTCCTGGCCGAAGACCTCGAGATGCGCCCCAGGGTTCAGCTCGCGCAGGTACTCCTCGGCCACCGACAACATGCCGCCGGTGCCGCAGGCCGGATCGAACAGGGTTGCCACGATGCCCGGCCGGGTGAGTACGTCGGCATCCTCGATGAACAGCAGGTTCACCATCAGCCGGATCACTTCGCGCGGCGTGAAATGCTCGCCGGCGGTCTCGTTTGACTGCTCCGCGAAGCGCCTGATCAGCTCCTCGAACACTAAGCCCATCTGGTGGTTCGGCACCGCATCGGGGTGGAGATCGACGGCGGCGAACTTCTGCACCACCTGGAAGAGCAGGTTCGACTCGTCCAGCTTGGCGATCTGCTCGGGCAGCTTGAAGCGCTGCAGAAAGATCTCGCGCACGTCCTCGGAGAAGCCCTTCACATAAGCGGTAAGGTTGGGGGCGACGTGGTTCGCGTCGGTGAGCAGACGCGGAAAATCGAGGGGGCTGATATTGTGAAACGGCACCCCGGCGACCTTGTTCAGCGCCACATCGAGGTTCTTCAGGTCGCCGCCCTTGAGCGTCGCGTGCTTGTCGATCACCTTCTGTTTGGTCCGCGCCAGCACGCAGTCGAGGCGCCGCAGGACGGTGAACGGCAGGATCACCTTGCCGTAGTCCGATTGCTTGTAGTCGCCGCGCAACAGGTCGGCGACCTGCCAGAGGAACCCCGCGATCTCGGAGAAGTGGGTGAAGCGGCGGGGTTCGATGGAGCCGACGGCCATGGGGCTGTGTCATCGCGTGCGGCGCGGCTGGCGTCAAACGGGCACGATGTCAGCCGATGACGTGGGCGCTACTTCATCAAGACGCGCGCTCGGAAACCGGTCCGCCACCCTATGGCCGCGCGACGCCGTGCCTTTAGCTAAGCCAGCGTTTCTTCGCGTAGCGGGAGCTCTTCGCGTCGAGAGCAGCCTTCCGCTTGACGCCGAGCGCCCGGTCCCTCGCGTCGTGTGTCTCGCAGCAGTCGGTACAGAGAACCCCGACCGGTCGCAGCGCCGCACAGGTAGGGCAGACGCGCGTCAGGTCACAGCCGTCCCCTTGGCAGGCAACGAACTGATCGGCAGGATCACCGCAGTCTTCGCAGGTGAGTCTCTCCAGGCTCCGCGCGGCCGGCGCAGGCAACGCTACCGAAGCGTCGTTCCCCCGTGACTTGGGCGGCCCGCTGGGATCGCGGATGGGACCACCCGAACCGCCGTGGTCGCGGCAAAGGCCCGTCCAGAACTGCTCGTAGGGAACGATCCTCTCGTGTTTCGCACGCCAATGCGCGTCGATGCCGTCCCAACCGTTGCCACGGAATCGGTGATCGCACTCCGGGCAGATGCGCGGCCGGTCCGCGACCTGCCTTCGCAAACAGCAGCGGCACTCATTCGTCATGATTTGCACCCCCACCCTTGGTCTACTTCGCCGCCCGTTCAGGCTCCTCGCACGGGGTCAGTCTGCCATCAGAAGCTAGCGGTCGGCCTGAGTGCAAAATGCGCCCTGGTGACGTTCCGGTGCGGCGCACCGCCGATCCGCTGCCCAGCCGCGACGGGATGATTCTCGACTCATCAACTTCGCGAGCCGTATCGTATAGGAACAACGACCTCGGAGCTTCGGCGCCGAAGCTCCCGCGGGCGGCGATTGCGCGACGTGCCGTCCGACGAGGCCCCGTCGTGGGCTTCGAGCGCCGCCTCGGATCGGTTCTGCGACGTTTACGGTTCGCTTCTGTTGCTCGCCGTGGTGGCGCCGTTCATGGCGGCGCACGGCGGCCGCGAGATCGAACAAGTTGATCGTTTCCCGCCATCAGCCCTTGGCGATCCATGGGGCACGGCCCTCCCTCCCGGCCGCCGCTCGGTTGGCCGAACACACTGCCTGAGCCCACACGAGGGCCGCTGGCGTACGGCGGCAGTCTGAGTGGCCCCGAAGGATGGCGGTGGCATTCCGTCGCAGCCTCGGGCCTTCTTTCGTGCGAGGCAAGCTGTCTCGTCAGGTCACCGGCCACACCGGACAGCAGCCTTCGCCGGCGGTAGCGTCCGGGGGCCACAGGGACGGCTTCGCCACAGGCGTGGGCGTTAGCGCGAATCAAGTCCCAGATCGGTCGGACACGCGCGCGTGTGTCGGCGCCGCGAGCGTGGCAGCGGGGGACCTCCGCTACTCGCTCGCCAACTGCTGCTGGTAGCGGCGCACGGTGGCGTTCAGCTCCCAGGCGTCGATCGTCCCGGCCAGGAGATCCTGGCGCGCCCTCAGAAACGCCTTCGGGTCCGTGTTCACCGGCAGCCCCAGCTCGAGCATCTCCTCGTCCAAGTCCGTCAGGTACGGCTGAATCTCGATCGACATGCGCACCCCCTCCCCCAGCCCAGCTAGCACTGCCGGCAGATGAGGCCAAAGCCTCCGAAGCGACGAGCCTCCGAAGCGCCCGCCGGTCAGGAACCTCTTCGTGGTCGTGGGAATGGCTTCGGCCCGCGTCCGGTGCGAACCGGGTTGGGAATCAGACACCTGGCGCGATTGCGAGAGCCTTGCTCATGCCCGCCTGAACAGCGGGATCACGTCCGCCCGGGCTTTCAGCGCGTCGAGATAGTCGGCCCACGCTTGCATCATCTTGCGTCGCTCCGGCAGATGCTCGGCGTAATTGTAGGCCGCGCTGACTGCGTTGCGTTCGGCGTGCGCGAGCTGGCGCTCGATCGCGTGGTGGCTCCAGCCCTGCTCATGCAGCAGAGTGGACGCCATACTGCGGAAGCCGTGACCGGTCATTTCTCCCTTCGCGTATCCCATGCGCCGCAGCGCAGCGAGCACGCCATTTTCGCTCATGGGTCGAAGGCGTGAACGCGCGCTCGGGAAGACGTAGCGCGGCGCGTCTGGCTTCGCCGGGATGCCGCCGTTCGTCAGCGGCTCGATCTCGCGAAGGACCTCGACCGCCTGCCGGGACAGCGGCACGATGTGTTTCTCCCGCATCTTCATGCGCTCGGCAGGAATGCGCCATTCTGTCGTCTCGAAGTCGATCTCCGTCCACTGCGCCTGGCGCAGTTCGCCGGGGCGCACGAAGACCAGGGGCGCGAGCCGCAGGGCGCACTTCGTGACAAAGAATCCCTCGTAGGAATCAATCGCACGGAGCAGTTCGCCGATCAGCTTTGGTTCGGTGATCGAGGCGTGGTGCTTTTCATTCGGCGGGGGGAGGGCGCCGCGGAGATCGCCCGTCGGATCGCGCTCCGCGCGCCCGGTCGCCACGGCGTAACGAAAGATTTGTCCGCAGTTCTGCATTGCCCGGTGCGCCGTCTCCTGCGCGCCGCGGCTCTCGATCCGGCGCAGCACGGCCAACAGCTCTGGCGCTCTGACGCTCGCGATCGGACGGGAGCCGAGCCAGGGGAAAAGGTCCTTCTCCAGACGCCGCAGGATACGGTCGCCGTGACTAGCGACCCATCCGGGTGAGAATCTCGCGTGCCACTCGCGCGCGATGGCCTCGAAGCTCTCCGCGCCTGCCTGAGCGACCTTCTCTGCCCTGCGAGCTTCGCCGGGGTCGATACCGGCCGCGAGCTGTTGCCGGGCCGCGGCGCACCTGTCGCGTGCCGCCTTCAGGCTGACTTCGGGATAGACTCCGAGCGAGAGGCGCCTTTCCTTGCCGCGGCAGCGATACTTCCAGCGCCACCACTTTCCGCCGGCAGGACCCACCTCCAGATATAATCCACCGTTGTCGTAAAGCCTGAAGGCCTTTTCCCGGGGTCTGGCCGACCGGATTGCTACGTCAGTCAGGGGCATGTGGGGGCAACTCCCTTCGGCGCTCTGCTAGTTGCCCCCAAAGTTGCCCCCAGCCTGGGGGCAGCTGTCAGTGGAAGGCATCGGACCACACTAGACAGAGTAAACGAAGAAACCCACTGTTTCCAGTGGGTTTCTGGATCGCCCTGGTGTTCCTCGGAACAGTTGAAGGTGGAGGCGGGGGGAATTGAACCCCCGTCCGGAAGCGATTCACAACAGCGTCTACGTGCGTAGCCAGGTGATTTGATCTCGTCGCGTTGACTCCCACCGGCAGGATTCGCGGCAACCAGCTCGTTGGTTTTCGACCCCGACCTACGAGCGTCGGTAAGGGCTTATCCCGATTTGATTATGCCTGGGTCCGGCGTTACGGGCTCACACCGGTCAGACACCAGCTGCCGTTAAGCAGCTAGAGCGTAGTTATTGTCTGCGTTTAGTTTTTCGCAGCCTGGGTTTTGGCGGGCCCCAAGTACCCGTTACACGCAACTGTCGCTGCACAACCTCCGTCGAAGCCAGGTCGCCCCCATATGGTGCGGTGACTCGAAGGTAGCGACGCGGGGACGGGGAAGCAAGGCGGCAGGAATCGCGACACCCCTTCCCCGGGGTTCGCTCCCGGCCCGAGAGGGATCGCTCAGTGCAGCTCGGCGATGAGGCTGGTCTTCATGTCGGTCATGAAGCTGCTCATCGATTCCAATGCCGCCGTCGGCCAGCGGCCGTCCTGAGCGAGGACCGAGAGCGCCATGATGACGGCGCACTTGAGCACCTCCTCGGCATTGGAGTGGTGCATGGCATCCTCGAGAACCGTGCCGTGGACCTCGACCTGCATGTTGAAGCGACCCGACGTGTCGGAAATACTGCGGCGTCTCATGGGATCCCCCTCGTCGTGAGATCTGAGGCGTAACATCCGACAATTGCATAAGTTAGTTGGGACTTTCCCTAGGGCCATCAGGGTTTTCCCCTACGTGGATTCACGCCGCCCCGCTGCGGGGCCGCCTCGGCAACGATGTGCGCCGGCGGCCAACACATCGTCGTCGAAACGGGAGGGCGATGGCATGGCGAGCCGGATGGTGGCCGACGCTGCAGGGCTGTTCACGATCGAGATCCAGGTGGCTGGCCCGGTACTACGGGCGGCGCTCGAGCACGCGCGGGCCGATGATCTGCTCCACTGCGCGGTCATCACCGCGCTGTCGGCGCTGGCGCAGGAGGAGCCGTGGCCGGAGCGGGCCCTCGACGCGCTGGCGGAACTGATGCTGGCGATGCGCAACGCGGTGGTGACGGCGCAGCTGTGCTGATTCGGCCGCCTCAGAGGGTCAGCGCCAGCTGCGCACCGACCACCAGGGCATCCGGGATGGTCCCCGTGCCGCCGGGACGGATGACGTACTGCAGATCCGGCTGCAGCTGCAGCCACGGGGTGAGTTGGATGACGTAGGACCACTCCAGCACCATCTCGTAGGTCATCGCCGACTCGCCCGGGGGGCTGTCGAGGGCGCTGGAGAAGCGACCGAAGACGAGCCCGAACAGCAGGGCGTCGTCGGGTCGCGCCGCCCAGGGTCCCTGCACCACCAGGCCGCCGTTGACGAAGAACGGCACCAGATTGATGTCCGTCGCCGGCGCGCCGGTGACGGCGGCGAACGGCACCAGGCCACGGCCGGCGGCGGGATCGCCGAAGGACAGTACCTGCTGGTCGACGGCGGCGTACATGCCGCCGTTGCCGTGGACGCATGCGCTGCCGCCGCCGCCGTCGAAGGGAACGAAGCGGCTGGTGTCGTAAGAGCCGCCGAGGGTGTAGTGCCCCGTCAGCGCCGCGGCGCCGCTGCCGCGCACCCAGCGGTACTGCACCTCGGCGAGAATCACCGCGCCATCGTCGAAGCTGAAATCGAAGTCGGTGCCGTGGATGCCGGTGAAGTTCGGGTTGCCGTCGTACACGCCCAGCGACAGCGACAGTGGTTCGATCGGCCGGCCGCGGATGCGCAGACCGGCCGACGAGTCGGGATACTCCGAGAACGGAAAGTTGAACCCCAGGCTGCCCGGGTTGGCATCGATGCCGCTGGTGACGAAGAGCGCGTACAACGGCGAGGCGATGAAGTCGTCGCCCATGACGATATGGCCGACGCGGACATCCAGTCGGTCCTCGAACAGGGACTGGTGCCAGGCGAGCGTGACCAAACGGGTCTGCGGCTGGCAGCAGGTCTGCGAGACATTGAAGACGTTGCCGATGTCCCGCGACAGGTCATGGCCGGCCCGTGACGACATCGACACCTGCAGCTCCGCGCCGGGGATGGCAACGAGCTTCTCGAGGTCGAAGTCGAGGCCGACAAAGATGTCATGGAAGTAGCGCAGTTTACGGACCTGGCCGCCGACCGGGTTGGCGAGAATATCCGCGGCGTAGGTGAGCGTCGGCTCGATGCCGAGGTCGAGCAGGTACTGGCGCGCCCCGAACCAGCCGCCGGTCACTGTCTCGCCGTGCATCCAGGACTGGAGGTCCGTCTCGACGTCCGCCGTCGCCGACGGCGGCGCGGCGAGCAGCAGCAGCAACATCAGCCGGGATCCGAGAGAGGTGCGCACCGTGCAGGCTCGATAGTGAAGGTGGGCGCCGCGGGCAACCGCGGCGGGCCGCCGCCGCGGGCAACATTGACAGCGGCGGTGGATTGGTCGACGAGGGCGCGTGGAGACCGTGGTGGGCGAGGCGGCGTTGGCGTCGTGGCGGCTGCCGGCATGGCTGCTGGCCCTGTCGCTCCTGAGCGCGGCGCTCTACGCGCGCGGCTGGCGGCGGCTGCACGCACAGATGCCGGAGCGCTTCGGCGTCGCCCGTCTGGCTGCCTTCGCGGCCGGGCTCACCATCATACTGCTGGCCATCGCCTCGCCACTCGACGCCTTCGCCGCGCTGCTACTGCAGGTCCACATGCTGCAGCACGTCCTGCTCACCATGGTGGCGCCGCCGCTGCTCTGGCTCGGCGCGCCGGCGCTGCCGCTGCTGCGCGGACTGCCCGGCGGCCTGGCGCGCGACGGCCTCGGCCCGTTCCTCGCCTGGCCGGCCCTGCGCACCGGCGCGCGCGCGCTGGTGCACCCGCTCGTCGGCTGGGGCGCGCTGGCCCTCGCCGTCGGCGTCTGGCACCTGCCCGGCCCCTACCAACTGGCGTTGCGCGCGCCGGGCTGGCACGAACTCGAGCACGCCTGCTTCCTCGTCGCCGGCCTGCTGTTCTGGTTCCCGGTCGTGCAGCCGTATCCGAGTCGGCCGCACTGGCCGCGCTGGGCAATGGTGCCGTACCTGCTGCTCGCCGACGTCTTCAACACCGCACTGGCGGCGTGGTTCGTGTTCGCCGGCCGGCCGCTCTACGCGGCCTACGCCGCCGCACCACGGCTGGCGGGCGGCGACGCCCTCGTCGATCAGGCGGCGGCAGGGGCGCTGATGTGGGTGGCGGGCGCCGCCGCGTATCTGGTGGCGGCGGGGGCGATCGTCGTGGAGGTGCTGGGCGTGCGCGGCGCGGTCGCGGTCGCATCCCCTCACCCTGGCCCTCTCCCGGCGGGAGAGGGGACGGGCGTGGCAGCGGGGCCCTTCGATCTCCTGCGCGTCGCCGGGTTGGGGCGGCTGCTCCGTTCGGGGCGGTCGCGCCGCGTGGCGCAGGCGGCGATGTTGCTGGTGGCGGGGGCGGTGGTACTCGACGGGCTGCTCGGCCCGACGATGAGTCCGATGAACCTCGCCGGGGTGCTGCCGTGGACCTACTGGCGCGGCGTCGTCATCGTCGCGCTGCTGATGGTGGGCAACGTCTTCTGCATGGTGTGCCCGTTCATGCTGCCGCGCGAGCTCGGCAAGCGCCTGCTCGGCGCGCGCCGCGTCTGGCCGCGCCGGCTGCGCAGCAAGTGGCTGGCCCTGGCGCTGCTGCTGGTCTACCTGTGGGCCTACGAGGCGTTCGATCTGTGGGACGCGCCGGCGGCGACGGCCGCCATCGTGCTCGCCTACATCGGCGGCGCGGCGCTGATCGACGGCCTCTTTCGCGGCGCGGCGTTCTGCAAGTATGTCTGCCCGATCGGCCAGTTCCACTTCGTTCAGGCGACGGTGGCGCCGTTCGAGATCCGCGCCCGCGACACCGCCACCTGCCGCACCTGCACGACGCACGACTGCATCCGCGGCAACGCCACGGCGCGCGGCTGCGAGCTCGAGCTGTTCGTGCCCGAGAAGCGCGGCAACCTCGACTGCACGCTGTGCCTGGACTGCGTGCGCGCCTGCCCGCACGACAACGTCGGCCTGCTCGCCGTCGCGCCCGGCGCCGAGCTCGCCGTCGACCCGCCGCGCTCCTCGCTGCGCCGGCTGTCGGAGCGACTCGACATCGCCGCGCTGGCCCTGGTCTGCGTCTTCGCCGCCTTCGCCAACGCCGCCGGCATGCTGGCGCCGATCCTCGACGGCGAGCAGGTGCTCGCCGCCCGCTTCGCGCTGGCGCCGCTGCTGCTGACGACGCTGGGGCTGGTCACGGCGTTGGTCATCGCACCGGCGGTGACCGCCGCCGCGGCCGCCTGGCTCGGTGGCCGCCTGGCACGCGTCGCCGCGGCGCCGCGCGCCCTCGCCTGCCGCTTCGCGTTGACCCTGGTGCCACTCGGCCTCGGCATGTGGAGCGCGCACTTTCTCTTCCACCTCCTGATCGGCATCGGCACCCTCCCTCCAGTCGTACAGCGCGTCGCCGTCGATCTCGGCACGCCGCTGCTCGGCGCGCCGGCCTGGGCCGGCGCCTGCCCGACGCGCGCGCCCGAATGGGTCACCGGACTCGAGCTGCTGCTGCTCGGCGCCGGCCTGCTGCTGGCGCTGATGCTCGGCTGGCGCGCGGCGCTCGACCTCGCCGAGCGTCGCGCCGGCCGCGCCCTGGCGCTGCAGGCGCCGTGGGCGCTGCTCGCCGTCGGGCTGTGGGCGAGCGGCGTGTGGATCGTCTTCCAGCCGATGCAGATGCGCGGCATGGTGCACTGACGCAACGTCCGGCGCGCGTGATGCGACCGGGCGGGCGCAGTGGCGGTGCGGTGCCCGGCCTGCTGCTACTCTGCGTCGCCACCGCGGCGTCGGCAGACGGCGGCTTCGTGCGCGCCAGCGAGCGGGTGGGCGCGTACACGGTGACGGTGTTCACGGCGCCGACGCCGCTGCGCGTGGGTGCGGCGGATGTGAGCGTGCTGGTGCAGCAGCCGGACGGCGGGGTGGTACTCGACGTGCCGATCGCGGTGACCATGCGCGGCGGCGACTTGGTGCTGCAAGCCGACGCGACGCGGGCGCAGGCGACCAACAAGCTGCTGCACGCGGCGCTGCTGGAGATTCCGGCGGTGGGCGCCTGGACGGCGGAGGTGCGCGTCGACGGCGCGACGCTGACGCTGACGTTCGACGTCGCCGCGGCGCCGCCGCGCTGGCAGACCTACTGGCCCTACCTGGCGCTGCCGTTCGTCGGCCTCGGGCTCTTCATTCTGCACCAATGGCTGCTGCTGCGCCGCCATCGATGACCCTTCGGCGCCACCCCGTCAGCGCCGGTTTGCAACGACGGGGCGGCGCCCTCCAGGGGCGGGGCGAATCACGATGTGGCGCACGATGGCAGCTCGACGTTGCGGCGAGGGTGCGCTAGATCGCCGGCGAGTCGATCGCTCGGGTGCAGGCCTGCAAGAACGGAGTCACAGGTGACCGATCGCCAGTTCGCCGAACGGCTCTCCGCCCTCGGGCCGGCGTTGCTCAATGCCGTCGCCGCCTTCGAGGAGGTGCGGCGGCGACTCGATCCGCCGCATCTGCCCGGCCTGCGCGGCGCCGTCGCGCCGCTCGCCGAGCGCCTCGGCGCGACGCTGGCCGAGTTCCGCGCCACGCCGGCGCCGGAGGGCCTCGCCGACCTCGCCGGCCAGCTCATCGCCGCGGCCGAGGCGGCGGCGGCCGCGCTGGCGGCGTTCACTGCCGAGGCCGGACCGCAGGAGGCCATCGCCAACGTGCTGCAGGCGATGCACGAGCACTGCCGCGCCCAGGCGCTGCTCTATCCGCTGCGCAAGGCGCTGCCGCCGGTGGGCCGCTTCTTTCTCGAGCCGACGGCACAGGCGCGCGCGGCGGAGTTCGACCCCGAGCCGCGCCCCGATGTGCACACCGGCGTGATCACCGCTCGCCATCCCTCCGGCGGCCGCGGCAGCTTCGTGCTGTACGTGCCGGAGCGCTACGATGCCGGCCGCACCTGGCCGCTGGTGGTCGCCCTGCACGGCGGCAGCGGCAGCGGCGAGGACTTCCTCTGGACCTGGCTGACCGAGGCGCGCAGCCGCGGCGCACTCCTGCTGGCGCCGACGTCGCTCGGCCCGACCTGGTCGATGCTGGGCGATGACATCGACGCGCCCGCCCTGCGCGCCATGGTGGCATACGTCAGCCAGCACTGGAGCGTCGATCCCGCCCGCATCCTCCTCACCGGCCTCTCCGACGGCGCCACCTACACCCTGCTCTGCGGCCTGCAGCCCGACATGCCCTTTACCGCCCTGGCGCCGATTTCCGGCGTGCTGCACCCGGGCAACCTGGTGAACGGCAACCTCGAGCGCGCCGCCGGGCGTCGCATCTACCTGGTGCACGGCGGCCGCGACTGGATGTTTCCCATCGCCCTGGCGCGGATGGCGTACCAGACCCTGCAGCAGGCCGGCGCGGACATCGTCTTCCGCGAGATCGCCGACCTCTCGCACACCTACCCGCGCGAGGAGAACGCGGCCATCCTGGAATGGTTCGACCCGGGACTGGCGCTTTAGCGGAGAGCGTGGTTCGGCCGCGCCGCGCCCAGCGTCGCGCGCCAATCGACGGCCGACAGCCGATACAAAACGTGCGGCATGCCGGCCCAGATGACGTCGCGCTCGTAGACGAAGCCGAGGCGCTCCATGACCCGCCGCGAGCGGGCGTTGGTCGGCAGGGTGAAGGCGACGAGATCGGCGCAGCCGAGGGCCTCGAAGCCGATGCGCGCGCAGGCGCCGGCGAGCTCGACCGCCAGGCCGCGGCCCCAGTGGTCAGCCATCAGGGCGTAGCCGATCTCCACTTCCGGCCCGCCGCCGACGACGACCCGGCGCAGCCCGCCGCGGCCGCCGAAGGCGCCGCCGTCGCGGTCGCGCGCCATCCAGTAGCCGAAGCCGTGCTCGTCCCAGTGCGCCATCAACTGCGCCAGGATGTCGGCGCTGACCTCGTCCGAGCGTACGCCGCCGAGCGTCGCCATCACCTGCTCGTCGCGGTGCATGCGACACAGGTCGGCGAGATCGCCGCTGCCGATGCGGGTCAGCTCCAGCCGGGCGGTCTGGACGCGCGCGAGGTCGGTGGACATTCCGGGCGGCATAGCAGAAGCGCGATCGAGTTCCCCAGCCGGGACCGCGGGCGTCTCGCCCGCAGCGCAGCGCGCCTCAGCCCTTACGCAAACTTCGGCGCCCGCTTCTCCTTCAGCGCCGCCAGCCCCTCCCGCACGTCCGGCTCGAGGAAGTTCAGCATCTCGTACGCCAGCGAGGTGTCGAAGATCGGCCCGGCCATGCGCAACCAGCCGTTCAACGCCCGCTTGGTCAGCCGCAGCGCCGACTGCGGCCCGGCCGCCAGGCGGTCGGCGATGCCGCTCGCCTTCGCCATCAGCTCCGCCTCCGGCACGCACAGGCTGACCAGCCCGATGCGTTCGGCCTCGCGCCCGTCGATGAACTCCGCTGTCATCAGGTAGTACTTCGCCTTGGCCATGCCGCACAGCAGCGGCCAGATGATCGCCGCGTGGTCGCCGGCGCCGACGCCGAGGCGCAGGTGGCCGTCGGTGAAGCGCGCCGTGTCGGCGATGACCGAGATGTCGGCCATCAACGCCACCGCCAGCCCGGCGCCGACCGCGACGCCGTTGATCGCCGAGACGATCGGCTTGTCGAGGTTGATCATGTTGTAGACGATGTTGGCCGCCTCGCGCAGGGTGCGCACCGCGGCGGCCGGATTGCCGGCCAGGTCCTCGAGCAGCGAGAGGTCGCCGCCGGCCGAGAACGCCTTGCCGGCGCCGGTGACCAGCGCCACCTTCACCGCCGCATCGGCGTCGACGGTCTTCCACACCTCCGTCAGCTCCCAGTGCATGCGCGTATCGGTCGCATTCACCGGCGGGCGGTCGAGGGTGATGAGCAGGACGCCGTTGGGGCGCGGCGCGAAGCGCAGGTGCTGGTAGTCGCCGTAGTCCATGCGGGCGTACCTGACAGCCGCCAGCGGCGAGGGCAAGCCGCGTCCGCGGCGCGGGGCTACCGTGCCGCGACGAGCGGCGGCGCCGGCACGTCGGCCATCCAGCGCGTCGCGCCGGCCTTGGCCAGGCGGCCGAGCAGCTGCTGCGTGGTCGGCTCGATGCGGTCGAGAAAGGGCTTCGGATAGAGGCCGATCCAGAAGATCAGGACGACGATCGGCGCCAGCGCCAGAATCTCGCGCGGCGAGAGATCCTTGAGCGTCTTGTTCACCGCGTGCTTCACCGGCCCGAAGAACACCTGCTTGTACAGCGTCAGCATATAGGCCGCGCCGAGCACGACGCCGAGAACGCCGAGGCCGCCGGCCCACGGATGCGCCCTGAAGGCGCCGAGCAGGATCAGGAACTCGCCGACGAACCCGTTCGTGCCGGGCAGACCGATCGAGGACAGCGTCACCACCAGGAACAGCGACGCGAACACCGGCATGATGCTCCACAGCCCGCCGTACTGCTCGATGAGGCGCGTATGGCGGCGGTGATAGATGTAGCCGACGAGCATGAACAGGGCGCCGGTGGACAGGCCGTGGTTGATCATCTGCAGGACGCCGCCGGTGACGCCGACGTTGTTGAAGGCGTACAGGCCCAGCATGATGAAGCCCATGTGGCTGACCGAGGAATAGGCCACCAGCCGCTTCATGTCCGGCTGCTGCAGGGCCACCATGGCGCCGTAGATGATGCCGATGACGGCCAGCGTCATGATGATCGGGAAGGCCTGCTCGGCGGCGTGCGGGAACATCGGCAGCGAGAAGCGCAGGAAGGCGTAGCAGCCCATCTTCAGCAGTACGCCGGCGAGATCCACCGAGCCGCCGGTCGGCGCCTCGGTGTGCGCGTCGGGCAGCCAGGTGTGCAGCGGCACCATCGGCACCTTGATCATGAACGCCACGGTGAAGGCGGCGAACAGCAGCACCTGCTCGATCTCGGTGAGATTCACCGAGTAGAGCGTGACGATGTCGAAGGTGATCGGGTTGTCCTGCGCGTGGCGCAGGACCAGGTACAGCATGCCGGCCAGCATCAGGGCGCTGCCGGCCATGGTGAAGAGGACGAACTTGATCGTCGCGTAGCGGCGGTTCGGGCCGCCCCAGACGCCGATGATGAAGAACATCGGGAACAGCATCAGTTCCCAGAAGAGGAAGAACAGGAACAGGTCCACCGACAGCAGCGCCCCGAGCATCATCCCCTCGAGCACCAGGATGAGCATCATGAACTGCTTGCAGCGGTCCTCGATGTCGCCCCAGGCGGCGAGAATGATCGACGGCGTCAGCAGCGTCGTCAGGACCACCAGCCACAGCGAGAAGCCGTCGACACCGAGCGAGTAGTAGACGCCGATCGAGGGAATCCAGGCGACCTTCTCGGCCATCTGCAGATCGCCGACGCCGGGCTCGAACTGGCCGAGCATGACCAGCGCCAGCAGCAGCGGGATCAACGAGAATGCCAGCGCGGCGCGGCGCGGGATCTGCAACGGCTGCGCCGGCAGCAGGCCGACGAAGAGTGCGCCGGCGATCGGCGCGAAGATCAGGAAGGACAGGATCGGCATGGCGCGAACCTCAGATCGCCAACAGGGCGATGACGCCGAGGGCGCCGAGCAGCATGGCCAGGGCGTAGCCCTGGACGTTGCCGGTCTGCAGCCGCCGCATGCGCCCGCCGAACGCGCGCACCAACTCGCCGACGCCGTTGACGGCACCGTCGATGAGCTCGGTGTCGACGACCTTCCAGAAATAGTCGGACAGCCGCACATAGGGCCGGATGATCAGCGCGTCGTACAGCTCGTCGATCCAGTACTTGTTCCACAGCAGGTTGTAGAGCCCGCTGAGCCGCGTGGCGATGCGGTCGGGCAGGTCCGACCCCTTGGCGTACAGGAGGTAGTCGAGCCCGATGCCGCCGAGGCCGACGCCGGTGGCCACCGCGATCAGGAACGCCAGCGTCGCCGTCGACGGGTGCCGCAAGCCGCCATGCGGCAGTTGCGCCAGCGACGGCTCCAGGTAGTGGCCGATCTGGTCCCCCCAGAGGAAGCCGTGCGGCAGGCCGACGACGCCGCCGACCACCGACAGCACTGCCAATACGATGAGCGGAATGGTCATCGTGCTGGGCGACTCGTGCACGTGGTGCCGCTTCTCCGGGGCGACGTGGCTGGGCCCCTCGAAGACGAGGAAGTAGGCGCGAAAGATGTAGAATGCGGTGAGGCCGGCGGAGACGATGCCGACCAGCCACAGCCAGGTGTGGCCGCTCATGTAGGCCGCCTCGAGGATCAGGTCCTTGGAGAAGAACCCCGCGAAGCCGGGGAAGCCGGCGATGGCCAGCGCCGCGACCAGGAAGGTCACGGCGGTGATCGGCATCTCCTTGCGCAGCCCGCCCATCTTGAAGACGTCCAACTCGCCGTGCAGCCCATGCATGACGCTGCCGGCGCAGAGGAACAGGCAGGCCTTGAAGAAGGCGTGCGTCATCAGGTGGAAGACGGCGGCCGAGAAGGCGCCGACGCCGAGGGCGAGGAACATGTAGCCGAGCTGCGAGATGGTCGAGTAGGCGAGGATCTTCTTCAGGTCGCGCTGCACCACCCCGATGGTGGCGGCGAAGAACGCCGTCGCCGCGCCGATGACGGCGATGATCTCCATCGTCGGCGGCGACAGCACGAAGAGCGGCGACAGGCGAGCGATCATATAGACGCCGGCGGTGACCATGGTGGCGGCGTGGATCAGGGCCGAGACCGGCGTCGGACCGGCCATCGCGTCGGGCAGCCAGACGAACAGGGGGATCTGCGCCGACTTGCCGGTGGCGCCGATGAACAGCAGCAGGCAGATGGCGGTGACCACCGCCGGCGACCACTCGGCGAGCTTCGGCGCCAGGCGGTTGATGTCGGCGAAGGCGAGCGACGGCTCGCCGAGCTGGCCGAGGCTCCAGAAGAGCAGGAACATGCCGATCAGGAAGGCGGCGTCGCCGACGCGGTTGGCGATGAACGCCTTGCGGCCGGCGTCGGCGTTGGCCTCGTCGAGGTACCAGAAGCCGATCAGCAGGTAGGAGCAGAGTCCGACCCCCTCCCAGCCGATGAACAGCAGCGGCAGCGAGTCGCCGAGCACCAGCACCAGCATCGAGGCGGTGAACAGATTGAGGTAGGCGAAGAAGCGCGCCACGTCCGGGTCGTCGTGCATGTAGCCGAGCGAGTAGAGGTGGATCAGGAAGCCGACGCCGGTGATGATGAGGATCATCTCGCTGGCCAGACGGTCGACCCGGAAGGCCGCCTCGAGCGTCAGCGGCGAGGCGTGGATCCACGTGTACATGTGGTCCAGCAGCGAGGCGCCGGCCGGCAGCTGCCAGAGCTGCGCCACCGCCGCCAGCGCGAAGCCGAAGGCGGCCAGCACCGAGCCCGGCCCGGCGAGCGTCGCCAAGCGCGTGCGGTTGGTCTGCGCGGCGACCATGCAGAGGATCGTCCCGACCAGCGGGCACAGCACGATCCAGCGAAGGAGGGACGTTTCGACGACCGGCATCACATTAGCAGGGTTGAACAGCCGCCGGTTCTGACATGAACAGGAACGCGAGTCTAGGCAGGCCGGGCGACGAGGATTGAGAGCGCGGCCGCGCTCAGCGCGGCAAGAACTTCACCCCATCGCGTCCCGCGAACTCGAGATCCCGTGTCCACAGGGTGGCATCGAAGGCGTGCCCTGCCGCTGGGCGGGCGGCGCAGCGGCGGCCATCGCCGCGCCGCAGGGTTGCCACACCACCAGCCCGCCCCGAGCCGGCGCGGCGGTCGGCATCGCGCCGGTCACAGCAGCCCGTACAGCACCAGCCCGGTCGCGACGATGATGGCGACCGAACCGGCGCTGATCAGCGCCGTCACCGTCAGCTCTCGGCCGGGCGAGCCGGCGTGGCCGGCGCCGGCGATCGGCGTCGAGCGGCTGGTACCCCATATCGCCGCCAGCAGCAGGCCGAACCAGATCGCGTACATGCTGAGGATCGCCGACCAGGCCGCCAGCCATGCGACGCCAGGCGACAGCACGCACTGCGGCCAGAGCAGGCCGAAGGCCCACAGCACGAGGCCGTTCTGCACGCCCGCCAGGTGCGCAGAGAGCCCCATGCGCGGGTTGCGGAAACCCTGCACGGCGACGCCGTTCAGCAGGCCGAGCAGGAAGAGCAGCGTGCCGTGGATCACCAGTTCGCGCCCCAGGGTGTCCGCGAGCATATCCGCCTCCTCGTTAGATGACCGGCCGAAGCCGGCCGGCGATGGCGACGCGCACGTCGCCGCACAAGCAACCGGCGTTCATGCGCGACCGCCTTATCACCAGTCCGCCCCGCGACAACATCTGGCGCGGCGTCGCGGCAGTGGCGGTTGATCATCGCGCCCGTCCAGACGTCCCACGGATCAAGACTGGGGAACGCCCCGTCGCATTGATGGAGGGCGCGAAAGGCGCTCCCCGCTTCCGCCTGGGTGCGTCGCATCCTTCCTGCGTGACTCTGCCCTGATCCCACCGCACCATCGCCCAACGCGCGCCTGGAGGGCGCCGCCCCGTCGGCGCCTGTTGCATGGAGCCTTGGCCTGCCCTTCAACAGGCCCCGACGGAGCGGCGTCCAGGGAAGACCGAGGCCAGCAACTTCTCAGAGCACGGAGGCCGGGGCCGCCGCCGCGTCGAGGCGGCCGACCGCGGCCAGTGCCGCCGCGATGGCGGCAGGGTTGAGGGTCAGGTCGAGGTGGCTGACGACGCCGGGGACAATGGTGACCGGCACCTCGCGTCCGGCGGCGCGGAACTCCGGCCCGTAGCGGGTCGGGTCGAACTGCTCATCGGTCTCACCGACGACGATCTCCAGCGGGCGGCGTGCCGCGGCGATGTCGGCCTGGTAGTCGAGGTGCGGGGCGAAGTTCATCATCAGGGCGAACGAGTACTGCGGCGTCAGCCGCTCCTGGTACTGGGGGCGCAGCGCGAAGCGGATCGTCGGCAGCCCATTGAGCGCCGTGATACCGACGCCGTTGAGCAGCACCAGCGCGACGGTGCGCGGCATGCCGATCGACCCCCAACCGCCGCCGGAGGGACGCTGGGTGCTCGCGTTGCGACCGAGGACCGGCGCCAGCAGGAGGAAGTTGTCGAACAGCTCGCCCCGCCCATCGGCCGCGAAGCGCAGCGCGAAACCGCCGCCAGCCGAGAAGGCGACCAGCGTCCGGCATCCCGTCGGCTGGACGGCGCGCATGAAGTCCTCGAGGTCGTCCTCGAGCTGCCCGATGTAGGCGATCTGCCCTTTCACGCCGGAGTCGCCGTGCCCGCGCATGTCGAGCGCGTAGACCGCGTAGCCCGCCGCGGCGAAGCCGCGCGCCAGGGGATGGAAGCGGTCGCTGCGCGACGACGAGCCATGCAGCAGCACGATGCTGCCGCGCCGGTCGGCAGCACCCCTCTCGTAGGCGCGATAGGCGAGCGCCGTACCGTCGCGCGCCGCGAAGCGCGCGACCGGCGGCAGGTCGGAGAAGTCCACCGCCGCGTACGGATCGGCGCCCTCGCGCGGCGCGATCGCTGCGGGGCCGCCGCCGGCGATCGCCGCGGCGAGGGCCACGGCCGCCGCCAGCAGGGTCGCCGCAGCGACCGCGCTCAGTCTGCCGAGCGGGCCGATGGCAAGGCGGTGCATCGTCGCGCGCCTACCGTGCCGACGCGTCGCCGCCGGCAAGCCAACGCGCGCAGTCGGCGCCGAGTTCCGCCACCGCCCGCCGCTCGTACTCGTCCGACTCGGCGGCGCTGAGCACGGCGCTCCAACGGCCGTTGACGCCCTTGTTGATGAACACCTCCGCGCCGGCGTCCCAGAACGCGCCGCCGGCCGGCACGCTCTTGCCCGCGTGGCGCTTCATCCACTCGAAGGTGCAGTACTCGACGATCGCGTCCCAGCGCGCGGCCTCGATCGGAATGTCGAGGAAGGCGGCGAGGCGCAGCATCTCGCCCGGCATGTCGCGCTTGAGATCGGCGAAATGCACGAAGCGGACGTTGGGCAGGGCACGGATGGCCCACCAGGTGCGGATGTTCTCCCAGAACGGCCAGAACGGGTGCCCGTCGCGATCCATCCAGTCGCGCCAGTACTGGCGGATGTCGGCCGGCGGCGGCTCGATCGGCGGCCCGACGCGCCCGGGGGTGTCGTTGAGCGCGGCGTACCAGGTCGCGTTGGCGTTGACGTGGTGGTTGTACATGCTCCAGACGACGTCGCGCCCGTCGCGGCCGATGTACACGTACTTCGCCGCCGGCGAGAAGCGCAGGGCGTCGACCGGCAGATGCGTCTTGAGAAAGCGGCGGTGCGTCTGCGCCTCGACGCGCGGCAGCTTCTCCGCCTTCGGCGGCACCCGCAGGTCGAGCCACGGCGACATCTCTGCCACCGCCAGGTCGGGATCACCGCCGCAGAGGAGCTGCCCGACGATCTGCTGCATCCAGGTCGTCCCCGCCTTGGCGTAGGTGGCGATGACGATGTCGTCGTCGCGGAACCGCAGGTCGTTCCAGATCGTCGAGTCGAAGTGGTGGTTGTGCAGCTCGCGGGTCTTCGTCGGCCAGGCTGCGGGGTCCGTCATCGCAACACCTGATCCTCACTTTGCGGGCCGCAGTCAATTGCGCCCTGCGGCCACGCACCCGAGTCCGTCACCCCTCCCGGCGGAGCTCGAAGGCCGGATAGCGGGCGGTGAGCACGGCAAACGCTTCGACTGGAGAACCGGCCGGGACGGGGAAGAAGCGCTGCACCTGGCGCCGGAAGGCATCGAGGTACGCTTTGAGGATCGTCGCCTTTCCCTCGTCGCCGACTTCCCGCACCGTGTAGCGCACCGCGCGGCGACCCCGCCGAAGCGTGACGACACCACCCGCCCGGGCGTTGCGCACCCACTGCGTCTGGCCGCGCGGAGAGACGAGATAGCTCTTGCCGTCGAGGTGCAGCAGGTCGACCGGCGTCGAGTAGATCCGGCCGCTCTTCCGCCCCTGCACCTCCAGCAGATAGAAGCTCGCCGGCGCCAGCCCGAGCCCGACAAGCCAACCGAAGCAGCGGTTGAAGACAACCTCGAGCAGGTTCAAGGGCGCTACTGTGGGCTGTTGATCCATATCGCGCTCCTTGGACCTGTGGCGGGTGCCGCTGCGCCGCGCCTGCGTCGCGTCCGCCGCACGCGCGTGGGCCAGCTGCACTATGGACCGACGCAGAGATTCGGCACCGTGAGTCGCGTGAACAAATGCGGCGATGCCACGGCTGAGGGCGGATAATGCTCCAGGGCCTTCTGAAACTCCGGATGCGTGAACGCCGCGCGGAAATGGGCCACCGACTCCCACACCGCGTAGTTCATGAACACCGTGCTGCCGGCGATGCCCTGGTGCAACTGCGTCGAGATATACCCGGGCTGCTGCTTCATCCAGGAGGCGTCGGCCTCCCACGCCGCGAGCAGGGTCGGAATGTCGTCCGCCGCGACCTGGAAGATGTTGACCAGGACCACGGGCGAGACGTCGGCGCTGATCTGCTGAAAGATCGGGACGATCGGATCAAGGGGCTTGAGCTGAACCATAGGGAATCTCCTCCAAGGCGTTACGGGGGCCGTAGCACGCCGCGGGGAGAGCGCCGACCAGCGGTGGCTCTCGAACGAAGAGGAGCAGCGCTGAAACCAGGCCGATCGCCAGGTAAACTGAAGTAGGATTGAGGGGGAAGTCTAGATACGGCTTGTCAGCCGTTACCCCCGCCGCTTCCAGACGCTGGGATTTCTTCGGACATGGAAGCAGGCGACGAACACGGTCCGCTCGTCGACCACGCGGAAGAACAGCGCGTACGGGAACCGCCGAACAAGGGCGCGGCGCGTTTGGCGATGGAGAACAGGAAACGTCTCCGGCCGGTCGACGACTGCGTGGACGCTCGTCAAGACCTCGGTCAGAAACTCCTCGCCGAGCCCTGCGCGTTCCCTTTCGTACCAGGCAAACGCCCGCTCGATGTCGGCGGCGGCGGCCGGTCGAAAGAGGTGGCCCCTCACCGCGCGCGCGCTCGGATCTGTTCGACGAGATCATCCCATCCAATGCCGACCGGTCCCTCTTGATCCAACTCGTCGAGGCGGCGATCGAGCTCTCGTCGATGCGCCTGCGTCAGCGGCAGGATCCCGGGATCGCGACCGAGGCTCTGCCAGAGCTGATCGAGGAGCTGGAGCTGTTCATCCCGGCTCAGCGTGCCGATGTCCAACGCAGCTTTCACCATGGTCGGAGTTTCTCATAGGAGCTGGCGGTTCGCCACTCGCTAATGCACCGGGGGGTTGGCGGGTAACGCCACGGTTCAGCGGCGGCGGGTCAGCTCCGTCCGCTGCAACCGCTCGTTAGCTGGCTGCCACTACTCTCACTTTCTCTGCGCCGGCGGCGCGTAAGGATCAGGCGTGCCGGGCGCGATAGGCGGGTTCGTCGTGAGGCTCGCCTGAAACGCCGCTATCATCGTCGTCATAGGCGTGACGGCCCAGGTGTTCTCGACGGTGACTGGGAATTCCTCCTTGGGATCGAGAATGAGATTAAAGAGCTTCGGCGTACCGAGTGCCAACGGCGGCGTGAACCAGTTGTGCATCTCGTCGTAGAGATGCAGTTTCCAATTGCGCCACTTCACCGCCTGCAGGCGGTCCGCGAGAAACAGCAGGATTCCTTCACGGTTCGACGATTCCTTCTTCCCCAACAGGAAATCGGTCTGGTCCACGCCGTCGATGGGTCGGTCCTGGGGCACGCGAGCCCCGGCCAGTCTGGCGAAGGTCGTGAAGGTATCCATCTCGTGAACGATCTCATTGCTCACCCGGCCGGCGGGAATCTTCCCCGGCCAGCGGATGATGAACGGTGTCCGAGACGAGCCTTCCATGTGCGTAAAGTAGTAGCCGCGCCACGGGCCGGAACTGCCCTGGTTCGGAAACGTCGGATCAGGCCCGTTGTCGCTGGTGAAAACGACAATGGTGTTGTCACGCACGGCCAGTTCGTCCACGGCATCCAGGAGTTGGCCGACGCGGAAATCCATTTCGGCCAACACATCGGGAAAATTGCCGAAGCCGGTCTTGCCCTCGAAATCCGGATGCGGCAGCACCGGGACGTGCGGCTGGGTCATGGCGACGTAGGCGTAGAACGGCTTGCCGGCCCTGACGCTGTGCTTCATGAAGTCCACGGCTCGGCGCGTGATCTCCGCGTCGATCAGACGGCGTTGCGTGAAGTCGTAGAGTTCGAGGTTGCGGCTCTTCTCGCTCTTCCTGCCCTCCATGATGTGCTCCGGCTCGACGCCGGACTCCTTGAACCCCGGCGCCGACGGCCAGTAGGCTTCATCGGTCGTGCGCGGGATGCCGAACCACTCGTCGAATCCCTGGCTGGTGGGCAAGCGGCTCTGGTCGCTGCCGAGATGCCACTTGCCGAATTGACCGGTGGCGTAGCCCTGACCGGAGAGCAGTTCGGCGATGGTGATTTCCCACTGCGTCAGTCCGTCAAGCTGGCCGGGGAAGGGCACGGAGTGTGTGCCACTGCGGATCGCGTAGCGCCCCGTCATGATGGCCGAGCGGCTCGGTGTACACTGGGCCTCGACGTTGAAGTTAAGTAAGCGCGTGCCCTCCGCCGCGAGCTTGTCGATGCGCGGCGTCGCTGCTCCCCGGAGAATGCCGCCGCCGTAGACTCCAACCTCGCCGTAACCGAGATTGTCCATGAGGACGAAGACGATGTTGGGCTTTTTGTCCGCGGACTGAGCGAAAGCGGGCTTCACAGGAAGCGATGCTCCAATAGGCAAAACCAGAATCAACACAAGTGAAGCAACGGCATGGCAACTGCGATTCGTCATGAAAGTCTCCTCGGCAACGAAGGGCATGCGCGACGTCGTCCTCACCCCGGCCCGGGGCCGCCGGCGACGCCGGACAGCGCCGCGCCGCGCGCCGGCGGCTCGTATCCAGGCCGCAGCGTCGACATGAACGCGACCAGCGCGGTGACTTCGGCCGGTGAGAGGTTCTTGCCGTAGGCGGGCATGTTGCCGCCGCCCTGCAGGACCTGGCGGACGAGCTGCTCGGGGGTCAGGCGCGTCGCGACGGCGTCGAGCGCCGGACCGCGCAGGCCGCCCTGCCCGCCGAGGCTGTGGCAGTTGCGGCACTGCTTGGCCTGCAGCACCACCGCGCCCTGCAGCTCGAGCGGCGAGCGGCCCTTGACGAACTCGACCGGCGTCGGCGCGCCGCTCCAGGCGTCCATCACCGGCGACCACGGCGAGTAGGTGCCGAGCCAGGCCAGCGTCGACAGGGTGAGCATGATGAGAATGACGCCGAGCACGGCGACGGGCCGGCGCCGGGCGCTCTTCTCGCCGACGTTGGAGAGAAACGGCACCAGGAAGAGCAAGGCGATGGCGATCACCGGCGCGACCAGGATCAGCACCGTCTCCAGATACGGCGGCAGCAGGGCGAAGGCGGAGAAGAGCGGCAGGAAGTAGAAGTCGGGACGTGGGTTGGTCTCGATCAACGTCGGATTGGGCGGACCGTTCGGACCGGCCGGGCCGAACCAGGCGGCGGCGGCGAGGATGGAGAGAATGACGATGCCGGCGAAGACGAGGTCCTTGCCGATGGCATGCGGCACGAAGGCGACGCCTTCCTTCTTCAGCAGCTCCTCATACTCGTCGCGGTAGGTGGCGCGGTCGACGCCCTTGCCGGGCACCGGGTACTCGTTGATGCCGACTGCCAGCACCAGACGCAGATGGACGCTGATCAGCGCGATGATGAGGCCCGGGATGACGAAGACGTGCAGGGTGAAGAAGCGCGACAGCGCTTCGCCGGCGATGATCGGACCGCCCAGCACGAGCTGCACCAGGGTCTCGCCGAGCACCGGCGTGCGCGCCAGGATGGCCATGCCGATGCCGAGCCCCCAGTAGGCGTCCTGATCGAAGCGCAGGACCTGGCCGGTGAAGGCCATGCCGAGCACGCACAGGAAGAGCACGCAGCCGGTGATCCAGGTCAGCTCGCGCGGGTACTTGAAGGCGCCGAACAGAAACACCTGGATCATGTGCAGCGTCATGATCGCCACCATGAAGTTGGAGCCCCAGTTGTGCACGGCGCGCAGGTACCAGCCGAGGTACTGGTCGTAGTTGAGGTAGATGAGGCTGTTCCACGCCTCGTCGGCGGTCGGCGCGTAGGTGAGCGAGAGGCAGATGCCGGTGACGATCTGAATGATGAAGCAGAGCAGCGTGCCGCTGCCGAAGACATAGAACCAGCTACCGGAGCTGGCCGGCACGGTGTGGCCCGCCGTGGAGTCGAACAGCCGCGTCAGATGCAGCCGCTCGTCGATCCAGACGGCGATGCCCTGCAGCGTGCGCATCACTCAGACGCCCTGCGCCAGGGTCGGCAGCCGCCCGCCCTGCACCAGCAGCGTGCCGTTCTCGACCTTGTACTCGTACTGGTAGAGGGCCCGCGGCGGCGGCCCCGAGGCGCGCTCGCCGTCGGAGTAGTAGACGCCGCCGTGGCACGGGCACATGAACAGGCTCGACTCGGCGAACCAGCGCACCGGGCAGCCGAGGTGGGTGCAATTGACCGCGAAGACCTGGAACTGGTCGGCCGCGATGCGCCGCACCCAACACGGGATGTCCGCCGTCTCGCCGTCCCACGGCTTGCTGTTCGGATTGCGATACGTCGCCAGGCGCGTCTGCCCGACCGGAAACGCGTCGAGCCCGCCGAGCGAAATCCACGCCTGCTGCTTCGACCGCCCGCGCAGCGCGCCGCCGAGGTAGCCGATGATCGGGATCGCCAGCAGCGTCGCGGCGATGGCGTTGAGCGCGCCGCCGAGGACGAGCAGGAAGTTGCGCCGGGAAGCATTCATCGTCGACTCCAGAAGCCTTCAACGCGAAGGCGCGAAGACGCGGAGGGGTTCTCGCCGTTTCTTCGGAGGCCCTTCGCGCCTTCGCGTCTTCGCGTTGAGATCATGGGAACTCCGGGCGCTGCGCGACGAGCCAGGCGACGACGTCGGTGATCTCCTGGTCGGTCATGGCGCGGCCCGGGACGTAGCCGCGCCAGTCGGGCATGCCGAGATCGGTGCGGCCGCAGATGACCGCGGTGCGCAGGGCCTGGTCGCTGACCAGGCCGAGGTAGGCGCCGTCGACCACCGAGCCGCCCTTGGCGCCGCCGCCGCCATGACATGCGGCGCAGTAGACGCCGTAGGCGGCGGCGCCACGCGTCGCGTCGCCCGGCGCCGCGGCGGCGTAGGGCGGCAGGCCGATGGCCTCGATGCCGGGCTTGCCCCAGCGCGACATCATGCCGGCGGCGAGAATATCGATCTGCTGGTCGGTGAGCATGCCGCCGGCGGCGGCGGCGAAGCCGGGCATCGGCGTCCCGGCGACGCCGCCGGCGGTGATCTGCGTCAGCCGCGCGACGCCGGCGAAGGCGAGATAGAGCGGATCGTTGAGCGGGCGGGCGCCGCCGTGCCGGCCGTCGGCGCCGTGGCACCCGGAACAGTTGGTGGCGTACAGCGCGTCGAAATCGACCACCTGCGCCGGGCGCAGCGGACGCTCGGCCTCGGTGGGTCTGCCCGGCAGCGAATCGCAGGCGGCGGCGACGACGGCCAGCGCGACGAGGACAGCGGCGCGGGCGGTCATGCGTCGTGCTCCGGCGAGACGCCGGGCGCCTCGATGCCGGCGCGCGCGGCGAGCGGCCAGGTCTGCATGGTGCGGATGCGCTGCGTGCGCGACACCCAGACGCCGACGGCGAGGCCGAAGGCGATCTGCGAGGCGATGAACCAGCGCCAGTCGAGGCGCGCGTTGAGGGCCGGGTTGATGACCCCGAGCGAGGCCCACAGCAGGCCGCTCCACAGCAGCGGCGCGAACAGCCCGCCCCACAACTCCGGGCGGCGCGGGAAGAGCGGCAGGATGGCGGCGTAGACCAGGCCGACGAAGAGGGAGATGGCGCCGTGCGCGATCACCGCGACGGCGAAGGCGGCGCCGTTGAACGCCGTCAGCTGCGCGACGTCGGCGCTGGCCAGCTCCGGCAGGGCAACGGCGGCGAGCAGGTTGATCGGATACCAGAGGCTGCCGTAGGCCAGCAGCCCGTAGAGACAGGCCACCGCCGCCATCGCGACGCCGCCGACCAGGCCGCCGACGACGCCGGACGCGTAGGGGTGCACCTCGAGCGGCAGGCGGACGCGATGCCCGGCCTCGCCGGCGACGAGATGCGCGACGGCACGCGGCGCCGGCTGCACCGGCCGGGCGCGCTCGCCCGGCGGCCGCAGCGGCACGTGCTCGACCTGCTCGACCGGCAGCACGGCGCGGAACCAGCCGACGACGCCGGCGACCAACAGGGCGACGCCGACCATGCTGACCATCACATGCGTCACCAACCCGGCAAAGCACAGCGCGATGCCGAGCGCGGTGACCATCGGCCACGCGGTCGGCGCCGGGAGTTCGATGCGGCCGTCGTCGTTCATCGGTGCCACGTCCGCCAACGGCGATTCCCCATCCGGATGGAGGGCGCCGCGCCGGCGGGGCCCGGTTGCCATCGACACCCGGGCCCCCACCA
>JANNRA010000205.1:0-52137 GCA_031401035.1 bacterium | reverse complement strand
CCCTCCCGGGTCCGGCGGTCGGAGGGCGGGCGCGATGGCGTGGGACATTCCGCGCGGTAGAGTATCCGGCCGGGGCCCGGCGGTGGCAGAGCGGGCGCGATGGCGCGGAACACTCCGCTACGGCAGCGTACCCCACTGCTCCCAGTTGAGGGCGGTGACGAAGGTGGCGCCGCCGCCGGGGTTGGGTCGGTAGATCGCCGCGCCGCCCATGCTGAGACCGCTGATGGGAGGACAGTCGTTGCCGGAGTGGCTGATGATCGCCGTGTTGCTGCCGGCGGTCGGCCGTTCGGCGAGCAGGACGCGCGTCGCCTCGCAACGGCCGGCCTCGTCGTAGACGAAGAAGGTCACCGCCGGCGACTGCTCGATCGGCGCTCCGAAGTCGGCCAGCTCGGCGGTCTGCACGGCGCGGCAGAACTCGCTCGAGATGACGCGCCCGACCGGGAAGCCCTGCGCGGCGAAGGCGGCGCCGATGCTGGTCGCTTCGATGCGGCCGACGTCGCTGAGTTGCCGGGCGGTAGCGGTGGTCACGTCGGGCGGCAGCGGACAGGTGGCGTCGCAGCTCTTCCACCAGTTCGGCACCGTCGTGTTCGCCGCCGTCCCGAGATCGGTGTTGTCGGCGCACAGACGCGCCGAGGCGTGGCGGAAGAAGATGGTGTAGCCGCCGGCGCGCAGCAGTTGGGCGAGGGTCGGCGAGATGAAGGTCGCGGTGCCGACGGTTTCGCAGGACGAGCCGACGCACCCGTAGACCGCGTAGTGGTAGGTGCGCGGCTCGCTCGGCGTACCGGGCAGCAGGTTGCTGACCGGGTCGAGCAGGGTGTCGGTGACGCCGCTGAAGACCAGCGTCGCGTCCGGGTCCGCCGGCCCGGCGACCGCATCGTTGAGTCGGCGTAGCACGCGCACGCGCGGGTAGGCCGGCCCGTTGCTCCAGGTCAGGCGGACGTGCGTCGCCTCGATGCCGGCCGACAGGCCGCTCGGCCCGGCGGGCAGCAGATCGGCCCACTCGTCGTCGCTGACGCGCGTCACGAACGGCGTGCCGCCCGCCCCGTCCGGCTTGAAGATCGCCGCCTCCCCCCAGGCGAGGGTACCGATGACCGGACAGGCCGGCGACGGAAAGCCGGCGTGGCCGATGATGGCGGTATTGGTCCCCGCCGCCGGCGCCTCGGCGATCAGCTCGTAGGAGTTCGCGCAGCGGTTGGCCTCGTCGTAGACGAAGAAGGTGATCGACGGCAGCTGCTCGATCGGCGCGCCGAGGTCCATCAGCTCGGCGGTGCCGACGTTGCGGCAGAACTCGCTCGACAGGACGCGGCCGACCGGTAGGCGCAGGATGTCGAAGGCCTGACCGATGCGCACCGACTCGTCGCGCCCCTCGTCGTTGAGTTGCCGCGCGGTGGCGGTGCTCTCGCCCGGCGGCGCCGGGCAATTGGCATCGCAGCTCTTCCACCAGTCGGGAACGATCGGGTTGGCAGCCGTGCCGAGGTTGGTTTTGTCGCTGCACACGTCGGCCGACGCATGCCGCCAGTGGATGACGTAGCCGCCGCCGCGCAACACGTCGGGCAGCGTCGGCGTCAACGTCGCCGCCGCGCCGTCGGCGCCGCAGCTGCCCGCCGCGCTGCAGGCGAAGACGGCGTAATGGTAGGTGCGATTGTCCTCGGGCACGTTCGGCAGCAGAGCCAGCAACGGATGCGCGGCGTTGCTGGCGGCGCCGGAGAACACCGTCTCCGCCGCTGCGTCGTCGGGCCCGTCGACCGCGGCGTTCAGGCGGCGCAGCACGCGCGCCTGCGTGAACCCGCCGAGCGGATCGGGGTTGTTCCAGACCAGGCGTACGTCGCCGCCGTCGATGGCGACGACGAGATCGGTCGGTGCCCCGAACGGCGTCGCCGTCGCCGTCGGCGTGAAGCTCGGCGTCGCGCTCAGCGTCGGCGGAGCGGTCGCGGTGGGTGTGGCGGGCGCGGTCGCACTGGGGACCTCGGTCACCGGCAGCGTCGGCGTCGCGCTGGCCGTCAGCGTCAGCGTCACGGCGGCGGTCGCCGTCGGCATCGCCGTCGGCGCGTCGGTGGGCGTCGCGGTCGGCGACCCCGGACAGCCGTCGAGGGCGGCGCGCACGGCGGCGATCAGCTCCTCGACCGTCACCGCGCCGTCGCCGTTGCGGTCGATGTTCGCGCAGGTCGACACGGGCTGCTGGCCGAGGGCGATGCCGACGCCGGCGATCAACTCGTTGATCGCCACCATGCCGTCGCCGTCGCAGTCGCCGACACACGCGTCGGCAAGGCCGGCCGGAGCGCGCGGCGCCGGGACGAGGAGGAGGACGACCAGGGTCAGGGTGCGAAGAAGCGCCATGCGGCGGGAGAAAGCACACATGGCCGCAGATGACCACATTCGCGCTGTCAGATGCGAGGCCCCGGGGCCGTCCCGACCAGGGAATCGGAGCGGGGACTAGGCCAGTTCCGCCATCACCTGCGCGGCGACGAACTCCACCTGCGCCAGATCGGTCGGATCGGGCAGGACCAGGATGAACAGCGTCACGCCGCGGCGCTGATAGTCGAGCAGGCGCGGCACGACGATGTCCGGCGTGCCCTGCACCAGCTGGTCATCGTAGGCGAACGTGCCGCCGCGGCGGCGCGCCGCCTCGAGCTGGTCGCGCACGTCCTTCTCGCGCCGCGCCGTCACCAGCGGCACCATCAGCGACTGGTCGAGGGACGCGGCATCGCGTCCCAGCGCCGCGCAGTGGGCGTGCAGCACCGCCCGCTTGTGCTCGTACTGGGGCAGCGGGATGGGAAAGTAGTTCCAGATGTCGGCGTGGCGGGCGACGGCGCGCAGCAGCAGCTTCTCGCCGCCGCCGCCTATGGTGATCGGCGGGTGCGGCGCCTGCAGCGGCCGCGGCAGGCAGCGCGCCTCGCGGATGCGGTGGTGCACGCCGTCGAGCGTCGCCGGACCGCCCTGCCACAGCGCCTTGATGATCGCCACGCCCTCCTCCATGCGCGCGATACGCGTCGCCGGGGACGGGAAGTCATAGCCGTAGCCGCGCGTCTCCGCCTCGTGCCAGCCGGCGCCGTAGCCGAACTCGAGGCGGCCGCCGGAGAGCACGTCGAGGGTCGCCGCCATCTTCGCCGTCAGGGCCGGGTTGCGATAGCCGTCGCAGAGCACCAGCGAGCCGAGGCGGATGCGTTCGGTCCAGCCGGCGAGGACCCCGAGCAGGCTCAGGCACTCGAGCACCTCGGGCTGCTCGGGGGACGGATAGTCGTACAGGTGATCGTAGACCCACAGCGAATGGAAGCCGAGGCGCTCGGCGGCCTGGGCGGTGGCGCGCAGCGTCGCCGGCGGTACATCGCCCTGCGGGAGGAAGAGGCCGAAACGGATGGGGGCGGACATGCTGAACGCCTACACCGCCGCCGGCGCCAGGGGTAGGGTCGGCGCCCGCCGCCCCCACTCGCCTGCTTCGGCGCGAGCGGCTAGGGTCCGGGGTCCATGGCGACGCCGCAGGAGATCCTCGCAGGCCTCAAAGAGGTCAAGTACCCGGGCTTCACGCGCGACATCGTGTCGTTCGGCATCGTTCGTGACATCGAGATCGCCAGCGCCGGGATCACGGTCACCCTGGCGATGAACACGACCAAGAGCGAGACCATCGACGAGATCTCGCGCGCCGTACGCGATCGGGTGCGCGCCATGACCGGCGTCGGCACGGTCGAGATCGTCATCCAGGAGCCGGAGAAGCCGAAGCCGGCGGCGCCGGCGAAGACGCCGGGCATTCCCGGCATCCGCCACATCGTCGCCGTCGCCAGCGGCAAGGGCGGCGTCGGCAAGTCCACCGTCGCGGTCAACCTGGCGCTGGCGCTGCACGGCCTCGGCCAGCGCGTCGGCCTGCTCGACGCCGACGTGTACGGACCCAGCGTGCCGCTCATGCTCGGGCTCGACGAACGGCCGAGCAGCAGCGCGCAGGAGCGCATCGTGCCGATCGAGCGCCACGGACTGAAGGCGATCTCGCTCGGTCTGTTCATTCAGCCCGGGCAGCCGGTAATCTGGCGCGGGCCGATGATCACCAAGCTGTTGACGCAGTTCCTGCGCGAGGTGGAGTGGGGCGATCTCGACGTGCTGGTGCTCGATCTGCCGCCCGGAACCGGCGACGCACAGCTCACCATCACGCAGCAGGCGCCGCTCAGCGGCGGCGTCATCGTCACCACGCCGCAGGACGTGGCGCTGCTCGACGTGCAGCGCGGTATCGCCATGTTCAATCAGGTCAACACGCCGGTGCTCGGCGTGGTGGAGAACATGAGCTTCCACGTCTGCGGCGGCTGCGGCGAGCGGGCGGAGATCTTCGGCCACGGCGGCGGGCGGCGATTGGCGGCGGAGTTGTCGATCCCATTCCTCGGCGAGGTGCCGCTGGTGCGCGGCATCCGCGAGAGCATGGATGCCGGCCGCCCGGTGGTCAGCGCCGCACCCGACAGCCCCGAGGCGCAGGCCTTCGTCGCCATCGCCAAGGGGGTGCTGCACGAGCTCGAGCAGCGCGCCGACATCGCCCTGCCGACGGTGCACTAGCTCCACCGTCGCGCCGTCGCGGTGCCCTGACGTGGAGGGCGCGGCTGCCGCCTTCTAGCGCAGCCGCACCAGCAGTTGCTTCGCCGGGCCCAGGTTGCCGCGCACGTCGCGGACACGAACGGTGACCAGCGTCTCGCCGGTCTGGAAGCTGAGGATCTGGGCGATGAAGCCGCAGAACTGCACCGAGGCGCGCTCGCTGACGCAACCGAAGGTGCCGTCGGTACCGAGCACGCAGGCGGTGTTGTCGCCGCATTGGCGACCGATGCGCCCGCCGCTGCCGTCGATGAAGCGGCAACCGAGGTCGTTGAGGCGATCGGCGTTCTGCGGCGTGTCGGCGAAGCTCGGCGGGTTGGTCGCCGGCACGCCGCCGAGCAACGGCGGTGCGTCGTCGCAGACGTCGGCGCTGCCGTCGCCGAGGGGCCGCGTCACCTGGATCTGCAGATCCGGCGTGCTGCCCTCGTTGAAGCTCGACAGGCCGACGCGCGCGCCCGAGGCGCCGGCCCGCGCCTCGACGACGAGGGAAAACGCAAAGCCGAAGGCGGGTTGGTAGACCGGGATATCGCCCTGCATGCCGTCCGGGTCGAGCAGCATGTCATCGGCGCGGGTGATGCCGAAGAAGGTGATCTCGGGACCGCTGGCGTCGGGCGTCGCGCTCGGTGTCTCCGTGATCGTGCGCGTCCGCGTCACCGTCGGTGACGGCACGCTGGTGCCGGTGGCGGTGGCGGTGCGGGTGCGCGTTCCGGTGCGCGTCGGCGTCCCAGCCACCGTGACGGTGCGGGTAGCCGTCGGCGTCGGGACGGTCGCGGTGCGCGTCGGGGTCGCGGTGCGCGTCGGCGTCAGCGTCGGGGTGGTGGACGCGGTGGCGGTGACCGTCGCACCGCGCGCGGTGCGCGTCGGGGTGCCGCTGCGGGTGCCGGTGGCGCTGGCCGGCGGGGTGCGCGTCGGCGTGCCGGTATGCGAGGGCGACGCCGTCGGCGACGGCGACGGCGTGTTCGAGCGCGTCGCGGTGGCCGGCGGCGACGGCGTCGCGGTGCTGGTGCGGGTCGGTGTCGCCGAGCGGGTGAACGTGCGCGTCGGGGTCTGGCTCGGCGTATTGCTGGCGGTGCGCGTGGCGCTGGCGGTGGGGGTCGCCGAGGCCGTCGCGGTGGCGGTGCGCGTCGGCGTCGGCGGCCGCGGCGTGAACGTCGCCGGCGGTGGCCCGCTGCCAACCTGCAGCACCATCTCCTGCACCGGGCCGAGCAGGCCCGTCTCGTCGCGCACCTGCACTGCGAGGCGGGTCTCGCCGCCGGCGAACGCCATCGACGCCGTCACCGGCAGACAGAACTGGGCGCGGCTTCCGGCGGCGACGAAGTTGAGCTGGCCGAAGGCGTCCTGGGTACAGGTCGCGTTGCGGCGCGTCGTGACGTCGAAGCGGCAGGCGAGGTCATTGATCGAATCGGCGACGCCCTGCGTCGCGGCGAAGTCGAGGCCGGCGACGCCGGGCACGCCGAACTCGTCGCAGACGGCGCGGCTGCCATCGCCGACGCCGCGATCGAGGAGGATCTGGAAGTCCGGCCGGCGGCTGGGATCGCCGGCCAGACTGTCGAACGTCGTCACCCCGATGGCCGCACCGGACGGCGGCGGGGCCGCCTCGACGACCAGCAGGAAGCTGAAGCCGGCGCTGCGATAGTACACCGGTGCGCCGTCCGGCAGCGTCCCGAGTGGCGACGCGGGCTGGCCGTCCGGGCTGGCGAGACCGATGAAGCTGACGCGCGGGCCGAGGGCGAAGGCGACGAGGTCGGCGGCGCCGCGTCCGCCGTCGCGGTTGACATCGGCGGCGGCGCAGCTGGGGGCCGTGGCGGTGAAGAGGTTGCCGACGACCGCGGCACGGTCGCTCTCGGTCACCGTCCCGTCGCAGTTCGCATCGCGAAACGACTGCCCCGCCGCGGCGGTCGCCAGCAGCAGGCTGGCCAGGAGGATGCGCCGGATCATCACCAGGGAGGATGCACGGCGCGAGCGGTTTATGGAACTTGTGGTCGGCGGGGGATTGCGGTGATCGGAAAGCGGGTCCGGGGAGACCCGCCCTCCACAATCCCCAGGTCCCCTCGGTCAGTCGGCCAGATCCGCATCGACCGTGATATCGATCTCGTCGGTCCCCTCGCCGCCATCGGGCGCCGTCACCGTCACGACGGCGATGTAATCGCCGGGCTTGTCGTAGGCGTGGCTCGGCTTGGCGTCGTTACCGCCCTTGCTGCCATCGCCGAAATCCCAACTGAAGGTCACCGGCTCGCCGGTGCAGTCGGTCTCGGTGACGAAGTTGACGGTCAGCGGCGGGGCGCCGAAGTCGGGCTCGGCATCGACAATGACGAAGCAGTCGACGTCGGCGTCCGCTGCGGCGGCTGGCGCCGTGACCGCCGGCACGGCGTCCGGCGCGACGGCGGCGGCGGTGGGCGACGCTGCCGGCGGCGGCGGCGCGTCGCCGTTGCAGCCGCCGCAACCCGCGAAGGCGGCGGCGAAGAGGGTCGCGGCGAGCGCCAGGGCTGGCCGCGTGACGAGCATGGAACGACGAGTATTCATAGGCGTCGCCTCTGGGGAGTCGGCGTCGGGGCCGCCGCGGGTTTGGGTTGTGGAGTGGGGTTGGGCTTGTACTGGATGATGAAGCGGCTGACCGGGCCCGGGTTGCCGTCGGTGTCGAGCAGCCGCACGGTGACCAGGGTGTCACCGCTCGGGAAGCCCCACGTGCGCGCCACCACCATGCAGAATTGGACCTTGCTGTCCTTGCCGCCGAGGAATTCGAAGTCGCCGAACTGGTTGAGCGTGCAGGAGGCGTTGGACTCGATGAACGTCTCGAAGCGGCACGAGAAGTCATTCAGCGCCGCGCTCACCTTGGCCGTCTCCGCGAAGCTCGGCGGAACGACCGCCGGGATGCCGCCCAGGTTCGGCTTGCGCGAGTCGCACACCGCCGGATTGCCGTCGCCGAGCGGGCGCGAGACCTGGATCTGCAGGTCCGGGTGCAGCGTCGGGTCGTCTTCCTTGTAACGGTAGTTGCTGCGCCCGACCTCGACGTTATTGATGCCGGGCTTGCCCTCGATGACGATCATGAAGCCCGAACCGACCGGGTGACGGTAGATGGGAATGCCCTGGGCGTTCTTGCCCACCGACGCGACGCGCTTGCCGTCGGCGCGGGCGATGCCGGCATAGTTGACGACTGGGCCGACATCCTTGCCGGCGCGCTTGGCGGCCGCCGCGGCTTTCTCGTCGCCGATGGGGCGCGTGGACAGGGCGTCACCGGCCGGCGGCGTCGGCGTGCCCGAGACCGTCGGCATCGCCTGCTGCCCTGGCGCCGGCGTCGCGGCGGAGGCCGGCGCGACCGTGCGGACGGTCGGGGCCGCCGTGGCGATGGCTTCGGGCTCGTCCGGTCGAGCGAGCGAACATCCCGCGGCGCCCATTGCCGCGGCGCCCATGAACAGCGCACCCGCCAGCGCCACAGCCTTACTCATTGCCATCCTCCGCATGTGACCGTCCGCGATGCGGACGAATAATCGAGGGGTTGTATCGGCGGGTCTGGGGGGAGTCAAGGTTGCCGTGGCGCAGCGGCTCCGGTATCTGACGGAGTCCATGAGACAGTCTGCTGGGATCCTGATCGGCGCGCTGGCGCTGGCCGCGCTGGCTGGCTGCGCCTCGCGCACCCCGTCCGGCGAGCTGCGCGGCGAACCAACGGCGCTGCCCGAGAGCCTCCCCGGGATGAGCATCCCGCTCGACGTACGGGAGTTCGACGTCGTCGTCGGCGACGACGGCTATCGCGGCGTCTTCCTCAAGCTGTCGCGCCTGCCCACCGGCGTGACGCACAGCGCCCAGAGCGATCCGACGCGCATCGTCGTCACCATCGCCGGGGCGACCGGCAGCGAGGCGGCCCCCGAAACCTTCCCGGCCAACGACGAGGTGGTCACCAAGTTCATGGTGGCGCGCCGCCTCGGCTACGTGCAGGTCGTGCTCGACCTCTCCACCGAAGAGGTCCCCGAGTACGAAGTGCTGCCGATGGCCGACTGGGTCCTGGTGCGCATCAAGCCGGGCAACACCAAGCGCCCGTGGGCGCACCGCGCCAGTTGATGCCGCGCTGCGCCGCGACTACCCTGCCCGCATGACTTCGCCTCGCCGCCTGCTTCTCGCTGTCTGCGTGCTCGCCCTCGCCGCGCCGGGCGGCGCCGCCGCGCAGATCTCGGCCGACCAGGTCAAGCAGCGCTACGACAAGCAGACCAAGGGCGGCGACGTCGAGGATTGGGCGCGCAAGATGGACAGCGACGACCCGCTCGAGCGCCTCGAAGGCGTGCGCTCGCTCGGCGCGTCGAGCGATCCGGCCGCCGTCCCGTACCTCGTGCAGGCGCTCGGCGATGCCGACATGCGCGTCAAAGCCAAGGCCATCGACGCCTGCGGCTCGGTACGCGCCGGCGACGCGACGCCGGTGCTGGTGCAGATGCTCGTCCTGCGCGGCACCGAACCCGAAGTCGAACGGCGCATCCTCGCCTCCCTCGGCAAGATCGGCGACCCACGTGCGGCCGCGCCGGTGAAGGAATACCTCGGCCGCGACCTCGACAAAGCGACGCGCGGCACCGCCCTCTTCGCCCTCGGCGACATCGCCGACCCCGAATCGCTCGTCTTTCTCGAAACCTTCGAGCGCACCGAGCCCGATCCGACGCTCAAACGCATCGCCCGCGAGGCGCGCGCCAAGGTGCTCTACCAGCAGACGGTGCGGAAGACCGAGGCGCCACAACCCCTCGACACCTTCTTGCGCCCGGAGCCCGGCGCGCCTCCGCAGTAACGCACCACGCGCGCCCACCCGCACGGCCTCGTGGTGGAATTGGCAGACACGACAGACTCAAAATCTGTTATCCGCAAGGGTGTGGGAGTTCGAGTCTCCCCGAGGCCACTTCAATCGTTTCAACTGTGACGGGTGCACGCGAGAGATTCTCGTCGCGTGATCGGGCAAGGGCCGCGGGTTTTGCCCGTCCTGCTGCGGCCGGCGCATGGGCGAGCGCGCCGCGCACTTGGTCGACGGCGTGCTCGGCGGCCTGGCAAGACGCGGCCGCCTCACGCGACGAGTTTCACCTCGAGAACGGCCCCTGCTCCTTTTGCCACCGCTTCGAGCGTCGCCAGGGACGGGTTCGCCAAGGGATTCTCCAGCTTCGCCACCTGCTGCTGGGAGACGCCGACGCGCTTGGCAAGCTGCGCCTGGGTGATCCCGAGGGCTTCCCGCAACCAGCGGATCTGCAGGGCAACCGAGAGGCGGGAGCCAATCGCGACTGCCATTCCCTTGCGACGCCGAGGACGCGGCGGAGCAGCCCCGTCCGCAAGGTGTACTTCGAGCCACCCTTCGAGAGCGTCCTTGGCCATCTCCACCGCCTCGTCCCGGCTGCGGCCGAACGTCTGGCAGCCCGGACAGTCGGGGAACTCGACCAGCCAGTTCCTTCCTTCGCGGCTGAGCTTGGCGACGTAGTGCATGCGGCGGCTCCTCTGGCTCAAGCGAGCTTCACGCCCGACTGGCGGGTGATCGACTGGAGCGTCCCCTTCGGGATGTTCTTGCGTGGATGCGGGACCGTCACCAGCCTGGGCCGGGATGGGTGGCGGTAGTGGTGATGCGAGCCCTTGGCCCGGGCCAGGATCCACCCGGCTGCCTTCAGCGCCCGAATCACCTCCTGCGACGACACGCTCGCAGCTTACAACCAAAAGGTTGTTAGGTCCATCGCCTGCGGTCGATCGGGCCGGAGGATCATGACGCGTCAGCTTGCCTGCCTCGGCCTGACGACGACTGCATCGGCTCAGCCTTGCAGCGGCCTTACACGCCCGTGCCGCTCGCACGCACGTCATCTCTCAAGCCGGGATAGCGGCGCCACGGCGCGTGCCGCTTCCCGCTGCGCGCCTACGGAATCTTGTCGTTGAACCTTGTCCCATCGTTGACCTTCGCCGGAGCGGGTAGCACGGACTCCCAGCACTCGATCGCAGCGCTCGGGTTGCGCACGAACTGCACCGTCATCGCCGACGTGTCGGCAATCGAGGGCGGAAGCGCCAGGTTCGCGCCACTGCCCTTGACCTGAATGCTCGCCTTCCCGGCGCCGGCTTTCAGCTTGATCTGCGTCAGCCCGGCGGCGTTGCCCACCTTGTTCTTGTACTTGTGGCCGGTCGACTTCGCCGCCCAGCAGAGCGTGTCGCCGCAGGTGCCGCCGGCGGCGACGGAAGAACTCATCGCCAGACTGCCGTCGTCGTAGATGCAGAGGATGTAGTTGGTCGAGCCGAAGGTGGGGTCACCGAGGTCGGCGAGGTCCGCGGTCCCGGCCAACCATTTCCAGCTCAGCCTGTACTTGGTCGGGTCGTCGCTGTGACTCGTCAGCTTGAGGGCGCCCTTGGGTGCCGACGTGCAGTCGCCCCTCGGCACCATCGCGCAAACCGCGACGGCCGACGTCGCTGTCGCGGTCGCGGTCCGTGTCACCGTCGCTGTACCCGTCTGCGTTGCCGTCGCGGTCGCCGTCCCCGTGGCCGTGGGGGTCGGCGTCGCCGTCGGCGTCGCCGTCAGCGTTTCCGTCGGGGTCGCAGTCGCGGGCCCCTGGCAGTCATACACCCGTCCTGGACTGACCCCACCGACGCATGCGAGGGCGGTGACCGACTTGTACGTGCACCACGCGCTCGATCCGCATCCAATCCCGTTCGCGTACATCAGGCCGTCCCAGCATACGGCGATGGTCCCAAGCGTGCCGCCGTTGCAGAGGCTGGGGTTCGGCATGGCTCCGGCACTGCACCCGGTATCGACACCCGAGCAATCGGAAATGGCGTACAACGCCCAATCTGCGCCAGCCGGCCCGGCGGCGGCGAGGCTGATCGCGACTGCCAATGCGAGCGAGACGAATCGCCGTCGGTGCATTTCTTCTCCCGATTCCCAACGTTCCGCGGTCCCGGGACGTCCCAGAACGACCGTCTCACGCAAGGCGAATCAGCCCTATCGATGCACCACCGAGAGCGCGTAGGCAATAAGAAATAACATCCTGCCGGCCTGTTGCAGTGTTAGCGCGCGGCATCTCCGCCGCACTGAGCAGCGCGGCGCGGTGACGACGACGGCGACGAAGCCGCCGTCGGGGACGTCCACCGGGATGCTGCGGCTGCCGCCTGCCGCCGAACGACACATCGACCGTGTGCGCGCCCGGGGCGACCAGCACGGCCTCGTGGTGGAATTGGCAGACACGACAGACTTAAAATCTGTAATCCGCAAGGGTGTGGGAGTTCAGGTCTCGCCGAGGCCACTTCAATGCGAAAAGGGGTGGTTAGCTCGGTTCAGCCGGGCCGACCAGCGACCGTCGTTCCTCGTTTGGGAAGCATCGCGGAAACACCAGAACCAGTAACGCCAGCCGCGGCTTGGAGTCCTGCTTTCCCTTTGTCGGTCCGCTGGGCGCCAACCCGGCCAGCATGCCGACGCCTGCCCTGACGAGACCGGCATCGACGGGGACGGCCGCAGCGGCCGCCAGCGTTGCTGGGATCTCGCCGCCGTTGATCGACCCGACCGGCTGACCCGGGTGCGCCCGGCGTCCGCCATGCCGACGCGCGACGAGGTGATCGAACGGAGGTGTAGTTCACGTCGGCGGCAGAATGCGCGCCCGCTATTCCTCGGTGAAGAAGTCTGAGTCGATGCGCTTCAGATCGAACGATTGGATACGGGAGACGCCGACGTCGTGATCGATCATCAGGGAGGCCAACGTCGGCCCGTCGATGAGGACCACGCGGCTCTCAATTCTCTGAGTGAACTCCTGCGCATCGCGCGTGAACGTCGAAGTGGTCAGAAGAATACTCTTCCGTGCCCGCTGTCCTTGAAGTGCACCCGCGAACTTTTGCACCTCGGGGCGACCCACCGGATTGTCCCACCGCTTCGCTTGAACGTAGATTACGTCGAGGCCGAGGCGATCTTCTTTAATCACACCGTCGATCCCCGCGTCGCCGCTTCCCCCGATCACCTTCCCCGCTTCCGAAAGATTCCCTCCATAGCCCATCGCGACGAGGACTCGGATCACCAGGCGCTCGAAGAAGGCAGGGGTGGCAGAGGCGTCTCGCGGCGAATCGCGCGGAACGCGACGTATTCGGGGAACTGCTCCAGGAACTTCATGTCGATCCGCAGTAGCTTTTCGGCAAGCACGTCGATCCCCCGAGGCGATATGCGTGCTACTCCCCGGCGTACCGGTTCGACGAGGCCGGCCTTCTGCAGGAACGTCTTTGCCCAGGCGACCCGGTTGGTGATCAGCGGTTGCGTTCCGCTGGGAAGGGGTTGGGCACGCTCCTCAGGGGTGAGGTTGAACTCGTCCGACATGGCGGAGATGAGTTCTCGAAGGGTGTGCTCCTGAGCGTCAGCGAAATGGCGCAGCACCGGGAGCATCAGCGTCTGAAAGTCAGGGATTGCCATGAGTGGGCGAGACCGCTCTCAGAAGATACGGGCGGTGTCCAGGCTGCCTCGCCGGCTCACGAAGATGCGCCGGTCCCCACGCATCGCCACGGAGGGGCTGGTTGCGTTCGCCCCCGGTCTCCGCAAGGTATCGGCTTTTCTGGAGGGAATTGATGTCCGACGATGATCTGAAAGCCGAGCTCGAACGACTGAAGAGCGAGAATGAGTCACTCAAGGCGCAGTCCAAGGCCAAGCCTGGCCAGTTCTCGCTGAAGGTGAGCGAGAAGGGCGGCGTCAGCGTCTACGGCCTCGGCCGCTTCCCGGTGACGCTGTATCAGGAGCAGTGGAACAAGTTGCTCGAGCGCGCCGACGAGGTGCGCGACTTCATCACGGCGAATGAAAGTCGGTTGAAGAAAAAGGACGCCTGACGGTGGCGTAGAGCGCGCCGGGTGCTTCCCCGGCTGCGCGGTTTCTGCTGAATAGGGGAAGACCTCCCCAACAGGGGAAGCGTCTATCCCCCATGCGGCACTTCCGTCTCTCATCCCGCGCATTGGCGCTCGGCGTGCTCGTCTGCGCGGTGCTGGTCGGCGCCGCGCGCGCGCAGGAACCAGCCCTCCAGGATCCGGTCCTCGATGCAACGCCGGCCGCGCCGACCGCGGCCGTCGGCAACCTCCCAAGCGGCGCCGCCGAACCGGCGGCGCCAGCCGCGCCGGTCGCCACCGCGACGCCGCGGCCGCCGACACGGACGGTCACCGAGACCCGCACGCCGAGCGAGACGCCGACCACGACGCCGACGCTGGCGCTCCCCGACGATCCGGTCGGCGTCGTCATCTACGGCGTCGTCGTCGCCGGCCGCCATCCGTGGCTGCCCGCCGCCTTCCCGGCCCAGGCGCCGGCCCTGCGCCGCCTCTACGAGCCGCGCCAGATGGCGCCACTGTGGACACGCGACGGCAAGCCCAGCACGGCGGCCGGCGCCGTTATCGACGCCATGGCCGGCGCCGGCGCCGGCGGTCTGGTCGCCGCCGATTACACGCCGACGATGCTGCGCGACGCTGCGGCGCGATTGGCCGCGGCGCCGGCGCCGACGAGCGAGGAGATCGGGCTGTTCGACGCCGCCCTGTCCGTGGCGGCGCTGCGCTTCACCGCCGACCTCTCGGTCGGCCGCGTCGCCCCGCGCAGCGTCGGCTTTTTCTACGACGTGCCGCCGAAGCACGGCGACCCGGCCGCCATCGTTGCCGAGCTCGCCAGCAGCGACGACCCCGCCGCGCGCCTGGCGCAGCTCGACCCACCGTTCCCGCAGTTCGCGCACCTACGCGAGGCGCTGGCGCGTTACCGCGCCCTCGCCGGCCAACCGGCGCAGACCAGCGTCCCGTTGCTGCCGAAGCTGACCCCGGGCGCGCGCGACGCCGGCGTGCCGGCGCTGCGCGCCCACCTCGCCGCGCTCGGCGACCTGCCGCCCGACGCGGTGGCGCCATCGGCCGGAGACGAGCAGCGCTACGACACCGCGCTCGTCGACGCCGTGCGCCGCTTCCAGACCCGGCACGGGCTCGGCCACGACGGCGTCGTCGGCCCGGGCACCCTCGCCGCCCTGCGCGTGCCGCCGGCCGTGCGCGCGGCGCAGATCGAGCTCGCCATGGAGCGCCTGCGCTGGCTGCCGGCTGAGTGGCCGCAGCGCTTCATCTTCGTCAACCTGCCCGAGTTCCGCCTGCGCGGCTACGCCGGCGGCGACCCGACGCCGGCGCTGGAGATGAACGTCGTCGTCGGCCAGGCCGTCAGCAAGCAGTCGCACAAGACGCCGGTGCTGCAGGCGGACATGCAGTATCTCGTCTTCCGCCCCTATTGGATGGTGCCCTCCAGCATCGCCACGCGCGAGCTGTGGCCGAAGATCCAGCGCGACCCAGACTACCTGGCGCGCAATAACATGGAGGTGCGCAACGGCCGCATCCGCCAGCGCCCCGGCCGCGGCAACTCGCTCGGGCAGGTGAAGTTCATCTTCCCGAACCCGCACCACGTCTACCTGCACGACACGCCGTCGAAAGGCCTGTTTGTGCGGGCGCGGCGCGACTACAGCCATGGCTGCGTGCGCGTCGCCGATCCGCCGGCGTTGGCTGAGTGGGTCCTCGCCGACACCCCCGGCTGGGACCGCGCCCGCATAGAACGCGCCATGCGCAGCGAACCGAACGACCGCCACGTGCCCCTCACCACGCCGCTGCCCGTCTACCTCTTCTACACCACGGTCGTCGTCGAGCCGGACGGCGCCATCCACTTTCTCGATGACATCTACGGCCACGATGCTACGCTACTGCGCGAGTTGGCGAAGGGGGCCAGGACCTGATGCGGTGGATGGCGGAAGCGGCCCGGATGGGCACGCGCAAGCGGATGTGGCTGGCGGCGCTGCTCGCCTGCCTGCTGCCGTCGTGTGCGCGCGCGCCCTCGCGCCTACCGGCACCGCCGCCGCCGCGCGTCGTCCAGCAGGCGCCGCTGCCACGCCGCGAGGTGCTCGACGCGGCGCTGCAGGCCTACCAGTGCGCGCTGGCGCGCGGAGACATCCGCCGCCCGCTGCTGACCATCATCGATTACTCGCTGCCGTCGAGCGAGAAGCGCCTGTGGGTGCTCGATCCGCGCCGCAAGCGCGTCCTCTTCCACGAACTGGTCGCGCACGGCGTCAACAGCGGCGACACCTGGGCGGTGGCCTTTTCCAACCGCGTCAACTCGCGCCAGACCAGCCTCGGCCTCTTCCGCACCGACGAGCTCTACGTCGGGCGCCACGGCACCTCGCTGCGCCTCTCCGGCCTCGAGCCGGGTATCAATGACAATGCCCGCCAGCGCGCCATCGTCATGCACGGCGCCGACTACGTCAGCGACTGGCACGCGCACTCCATGGGTAAGCTCGGACGCAGTTGGGGCTGCCCGGCGCTGCCGCGCGCTGTCAACGATCGCGTCGTCGCCCGCATCCAGGGCGGCAGCGCCGTGTTTGCCTACTACCCCGACCGCGCCTGGCTGCAGCAGTCGCAGTTCCTCAACTGCGACGCGCGCTTCGTACAGCGCTAAACGGCGCTCACCCCTCGACCGGCGCGATGGTGCCGGTGGCGATGTCGAAGACGCCGCCGGCGATCGCCAGCTTGCCCTCGCCGACGAGACGGCTGAGCACCGGCGACGCCTCGCGCAGCTTGCGCATCTGGTAGCGCACGTTGGCCACCGTCGCCTGCGCGAGATCCATCTTCTGGCGATCGATCGCTGGGACGATGTACTGGAACAGGGCGCTGATCTGCCCCGGCACCTCGGCGCCGGCGAGCGCCGCCTTGACCGCGCCGCAGCCGCTGTGGCCGAGCACGGTGATCGTCTTGCAGCCGAGCACCAACGTGCCGAACTCCAGGCTGGCGATCTCCACCGGCGTCGCGATGTTGCCCGCGACACGCACGACGAAGAGGTCGCCGAAACCCTGGTCGTAGGCGATCTCGATCGGCACGCGCGAATCGGCGCAGCCGAGGAAGGCGGAGAACGGCGTCTGCTGCGGCGCCACCTCCTTCAGGCGCGCCAGCGTCCGCGCCGGGCCGACCGCGGCGCCGGAAGTGAAGCGCGCGTTGCCGGCCGCGAGCCGGGCGAATGCCTCCGCGGGCGTCGCCGGCATGGCCGTTGCCCCAGCGTCGGCCGCCGCCAACGCCGGCAGGCCGAGCGCACCCGCCGCGACAGCGCCGGCGCCGAGCAGCGCGCCGCAGCGGAACAGGTCGCGACGTGAGAATACATTCTGGGCGGATGGGGCGGTCGACATGGGAAGCTCCTTCATCTGGGTTACGGCTGTTCTAGGCGACACCGCTTCTATCGGGAAATAGATAATCTGGCTCGGTCGATGCGATTCTTCGCTCTCGAGATGGCGCGGGCAAGTCTCAGACCGAGGGCGGCGCGCGCAGGGTGAGCAGGGCGATCTCCGGGGGAATCCCGACCCGCATCGGGTAGCCGTAGAAGCCGACGCAGCGGGTGACGAACAGGCGCATGGCGCCGCGCGTGAACACCCCCTGATCGGGCCAGCCGGCGAGGCCGACGAGGGTGAGGGCGGTGTCGCGGCCGAGCTGTACGCCGACGTGGCCGCCGTGCGTGTGGCCGGAGAGGACCAGATCGGCGCAGTCATCCGGCAGCAGGGCGAACTGGCTCGGGTCGTGGTCGAGCAGCAGGCGCGGCGCTGTGCCGCGCGCCGGCCAGCGGCCGATGCGACGCGCCGCGACGGCGGCGCGGTTGGCGCGGTCGAAGCAGAAATCGAGGCCGCCGATCTCCAGCGGCTGGCCGGCGACGTCGAGCACGACGAGCTCGTCGCGCAGCACACGAACGCCGGCAGCGCGCAACTTGCCGACCAGCCGTTCCGGGTCGTCGAAATCGTGGTTGCCGAGGCAGGCCCACTGGCCGTAGCGGGGCGCCAGGCGCGACAGCGCCTCGTAGAGGGGCGCGTCGAAATCGCCGCGGCGGTGCGTCAGGAAGTCGCCGGTGTGGAGGATCAGGTCGGGGCGCGCCGCGGCGGTGAGGGCGGCGACGTCGAGGAGGCGGGCGCGGTCCATGGCCCCGCCGACGTGAATGTCCGAGAGGTGCGCGACGCGCAGGCCGTCGAGTCGGCGCGGCCACCCGGGCAGCTCGAGCTCGCGTTCCTCGACGCGAAAGTCGTACGAGAGCGGCACGCCGGAGAGCGACACGGCGAAGGGCGCCGCCGCACCGACAACGGAGAACTGCTGCAGGAACTGCCGCCGACCGAGATCGACGCCGGCGTCCGGCACCGCCGCCCTGGCGCGGCGCCTCCACCAGCGCGCCAGCGGCCGCAGCGCGGGGCGCAGCAGACCGCGGCCACCGTAGAGCAGCGCCGCGAAGGCGTGCGCGCTGAACCACACCGGGCCGACCCAATCCAACCCGAGCGCCTGCAGCCCCGGCACCCCGTCGCCGCCGCGGGCGGTGAGGAGCTGCGCCACCATCAGGGCGTCGCACAACGCCGCCGCGCCGCCGGCGACCGAGGCCGCCACGCCGCGCCCGGCGAGCGGTGCGGTGAGGCGGCGGAACAGGCGCAGCCGGGCATAGGCGAACGGCGCGTAGGCGACCGGCACGGCGACGACGATGGACCAGGCGCGCCGACTGCCGGCGAGCGAGAGCCCAACAGCGATGGCGACGAGCGCGGCGCCGAGGGCGATCAACCAGCGGCGCTGCCAGAGGAGGACGGTGGGCATGGAACGCAACCGTGAGGATAGCACGCCGTCGTGGGCTGCCAACGTCGTCGGAGGAGTGGGCCCTGTCGTCGCTGCAAGCGAGGTTCCCGCCGCCACCGAGGAACCGCCACCGTCCGGCCCCAAGGGCGCCCCCCGTGGGCGCCTGTTGCAGCGGGTCGCTGAGGCTCCATTCAACCGGCGCCGACGGGGCGACGCCCTCCAGATCCCGGAGCTGCGACCTCGGCGCTCAGGCAGTGCGGATCAGCTTGCGGCCGAAGTTGGCGCCGGCGAACAGGCCGATGAAGGCCTGCGGCAGGTGCTCGAAGCCGTCCTCGATGTCCTCGCGGTACTGTAGTTCGCCGGCCAACACGGCGGCGCCGAGATCGGCCCAGGCGCGCGCGAACTCCTTGGCGTAGTCGAAAGCGACGAAGCCGCGCATGGTCAGACGCTGGCCGATGAAGGCGATGGTATTGGTGATGCCGGCGCGCGCGTCGAGCGGTACGTTGTAGTCGGCGATCTGGCCCGACACGACGATGCGCCCGAAGGGGCGCATGATCGGCAACACGCGGTCGATCATGGCGTTGCCGACGTTGTCGAAGAGGACATCGACGCCGTCCTTGCACAGCGCGGCGATGGCCAGGGCGAGGTCGGGTGCCGCCTTGTGGTCGACCACCCCGTCGAAACCCAACTCGCCGAGCCAGGAGCACTTCTTGCGACCACCGGCGACACCGATGACACGGCAGCCGGCGCGGCGGGCGAGCTGGCCGGCGGTGGCGCCGACCGCTCCGGCGGCCGAGGTCACCAGCACCGTCTCGCCGGCCTGCGGCCGGCCGATCTCGAGCATCCCGAAGTAGGCAGTCAGGCCGGGGATACCGAGAATACCGATCCACAGGGAGCGTGGCAGGCGGTCGTCGGGAATCCGCCGCACGCCGCGGCCGTTCGACAGCGCGTGCTCCTGCCAGCCGAAGCCGGCGACGACGTGATCGCCGACGGCGAACTTCGGGTGGCGCGAGGCCAGCACCTCGCCGACCGTGGCCGCCTCGATCACCTCGCCGATGCCGAGCGGCGGCGCGTAGGTGACGACGCCGGAGAGGCGCCCGCGCATGCCGGGATCGACGGAGATGTACTCGTTGCGCACGAGGATCTCCCCCTCGGCCGGCGCCGCTAGCTCGACGCTCTCGAGGCGGAAGTGCTCCGGGCGCGGCAGATCGGCGACGGGCGCGGCGAGCACGTAGCGGCGGGTCAACATGCGGACGCTCCTGCTTGAAGGGCGCGGCCCATCACAACTGCGTCGGGTCGGTGGGCAGGCCCATCAGGACGCGGCCGGTGAGCTCCCAGGTGGCGGGGGAGACCATGAGATGCTGGGTGCCGACGTGCGCGTCGCGGAAACGGCGCTGCAGGGGGCTGCGGGAGAAGACGGCGGAGCCGCCGCCGAGGTCGTACATGGCGCGCGCCACGTCGGCGGCGATGCGCGTCGCGTGCGTCGCGGCCAGGCGCAGGCCGGCGCGCGTCGCCACGTCGAGCGGGTCGCCGGCGCACGCCGCCGCCCAGGCCGATTCGACCGTCTCGTAGAAGAGCGCCCGCGCCGCGCGCAGGGCCGCCACGGCCTGCGCCAACTCGCTCTGCGCGACGGCGCGCTCGGCGAGCACCTTGCGGCTGCCCTGCGGCTGCTTGCCGCCAGCCAGGTCGACCAGGTCCGTCACCGCCGCGCCGGCATTGCCGAGCATCACCGCGGCGATGCCGAGGGCGAGCAGGCCGAAGACCGGGAAGCGGTACAGGGCACCGGCTTCGCGCGGCGCATCGACCAGCAGCGACACCGAGTGCGCCAGCGGCACGCGCAACCCCTCGACCGCCATGTCGCCGCTGCCGGTGCCGCACAGACCGGACACGTGCCAGGTGTCGATCAGCGTCGCGCGCTCGGCCGGAAAAAGCAGCAGGCGCGCGTCGGGTGCGCCGTTCGGCAGGCAGCGCGGCGTGCCGTCGTCGAGGATGACGCTGCCGCCCATCAGCCAATGGCAGTTGGCGCTGCCGCTCGCCCACTGCCAGCGACCGCTCAGGCGGTACTGGTCGCCGTCGACGACGGCGCGACCGAGCGGCGCGAAGACGCCGCCGGTGATGGTCCCCGGCGCGGCGTAGATCTCGCGCGCGACGTCCGGCGGCAGGTAGGCGGCGACGACCGCGGTGGTGGCGCCGATCATCACGCACCAACCGACCGACGCGTCCGCCGCGCCCACCGTCTCCAGCGTCGCCAGCATCGACGCCGGCTCGAGCTCGAGGCCGCCGAGGCTGCGCGGCACGAGCATGCGGAACAGGCCGGCGGCGGCGAGCTGCGCGGCGAGATCGGCCGGCAGGCGGCGGCCGCGCTCGATGGCCTCGGCGCGGGCACGGATGTCGGGTGCGAGCGCGGTGGCGGACGCGAGGGGGGCGGCGTTCATGCGGGCAGCTTCCACAGCGAGGCGAGGTTGTTCTTCTGCATGTCGGAGGAGCCACCGACGATCGGCATGCCGAGCAGATCGCGGACGTTGCGGTCCATGTCGTAGGCGTCGCTGAGCGCATAGGCGCCCATCACCTGCTGGCAGGCGAGCGCGATCTCGACGCCGGTGTCGGCGATGAACAGCTTGGCCATCGAGGTCTCGATCGCGCACGGCCGCCCGGCATGCGCCAGCCGCGCCGCGTGCGTCAGCATCAGCCGACAGGCCTCGAGACGCGTGCGCGCCGTCACCAGCTTGTGGCGGATCGCCTGGTGGGCGCAGATCGGCTTGCCGAACTGGACGCGCTCCTGGGCGTAGGTCCAGGCCTCCTCGACCGTCGCCTGGGCGATGCCGAAGGTCACCGCGGCGACCTCGAGCTTCTCGACGTCGAGGGCGCGGCCAGCGAGCATGCCCCAGCCGCGGCCCCATTGCTCGCGGCCGCCGACGATGGCCGCGAGCGGCAGGCGCACGTCGTCGAAGGTGACGTCGCACGAGGCCGTGTAGCGCAGGTTGGAGTGCTCGATCGGCGTCACCGTGACGCCGGCGGCGCGCGCCGGGACGAGCAGAAAGCTGAGCGCCTGGCGATTCGGCAGGTCGGGGTCGGAGTTGACCAGGCAGTAAATGTAATCGGCCCAATCGGCGCCGGTGCACCAGCGCTTGCTGCCGGTCAGGACGACGCTATCGCCCTCGATGCGCGCCCGCGTGCGCACGCTGGCGAGGTCGCCGCCGACGTCGGGCTCCGACAGCCCGTAGGCGAACAGCAACTCACCGCGCGCCAGGCGCGGCAGCAGCGCGGCGCGCTGCTCGGCGCTGCCGTTCTCGGCGATGTTCATGCCGCCGTAGAAGGCGCAGTGAATGTAGGGCCCGGCGAGGAAGCCGCCGGCGCGGGCGAGTTCCTCGATGACGGCGACGGCGGCGACGATGTCCTGCCCGTGCCCGCCGTACTCCTCCGGCACCGTCAGGCCGCAGACGCCGAGGGCGGCGAGTTCTTCGAACAGCTCGCGCGGCCAGGTGTGGGCGCGGTCCCAGGCGCGGCGCTGCTGGCGCGAGGTCTTCTCGGCGACGAACCGGCGCAGCTGCTGGCGCAGCGCGACGACGTGCTCGGGCTCGTCGAGAGTGGGATCGAACGGCGTCATGTCAGTGGAGGGCGGTGCGATACCACGCGGTCATTCGCCGCTGAACTCCGGCTTACGCTTTTCCGCAAAGGCCGCCACCGCCTCGCGGCGGTCGGCCGTCGCGTTGGCGATGCACTCGTAGGCCACCGCGGCGTCGCCGAGCTGCGCCGCCAATACCCTGAGCGGGATATTGGCGGTGGTCTTGGTCCAGCGCACCGCCCAGCGCGGGTTGGCGAGGATCTTCGCCGCCACCGCCGCGACGCGCGCGTCGAGCTCCGCCGCCGGCACGACATGGTTGACGAGGCCGAGCTCACCGGCGCGCGCGGCGGACAGCATCTCGCCGGTCATCAACAGCTCCTTGGCGCGCGCGAAGCCGATCAACTGCGGCCAGATGACGGCGCCGCCGTCACCGGCCACCAGCCCGACCTTGACGTGCGGATCGCCGATCACCGCCGTCTCGGCGGCGATGACGACATCGCACAGCAGGGCGATCGTCGCCCCCAGGCCGGCGGCGGCGCCGTTCAGGCGGCAGAGGATCGGCTTCTCGAGATCGAGCAGGCTGGAGACGATGCGCTTGGCCTCCGGCGCGATGGCGCGAAAGGTGCGCGGATCGTCGACGTGCTGCTGGAACCACGCCACGTCGCCGCCGGCGCAGAAGGCGCGCCCCTGCCCGGTGAGCACGATGAGGTCGCTGTCCGGATCGTCCTGGGCGTCGAGAAACACCCGCGCCAACTCGCGATGCATTGCCGCGTCGACCGCGTTCACCGGTGGCGCGTCCAACGTGATCGTCAGGATGCGCCCGGCGCGCGTCAGCCGCAGCCGCGTGTAGCCGTCCATCTCACCCCTCCCCAGAGATCTTCAACGCGAAGGCGCGAAGACGCGAAGGGAACGGCACCTGAACTCCACGCGCTCCGCGCCTTCGCGCCTTCGCGTTGAAGATCCTCGTCACGGCTGGCCGCCGTCGAGGCGCAGGATGGCGCCGGTCATGAAGCTCGAGGCATCGGAGGCGAGGTAGAGCGCGGTGCCGACGATCTCGTCGGGGCGGCCGACGCGGCGGAGCGCGGCGCTACCGGAGACGTGCGCGCGCATCTCGGGCGTCCAGGCCTTGGCGATATCGGTCTCGAACGGGCCGGCCTGGATGGCATTGACGCGCACCGTCGGGCCGAAGGCCTGCGCACAGGCGATGGTGAGCGCGTTGAGGCCGGCCTTGGCGGCGGCGTAAGGCGTTTCGAGCGGCGTCGGGCGGCTGGCGGCGATGCTGCTGATGTTGATGATCGATCCGCCGCGCCCAGCGGCCATGCGCGTGCCGACCAACGCGCTCAAGCGGAACGGGCCCTTCAGGTTGACGCCGAGCACCTTGTCCCACAGCGCCTCGCTGACCGCGGCGAGCGACGGATAGAGCGGCGACATGCCGGCGTTGTTGACCAGGATGTCGAGCGCGGGGAACTCGCCGTAGGCACGCTCCACCAGCGCCTCGACCTGGCTCCACTCGCCGACGTGGCAGCCGACCGCCAGCGCCCGCCGGCCGAGCGCCCGCACCTCGCGCGCCGCCTCGGCACAGTTCTCCAGCTTGCGGCTGGCGATGACGACGTCGGCCCCCGCTCGCGCGAACGCCAGCACCATCTGCCGCCCGAGGCCGCGGCTGCCGCCGGTGACCAGCGCCACTTTCCCCGCCAGGCTGCCGGCGCCGGGGGTGAGCGGGTCGGGATGAGGAGCCTCCGCCTGCATCGAGTCGCTCACGCCGCCCGCGCCTCCGCCGCGCGCCCGACGGCGACCGCCGCCCGCGTCACGGCCCGGTAGTCGCTCAGCGCCAGCCGCCGCGTCCGGCGCCAGTACCACCACGTCGAGTAGGGCCAGTTGTTGGTGATGCGCCCCTCGGCATCCTTGTACCAACTGGCCCCCGCCGCCGCCCAGGCGGTGCCGCGCAGCGTCGCCTGGATCTCGATATTGAACGCCTCGAGCACCTCCGGGCGCAGGTCGAGCCAGGCGAGGTCCTCCTCGTCGAGCATGCGCAGCGCGCTCAGGACGTAGGCGATCTGGCACTCGAGCATGAAGATGATCGAGTTGTGGCCGAGGTTGGTGTTGGGCCCGTACAGCATGAAGAAATTCGGGTAGCCGGGCACCGTCAGCCCGTAGAAGGCGCGCGCGCCCTGCGCCCAGTCGTCGGCGAGGACGCGGCCGTCGAGGCCCTCGATGCGCATCGGCGCCAGGAAGGGGTTGGTCTGAAAGCCGGTGGCGAGGATGAGCGCGTCGAGCGGGCGCTCGCGGCCGTCGGCGGTGCGCACGCCGGTCTCGGTGACGCGCTCGATCGCCTCGCTGACCACCTCGACGCCGGGGCGCGCCAGCGCCTGGTAGAAGTCGTCGGAGATGAGAATGCGCTTGCCGCCGATCGGGTAGTCCGGCGTCAGCGTCGCGCGCAGCGCCGGATCCTTGACCGTTTCCTCCAGGTACTCCGTCGCGCCCTTCTTGAAGAGTCGGACCGCCCAGGGGCGGCGGCGCATCACCGGATAGAGGAACGCCTCGGCACGCAGCCAGATCTTCAGCCGGTAGAGGCGCGCCAGGCCCGGCACCCAGCGGTAGAGCCACTGCTCCCAGGCCGGGTAGGCGCGGTCGAAGCGCGGCACCATCCAATTGGCGCTGCGCTGGAAAATGCTCAGCTGCGCCGTCCGCGGGGCGATCTGCGGAATGAACTGGATGGCGCTGGCGGCGTTGCCAATGACGCCGACGCGCTTGCCGGAGAGGTCCTCGGCGTGGTTCCAGCGCGCCGAGTGGAAGCGCGTGCCGCGGAACGACTCGAGGCCCGGAATCGCCGGCGTGAACGGACGGTGCAACTGGCCGACGCCGCTCACCAACACCTCGGCGACGAATTCCTCGCCGGTCGTCGTGCGCACCGTCCAGGTCCCCGACACCGCATCGAAGCGCGCGCCAGTGACACCGGTGTTGAAGCGAATGTGCGCCAGCAGGCCGTGTTTGCGCGCGCAGGCGTCCATGTAGGCGCGGATCTCGGCGTGCCCCGACCACTTGCGCGTCCAATCGGTCTTCGGCTCGAACGACAGGCAGTAGAGCATCGACGGCACGTCGCAGGCGGCGCCGGGATACGAGTTGTCGCGCCACGTGCCGCCGAGGTCGGCGGCCTGCTCGAGAATGACGAAGTCGTGCCGCCCGGCCCGCTGCAGGCGGATCGCCAGCGCCAGGCCGCCGAAGCCGGCGCCGATGATGGCGATCCGTCGCGTCGTCGCACTCACCATCGCGTCAATCCTCAGCCGCCCGCAGCGGCCTTTACGAAGGTCACGGTGTCGCCCGCGCCCACCGTCGTGCTCATGCCGCGGCGATAGTTGACCAGCACCCCGTTCACCGCCACCGCCGCCAGGCGCGTCAGGGTCTCGAACTGCGCCGCGCCGTCGGGAAAGCGCTCGCGCGTCAGCCGCACCACGTCGGCGACGGTGCGCGCCCCGTCGACCTGGAAGCGACGGACGCCGCCCAGGGCCTTGGCCATGTCGTAAGTGAGCTCGACGGTGATCATGCCGGATGCGCCTGGAAAATGACCACAGATCGCGGCGGATGAACAGCGCGGCGCCCCCTGGCCCGGCGACGAGCCGACGATTCCAGCCCGCGATGAATCGAGCCTTGCGGGGCAGGACGATATGCTACCATCGGAGCGAATCTCGGGAGTGGGCATGGTCGCAGCTGGAGAGGCGTGCGCGGATGGAATGGGGACACCGGGCCTCAGTCTTCCTGGCAAGCGCCCGCGCGCCCGCGCCACGCCGGCGGCCCTGTGCATCGCCAGCCTCCTCACCGCGGCACTGGTGGCGCTCCCCGCGTCGCCGTCGCTTGCCGATGGCGGACAGTCGTCGATTGCCCAGTGGGGCAACTTCGGCGCCGCCGCTCCGTGTCTGCGGGCGCTCGGCGCGGCGGCGCGCAGGTGTAGCGACGCGGCGGTGGCGGCCAACCGCGCCTGCTTCGACGCGGCGCTGACCGCTGGCGCCTGCGACCGCGACGCGACGCAGGCGGCACTGGGCGCGGCACGAACCGGCGCGGGGGAGGCGGTCGCGGCCGCCTGCACAGCGCAGACGGCCGCAACCCTCGGCGCCGTCGACGTGAGCGAGCTCATGCGTGACACCGTGCGCGCGTGCCGCGCCCTCGAGCGCGCGACGATCGACGCGGCGTACGCCCCGCTGCTCGAGACCGCGCCCGCCGGCACCGCGAGCGACTCCGAGGCGGCGTGTGTGTTGGCAACCGGGCGCGCGGCGGCGAAGCTCAGCGCCAGCGCCGCGACCACCTGGCAACGGACCTTCGACCACATCGCCGCACACGCGCTCGAAGCGGCGGCGAAGGACGCCCTGGTCGCCGGGGCGGCGGCGCGTGTGCATCGCGCCCGCCGCGCCGTGCACCGCCTGATCGCGGCGCGCTGTCCAGCGCCCGCGTTCGCGCGACTCTATCGCCAGCCGGCGCCGGCGCTGCTGGCGGCCGTCGCCCAGGCCGGCAGCTGCTTTGCCGAGCAAATCTATCGCCAGCCGGCGGTGACGTGCGCGCCCGCCGCGGCGGTGGGGGTCGCCGGCGCGGCCTGCAGCGACGGCACGGCCGCAGGCTACCCCTGTCAAAACGTCGACCTGCTCGCCTTCATGCCGTTCAGCGCCATCGGCGGCGGGCAGGGCAACGACGTCTGGGGCTGGACCGACTCCGCGACCGGCCGTGAGTACGCGCTCATGGGCCGCACCAACGGCACCTCGTTCGTCGACGTCACCGTGCCGACCGCGCCGGTCTATCTCGGCAACCTGCCCACCCATACGGCGAACTCGACCTGGCGCGGCTTCAAGGTGTACGGGGACCACGCCCTGGTGGTCAGTGAAGCCGCCGGGCACGGCATGCAGGTGTTCGACCTGCGACAGCTCCGCGATCTCGCGGGCGGCGCCCGCACCTTCAGCGAGACGGCGCACTACAACGGCTTCAGCAACTGCCACACCCTGGCCGTCAATGCAGAGACCGGCTTCGCATATGCCGCGGGTACGAACACCTGCGGCGGTGGCTTGCACGTCATTGACGTGCGGACCCCGACGACGCCGACCTTCGCCGGGTGCGTGAGCGGCGATGGCTACACGCACGAGACTCAGTGCGTCATCTACCAGGGGCCAGACGCCGCCCATCGCGGGCGTGAGATCTGCTTCAGCTCCAACACCGATACCCTGACCATCATCGATGTCACCGACAAGGCGTTGCCGGTGCAGCTCTCGCGCACGGGCTATGCCGGTCTCGGGTACGCCCACCAGGGGTGGCTCACCGACGACCACCAGTACTTCCTCATGAACGACGAGCTCGACGAGCTGAACTTCGCCCACAATACCCGCACGGTGATCTGGGACGTGCGCAACCTCGATGCACCGTCGGTGCGCGGCTCGTACTTCGGTCTGACGACGGCGACCGATCACAACCTGTACCTCGCCAACGGATACGCCTTCGAATCGAACTACCGCGCCGGCCTGCGCATCCTCGACCTCGCCGCCGTCGCCAGCGGCGCCCTCAACGAGGTCGCGTTCTTCGATGTCTTTCCCGCCAGCGACGCGGCCGGCTATGCCGGAACCTGGAGCAACTACCCCTTCTTCGCCAGCGGCACTGTCCTGATCAGCGGCATCGAGAGCGGCTTGTTCCTCGTCCACCCATCCCTGGGCGGCATCGATCCGTCACCGACGCCTACCAGCACCCGGGCGGCAACCGCGACCGGCACCGCGACCCGCACCGCGACCGCGACGCGCACGCCGACGCTGCGGCCCGCGGACGCCGCGTTCGTGGGACAGAACATCCCGGCGGTGATGATCGCGGGGCAGTCGTACACGGTGTCGGTGACGATGCGGAACACCGGCGGGACGACGTGGACGGCGGGACAGTCGTACCGCCTGGGCGCACAGAACCCGCATGACAATTTCATCTGGGGAATGAACCGAGTGGCGCTGGCGAGCACCGACGCGATCGGCCCCGGCCAGCAGAAGACCTTCACCTGGACGGTCATCGCGCCGCTGCTGCCAGGAACGCACAATTTTCAATGGCGCATGGTGCAGGACGGAGTGGCGTGGTTCGGGCAGCGGAGCGTTGATGCGGCGGTCGCGGTGCAGGCGGCCAGCAGCCTCGACGCCGCGTTCGTCGGACAGAACATCCCGGCAGTAATGACCGCGGGGCAGTCGTACACGGTGTCGGTGACGCTGCGGAACGCCGGCGGCACAACGTGGACGGCGGAACAGTCGTACCGCCTGGGCGCACAGAACCCGCATGACAATTTCATCTGGGGAATGAACCGAGTGGCGCTGGCGAGCACCGACGCGATCGGCCCCGGCCAGCAGAAGACCTTCAGTTGGACGGTCACCGCGCCGCTGCTGGCCGGGACCTACGACTGTGCATGGCGCATGGTGCAGGACGGGGTGGCGTGGTTCGGGCAGTCGAGTCCCGCCGTGCCCGTCAGCGTCAGTCCATAGCAGCCGCCCGCGGCCTCGGCGGCGACGATCGCGGCGCGGTTCGGCGCCGAGCAACGCGAGACCCTGCTCAGCACCGCCGAGAAGCTGAGGTGGGCCGCCTGTCCGCCGGTCTCGGCAGCAAGGTCGCCGACCTGCACGCCGCTGGATTGTGTCGCCGACGGCCGCGTGTCGGTCAGCGAACTGGCGCGCGGGGTCGGTAACTTGCCGCCCGGTCAGCCTCGGCGGCGGCGCACTGCCCAGACGCCGCAGGCCGCCAAGCCGGCGGCAAGCGCGGCGAGACCCAACGGGCCCGTGGCGGGTGCCCCCGCAGGGGAGACAACGTTGACCGTAACGGTGAAGAAGCATGTGCTGCTCGGTTCAACGGAGTTGCGAAACGAACACGTGGTGATGCCCGGGGGGAATACCGCGCCGGAGGGTAGGCCGGATGTCTGCTCAACTGGGCCAGTGCAACCGTTCTGCCCCACCGCGCCATACGAGATAGGATCGCCGTCCCTGGACGTGGACGTGGCCGTGATGTTGGCTGGGCAGGTGAGAATGCAGACCGCGTGCGCGGTGCCCGGCGCCACCACGGCGATACTGAGAACTGCTCCGAATCCGACGAGCCAGCCCAGGGTTTCAAGCGGTCGCTCCATGGTCATCCCTCCCAGTGACATCAGCGCGGCTGATAGCACGGCTCCACACCGCCCACAACGTCGTGCCCGCCCCCTCTACAGATCTTCGCGCGGCGCGCCGGACCGGCGCGCTCAGGCGAGGTTGGAGAAGACCCTCTGCACGTCGTCGTCCTGCTCGAGGACGTCGATGAGCATCAGCACGTCCTTGGCATCGGCGTCGGAGAGTTCGGTCGGGGTGGTGGGGATGTACTCGGACTCGGCCGACAGCGCCTTCAGGCCGCGTGCCTCGAGGGCGTTCTGCAGGCGGCCGAAGTCGGTGAAACCGCAGCGGATGACCAGCTGCGGCTCGCCCTTCTCGCCGCTGCTGTCGCCCATCTCCTCGAGTCCGTGGTCGATGAGGTCGAGTTCGAGCCCCTCGGCGTCGAGGCCGGCGGGGTCGAGACGGAAGACGCCCATGCGGCGGAACTGGAAGCTGACGCTGCCGGTGCTGCCGAGATTGCCGCCGCCGTTGGCGAGGCGGTTGCGGACGTTGGCGGCGGTGCGGGTCGAGTTGTCGGTGGCGGCTTCGACCAGCACCGCGACGCCGTGCGGCGCGTAGCCCTCGTAGAGGATCTCGGCGTAGTCGGCGGCGCCGCGGCCGGCGGCGCGCTTGATCGCCGACTCCACCTTGTCTTTCGGCATATTGATCGCGCGCGCGTTCTGGATGACGCGGCGCAGTTGCGGGTTGTGCGCCGGATCGGGGCCGCCGGCCTTCACCGCGATGACAATCTCCTTGCCGATGCGGGTGAAGGCTTTCGCCATCCGATCCCAGCGGGCGAACATCGTGTGCTTACGGGTTTCGAATATCCGGCCCATGGTCGCTCCGCTTCAGGGTGGGGAGGGAATGCCCGACGGCGCCTCAGACCCGCACCTGCAGCTTCTCCAGGGTGCGCGGGCGCGGCACGCCGTGCGTATCCCAGCCGCGCAGCTTGTAGTAGCGCGGCAACAGCTGCGGCAGCGGATGGCCGCTGGTCATGCCCTTGAACGTCGGCTCGTGCAGCATGCGCGGCGGCAGCGTGTCGTCGGCCCCGGTGAGCCCCTCGCGCAGGTTGTACATGCGCTCGAGATTGAAGATGCGGCCGCCGATCTCCTGCAGGTGGCCGCCCGAGATCGAGGTGCCGGTGATGTAGGTCAGCCACTTCTCGTACCACATCATCGGCTTGCCCTTGATGCCCATCACCGTGCGCATCAGTGGACCGCTGTTCTCGAGCAGCGTCGAGAGGGCGCGGTGGGTGAACGAGTTCGGCGCCAGGTTGTGCAGCTGCTTGGGGATCATGCCGTAGGTGGTGAAGATGCACAGCACCATCGAGTTGATGGCGCAGGCGAGGTTCTGCTGCAGGATCGGAATGTCGGCCTTGAGCTTGAGGTTCTGCGGGTTGATGGTCAGCGGCCCGGTCGACTCGAGATACATGCTGGCGCCCTGCACGTGGCAGCCGCCGCGGTTGGTGGTGGCATACTCGACGCCCTGCGCGTAGGAGCCGCGCGGATCGTAGGCCGACAGCTCGAGCCCCTTCACGTGCATCGCGAACTCGTGCCCGCCGTAGCGCTCGGCCATGCGCTTGACACCGTCGGCGAGGTGGTCGCCGAGGCCGCGCCGGTGGCCGATGTCCTTGATCATCTCGGCGATGCCGGTGACGTCGCCGAAGTGCAGGCCGGCGTTCAGCATGCCGCGCTCCTGCAGCTCCATGGCGAAGCTCAGCGTCGCGCCGAGGCTGATGGTGTCCATGCCGAGGTCGTCGGCGAGGTAGTTCCACTCGTTGATCTTCTTGAGGTCGAGCACCTCGAGATTGCTGCCGAGCAGCGCCACGGTCTCGTACTCGGGGCCCTTGACGCGGCCGACGCCCTCGACCGTGACGTCGCGACCACAGGTGACCGGGCAGTGGATGCAGCTCGACCTGATACCGGTCAGCTCGTGGTCCTCCATCCACTCGCCGGAGATCTGCATGGCGTCGTCGTGGTGGCCGTACTTGAAGTTGCGCGTCGGCAGGATGTTGCGCGCGTTGGTGGTGTTGACGATGCCGGCGGTGCCGTAGCGCTTCAGCTTCTCGCCCAGTACCGGGTGGTCGCGGAACATCTCGCGTACCCACTTGGTGTAGGTCTTGAACGCGTCCTCGTCGTCCATCTCGAGCTTGCGCGGACCGCCGATCGAGATCGCCTTCAGCTGCTTGGACCCCATCACCGCGCCGACGCCGGTACGGCCGGCGATGCGCTCGTTGGAGACGATGCCGGCATAGAGCACCTGGTGCTCGCCGGCCGGCCCGATGACGGCGTGATACTTCTTCTTCTCCAGCGCCGCCTGCGTCGCATAGGTGCCCTTGCCCCACAGGTCGTCGGCGGGCAGGAAGCGGACGCTGTCACCATTGCCGTCGATGTCCATGCGAATCCTGGCATTGGCCTGGTTGCGCAGGATGAGCACGTCGATGCCGGCGCGCTTCATGCCGTAGGCGAAGGAGCCGCCGCAGGCGGCGTTGCCGATGCCGCCGGTGAGGGGGCTCTTGCAGACCACGGCGAAGCGGTTCGACTGCGGCGCCACCGAGCCGTTGAGTGGGCCGGTGGCGAAGATGAGCGGATTGTCGGGGCCGAGCGGGTCGATGCCCGGGCGCGTCATGTCATAGAGGAGACGCGTCCCGTAGCCCTTGCCGCCGATGTAGAGGCGCGCGGTGTCCTCGTCGAGCGGCTTGAATGTGGCCGTCTGGGTGGCGAGATCCACGTCGAGCACGCGACCGGCATAGCCTTTGATCATGGGGTGAGTTGTAACCCTGCCGGCTCCGCCGGAGCAACGGGGCGCGCTGCGCTGCGCCCTTCAATTCTGCTGCGCCCGCCAGGTCGGCGAACCGAGGACGTAGCGCAGGGCGCGCCGCCATGGCGGCCGACCCCAGAGGTCGCGCGCGATGGCGACGTATTCGTGCAGCTGCACCCACAGCAGGTTGTAGCCCTCGACGTTCTTCGTCAGGCCGTAGACGACGCGCTCCCCCTCGGCGGCGAAGGTGCCGAAGAGGCGGTCCCAGACGATCAGGACGCCGCCGTAGTTCCGGTCCAGGTACTGCGGGTTGGCGCCGTGATGGACGCGGTGATGCGACGGCGTGTTGAGCCACGCCTCGACCCAGCCCGGCAGGCGGCCGACCGCCTCGGTGTGGATCCAGAACTGGTAGATGAGGTTCCAGCCGCCGGCGACGATGATCATCTCCGGACGGACGCCGAGCAGCGCCCACGGCGCGACGAACAACGGCCCGGCCCACGGCGTCCACGACTGCCGCAGCGCCGTCGAGTAGTTGAAGTAGCGGCTCGAGTGGTGCGTGACGTGCCCACCCCACAGCAGCCGCACCTCGTGCTCGGCGCGGTGCTGCCAGTAGAAGCTGAAGTCCCAGCCGACCAGGATCACCGCCCAGCCGAGAACGCCGCCGCCGAGGTCGAGCAACCGGTGCTGCCACAGCCACGAGGCCAGCGCGAACGTCGCCAGCTGGATGGGGATCCAGGCGATCACCGCGGTGGCGCCGCAGAGGATGCTGGTCCAGGCGTCGCGCCGCTCGTAGCCGCGCAGATCGCCGCCGACGCGGCGCAGCAGGCGTCGCTCGGCGAGAATGGCGAGCAGGTAGAGCGGCCCGGCGAGGGTGGACGGGTCCATGCGCGTGCCATCACCCAGCCGCCAGGCGGACGCAAGCGGCTCGGCCCTCCCGCGCGGCCGAAAATCCCCACGCCGCGGTTCCCAGCCACGCGACGGGAAGGTCCGTTCCGCGCAATCGGCGGCGCCCGCGGCCTTGGTCACCGGCTTGCTGTGACTCCTGGAGACCATGATCGGGGGACCATGATCGGGGTCATAGGTGGACGCGACTCCCGGCAGCCATACTGCCGGAAAGTATCCCGCCAGAGAGGAGCATCTCCGCATGCGTCGAATCCCTTGTGAAGGCTGCCCGGCAGGCGGCAGCGGCACCGTCTGCGACCTGCCCGGCGAGGTGCTGACCGACTGGCGCCAGTCCGGCACGACCGTGCTCTACCGGCCGCGCCAGGTCATCTTCGGCGAGGGGACGCCGCCGTCGGCGCTCTATCTCGTCTGCCACGGCGCCGTGAAGCTGTACCAATCCGACCGCTTCGGTCGCGACCATATCCTCGAGATCGCCGGCCCCGGCGCCCTGATCGGCGAGTTGTCGCTCGACGACAACGACACCATGTCGGTCTCCGCCGAGGCGTTGACGGCAGCGCAGGTGTCGATCTTCCCGCGCGAACGCCTGGCGGCCTTCATCGAGCGCCACCCGGAGACCGGCCTGCGCCTGCTCGCCGCCCTCAGCCGCGAGTTGTCCCTGGCCCGGCGCAAGGCGCGCGATCTCGCCCTGAAGGGGGCGGAGAGCCGCCTCGCCGGCCTGTTGCTGCAGCTCGGTCGCGCCGGCGGCGCGGTGCAGCCGGGTCACCACCTCGAGCTGCGCTATACGCGGCGCGAGCTGGCGGAGATGATCGGCGTCTCGACCGAAACCGCCATCCGCCTGCTGACGGCGCTGAAGCGCAAGGGCGCCGTCGCCAGCGACGGGCGCGACGTCGTCCTCACCGACCCCGACCGCCTCGGGCGCATCGCGCAGCACGACGAGTCGGGGCTGCACGACGAGGCCGGCGCGCGCCCCTGACGGCATCGATCATCGCCAAGCCTGACCGATGTCATGGTTTCGCAGCCCCACGCATCGCTACTGAACCTCCATTCACTCACTCGACAAGGAGGCCGCATGGCAGATTTTCTCTCGGCATATTCGATCCAGAACTGGTTGGAGTCGTGCCCGCAGGGCTACCTCGAGGGCACCGAGTTCGGGCACAAGCCGGGCGAGCATGAGCCCGAGATGCTGCTCACCAACGATCTGCTGCACACCGAGACCATCAAGGCCACGGTGCAGTTGGTGGTCGGCGAGCGCTGCGCGCTGGCGGCGTCGTCGGGCCTGATCAACGCCGCGCCGGACGAGGCGTCGAAGCGCTTCCTCGCCACCCAGACGCTCGACGAGGCACGCCACGTCGAGGTGTTCACCGAGCGCCTCTACGACCTCGGCGTCAAGCAGGAAGACCTCGAGTCGACGATCACGCAGTACGCCAACCCCAATCTGGTCAAGTTCGCCGAGGTGCTGCTCGAGAAGGTGGACCGCAAGGACTTCATTGCCGGCGTGGTGGGCCAGAACATCGTCCTCGAGGGCATGGCCTTCAGCGTCTTCGAGATGATGCTGGCGATGAATGAAGGCGTGAACCCGAAGTTCGCGCACACCCTGAACGGCACCATCGCCGATGAGCGCCGCCACGTCGGCTTCGGTGAGAATCGCATCGGCTCGCTGCTCAAGGCGCAGCCGGAGAAGAAGGCCGAGATCGAGCGCATGCAGAAGGAGATGTCGTACTGGATGCTGGCCACCTTCGCCGACGCCTTCCGCAACAACGCGGCGCCGGACGAGTTCCGCCGCCTCGAACGCGAGATGGGCGGTGCGCACCACCAGGCGCGCTGGCAGGGCGTCGACCTGAGCGACATGCAGCCCGCGGCGATGGAAGCGGTGCTCGCCGACACCGTGCTGAAGGAATTCAAGACGCGCCTCGGCCGCATCGGCCTCGAGTACCAGACGCCCGTGCGTCAGTGAGGCCACCGATGTCGGTCCGTCCCGCCGCCCCGTTCGACATCCACGACCTCGAGCCGGAGGAGTTCCTGGCCGAGGTGCACTCGTTCGAGTTCTGGTTTCAGGCGGTCGAGGGCTACCTGACGGGCCTCACCTGGGGGCACCAGCCCGACGCCGTCGAGGCGTCGTTGACGGAGATCGAACGCGATCGCCTGATCACCGTGCTGTGCAACTACTGCGTCGGCGAGACGGCCGCCCTCGAGGGGGCCAGCGGCCTCATCGCCATCGCCCCGACGCATCTGGCGAAGGTCTTCCTGTCGACGCAGGTGGCGGACGAGGGCCGGCATCTGGAAGTGCTCCTGCACCGGCTGCGCGACCTCGGCGTGGCGCAGCCGGAGGCGGAGGTCGAGCGCCGCGCCAGCCGCAGCATCCTGCTCTTCCGCCAGCGCCTCATCGAGCTGGTGGCGAGCCGCGACTGGGAGGCGGCGATCTTCGCCCAGAACGTCATCCTCGAGGCGCTCGAGTTCGCCGTCTTCCACAGCCATGCGCAGACCGCCGATCCGATCACGCGCGAGGTCCTGCAGGGGATCATCAAGGACGAGCGGCGCCACATCGGCTTCGGCGAGAACGAGCTCGGGCGGCGCCTGGCGACGGCGCCGCATATCCGCGCCCGCCTGGGCCGGGTGAAGTCGGAGCTCGACCACCTGGTGCTCGACGCCCTCGAGGAGACGATGCAGTCGATCGCCACGCCACAGGACGAGCGGCATCGGCTCAGCCGCGCCTACCTGGAATCGGTCGAGCGCCTGGGCTTCGCGCCATGAGCGATCCGCTGCAGCAGGGCGTCGAGGCTGCCGAGGCCGAGAAGCCGCGCCAGCGCTACCTCCTGGAGGACACCGGCTTCGACGAGGTGCCGAAGAAGTACCGCAAGTTCTACCGCAAGTGGCGCGGCGGCGGCGACGCCCTGGCGCCGAACGAGGTCATCTGCCCGGTCTGCAAGGTCGTCATCCGCTCGAGCCGCGAGCTGCGACCGGGCGACCGCGTCTACTGCATGCCGTGCATGTCGCGGCTGGTCGTCGTGCGCACCGAGCACGGCACACTCGAGGCGCACGTCGCCTACTGATCGCCGCCCCGACGCGTCAGACGCGCTTCGCCAGCAGGTCGCGGATCTCGCCCAGCAGCTTCTCCTGCACCGGCGTCTCGGCCGGCGCCGCCGGCTCTTCCTTCTTCAGCCGGTTCACCTGCTTGACCAGCATGAAGACGGCGAAGGCGACGATGAGGAAGTTGATCACCGTGTTGAGGAAGGCGCCGTAGTTGAGCGTCACCGCGCCGGCCGCCTGGGCAGCCGCCAGCGTCGCGTAGTCGCCGCCGGAGAGCGCGACGAACCAGTTGGTGAAGTCGACCTGGCCCATCAGCATGCTGAGCGGCGGCATCATCACGTCGGCGACGAACGAGCTGACGATCTTGCCGAAGGCGGCGCCGATGATGATGCCGATGGCCATGTCGAGGACGTTGCCCTTCATGGCGAACTCTTTGAACTCTTTGAGCATTGCTTTCTCCTTCTGCGATCAGGGTTGTGGGGCCGGCGGTGGCGCCGTGGCGCGGCCGGCCGGCTGTAATCTGAGGGTGACCGTCGGCGCACCGCCGGGCGGCTCCTCCGGCGGCGCGCCGCGCGCGATGCGGGTGGCGGCGATGTCCTTCCCGGTCAGCGCCGCTTCGACGGCGCCCAGCCGCGCGTCGGTGAGCGCCTGCAGCTCCGCCGCGCTGGGCGCCGGGCGCTCCGCCAGCCACTGGTCGAGCGTCGCCGCATCCTCGACGGACAGCTCCGGCTTCTCGTCGGCGGCGCGCCCCTCGAGATAGGCGCGCACGCGCTGGCGCGGGCCGCCGGCGACGACGAAGCCGACCGAGCGGGCGAAGAAGCCTTCGTCCTCCCAACTCGCCAGTAGCCCCTGCTCGTGCAGCCAGCGCGCGTCGTCGGCCGTCGCCGCGGCAATCAGTTGCACGCCCATGGCGGGCCGGCTGGCGAGGAAGGCAGCGAGGCGGTCCGCCGCCTCGCTGCCCGGGCCGGTCGGCAGGGCGCGACCGAGGCGGAAGGCGATCGGCGCCGGCGCGATCGGCGCGCCCTTGCCGCCAGCGACGGCGCCGAGCATCTTCAGCGGCGAGGTGACGGCGCCGGTGATCGCCTGTGCGAGGGCGCTGCGCACCACCGCCATGACGTCGATCTGCGCGTTGCCCTCGCGGTCGACGCCGAGCGGCACGCCGATGTCGATGTTGCCGTCGAGGTCGCGCAGCAGCGCCAGCGCCATGCTCAGTGAGAGGCCGAACTGCTGCTCGAAGAGCGAGTCACCCTCGGCGCCGGCGAGGTCGAACTGGTGCAGCGTGATGTCGTTCTTCACGTCGAACTTGCCACCCTGCGCCGTCGCCTTGGTGGTGATGCTGAGCGCGCCGTCGGCGATGCTGTAGGACGAGTAGGTCGTGGCGTAGGGATTGAACGGCGCCAGGGCCAGTTGGTCGACCTTGAGCTCGAGCGTGCTGGCGTCGGGCGACAGCTCGCCGCGCACGGTGATCTGCCCCTGCGCGACGCTGGTGATGTCGACCTTGAGCGGCTTCACGAACGGCCCCGGCAGCTTGACGTTGCGGGCCTCGATCTCGATCGGCGCGAAGCGGGTCGAGCAGGTCGGCTGCACGGCGCGGTCGACGAACTCGACGCCGCCGCGCAGGACGCGCAGCGCGGCGATCTTCAGCTCGAGCGGCTGTGTGGCCGGCGCGGTCCCTGGCGCCGCCGCGGCGGTCGGCGACGGGGCTGGCGCCGGCGCGGCGGACGGCGCGCCGGCGAGCGGCGGCGGGCCGGCGGCGGGCGAGCCGGCGGCAGGAAGGATGATGCCGTCCTTGGTGCGCGTGACGCGGATGGCGGGCGCCTCGAAGCGGATCTCGCCCAGGGTCGCGCGCAGCGGCGGCGGCGCGGCGCCGGGCGGCAGACCGCCGGGGACGCCGGGCATGGCGAGCGCGGTGAGCGGGATGGAGATCGACTTGGCGCTGACGGCGAAGTCCTTGCCGTCGCCGCGCGCGACGCGCGGCTGGGTCAGGGTCAGCAGCGCGGCAGCCTGCAGCGGCTCGAGCCCCGGTGCCGGCGGCGCCCCGGCGACGAAGCCGGGGACGACGACGTCCTTCAAGGTGAGCGCGGCGGCCGGCACGGTGACGTTCAGCTCCTTGCCCTGCATCGCCGCCAGCTTGAGATCGGCGAGATCGACCTGCAGCGCCAGCCTGGCGGGCGGCGCGCCGACGATCGGCAGCGCCGCCGGCGCGGCCGCATCGACCGCGGCAGGCGCGGCGGCATCGACTGCGGCCGGCGGCGCCACCGGGAGGGCGACGTCGGTGGCCGTGAGGGCGATGCGGCTCGCCGCAACGGTCAGGTCGTCGGCGCCGAGGGCGACGCGCGGGGCGGTGAGGGCGAGGCCGAGGCCGCCAGTGACGATCGGCACGCCGTCGGCCGGCGCCAGCGCCGCCAGCATCGCCGGGACGGTCAGTTGCGGAATGGTCAGCTCGAGCTGCTGCACGGCGACGGCGAGTGGCTGCGCTCCGGCGCGCGCGATCTTCACCTCGCGCAGCGTCAGGCCGAGGCCGAGGTCGATGGCGTCGCCGGCCGCCGCCTTCTGGCCGGGCGGGATGACGCCCGGCACAGCCAGCTGGTCGAGGCGCAGGTCGAGATCCTGCAGCTCGACGGTCAGCCCGTCGCTCTCCGGTGGCGCGACGCGCAGGGCGCCGACGCCGAGCGTGCCGCTGACGCGCAGCCGATCGGCCGGCGCCTCGCCGCCGCCCGGCGCCGCCAGCCCGGCGGCGATGGCGAGATCGGAGCGCAGGATGGCGGATGGCAGCACCTCCGCCGGCGCGGCGCCGCTGACCGCGAGCAGCGGCGGCAGCGCCAGGTCGGCGATCTTCAGCGTCCCGCCGAAGGCCGGCACCGCCGCGAGGCGCAGGTCGCCGTCGAGCGCCAGCGTGCCCGGCTGCAGAGCCAGGCCGAGCGTCACGTGCGCGATCGCGTCCCGCTCGCCGCTGAGGTTGGCCACCGCCAGCTCGACGCCGACGTCCACCGGCGCCTGCTCGCTCAGCACGTGCACCTTCGAATTGGTCAGCTTGATGCTCGCCACCTGCCAGCGCCACGGTGGCGCAGGCGGCTCGTCGGCCGCATCGGCGGCGCGCGGCGGCGTCTCTTCACCCGCGTCACCGGCGGGACTCCCCGCTGCCGCGTCAGGCGCGGGCGACGGTGTCTCTTCTCCGGCACTGCCTGCGGGTGCTCCCTCTCCCGCAAGTGATGCGGGAGAGGGGACCCCAGATGCGGGCGAGGGAACCCCACTTGCGGGCACTCCCTGCGCAGGGGCCTGGCCCGGTCGCGCCAGCACCGGCAACAGCTCTCCTTCGTGCAGCCGGATGGTCACGATTGCGCCGTCGAGCGCCACCTCCTGCACCGCGGCACGCTGCGCGAGCAGGTCGATGCGCTCGAGGGTCACCGCCAGACTCTTCCAGCCGATGGCGACGTCCTCGAGACCGGGCACGGCCACCGACACGTCGCGCAACGCCAGCGTGCCGGACAGGGCGTTGGTCTTCGCCTCCTCCAGTTCGTAGGTCAGGCCGAGGTCGAGCTCGCCGCGCAGATCGCTCCAGCCGACCGTCGGCACGTACAGGCGGGCGCGGCGCAGCGGCAGGCGGTTGGCGGTGACCTCGGTGGTCACCTTCACCTTGGCGCCGTCGAGGGTCAGGCGCGCGTCGATGTCGACGCTGCCCTCGTCGATACCCAGTTTGAGCTTGATGTGGCCCGGCCTGCCGTACACCGCCGGCGAGAGGCCGATCTCCTCGACGGCGATGCGATCGATGCCGAGCTCGACCGGCTCGCTGCCCTCGAGAGCGAGGTCGCGGAAGCGGATGCGGCCGTCACTGAGGATGAACTGGTCGAGCCCGACGTTCCAACCGCTGTCCGCCGCGGCGTCGCCGCTGCTGTCACCGCCGGCGGTGGGCGTCGCCGGCGCCGTCTCCGCCGCGCCCGGCGTCGCGCCGGTTTCGACCGTCACCTCCTGCTTCGGCACCAGTGCCATGACGTTGATGTCCCCGGAGGCGAGGCGGTCGAGCGCCACGCGCGGCGAGTCGAGTTCGATGCCGCGCACCTGCACGATCTTCGAGAACAGCGGCACGAAGCGCACCTCGACGGCGAAGCGCTTGAAGCCGAGGATCGGGCTGTACTCGTCGAAGGCCGGCGGGACGGCGTTCGGATCGGCATCGGGCGGTGGCGGCGGCCGGTCCGGGGCGCCGAGCGGCCGCACGGCGACGTCCTCGAGCGCGACGCCGCCGCGCCACAGGCGCAGATCGACGTCGCCGACGTCGACCTTGGCGCGCAGCGCCTCGGAGGCCTGGCTGATGATCACCCGGCGCAGCACCTCGGGCAGCGCCGCGCGCACGACCAGCAGCAGGCCGAGGGTGGCCAGCCACCATCGCCAACGGTACGCCCGCTCGCGCCAGGGACCCGCCGCCATCGCCTACTCCGCGTCGCGGCTACCAGCCGACCGAGAGGCCGAACGCCAAGTATAAACTGTTGCTATCGGTGCCGGCAGCCGGCGTGCTGTCGTATTCGTCGATCAACGAGAACTTGGCGCTGACCGGGCCGTACAGCGGCGCCGTCAGATCGAGGGCGTTGCGCAGCAGGTAGTCGTTGGCAAAGTCGTCGACGGCGGGGAGGTAATCGAGCCGCCAGCCGATATGCGACCCGAACGGCAGGTGGTATCCGGCAGCGGCGCCGAAGGCGATGGCGAAGTAGTTGTTGTCGGTACAACAGCGCCGCAGCGGCGCCGTATTAACGATGCGACCGGTGCTCTCGAAGAACTTCTCATACACCCAGGCGCCGCCAGCCTCGGCGGCGAGGAAGTTGCGCTTGTCCTCGTCGAGTTTCTCCTCCCAGACGGTGTAGCCGAGGCCGCCCTTGGGAATGGCACGGATGCTCAACTTCTGGATTGCGTCGTAGGTCGCGTCGACCGAGGCGAAGCCGTACAGGCGCGGCGTGATGTCGTACTCGCCGCGCAGCAGGCCGAAGGCGCGGTCCTCGATCGTCGTGCTGCTCTCGCCCTTCTGCTTCTGCGTCGAGTAGCGGTAGTTGGCGCCCATGATCAGGCGCGTCGGGTCCTTCTTCCGCGTCGTCTCGAAGCCGACCAGGAACCCGGTGGTGTCGATGGTCGCCTGCTGGACGTTGACGCCGACGTCGAAACTGCCGTCCCAGTAGCGCCAGGCACTGCGCACCTCGTCCTGCCAGGACAACCCGTCGGGACCGATTGGCAGCGCCGAATGGATCGTCGCCGTCTCGATGGCGGTGGCCGAGGCGGCGTCGGCGCCGACCAGCAGCTTGCCGTCGCTGAACCCCTGCAACGCCGTGTCGGCCTCGAGGTCGTCGCCGTAGAGGATCTGGAAGGCGCCGGCGCTCTTCAGATCCTCGACGTCCTCCCACTTGATGGCCAGCGCGCCCTTGCCGTACTCGGGCTCGAGGGTGACCCCGGCGCTCGAGAAGCCGGTGATCTTGCCCTTCAGCACGGTGCCCTTCGAGGTCACCTCGTCGGCCGCCGCGCCCGTCGCGCAGCCGAGTACCGCCAGCAAACTGACCGCTATCCATGCACGGGTCGTCATCACATTCACCTCCGGCGACGGTGTAAACACTATTCTCGCGCACTTCGACAACCCGGCCCGACGTCCCCCTGCTTCTCACGTCCCCCTGCTTCTCTTGCCCCCTGGGCGGCGCGCCGATAAGGCCCGACGACGCAAGGAGTCCCGATGGTCCCCCCCGCCGCACTGCCGATCGCCAAGGGCGCGCACGTGATCGAACTGATCCCGCGCATGGCCAACCGGCATGGCCTCATCGCCGGCGCCACCGGCACCGGCAAGACCATCAGCCTGCGCGTCCTGGCCGAGCAGTTCAGTCGCATCGGCGTGCCGGTGTTTCTGGCCGACGTCAAGGGTGACCTGTCCGGCCTCGCCCGCCCGGGCGGCGACAGCGCGAAGATCGCCGAGCGCGCCGCGCAGCTCGGCATCGCGTTCGAACCGGCCGCCTGCCCGGTGGTGTTCTGGGATCTCTTCGGCCGGCAGGGTCATCCCATCCGCGCCACCGTCTCGGAAATGGGTCCGCTGCTGCTCAGCCGGCTGCTCAATCTCAATGAAACCCAGGGCGGCGTCCTGGCGCTGGTGTTCAAGGTCGCCGACGACCAGGGCCTGCTGCTGCTCGACCTCAAGGATCTGCGCGCCATGCTGCAGGACGTCGGCGAGCGCGCCGCCGAGATCAAGGTCACGTACGGCAACGTTTCGACCGCCAGCATCGGCGCCATCCAGCGCGGCCTGCTGGCGCTCGAGCAGCAGGGCGGCGAGCAGTTCTTCGGCGAACCGGTCCTCGACCTCGACGATCTGATGCAGACCGACGCGCAGGGGCACGGGGTGATCAACGTCCTGGCCGCCGACCAGCTGATGCAGACGCCGGCGCTGTACTCGACCTTCCTGCTGTGGCTGCTGGCCGAGCTCTTCGAGCGCCTGCCCGAGGTCGGCGACCCCGACCAGCCGAAGCTGGTGTTCTTCTTCGACGAGGCGCACCTGCTCTTCGACGACACGCCGAAGGCGCTGGTCGAACAGATCGAGCGCGTCGTGCGGCTGGTGCGCTCGAAGGGCATCGGCGTCTATTTCTGCAGCCAGAGCCCCCTCGACGTGCCGGAAGCGGTGCTCGGCCAGCTCGGCAACCGCGTCCAGCACGCCCTGCGCGCCTTCACGCCGAAGGACCAGAAGGCGGTGAAGACGGCGGCGCAGACCTTCCGCGCCAACCCGGCGCTCGACGTGGCGACGGCGATCACCGAACTCGGCGTCGGCGAGGCGCTGGTCTCGGTGTTGGACGAGAAGGGCACGCCGACGATGGTCGAGCGCGCCTTCATCTACCCGCCGCGGACGCGCCTGCGGCCGCTCGACGCCGACGAGCGTGCCGCGATCGTGCAGGCCTCGCCGCTGCGCCGCCGCTACGAGGAGACGGTCGACCGCGAGTCGGCCTTCGAGCGCCTGCGCGGACGCACCGCCGACGCCGACGCACCGCCCGCGGCGCCGCCGCGCGGCGGCCGCACGCCGCAGGATGAACTCACCAAGGCGGCGATCGCGATCGGCGCCAGCGTCGTCCGCAGCATGGGCACGCAGGCCGGTCGCAGCCTGGTGCGCGGCGTGTTCGGCGCCCTGTTCGGCGGTCGGCGGCGCTGACGCCATGGCCGGCACCCTGCGCGTCCTGCTGATCGAGGACAGCGAGGACGACGCCGAGTTGCTGCTGCGCGAGTTGCGCCGGCATGGCTACGAAGTGGACTGGCGGCGCGTCGATACGGCGCCGGAGCTGCGCGCGGCGCTGGCGGAGCGTGCGTGGGACGTCATCACCTGCGACCACGTGCTGCGGCAGTTCAGCGCCCTGGCGGCGCTCGCGTGCGTGCGCGCCAGCGGCCGCGACGTGCCGATACTGATCGTCTCCGACCAGACCGGCGACGACGTGGCGGTGACGGCGATGCAGGCCGGGGCGCTCGACGTCATCGGCAAGCAGCGCCTGGCGCGCCTGGTGCCGGCGATCGAGCGGCAACGGCGCGAGGCCGACGAGCGGCGCGCGCGGCACGCCGCCGAGGCGCGGCTGCGCGAGTCGGACGAGCGCTACCGCGCCCTGGTCGAGACGGTGCGCGACGTCATCTTCGAGCTCGACGCGAGCGGCGCGTTCACCTTCCTCAGCCCGGCGATCGAACGGTTCAGTACCTTTCGCGCCGCCGAGTTGCTCGGGCGGCCGTTCAGCGACTTTCTGCATCCCGACGACCTGGCCGCCGTACGGGCCAGCCTGGCGCGCACCATCGACGGCGCCGACGAGCCGGCGCAGTTCCGCATTCACGACGGCGACGGCCGCCTGCGTTGGGTGCGCACGCTGAGCCGCCCGGTGCGCGCCGACGACGGTGCCCTGGTGGCCGTGCGCGGCGTCATGACCGACATCACCGCGCAGGTCGACGCGGAAGAGGCCTACCGCACCATCTTCGAGCACTCGAGTCAGGGCCTGGCCCTGATCCAGGACGATGCCATCCGACTCGCCAACGCCGCCCTCGTCGAGGTGACCGGCCGCTCGCACGCCGAGCTCCTCGGCACGCCCCTGCTCGAACTGACGATCGCCGCGGTGCACCCGGACGACCGGCAACGCATGCTCGCCGCCGCGACGGCGTACATCGAGGGACGCCCGCGCGAAGCACACTTCGAGTTCCGCCTCGTCCACCCCGACGGCGCGCTGCGCCATGTTCTCACCACCCACGCCGACTGCACCTACCGCGGTGCGCCGGCGCGGCTCGTCACCTACCTCAACATGACCGAGCGGGTGCAGGCCGAGGCCGCCTACCGGACGATCTTCGAGAACTCGACCCAGGGCCTGCTGGTGGTCCAGGACGACCGCGTGGTGATGATCAACCCCGCCGTCAGCACCCTCACCGGCCACGACGTCGACACGCTCGCCCGCCTGCCGCTGCGCGAGATCATCGCCCGGCTGGTCGTCGCCGACGACGCGGCCGGCACCCAGATGGTCGTCGACCGCTGGCTGACGCTCGGCCAGGTCGTACCCCGCTACGCCCTGCGGGTGCACCGCGCCGACGGCACCGAGGGCGTCCTCTACGTGCAGACCGCCAGCATCACGCACCACGGCCGACCGGCGTTGATCATGGCCCTCGCCGACCTCACCGATCTGTGGCGCGCCGAGGAGGCCTATCGGGCGGTCTTCGAGCACTCGCTGCAGGCCCTGCTGGTGGTCAGCGGGCCGCAGATCCTGATGGCCAACCAGGCAGCGGCGGCGCTGTCCGGCTGGAGCGTCGAGGAGATGCTCGCCACGTCGGCGCCCGAGTGGCTCGAGCGCCTGGTGCTGCCGGAGGATCAGGCGCGCGTGTGGGCGGCGCTGCAGCGCTTCCTGCAGGGCGACGCGACGGGCCCGCGCGTCGAACTGCGGCTGCGCCGGCGCGACGGCGCCATCCGCCACGTCGTCACCTCGGGCGCGCCGATCGTTTTCGCCGGTAACCCGGCGCTGCTCGTCGCGCACATGGACGTCACCGACCACGCCGCGGCGCAGGCGGCGCTGCGCGCCCTCAACACCGACCTCGAGGCGCGCCTCGCCGAGCGCACGGCAGAGCTGGCCGGCGCGGCGCGCGGACTGGAGGCGGTCAGCTACGCCGTCTCGCACGACCTGCGCGCACCGCTGCGCAGCATCGACGGCTGCGCCGAGTCGCTGCTGGCAACCTGCGCCGACGTCCTCCCGCCCGCGGCGGTCGCCGACCTGGCGCGGCTGCGCATCACCACGACGCATATGCGCGCACTGATCGACCGGCTCCTCGAACTGGCGCGCGTCATGCACGGCGACCTGCGCCCCGTCGTCGTCGATCTCGGCGCCCTGGCCCGCGAGGTCGCCGCCGAGCTCGCACCCGCCCAGCCCGGCCCGGCGCCGACGCTGCGCGTCGCGCGCGGCCTGCGCGCCGCCGGCGACCCCGCCCTGCTGCGCGCGCTGCTTGCCAACCTGCTCGCCAACGCCTGGACGTTCACGGCCGCGCGGCCGCGGCCGCGCATCGAGGTCGGCGCCCAGCGCGACGACGCGGGCACCGTCTTCTTCGTGCGCGACAACGGCGTCGGCTTCGACTCGCGCCAGGCCGGCCGCCTCTTCCAGCCCTTCCAGCGCCTGCATCCGGAGGGCCAGTTCCCCGGCCACGGCATCGGCCTGGCCACCGTGCAGCGCATCGTCGAACGCCACGGCGGCCGCGTCTGGGCGGAGAGCATCGAAGGTGAAGGGGCCACCTTCTACTTCACGCTGCCGTAGCTCGACCCGGCGCGGCTACCTGCCGCCCTCCAGGGACGGTTGGTCGGCCCGACCACGTCCCTACCCATCCAGTCGCTCCGGACAGGATCCCCTCACCCTGACCCTCTCCCGCAGGGGGAGGGTCAGGGTGAGGGGATCGCAGTACTGGTCCCGCCCTGAGTTCGTGGGCAATGCCCTCGACAACGTCATCAATCACAGCGCAGCGTCGAGCCCCCCGCCGACAGTTCGCAGCTCGGGGCGCCGACGCCGCCGGGGGCGAACTGCACCCGGCCGCACTGGCCGGCGGCGCCCTCAGCGGCCGTGCCGAAGATGACCACCAGCTCCAGGTTGTCGGTACCAACCAGGAAGTTGGCATCCTTGCCCTTGAGCAGGAACTGGAACAACCCCGGCGGCCTGCTGCCGCGGTCCCTGACGCGCGCCTTCTCGATGCCGTTGGCCGCCGTCTGGTGATCGCGGTCGCTGAACTTCCAACGCGGCGCCTCGCCGCTCCACCCCGGGGTCATCGACCCGGGCGGCAGGAAGCGGGTGAGGATGGGCTGGTTGGTGGCGCGGTCGATGAGCGTCAGCGTGAGGCCGTGGGCGATCGGATCGATCGCCGGCGAGGTCGTTGCCACGACGAACTCGCCCTTGATGGTCAGCTTCTCGTCGCCGGCCGGCGCGTCGTTGCGTGACAGGCGGATCTTCGCCTTCTGGATGACGCCGCCGCCGGTGCAGTCCACCACCGGCGTGGCGGTCGGGGTCGGGGTGTTCGACGCGGCCGGTGGGCTCGTCGCGGTGTTGGTCGCGGTGCGCGTCGCCGTGACGGTGGCCGTCGCCGTGCCAACCGGGAGGCCGGGGTTGGTCGCGGTGGCCGTCACGGTTGCCGTCGGCGGCACGGCCGTGAAGGTCGGCGTCGCGGCACCGCTTGGCAGGCTGCCCGGATCGGCTGGATCGGAGCCGGCGTCGATTTCGCTGCGGTCGAGGAAGGTGTCCTCGTCGCGGTCGATGCCGATGCGCTGGCCGCTGCCCGGCGGCACGCAGGTGTAGGTCAGGTCCTGCCCCACCGTCGCCGCCAGATTACGCAGCGTCGTCTTGTCGATCAGCGCTTCGCTGGCGCGGTCGGTGCGGAAGTTGTTGCCGCCGGCATAGACGGCGCCGCGCTGTTCGCCGCCGAGGACGCCCTTGACCACCAGGTCGCAGTGCGCCGCATCGTCGCGGGCGATGAGCGCATCGATGCGGGCGATGACCGTCGCGTCGGCGAAGGTCGTGCTCGTCGCCGACACCTGCTGGCCGACCGAAGGCTTCAGGCCCGTGTCGAAGGCCAGCACGAAGGCCTCGAGCTGCTGCTGCTGGGTGTCATTGAGGTTGAACACCTGCGCGCTGAGGAAGGCGAACACGGTCGGGATAGCGCCGTCGTGCAGGAAGCCGAAGCCGCGCACCTGCGGGCCGAGGTTGCCGGTCGCGTTGGGCAGGCCCGGGCCGATGCCGAACATGCCGACCTTCTGGTAGGCGTTGCGCAGGTGGGCGATCTTGAATTCTTGCACCTCGCCCTCGAATGACGACAGGCCGTCGCCGCCGAGCGGCAACTGGTGACACGTGTTGCAGGTCGCCTCGCCGTCGGATGAGGCGTTCAGGTAGATGTTCTCGCCCACCCCCTGGGCGGTGGTGGGCACGTCGTCGAGCGCGCGGATCGGATTGGGCGGGTAGCGCACGGTGAGGATGAAGTCGGTGAACGCCTGCATCTCGGCCGCGCTCAGCTCGGCGCCACGGCCCAACAGGCCGACGAAGGCCGGGTTGAACTTCTTGAAGGCGGCGTCCTCGTCCAACGCATCGCCGCCCGGGTCGTTGCCGCCGGTGCGGTCGCCGCGCCAGTGCATCGGGCCCATGGCGGCCATGCCGCGCAGCGACTGCGTCGTCATCGGCCCCTTCATCGGATGGAACGGACCGCCCGTGCCGGCGCGGAAGGGATTTGGATTGTTCTCGATGACGCCGAACGGGTCGCCGAGGTCCCAGGACAGACTGTCGAAGTCGCCGAAGATGTGGCAACTCGCACAGGCCGCGTCGCCGTGCCCGGAGGTACCGGCGGCGTCGTAGAGGAAGCGCCGCCCGGCCCTGGCGACGGCCGGCGACGGATCGAATCCGAGCGGCACCACGGCGGTCTCGGCGCGCGACGGACTGAGCGCGTTGCCGACGATCGAGATAGTGTGATCGAGGCGGTTCATCACATAGAGGCGGTTGCGCGCCGTATCCAGCGCCAGGCCGCTCGGGCCCTCGCCGACGTCTACGTGGTCGGCGCTGATGGTACCCGCTTCGAGCGCGTTGGCATCGAGCGCGGCGATCTTCGCCGAGCCGAAGGCGGTGGTGAACAGCGTCGCGCCGTCGGCCGAGAAGACCATGTCCGTCGGGAAGGCCAGCGTCTGATCGCGCTCGGACTGCGGCCCGGTGGTGACGGCATAGTTGATGTGCGGGTTCAGGTGTCGCGGCGTCGGCGTCGTACCGTTGATGACGGTGATACGGCTCTGCGCGATGTTGCCCTGCACGCCGCCGGCGGCGAGCGGCTCGAAGCGCACGGCGTTGCGCGACTCGAGGTTGCTGACGAAGACGCGGTTGGTGCCCGGCCGCACCGCCATGTTGAACAGGATGGTGCCGACGCCGACGACGCTGCTGTTGCTCGGCAGCAGCGCCGGCGGGTTGGCGGTGGCGTCGAGAATGTAGACGTCCTGGTCGGGCAGCGAGAACGGCACCACCGCCGTCCAGTTGCGCGCGATGACGTCCTCCCAGCGGCTGTTGGCCGGATTGAACTTGAGGATCAGGCCGGCATCGGGCGCGTTCGGCGTCGAGCCCGGCGGCGACGGTGGCTGCCCGTTCGGGTTGGAGTTGTTCGACACCACCGGCTCGATGATCGCCGTGGTGCGGTTGCCGGAATGGAACGCCGCGGCGAAGACGCGCGTACCGTCGCCGTTGACCGCCAGCGCGCGCGGCGTGTCGCCGAAGCAGGCGGTGATCGACAGCGGCGTGCCGCCGAGCGCGGCGCCCAGGTCGTTGGCGTCGAAGGCCCACACCAGGGCGCGGCCGAACCCCTCGCTGGTCAGGCTCGCCGGCATCGAGGCGGGGACGTTCTGGCCGCGCCGCGCCGTGGTGATGAAGGCGCGCGTGAAGCCGGTGCCGGCGAAGACGATGTCGCGCGGCTCGTCGCCGACGTGCAGCGTGCGCGTGACGCGCGAACGGGTGACGTCGGTCGGGTCGATCTCGACGATGCTGACGCTGTCGGACAGGTGGTTCACCACCCAGGCCTCGGTGCGCCCGCCGGCGTTGAGCCGACTCGCCACCGCCACCGGCTCGAGGCCAACCGGCACCTCGGCCACCAGCGTCAGGCCGCCGCCATCGACGGTGAAGATCTCCAACCGGTTGTCGGGCGTGTTGACCGCGAACAACCGGTTGCCGTCCGGCGCCAGCGCCAACGGGCGCACATGGCCGCTCTCGAAGTTGACAAACGAGCCCTGCGCCGACAGCGCGGCCGGCGCCGCCAATGCCGCCAGAATGACGGCGAGCCTGAAGTGCTGCATGCGGTTCCCCCCTGCGCTGCCCCGCAACGGAACTACCACGCCGCGCGCCCTGGGCCAACGAGTTTTCTCTGCCGCCGCCGCCGGGCAGCCGGCTGGGACCGTGGCATCCGCGCGCCCGCCCCGCTACAACGGCGGCGATGGCCGCCGATCTCGACGCGCTGCTCGCTGCCGCGACACCGGCGCCGGTTTATCTGTTCCTCGGCGAGCCCTTCCAGACCGAGCCGGCGGCGCGCGCCCTGATCGAGCGCCTGGTACCGGCTGAAAAGCGCAGCTTCAGCCTCGAGCAGGTCGACGGCCGCGCCAGCGGCATCGGGGCAGTGATCGACAGCCTGCGCACCCCGAGCCTGTTTGGCGGCACCAAGGTCGTCTGGGTTCGCGAGCCGACGCTCTTTCTGTCCGGTGAGAAGCGGGCGGACATCGCCGAGGCGCTGTTCGCCGCCGCCGACGACGAGCGGCCGCTCGAGGCGGCTGAGAAACTGCTCGTCCTCGCCGCCCTGGCGGGGTGGACGCAGGAGGACTTTGCGGCGGCGGACTGGACGGCGGCCAGCAAGACCGAGCAGACCAACGTTTTCGGCCGCGCCCTCGAGGCGGCCGAGGCGCGCACCGCCGAGGCCCTGCGCGCGCTCTGCGCCGAGCGCGGCCTGACCGTCAGCGCCTTCCGCGACGACAGCGGCCTGCTCGAACAGTACCTCGCCGCCGGCGCGCCGCCCGCCGCCGTGTTGCTCTTCACCGCCAGCGCCGCCGACAAGCGCAAGCGCATCATCAAGACCATCCAGCAGCGCGGCGCGGTCCTGGAGTTCGCGATCGCCCGCGAGCGCTCCGGCGCGCTCAGCGGCGAGAGCGTCGACGACCTCGTCGCGCGCATCGCCGCCGCGCACGGCAAGCGCCTCTCGCCCGCCGCCCGCCAGGTGCTGCGCCAGCGCGCCGGCGGCGATGCCGCGGCGCTGGCTGGCGAGGTCGAAAAGCTCTGCCTGTACGCCGGCGACGCGGCGACCATCGACGACGCCATGGTGCGCGTCAGCGTGCGCGACCTGGCCGAGTCGTGGATCTTCGACTTCACCAAGGCGCTGGCGCAACGCCAGGCGGCAGCGGCGGTGGCGATGCTGCGCGGCCTGTTCGACCAGGGCGAGCATCCACTGCGGCTGCTGTCGGTGATCGCCCGCGAGTTGCGCCTGCTGCTGCTGGCGCGCGACTGCCTGCGCGGCTCGCTGGCCGGCGCCTTCTCGCCACGCACGCAGTACGCGGCCTTCCGCGACCGCCTGCTGCCGACGCTCAGCGCCAGCGAGCAGGAGGCGCTCGGCGCCATCCATCCCTTCGTCCTCTACCAGTGCCTGCTCAACGCCGCGCGCATTCCCGGCCCGACGCTGCAGCGCGGCGTCCTCGCCCTGCAGGGCCTCGACGTCGCCTTCAAGAGTACCGCCGCCGACCCGCGCATCCGCCTCGAGGCCTTCGTGCTCGACTTCTGCCGCGCCGAGGCAGCGCCAGGGGGGCCGTCATGAACGGCACGCCGCTCGCCGCCGAGAACTGGTTCGAGGCGCACGTGCTGCGCCCGTGGCTGCCGGCGGCGCTGCTGGTCGTGCCGCTGGCGGCGGTGCGCTTCCTCGCCCACCAGGGCATCCAGTGGGCGGCGGCGCTCGCCTACTACACTCTGATCGGCTTCGTCCCGCTGTTCGCGGCGGTGTTCGCGCTCATCAAGCTGTTCGGGCTGCACCGGCAGCTGACGCCGTTCGTGGTCAGCACCGTCGGCGCCGGCTCGCCGGCGGTCGCGCGCGATGTGGTGGCGTTCATCGACGCCACCAACCTGCAGGCGGTCGGCGTCCTGGCGGCGCTCGGCGCGGCGCTGGCGGTGCTCGGCATCATGGGCAACGCCGAGCTGTGCTTCAATCAGATCTGGGGCGTCGCCGGACGCTCGCTGCGGCGCAAGTTCCGCTCCGTCGCCCTGGTCTGCGTCGCCGCGCCGCTGCTGCTGCTGGCGGCGCTGGCGCTGACGGCGCTGCTGCAGCCCAGTCACTCGGTCTACCAGACCCTCGACGCCTGGCGCCTCGGCGACGTCGTCCTGCTGGTCCTGCGGCTGCTGCCGTATGCGTTGCTGTGGGTGAGCTTCTCGCTGCTCTACACGCTGCTGCCCAACACCGAGGTGCGCATGCGTTCGGCCCTGTTCGGCGCCGTCGTCGCCGGCACGCTGTGGCAGTTCGCGCAGTGGGGATACGTGCGCTTCGTCATCCGCCTGGTGCGCTACAGCGCGGTCTACGGCGCCCTCTGGCAGCTGCCGATCCTGCTGGCGTGGATCTACATCGCCTGGGGCATCGTGCTGTTTGGCGCCGAGGTGACGCGGGCCCACCAGGAAGTGACGGCGCGGCGCAGTGCCCTGCGCGCCGGACTCGTGTCCTGACGCGCTGCGCTGCGGGGTAAACTACGACGACAGCTTCGGCACGATACCGTCGTGCGGAACGCCGGCGCGGCGCTGCCACCAGCCGCGCGCCAGCAACAGCGGATCCGCCGCCAGATCCGCCGGCGTCGCCACCAGTCCCGCCGCGACGCCCGTCGCCTGCAGCTGCTGCACCGCCGCCTCGGCCGGCCGCCGCCGCAGCCACACCGCGTCGGGCGCCGCCCCTTCGACCATGCACCAGCGCTCGCCCGCCGCGTCATCGGCGCAGCGCAGCACGCGACCTGGCGCGGCGCGCCCGCCGGTCAGCCAGGCCAACGCATTGAGTTGGGCGAGATCGAGCACCGTTCCTACGCTGCCGGCAGTGCCGGCGCCGCCGACGCCGCGCTGCCAGAGAGCGGCGCACACCGCCAGGGCCAGCGTCCAGCCGGCGGCGCTGTCGGCGACCGCGAAGCCCGGTCCGCAGGGGGCGCCGTCCGGCCCCGCCATCGCCGACGCCAGCCCCGCCATTGCCTGCAGTGTCGGCCCGTAGCTTACCCAGTCGGCCCAGCCGCCGCCGGCGCGAAAGCCCGCCAGGTGCGCCACCACCAGGCGCGGATTGAGGGCCTGCAGCGCCGCGTCGTCGAAGCCCCAGTTGGGCAGCACGCGGCGGCTGAAGTTGTCGACCACGACATCGGCCGCGCGCAACAGATCGCGCACCTCGGCGCGGCCGGTGGCGGTGTTGAGGTCGACGCCGAGGAGGCGCTTGCCGCGCAGCAGGTTGGCGGCACTGACGCCGCGCGGCGGCGGCGCATCGGGGCGTTCGATGCGCGTCACCTCGGCGCCGAAGTCCGCCAGGACGCGCGTTGCCAGCGGCCCGGCGACGACCCAGGTGAAATCGACGACGCGGACGCCGGCGAGCGGGGCGAGGCTCGCCGCGGCGCCGGCCGCCGCCATCTCGGCGCACGCGGTGGCGGGC
>JANNRA010000204.1:0-68649 GCA_031401035.1 bacterium | reverse complement strand
GACACTTCCGCCGCGGAAGTGTCCGTTTCGCCCCAACGTCCCCTTATTATTATTAGCCGGCGGTCCGCGCCCCCATGCAACAGGCGCCGACGGGGCGGCGCCCTCCACCTGGGGTCGCGCAGGGTTCATGACAAGATTCAGAGCATGTCGCCGAGCTTGCCGCGCTGGTAGCCCGCATCGCCGAAGAGCAGCTGGTTGTGCTGCTGGCGCTTGAACCACAGGTGGACGTCGCACTCCCAGGTGAAGCCGATGCCGCCGTGCAATTGCACCGAGCGGCCGGAGCAGAAGGCGGCCATATCGCCGGCGCTGGCCTTGGCCATGCGCGCGCAGCGCTCGGCGTGCTCGGGTTCGCTGTCGATGGCGCAGGCGGCGTTGTAGGCCAATGAGCGGGCCTGGTCGATGGCCAGCATCATGTTCACCAGGGGATGCTTGACCGCCTGGAAGAAACCGAGTGGGCGGTCGAACTGCTTGCGCACCTGGGCGTAGCCGACCGTTGTCTGCAGCTGCCACTCGCCGGCGCCGCACATGTCGGCGGCGACGACGGTCAGCAGCGCCGGCATGGCCTGCGCGAGGGCGGCGGCGCCGGCGCCGGGCGCGGCGGCAGCGCGGTCGACGCCGACGCGCACGCAGTCGAAGGTCACGCGTGCCTGGTCGCGGGTGAGGTCGACGATCTGGTCGGGGAGGATGGCGACGCCCGGTGCGTCGGCATCGACGACATACAGGCCGATGCCGCCCGGGGCGTGCGCCGCGACGACGAAGGCGCGCACCTTGCGCGCGTCCTGCACGAACGACGCGGTGCCGTTCAGGGTCACGTCGTCGCCGGCCGGCGTACCGGTGACGTCGGTGTCGTGCGGCGCCCACGAGCCGGCGGCGTTGGTCATCGCCAGCGCCATCGCCGTCCCGGCCGCGATGCGCCCCAGCGCCGCGTCGGCTGCGGCGGTGCCGCATTCGCGCAGCGCGCAGGTGGCGAGCAGCGTCGTGATCAGCGGCGATACCAGGGCGGCGCGTCCGGCCTCCTCGGCCAGCGCCGCTACGGCGACCATCTTCATGCCGACGCCGCCGGCGCGCTCGGGCACGGCCAGCGCCGTCCAGCCGAGCTCGCCCATCTGCCGCCACAGCCCCTCGTCCCACGGCGCCGGCTGCACCGTGCTGGCGTAGGCGCCGTGGTGATCGCGCGCCACCAGGCGGCGCAGGGTCTCGATGCCGAACTGATCGGTCAGCAGCTTGCGCGCGGCATCGCGCAGCATCGTCTCGTCCTCGCCGAAGCCGAAGTTCCGTGGTTGCGTCATGGGCGCCTCGTCCTACTTCGACTTGGCCAGGCCGAGCACGCGCTCGCCCAGGATGTTGCGCTGGATCTCGCTGGTGCCGGCGGCGATGGTGATGCCGTAGGAGTTCATGTAGGCGAGCGGCCAGTCGCCGCCGTCGGGGGCGCGTTCGTCGCGCAGGTAGAGCGTGCCGTGCGCGCCTTCGATCTCGAGCGCGACGGCGGCCATCTCCTGGTTGAGCTCGCTGAGCAGGAGCTTCGACGACAGCGCGATGCGCATCGGGTGATCGGTGAGGGCGGCGACGCGGGCGCGGCGGAAGGTCTGGCGGAAGCCCTCGACGCGCACCGCGAGTTGCAGGATGCGGTCGCGCAGGACGAGGTCGTCCCAGGCCGTCTTGCCGTTGCGCGGCAGGCGCTTCGCCAGGGCGACGAGCGAGGCGAAGCGGTCGTCGACCGACAGGCCGCCGCCGCCGCCCGCCCCCTCGGCGGCGCCGCGCTCGTGCGTCAGCGTCGTCATCGCCACCTGCCAACCCTTGCCGACCTCGTCGAGGCGCAGGCGGTCGGGGAGGACGACGTCCTCGAACAGCACCTCGTTGAAGCCGGTCTCGCCGGTGATCTTGATCAGCGGCCGCACGGTGACGCCCGTCGCGCCGGCGATCGGGCTGATGAAGTAGGTCAGGCCGGCGTACTTGTCGTGGGTGCTGTGGCGGGCGAGCAGGATCATCCAGCTGGCGAAGTGCGCCAGGCTGGTCCACACCTTGTGCCCGTTGATGATCCAGTGGTCGCCGTCGCGTACCGCGGAGGTCTGCGCGCCGGCGAGATCGCTGCCGGCGCCGGGCTCGGAGAAGCCCTGGCACCAGATCTCCTCGCCCGACAACAGCGGCGCCAGAAAGCGGCGCTTCTGCTCGTCGGAGCCGTGGTGGAGGATCGTCGGCGCCGCCATGCCGAGGCCGATGACGTTGATCAGGTAGGGCACATTCGCCGCCGACATCTCGTAGGTGGCGATGCGCTGAAACCCCTGATGGCCGCCGCCGCCGTACTCCTTGGGATAGTCGGCGCCGATCAGGCCGGCCTCGTAGCACTGCTTCTGCCAGGCGCAGAGGTAGGCGCGCTGCTCCTCGCTCATGACCTCGATGGCGTGCTCGGGCAGCCGGAAGCCGGGCGCCGCCGGGCGGTGCTCCTGCAGCCAACGCTTGCAGTATTCGCGGAACTCCGCCTGCTCGGCCGTATCGCGTCGTCCGTCCATCAGCGCTCCCTCCGGTGAATCGAGCTTCAGTCATAGCAAGGCCGGCGGCGTTGAGAAGAGCCGCGGGCGGGCGGGTTGCGCCGTCGGCTCGGCGGGGACATGACCGATGCGGTGTCCACCGCGCCGCGCCGCGAGCGCCTCAATCTGTACGCCACCTGCGCGGCGCAGTTCCTCACCCTCGCCGGCATGACGGCGGTGCTGCCGCTGATCCCGCTGTACCTGCAGGACATCGGCGTCACCGACCGCACGACGTTGAAGTACTGGACCGGGGCGCTCGGCTCGGCGCCGTTTGTCGTCGCGGTCATCGCGACGCCGATCTGGGGGGCGCTGGCGGATCGCGTCGGCTACAAGCCGATGGTCGTCCGCTCGGTCTTCGGCATCGCCCTTTCCACCGTCGGCATGGGGCTCTCGTCGACGCCGCTCGGGCTGCTCGGCTGGCGCGCCGTGCAGGGCGCGGTGAGCGGCGTCTTCCCAGCCGCGGTGGCGTTGATCACGGCGTTGACGCCGGAGGTGCGCATCAGCCGCGCGCTGGCGCTGTTACAGACGGCGCGGGCGGGCGGGGCGCTGTGCGGGCCGCTGCTCGGCGGCGTGCTGGCCGACCTGATCGGCATGCGGCGTCTGTTCTTCTTCGCCGGCGCGGTCGCCGCGACGACCGCGATCATCTGCAGCCTGGTCATCGACGAACCGCGCCGCGAGCCGGCGGCGGCGCACGCCGCGGCGGCCGCCCGCCGCGACTGGCGGACGCTGCTCGCCGCGCCCGGGCTGGCCGGTATGCTGGTGCTGGTGGCCGTCTTCCAGGCCGCCACCATGTGCGCGTGGCCGACGTTGGCGTTGTTCGTCGAGCAGCTCGGGGTGGAGCGCGCCGCCGTGGCCACCACCACCGGCATCGTCGTCTTCGCCGCCGGGTTGCCGGCGATGCTGACGACGACGCTGTGGGCGCGGCTCGGCGGCCGCGTCGGCCTGCGGCCGGCGCTGATCGGCTCGCTGCTCCTCACCGGCGTCGCCAACATCGCCATCGGCCTGACGCCGCGGCTCGGCGGCGTGCTGGTCCTGCGCGCCGTCGCCGGGCTGGCGATGGCCGGTTTCGTGCCGCTGGCCTTCGAGTCGATGAACGCGCAGACGCCGGCCGGCAGCCGCGGCCGCGTCGCCGGCTTCGGCTCGACCGCGATGATGGCCGGCAACGTCGTCGGTCCACTGCTCGGCGGCTGGCTCGCCGTGCACGGCGGCCTCGCCGCGACGTTCTGGCTGCCCGGCGCCTGCCTGCTGGTCGCCGGCCTGGCCCTCGCGGCGCGGCGCCCGCCTTCGTAGGTCCGGAGCGAACGCCTTCGCGCGGCGGTCTTGCGACTGGGCCTCAGGTCGAATCCGAACCTTGAAGGGGCTACCCGCGCCACGACAACCTCGACGCAGCCGGCGGCGAACGAGGGCACGATCGTCCTCGCACCTCAGCTCAGGTCGAGGCCGGCCAGGCCACCCTGCGCGCGCCAGTCCTCGAGCAGCCGGATGAAGGCGGGCGAGCCGCCGCCGTAGAAGCCGTTGCGGGCGCTGCGCTGCGCCGGGCGGCCTTCGTTGTTGTAGTACCCGGGCGTGCACGACTCGAGGAAGTCGAGGCTCATGCGCGACAGGTCGATGATCGTCTGCACCCATTCATCCTCGGCCTGCTGGCTGGTCTCGATGCGCGTCGCGCCGCGTTCGCGCGCCTCCACGAGCACGTGCGCCAGGTGCTTCGCCTGCTCGTCGAGCATGTGCGGGAAGTTCACCGAGAAGCCCGACTGCACCAGGCTGACGATGAAACAGTTGGGGAAGCCGCGGCTGTACAGGCCGTGCAGGGTGGCGGCGCCCTCGCGCCATTTCTCGGTCAGCGTCAGGCCGTCGCGGCCGATCACCTCGTAGCCGGCGCGGCGCGCGTACTCGGTGCCGACCTCGAAGCCGGTCGCATAGATGAGACAGTCGAGGGCGTACGCGCGGCCGGCGACGACGACGCCGTGTGGCGTGATGCGCTCGACGCCCTTGCCGTCGCTGTCGACCAGCGTGACGTTGGGCCGGTTGAAGGTCTGCAGATATTCGTCGTGGAAGCAGGGGCGCTTGCAGAACTGGCGGTAGAACGGCTTCAGCGCCGCGGCGGTGCTGGGATCGGCGACCAGCGCCTCGACGCGGGCGCGGATCTGCTCCATTTTCTCGAAGTCGGCCAGCTCGAGGCTCTCGGCGATGCTCAGCGGCGCGCCCTCGGCGGCCGCCTCGCGCAGGCGCAGCAGCAGTGTGCCGATGATGTCGGTCCAGCCGTCACGGACCAGGTCCTCGGGCTCGAAGATGCCGGAGACGAGGTTGTTGAAGTTGTCCATGCGCCGGCGTTGCCAGCCCGGTTCCAGGCGCGCCGCCCAGGCCGGATCGGTCGGCCGGTTGTCGCGCACGTCGATCGACGACGGCGTGCGCTGGAAGACGTACAGGTGCCGCGCCGCCGCGCCGAGGTGCGGCACGCACTGCACGGCGGTGGCGCCGGTGCCGATGATGCCGACCACCTTGTCGCGCAGGCGGTCGAGGGTCCCGTCGCTGCTGCCGCCGGTGTAGGCGTAGTCCCAGCGGCTGGTGTGGAAGGCGTGACCGGCGAAGCTCTCGACGCCGGGAATGCCGGGCAGCTTCGGGCGGTGCAGCGGCCCGTTGGCCATGATGACGTAGCGCGCCCGCGTGCGGTCGCCGCGGTTGGTGGCGACGATCCAGCGCCGCTCCGCCTCGTCCCAGTGCAGGCCGGTCACCTCGGTCTGCAGGCAGGCGCGCTCGTAGAGGCCGAAGTGACGGGCGATGTTGCGGCTGTGCTCGAGGATCTCGGGCGCGCGCGAGTACTTCTCCCGCGGCACGTAACCGATCTCTTCGAGTAGCGGCAGGTAGACGTACGACTCGACGTCGCAGGCGGCGCCCGGATAGCGGTTCCAGTACCAGGTGCCGCCGACGTCACCGCCCTTCTCGATCAGGCGGATGTCGTCGATGCCCGCCTGCCGCAGCCGCGCGCCGACCAGCAGGCCGCCGAAGCCGGCACCGATGACCACCACCTCCACCGCGTCGCTGAGCGGCGCCCGCGCGACGGGCGCCGTGTACGGGTCGTCGAGATAGTGGGCGAAGCCGCCCGCCATCTCGACGTACTGCTCATTGCCGTCGGTACGCAGCCGCTTGTCGCGCTCGGCGCGATAGCGCCCTCGCAGGGCCTCGGGGTCGAAGGTAGTCGTCGTCATCGTCGACATCCGTACACGGTGGCGCGGCATGGGTGAACCCGTCCCGATGTGGAAGCCCGGGCGGCGGTCGGCGACGTCGGCCCATGCGCGCCGCGCGAGGCGCTTCACCCCACGCGGCGGCAGTGTCGCGGCCATCGCGGCGGCTGGCAATCGCGCCGCGGCCGTTGCAGTGATGCGTCGATGGGCGGCAGGCAGGGATGGCTGGCGATGGGCCTGGTGGCGGCGCTCTGGGCGGCCGCCGCCGGCGGAGCCGCCGTGCCGACGCCGACCAACGGACACCGGCGCATGCTCGAGGCGCTGGCGGAGATCGCGCGCACCTCGGGCGACACCAACCGCTACACCGGCGATGCGCAGGCGCGGGCGTTCCGCACCGTCATCGCCGAGCCGCGCTTCAACGCCGCCCCGCAACTGCGCTGGCGGCAGTTGCGCGCCCTCGGCGCCTACGAGCTGCGGCTCGGCAACACCGAGGAGGCGGTGCGCCACCTCGAAGCGGCGGCGGCGCTGCTGCCCGCCCTCGGCGGCGCGGTTCCAGCCGCCGACATCGACCGCGCCCAGTTCGAACTGGCGGTAGCCTTCCTGCGCTGGGGCGAGAGCCGCAACTGCGTCGCCCGCCATAGCAGTGAGAGCTGCATCCTGCCGATCGGCGGCGCCGGGGTGCATGTCGACCAGGCGGGTTCGCGGCGCGGCATGGCCGAGCTCGCGGCGCTGCTGGCGCGCCGCCCCGGTGATCTCGTCGCGCGCTGGCTGCTCAACGTCGCCGCCATGACGGTCGGCGAGTACCCCGACGGCGTGCCGGTGGAATGGCGCATCGCGCCGGCGACGTTCGCCTCCGCCGAACCCTTTCCCCGTTTCACCGACGTCGCGCCGGCCGCCGGGGTCAACGCCATGGACCTGATGGGCGGCGTCGTGGTCGACGACTTCGACGGCGACGGGCACTTCGACCTCGTCGTCTCGTCTTCCGATCCCGAGCGCTCCTTGCGCTACTTCGCCGGCGGCGGCGACGGCACCTTCCGCGACCGCAGCGAGGCGGCGGGCTTCGTCGGCTTGACCGGCGGCATGAACGTCGTCCAGGCGGACTACGACAACGACGGTGCCACCGATCTGCTCGTCCTGCGCGGCGCCTGGCTCGGCCGCGGCGGCCAGCAGCCGAAGTCGCTGCTGCGCAACGACGGCCGCGGCACCTTCCGCGACGTCACCATCGCCGCCGGCCTGGGCGACGTGCACTATCCCAGCCAGGCGGCGGCGTGGGCCGACTACGACAACGACGGCGACCTCGACCTCTACGTCGGCAACGAGGCGGAGGAGAACTATCCGTTCACCGGCCAGCTGTTCCGCAACCGCGGCGACGGCACCTTCGTCGACGTCGCCGCGGCCGCCGGCGTCAGCAACGGGCGCATGGCCAAGGGCGTCGCCTGGGGCGACTTCGACGAGGACGGCCGGCCGGATCTCTACGTCTCGAACTACAACACGCCCAACCGCCTGTATCGCAACCGCGGCGACGGCACCTTCGTCGACATCGCCGCCGAGGCCGGCGTCGAGCGTCCGCTCGCAGCCTGGCGGTGGCGACCGCCGACTTCGACAACGACGGCCATCTCGATCTCTACGTCGGCGCGACGACGCCGCTGCACAGCGCCGAGCCGCGCGCCGGCACCGATCCGCTGGCGCCGCTGGCCGGCGTCGTCGCCAGCGCCCTCGGCCTGCCGACCGGCGTCGAGACCGGCCGCCTCTACCGCGGCCTCGGTGACGGGCGGTTCGAGGACGCCACCGCCGCGCTCGGGCTCGACCGCGTGCTGCTCAGCAGCGGTCTCGGCGTCGGCGACCTCGACGGCGACGGCTTCGCGGATCTCTACGTCGGCACCGCCTACCCGGGCTACGAGGGGCTGACGCCGAAGCGGCTGTACCGCAACCGCGGCGGCCGCGGCTTCGCCGACGTGACCACCAACGCCGGCCTCGGCCACCTGCAGAAGGCCGGCGGCATCGCCGTCGCCGATCTCGACGGCGACGGCGACCAGGATATCTTCATGAACGCCGGTGGCATGTTCCGCGGCGACCGCTTCGGCGACGTGCTGTTCGCCAATCCCGGCACCGGCGCCCACTGGATCGACCTGCACCTGGTCGGGCAGCGCGCCAACCGCTCGGCGATCGGCGCCCACCTGCGCCTCGACGTCAGCGCGGACGGCCAGCGCCGCTCCATCCATCGCGTCGTCGGCAGCGGTGGCAGCTTCGGCGCCAACCCGCTGCGCCAGGCGATCGGTCTCGGCAGCGCCACGCGCGTCGAGGCGCTGACCATCACCTGGCCCGGCAGCGGCTGCACGCAGACCCTGCGCAACCTCGTCGTCGACCGCCGCGTGGAGATCGTCGAAACCTGCGCGGACAGGAAAGATTCACACGGAGACACGGAGTAACGGAGGAAGACTTCGGCCAGCTCAGCGCCGCTCCGTTGCTCCGCTTCTCCGTGTGGATCGTCTTCGCGCTACTCCTTCGGCTGGCAGAGCGGCTGGTCGGGCTCGATGACCCCCGGCTGACGCACGAAGATGCTCGCCATCATGCCCTGATCCTCGTGCTGGATGATGTGGCAATGATAGACGAACTTGCCGGCGATGACCGGGTCGTCGAAGGGGATGATCACCTTGACGACGCTCGGCGTGTCGTCGTCGACGGCGGCCGGCAGGGTGGCGACGTCGTGATAGCCGACGAACGGCTGCGCGACGCCGTTCACCTCGACGACCTGGAAGTCGAGCTGGTGGATGTGGAAGACGTGCGCTTCCTGCGCCGTGTTCCTGATGGTCCACTCCTCGATGCTGCCGAGATCGACGATGGTGTCGATACAGTTGGGGTTGAACGGCTTGCCGTCGATGGTGAACTGGTTGGGATTGGCCGTGTCGGCGAAGGTGATCGTGCGCCGGCTGTCGATGCGGCCCTGGCTCAGGTCGGCGAGCGGCGGGAAGCTGGTCGGCAGCGGGATCTCCGCCACGCGCGCGCCGCTCGAGCGGACGGTGGCGAGCAGCTGGCCGGGATAGTTGTCCCCCGTCGGGCCGGTGTCGAATGGCTCGGCGCGCAGCGTGTAGGTGCCGCTCGGCGGCCCGTAGATCAACAGCTCGACGCGACTGCCGGGTGGGAGGATCAGCGTGTCGCTGGTGGTGACCTGGTTCTGCAGGTTACCGTCCCGGGCGATGACGTTGAACGGCTGCTTTCCGAGCGTCAGCTCGTAGTAGATGTTCGAGCCGATGTTGCCGATGCGCCAGAACTCCAGCTGGCCAGGCTGCATGTCGAGGCGCGGCTGGTAGAGGCCGTTGATCGTCCGCGTCGTCGGTCCGGTCGGGCCGGGGTCGGGCACCGGCTGGCCGTCCTCGGTCTTCAGGTCCTTGAGCAGCATCACCCGTTCGGGGATGCCGGCGAGTTGCGGGAACGGCGCCAGGATGTCGCCGACGATCAGACCGCCGGACATGCCGCCGGCGATCTGCGTGTTGAGCAGCGGATCGAAGTGCGGGTGGTACCAGAACAGCCCCTGCGGGTGGGTGGACGGAATCGGGAAGTCGTAGGCGTAGGTGATGCCCGATTCGACCTCGACGAAGATGTTGTCGCCGGTGGTCAGCGGCGTGACGCCGAGCCCGTGGTAGTGGACGTTGCTCGACTGGACGCCGTAGTTGCGCAGCACCAGCTCGATCGAGTCGCCCGGCTGCACGCGTAGGGTCGGCGGCATGTACATTCCGTTGTAAAGGGCAGGGAAGGTCACCTCCTCGTTGGCGACCGTCTGCACCGCCGGCTCGACGGTGAGCGTCGTGGAGAGGACGCCGTCCTGGCTGGCGATCTCCGGCGGGTTGCTGAAGGCCACCGGCTGCTTGCCGCCGGAGTCGCTGTCGCCGCATCCGCCCAGGCCGATGGCGGCCACCAATGCCCACGAAGTCGCCTTGCTGCGCATCCGACCTCCCCGCCGATCGCGGCTGCGACGAAGTGACGCAGCCAAGCGTGGGTGGCGCTAGATCAAGATTACCGTGTTCCGTCAACGTTGAACGCAGCTCCGCTGCCCTCGCTACGTGAGCGGCAGGGCCCGTGGCGCGCCGTCGCGTCGGCATGCGACGCCTCAGGTGGTGCGGGCGCCGCCGGCGGCCGCGAACTCGTAGGCGACGTCGGCGAACGAATCGACGGCAAACACATAAAGCAGGCGCAGCGTGTCGTCGCCGGTGTTGCGCGTGCCGTGCCAGGCGTTGCCGGGGATGAAGACCGTGGTACCCGGTCGGACGGGGTGATCGACCTCGGCGATGCTGACGACGCCCTCGCCGCTGAGGATGTAGTACACCTCCGGCGCGGCGTGGCGGTGCAGCGGGGTGGCGTTGGCGCCGCCCGGGCCGATCTCGGCGACGCCGACCGTCAGCTGCGAGGTGGGCGTGCGGTCGGCGCTGAGCAGCGTCCGCCAGAGGACCGTGCCCAGGATCGGGTCATCCCATCCCTCCACCGCGCAGGCGTCCTCCTGCACGACGATCGGTCGTATCTCGCTCACCCGTCTCTCCTCTCCGCTGCGCTGGCGCGGCCGCCGCCCGCCTGCGGGACGTGCACCGACAATCGACGCGGCGGCACGGCGCCTACACCGTCGGCGCGAACAGGCGCGTGCGCATCGCGTCGTCGAAGGCGTCGGCGGGAATGTTGTCGGGCCCCACCAGCGTCGCCAGGATCGGCAGGTTGAGCGACGGATCCTGCAGGCGGCGCTCGTACACCTGCCGGCGCCGCGCGCCCGCCGCCGGCCCGAACTCGTTGTACAGCGTCGACACGATCCCGGCGGAGAAGCGCAGCCGGCGCATGCGCTCGCGCCGCTCGGCGGCGTAGGGGGCGAAGATCGGCGGCGCCCACTTGCGCTCGCCGAGCAGCGCGTCGCGCACCAGGCGGACGTCGCGCAGGGTGATCGACAGGCCCTGTCCGATGATCGGGTCGTTCGAGCCGGCCGCGTCGCCGATCAGCACCACTCCGGGGCCGGCGATGGTCTCGGTCCAGGTGTCTTCGTTCGGGTACGACGCGCACGGCCCGGCCGGCCGGGCGTTGGCGATGTGCTCGGCGCCCGGCAGGCTGCGGACGCGAAACGCCTCGAGAAACGCCTCTGGCCCGCCGGCCCCGGCGAGGCGCCGCGCCTGCGTGCTGGCGTAGCCGAGGTAGAGGCGCAGGCGGCCGTTGCCCTGCGGGAAGACGAGGAAGTGCACGTCGCCTTCCGCGCCGATCGTCTGCACGTCGGCAGGCCACGCGTCGGCGCCCTCCACCAACATGCCGGCGAAGAGATGATGGGTGGGGTCGCGGTGCAGGGCGATGCCGGCCTGTCGCCGCACCGCCGAGCCGCGGCCGTCCGCGCCGACCACCAGGCGGCCGGTGGCGCGCGCCGCTTGCCCGGCGTGGAGGTACCGCACCGCCGGCACGCCGTCGGTGGTGAGGCGCACGTCGGTGATGCCGCGCCGCACCATGGCGCCCGCTGCCTCCGCCTGTTCGATCATCAACTGGCACAGCGCCGGGTGGCCGATGCACAGCGGACCGGGAATGCCGGGCAGCAGCGCCGTCAGGTCGAGCGTCATGGCGGCAGTCGCGTCGGCCGAGAGATCGGGCTCCGACGGTTGGTGGCGCGACAGGTGATGCCCGCCGGCGGCGCGCACGACGTCGTAGAGCCCGAGCGTCTGCAACTCGGCGACACCCCACGGCGCCATCCACTCGCCGCGCACGTGGTCGCGATAGCGCGTCGATTTCTCCAGCACGAGGATCGCCAGTCCGGCGCGCGCGAGGGTGGTCGCCAGGGCGCCGCCGCCGACGCCGCCGCCGACGATCACCGCGTCGAAGTGCTCCCGCATGACGCCTCCATTCGCCGCGCCGCCGCGGCAGTCAAGTCCGGCGCGTCGATGTACGGACCGCTGCCGGGACCGGTGCGACGCTGAGCAGCCCTCGTCCGCGGGGGAGGCTCCGCGCCGGCGGCGCCGTTCAGGGATCGAGCAGCGTCGCCAAGAGACGCGCCGGATCGGTGTCGTAGGCGTCCGGGCCGAGCCGGCACTCGAAGACGCGCAGTCGTTCGAGCGCCGCCTGCCAGCGCGCGCTCACCTCCGCCGCGCTCGGGGCGACGGCGTGGGCGCTGAGCGCGAACAGCGCCGAGACCTGCGGCGCGGCGTGCGCGGCGAAGCGCACGGCGTCCTCGTACCCCCTGGCGGCGGCGGCATCGATGCGGCGCACGGCGATGCCGTGCGCGGTCGCGTCGACGCGCGGCAACAGCAGCACGGCGGCGGCGGCACGGCCGACCAGCGCGACGTCGAGCAGGCGAGCCAGCTGCGCCGGCGAGCACGCCAGCGCGCGCGGTACGGCATGCGGCTCCGCCGCGCGGCCCTCGGCCTCCCGCACCGTCAGGTGAAACTGGTGGCGCAGCGCCGAGGCGCGCGCGGCGCCGTCGCTGAACACGCGCGCGACGGTGTCCGGGCGCAGGCTGACGATCACCGGCATGGCGTGCGCCACGGGGGTGTCGCCGGCGAGGTCGAGCACGACGCGATCATTCGCCAGCAGCCGCGCGCCGGACGCCGCGAGCGCGTGCAGCAGCAGGCTGGTCTTGCCGGCCATGCGCGGGCCGGCGATGAGCACCGCCTGCCCGTCGAGCACGCACGCCGCGGCGTGCAGGACGATGCCCCGCGGCGTCCACGCCGCCGACATCGCCAGCTCGCGCACGAGCTTCATCAGGCCCGTGCGCCGGGCCGGGGTGGGGGCGGCGGACACCAGGTCGATGCGGCGGCGATCGGCGCCGACGCGATAGGCGACGTGCGCGCCGTCGCCGAGCGCGACCTGAGCGTCCCCCTCGCGCCAGGTCGGCAGGCGAACGGGTTGGCCATCGAGGATCAGACAGGACGCGAGGGCGACGTCGTCGCCGCCGGCGCGGGCGCGCAGCCGCGCCAGGTCCTGCGCGTCCTCGCGGACGGTGACGACGCAGTCGGCCGCGGCGTCGTCGCGGCGCGCGAAGGCTGGCGCGAGAAACTCCTCCAGCCAGGCCAGCTCCATCGCATCGCGGCTCTCCACGCGCACGCACAGGTCGCGGTAGCCGAGCTGGATGATCGACGGCACCGGCCCTCCTCAGCCGTGCAGGGCAAGCTGCTCGCCGTCGATGCCGGCGCGCAGGTCGTGCAGCAGCGCCCGCAGCCGGCCAATCGGTCCCATGGCGCCGTCCGCGCCCAGTAGCCGGCGTTGTGCACAGCTGGCGACGACGGCGCACGCCGCCCAGAACGGGAACTCTCGCCAGTCGGGGAGGAGGCCGCCGTGGCTCGCGTAGGCGGCAAACAGCGCCGCGCGCTGCGGCGCCGACATCGGCCAGCGGTACCAGGTGCGGGCGAGGTCGTAGGCGCAGGCGCCGATCGCCACGCTCTCCACGTCGACGACGCACAGCGCGCCGGAGGGCAGACGCACGAGATTGTCCGCGCACAGGTCGCGGTGGATGACGCCGCTCGCGCCGGGTGACGGTTCGACCGTCCGGGCGAGCGCGAGCAGCGTCTCCCGCTCATCGACAGAGATCACATCGCGACGGGCGAGACTGCCGAGGTCATGCCGCAGTTTCGCCGTGTAGAGGTCGAGCCCCGCGCCGCCCGGTCGGACGGCGGCGTCGGGCACGACGAGCGCGTGCAGGGCGGCGAGCAGGCGCCCCGCTTGTCGAACCTCGGGCGTGTCCCATCCGACGTCGTACAGCGGCCGGCCCTCGATCCACGGCATGAGCAATGCCGCGCCGTGGCGCGCGAGGACGGGTGCGAAGTCGGCGCGGTCGAGGTGCCGGCTGATCGCGAAGACGAGCGCCGCGCGCGCCGCGCTGGTGGCGCGCACCGCTTTCAACACCTGCCCGTTCGCAAGGTCGACGCGGAAGGCGCGGGGGGCGGGGAAGGGGGAGTCGGCGCCGCTGACGGGCGCGACCGCCCGCACCGGCACGCCGTGCCGGCGCAGCAGGGCATGCACGTCTGTGCCGAGGGCGTCGGGCAGACGGTCGAGGGGAAGTGTCGGCATCGGAACCATATCAGCCTAGCCGGTTTCGCTGCGGATCGCCCGCCCGCGCGGGGCCGACTTGCCGTCGCGTCCGGCTTCTGAGACATAGCCGCCGCATGCGGTCAGACGAGGGGATGGGCGCTCCCCGCGCGACGCCGAAGCGGGTCGAGATCGACGCGACGCTGCCGACGCAACGCTACGACGCGGTGGACGATCTGTGGATCGTCACCGCCTACTTCAACCCGGCGGGCTATCGGACGCGCCGCGCCAACCACGACATCTTCTCGCGGCGGCTGCGCGAGAGCGGCCTGCGCCTGCTGACGGTCGAGTGTGCGCTGGGCGAGGCGCCGTTCGAGTTGCCAGCGTCGCCGGACGTGCTGCGCGTGCGGGCGCGCGCGGCCCTCTGGCACAAGGAGCGTCTGCTCAATCTGGGGATCGCCCATCTGCCGCCCGAGTGCGCCAAGGTGGCGTGGCTGGATGGCGACGTGCTGTTCGACAATCCGGCCTGGGCGGTCGAGACCTCGCGGCTGCTCGACGGGCACGCCGTGGTGCAGCCGTTCGCGCGTCCGCTGCGCATGCTCGAGGGCCTGCGCCGAGCGCGCGACCCGCAGCGGCGCGGATTCGCCGCGATGCTGGCGGCCGATTCGGGCCTGGCCGGCGCCGGCGACGCGGTGCGGCATGGCGAAACCGGCCTGGCGTGGGCGGCGCAGCGCCGCGTCGTCGCCACGGCGGGATTGTACGATGCGATGGTCGTCGGCGGCGGCGACCACGTGATGGCGCACGCGTTCGGCGGCGGCTGGTCCTCCGCCTGCCTCGACCGGGTACTCGGCGGCGCGGACACCTCCTACCGGCGCCATGCGCAGGCGTGGGCCGCGCGCCTGCCCGCCGACGCGCGCGACGACGTCGCGTACGTCGACGGCACGGTGTTCCACCTTTGGCACGGCGATCGGGAGCATCGCGAGTACACGGTGCGCCACGCGCGGCTCCAGGCGTTCGGGTATGATCCCGCCGCCGATGTGCGCCGCGGCCCCGACGGCTGCTGGGAATGGGCGTCGCACAAATCGGACATGCACCGCTGGGTCGGGGAGTACTTCGCGCGCCGGCGCGAGGATGGCCGCCGCGGCGATGGCGGTGAGTCGTAGCGGGCAGCGCCGCGACGGCGTCCGGTCAGTGGCTCAGATACTTGGGCGTGAACATGCTGTCGGGCAGCTCGGCGTTGTAGGTGACCTCGCTGATGTCGAGCCGCGCCGCGGTCTTGTCCTGCAGGTTCTCCATGTGCTGGCCGCTGAGCGTCCAGATGCCGTCGATCTGTTCGACCTTGTCGATCGTCCACACCTTCACCCTGGCGCCCTTGGCGTCGAAGAACTCGCGGCGCATGATCAGCTTGTCCTTCGCATCGAGAGCCAGGATCGTCTTCGCGTAGACCTGATCGGCCGGCGTCCGCGGCGTCATCTCGACCAGGGTCACGCTGCGGCCGCCGACGACATCCCTGCCGAGGTAGCGGTACGCGTAGTCCTCGACGTTCGGCAGGACGAGATCCGACACATAGAACGCCGAGCCGAGGAACGGCTGCGTGCGAACGTCCTCCTGCACCTGCACCGGACTGCGGCTGATCTTGATCTTCAGGTACTGTTCGTTGGGCTTGTCGGTGCGCTCGATGAAGAGGAAGCGGATGCCCTGCAGCTCCTCCGGCGCCGTCACTTCGAGGTACGTGGCGTTGCCGCCGTCGACGCGCTTGCGGTTCATCTGCAGCTCGCGCGGCGCGAACTCCTTCGCCGACAGGGTCATCTTGGCGGTAAAGGAGTTCTTCGGCACCGCCTCGATCACCTGCTGCACCAGTGTCTTCGCGTCGGGATCCTGGGCGCCGGCCGCGCCGGCCGCCAGCATCACCGCCGCGAGTCCGACGCGCATCAGCCTCCGACTGTGTTCACTGCTCATCACCAGACACTCCCTTCGGTCGGCACGACCGCCCGGGCGAACCGACTAGCGGATTGTGACCGCGATCGCCAAGCGGGCAGCCCGCGGAACGTGAGTAGACGATGGGCGCAGACTTTCGTAGGGATACGGGATGGTGAATTACGAGAAGCGCGGAAATATCGGCGTCATAACCATCAACCGCCCGGAGGCCCGCAACGCGGTCAACACCGCGGTGGCGACCGGCATCGAGAATGCGATCGACCAGATCGAAGCCGACGACGAGGTGTGGGTCGGCATTCTCACCGGCGCGCAGACGGCGAAAGGGTACATCTTCTGTGCCGGCGCCGACCTCAAGCAGATGAGCGTCGACCCGGGCGGCATGATGACCCAGCGCGGCGGCTTCGGCGGCCTCGTACAGCGCCAGCGCAGCAAGCCGTTGATCGCCGCCGTCGATGGCCCGGCGCTCGCCGGCGGCACCGAGCTGGTGCTGTCGTGCGATCTGGTCGTCGCCTCGCGCACGGCGGTGTTCGGTATCCCCGAGGTGAAGCGCAATCTGGTGGCCGCCGCCGGCGGCCTGTTCCGCCTGCCGCGCAAGATCCCGCGCAATATCGCCATGGAGCTGGCCCTGACCGGCCGCCTCGATTTTCCCGCCGAACGCGCCTACCACTTCGGCTGGGTGAACGTGCTCTGCGACGAAGGGCAGGCGCTCGCCGCCGCCACTGCGCTGGCGGCGCAGATCTGCGAGAACGCACCGCTGGCGGTGCGCGAGAGCCGCAAGATCATCCTCGAGGCGACCGATCAGCCGGACGAGGTCGGCTGGCGCATGTCGGGCGAGGGCATCGGCAAGATGTTCGGCACCGAGGACTTCACGGAAGGGCTGGCGGCCTTCGTCGAGAAACGCGCGCCGCGCTGGAAGGGCCGCTGAGTCACGCAACGCGGGTCGGGGTGGCGGGTCCGCCCGCACCCCGACGGCCGGCGCGGGCGATGCCCGCGCCGGCAGTCGACAGGCGCTCAAGCGTGCGGTGACGGTCGCGCGGTGATCAGCGCACGTCAGAGCGGTCGAGGTTCATCACCTTGGTCCAGGCGACAACGAAGTCCCCCGCAAACTTCTCTTGTCCGTCGGCCGCTCCATACACTTCCGCGACGGCGCGCAGCTCGGAGTTCGACCCGAACGCGAGGTCAACGGGCGTAGCCGTCCACTTCAGCTTGCCGGTTCCGCGATCGAGGCCCTCGTAAATACCTTCGGATTTTGGCGACTTGGCCCACTTGGTCGACATGTCGAGCAGGTTCACGAAGAAGTCGTTGCTCAACGTCCCGGGCCGATCGGTGAAGACGCCGTGCGCCGCCTGTCCGGCATTGGCATTGAGAACCCGCATGCCGCCGACCAGCACCGTCATTTCAGGAACGGTCAGGGTCAGCAGGTTCGCCCGATCAACCAACATTTCCGCCGGCGATCTGCTTTGATCTGTGCCGAAGTAGTTCCGGAAACCGTCCGCGGTCGGTTCAAGGACGGCAAATGAAGCTACATCGGTCTGCGATTGCGATGCATCCGTGCGTCCCGGCGCGAAGGGAACCTGCACGTCCTGCCCGGCCTTCTTCGCGGCCTGCTCGATGCCTGCGGCACCACCGATAACGATCACATCGGCGAGCGAAACCCTCTTCCCGCCCGATTGCCCGGCGTTGAAATCCGTCTGGATGCCCTCCAGGCGCTTCAGCACGTTCGCCAGTTCTCGCGGGTCGTTGACCTGCCAATCTTTCTGCGGCGCGAGGCGGATGCGCGCCCCGTTTGCGCCACCGCGCAGGTCGCTACCGCGGAAGGTAGCGGCCGACGCCCAGGCCGTCCGGACCAGTTCGGGAACGGTCAACCCCGATGCGAGGATCTTGGCCTTCAGGTTCGCGATATCCGCCGCGTCGATCAGCGCATGGTCGACAGCCGGGACCGGGTCCTGCCAGATCAGTTCCTCCTTGGGGACCTCCGTACCGACATAGCGAGCACGCGGGCCCATGTCGCGATGGGTCAGCTTGAACCACGCCTTTGCAAAGGCGAGCTCGAACTCTTTCGGATTCTCCACGAAGCGCTTGGAAATCGTCCCGTAGCTCGGGTCGAACCTCAGCGCGAGGTCGGTCGTGAACATGATCGGCGCATGCCGCTTCGACGGGTCATGTGCATCCGGTACGAACTTCAGTTCGTCCGCGTTCTTGGGAACCCACTGAGTCGCACCGGCGGGGCTCTTCGTCTTCACCCACTCGAAGGCGAACAGGTTGGTCAGATACTGCGTACTCCAAGTCGCCGGCGTCGCGGTCCAGGCACCCTCCAAACCGCTGGTGATGGTGTCGCCGGCCTTGCCGCTTCCGCACTTGTTCTTCCAGCCGAGGCCCTGCTCTTCGACGCCGGCAGCGGCGGGCTCGGGTCCCACGCACTTGGACGGGTCGCCAGCACCGTGCGCTTTACCGAAGGCGTGCCCGCCGGCGATCAGCGCAACGGTCTCTTCATCGTTCATGGCCATGCGACCGAAGGTCTCGCGAATATCCTTCGCGGCCGCCAGGGGGTCCGGGTTGCCGTTCGGGCCCTCGGGATTCACGTAGATCAGGCCCATCTGAACAGCCGCCAGCGGCTTTTGCAGTTTTCGGTCTCCGCTGTAGCGCTTGTCGGCCAGAAACTTGGTCTCGGGTCCCCAGTAGATCAGGTCGGGCTCCCAGTCGTCGTGGCGCCCGCCGGCGAAGCCGAAGGTCTTGAAGCCCATCGATTCCAGGGCGACATTTCCCGTCAAGACCATCAGGTCGGCCCAGGAAACCTTCCGACCATACTTCTGCTTGATCGGCCAGAGCAGTCGCCGCGCCTTGTCGAGGTTGGCATTGTCCGGCCAGCTGTTGAGCGGCTCGAATCGCTGTTGACCGCCGCCGGCACCGCCGCGTCCGTCACTGACACGGTACGTGCCGGCGCTATGCCAAGCCATCCGAATGAAGAACGGCCCGTACGTGCCGTAGTCTGCCGGCCACCAGTCCTGCGACGTCTTCATCATCGTCTCGATGTCCTTCTTCAGGGCATTGAGGTCGACGCTCGCGAACTCCTTGGCGTAGTCGAAATCCTCGCCAATAGGGTCGGACTCCGCGCCTTGCTGCCGAAGTGGCGAGAGATCCAGCAATTCAGGCCACCAGAATTGATTTGACCTCGGCTCACCCTGAGCATGCGCAGGGCTGGTTGCCACACAAAGCAACGCAAAGACCGCGAAGGTGATCAGCACGTGCATTGATTTTTTGATCATGGAACCCACCTCAACTTAACGCATGGCATAAAAAGATTGAGCTAACGATATCTGGAGCATTTTCGTCAATCGGCAAGGCGATCGTAGTGAATATCGCCAGCTCAACAAGGGGCATGAGTTCGCGACGCGGCGTCTCGCGACGTGGCGCCGGCCGATCAGCAGGGCGAGCGGGATGAGCGCCCACCACGAGTGGCTGGGGGCCGCCGTCACCTGGCAGCCGTCGTCCTCGCCGTCGCGCGGCGGCATGGGCGCCGTGGCGGTCGGGGTCGGCGTCGGGGTCGGCGCCCCGCAGTCCGCGATCTCGCCCCGGTAGGGCACGCCGAACCCCTCGCCGTCGCTCGCCGTGCTGCGCAGGCGCACCGTCAGACGCGAGGGAAACGTCTGCCCCGCGGCGCTGTAGTGGACGGGGAACGCGACGCGCTCACCCGGCGCGAGCGTGAGCGGCAGCTCGAGGTGGCTGAGATCCCAGCTGAACCCGGTGCCGTAGTCGCCCTGACTGTACGAATTGGAGGGGAGGATGGCGGCGACCGTCAACGCGTCACCACCCGCCGGCTGGGAATTGATGATCGCGACCTCGCCGTCCCCCTCGCAGGGCAGGGACACCGGGCTCGTTGGAGCGATCTCGACCGCGCCGCGCAACGGCAGCAGGCCGATCTCGAGGGGCGGTGCGATCCACAGCGCGTAGCCGGTATAAGCGAGCTCCTCCGACCTGAATCCCGGTGCCGACACCGCGACGCTGACCAAGTCGGTATCGCGCAGGAACAGCTGGAAGGCGAAGTCGCCGGCGGCATCCGTGGCCATGCTACCGGATTCGCCGGGTGGAACGTGCGCAACGCGCACGTAGTCTATGGTGGCCCCGGCGAGCCCGGCGGCGACGCCCCGCAGGCCGTCAAAGACCCGTCCGGTGACCACCTTGGTGCCGAGATCGCCAGGGGGGCGGGGCGTCGGGGTGGCGCCGCCCGTCGTCAGGGACGGCAGCTGATCCCCACCCGCCGTGCCTGCGCCGGCGGGCATGGGCGACGTCACGAGCATGGCCAGCAGTCCGGCTCGGCAGATCGCCGCCAGCCAGGCGAGGCGGGGACGATTGCGATGGATCGTGAATGCGATGACGGCTTGCATGGCACCTCCCCGGTCGTCGGACAGATCTGTGCAGCGAGGCATCGGCAAGGCGCCTCAGGGCGCCACTCCCAGCAGCGTCGCCATTATGGCGATGACGACGCACAGCGGGCTGAAGATCCAGGTGTCGCGGCGCGCGAAGCGGGTGCCGCGGACGCGCTTGAAGAAGCCGACGTAGCGAAACTCACCGATGGCCCGCGCGGCGAACAGCAGCGCGATCACCCAGATGCCGAGTCGCGCCAGCGGCGCCGGCAGGCCGACGCACCACTGGCCGGCACGGCAGCTGACGACCAACGCCGCCGCCAGCAGGGCGACGCCGACGAGCAGGCTGGCGAGCGGGCCGGGGGTGAGCAGCGGCTTGCCGTCCTCGCTCGGCACGAAGCCGTCGAGCCCGCCGCCGCCGCCCGCCGCCCAGTAAAAGTGCAGCAGCGCCAGGGCGACGAAGATGCCGCTCAGCAGGGGCGCCGTCATTCGCCGCCCTCGACGCGCGTTGGCTGGGCTTCGAGAAGCGCCGTGACCGGTGCGGCGAGCGCGGTGCCGAGAATTCTATGCTGGTCGGCGTCGAGATGGACGCCATCGACCTGACTGGTTGCGGTGACGCCGCCGGCGTCGAAGAAGGCGCAGCGCAGCTCGTCCGCGACGCGCGCATAGGCCGCCGCCAGGCCGACGCACTTGCGCTCCGCGTCGGCGAACTTCGGCGCGATCGGCCCGCGCGGTGATCGCAGCGGCGGCGGCGCGACGACGAGGATGGCGGGCACGGGCATGCCCGGCTCGATCGGCGCCCGGCGGACGGCGCCGACCAGCGCCGCGATGCCCTGCGCCGAGTGCCAGGCGGTGTGCTCCTGCGGAGCCTGAAAGTCGTTGGTGCCGAGCATGAGGATGACCAGCGCCAGCGGTGAGTTGACCTCGATGCGCTGCTCGAGTCCGAGCAGGCCGTTGCGGCCGGGCTTGTAGGGATCGTCCCAGACGGTGCGCCGGCCGTTGAGGCAGTCCTCGATCACCCGCGCGCGCACCCCGCGCTCGCACAGCAGGGCCTCGAGCACGCCCGGCCAGCGACGCTCGAACGGCAGGCGCTGGCGCGTGTCGGGAATGATTCCCCAGGTGAGGGAGTCGGCGTAGACGAGGATCTGGCGCATCGACGTTCGCCGACAGCGTAGTCGGCGCGCGGCGCCGTCGCCACCCGGCGCGACGACTCGGTACGGGGGTCGATCGCGACGGGACCCGGTGCCCGCGCTAGGCGCGGTGCGCCGCAATCACCTCGGGCGGCGCCTGCACCAACTCGATCAGCACGCCCTCGCCGCCGATCGGCGACTGCTCGTTGCCCTTCGGGTGGATGAAGCAGACGTCGTACCCCGCGGCGCCCTTGCGCACGCCGCCGGGGGCGAAGCGCACGCCCTGGCCGGTGAGCCAGGCGACGGCGGCGTGCAGGTCGTCGATCCACAGGCCGATGTGGTTGAGCGGCGGCTCGTGCACCTTCGGCTTCTTGTCGGGGTCGATCGGCTGCATGAGGTCGACCTCGACCTTCAGCGCGCCGTGGCCGGCGACGGCGATGTCCTCGTCGACGTTTTCCGCCTCACTGCGGAAGGTGCCGGTCTGCGTCAGGCCGAGGGTGTCGATCCACAATCGCCGCAGCACCTGCTTGTCCGGGCCGCCGACGGCGATCTGCTGCACTCCGAGAACCGTGAATGGGCGCGATGACATAGGGTCGAGAACAACACGGATGGCGGCCGATGGCCACCGCGGCGGCTCGCCAGCGCGCCACGTGCTGCGCGGCGACGCCGGGCACGCGGTCGAGAACGGGGCGACCGGCCGCCTCTCTGGTGTCGACGCCTGCGCCAACGTCCAAGGACGTCGGTGTCCTGCGGGTGGAGTCGCTAACCTTGAAGTGACAATAAATATTTTACACGGAGGAACGGAGAAACGGAGACGACCCGCGACAGGTGACGTTTTGTCGCCTCCGCAGCCGAACAGGTGCGGTTTCTTCAGGTCATCGGCGACGCCGTTCGAGAGAGCCGCCATCGACCGCGCCTCGCGCAGCGAAGCCTCCGTTCCTCCGCTTCTCCGTGTGAAGTGATTGTCACATCAAGGCTCAGCCGGCGCGTCAGCTCGCCGCTGCCGCAGCCGAGGTCGACGACACGCATCCCCGGGCGCGGCCGCCGCAGCGCCAGGAGATCGTCGAGCGGCTGCTGCCGCTCGCCGCGGAAGCGGTCGTACTGGGCGGGGTCACAGGCGCTGGGGTGACTCGACATCGGCTCGACCTCCCTCGACAAGTGCAGCGCCGTCGAGATCGGATCAAGAGGGATCGCCGCCGACGGGGGAACCACCTCGCCACAGGCTGCGCCTCGCTGGTTGTGGGATTGAGGGCATCTCGACGGCGGTGCACTAGCGCGCCGCGGTGGCGCCGACGAGACTGCCGCGCCACACGTGGAATCGTCGCCGCGGCGCTGCTGGCGGCGACGCCGGATGACGGCGGCCCTGCCTGCACGGCCGCGCGCTGATGAACGATACCCACAACCCCGCCCAGCAGGTGGTGGCCCGCGGCGCCGACTTCGCGTGGTCACCGTCACGCAGCGGGCGCCGCCCAGGCTGAAACGATCCGCCGCGGCGCGGCATCCTCCCTCTGGCGGAGGATCCCTGATGAGTGACACAAAGGCGCATATGGCTACGGTGCAGGTGCTGCCGGATGACGAGAGCAATCGGACGCTGGTGGCGAACGTCCATCCGTCCGACTGGACGAATCCCACCCCGGCCGGACGCTACAATCTGGTGGTCATCGGCGGCGGCACCGCCGGGCTGATCACGGCCGCCGGCGCCGCCGGGCTCGGCGCGCGCGTCGCGCTGGTCGAACGCCACCTGCTCGGCGGCGACTGCCTCAACGTCGGCTGCGTGCCCTCGAAGGCCGTCATCCGCGCCTCGCGCGCGGTCTTCGACGCCAATGACAGCGCCCGCTTCGGGGCCCGCGCCGCCGGCGCCGCCGCGGCGGACTTCGCCGCCGTGATGGCGCGCATGCGCGGCGTCCGCGCCCGCATCAGCGCCAACGACTCGGCGCGCCGCTACCGCGATGAGAAGGGTGTCGACGTCTTTCTCGGCGAGGCGCGCTTCAGCGGCGCCGACACGGTCGAGGTCGGCGGCCGCACGCTGCGCTTCAAGAAGGCGGTCATCGCCAGCGGGGCGCGCGCCGTCGCGCCGCCGATCACCGGGCTGGCCGAGGCCGGCTATCTCACCAACGAAACCGTCTTCACCCTGACGCAGCGGCCGGACCGCTTGGCGGTCATCGGTGCTGGTCCGATCGGCTGTGAACTGGCGCAGGCCTTCCAGCGCCTCGGCAGCGTGGTGACGTTGCTGAACGACACAGCGCACATCCTGCCGCGCGAGGACACCGACGCGGCTGAGATCGTGCAGCGCCAGTTCGTCGCCGAGGGCATACGGCTGGAGTTGGCGGCGGAGATCCTCTCGGTGCGCCGCGACGGCGTCGACAAGGTGGTGCGCGTGCGCACCGCCGGCGGCGAGACGGAGTTGCGCGTCGACGAGATCCTGGTCGGCGCCGGCCGTGCCCCGAACGTCGCCGACATGGGCCTGGAGACCGTCGGGGTCGAGTTCGACGGTCGCCGCGGCGTCCACGTCGACGACCACCTGCGCACCACCAATCCACGCATCTTTGCCTGCGGCGACGTGTGCATGGACTGGAAGTTCACCCACGCGGCGGATTTCGCCGCCCGTACGGTCATCCAGAACGCGCTCTTCTTCGGGCGCAAGAAGCTCAGTGCCCTGCACATGCCGTGGTGCACGTACACCGACCCGGAGATCGCGCACGTCGGCCTCTACGAGCGCGAGGCGGCGGCGCGTGGGCTCGCCGTCGATACCTGGCTGCGACCGTTCCACGAGGTCGACCGTGCGCTCACCGACGGCGAGGAGGAGGGCTTCGTCAAGATCCTCACCAAGCGCGGCGGCGACGAGATCCTCGGCGCCACCATCGTCGCACGGCACGCCGGTGAGATGATCTCCGAGCTGACCCTGGCGATGGTCGGCAAGGTCGGTCTCGGCGCGCTGGCGAACGTCATCCATCCCTATCCGACCCAGGCCGAGGCCATCCGCCAGTGCGGCGATCTGTACAACCGTACGCGCCTGACGCCGACGGTGAAGAAACTGTTCGCCGGCCTGATGGCCCTGCAGCGCTGAAGCGACGCGGCGACTACAGCATTCGCTCCAGGCGCAGCGCCTCGCCCACCGACCAGGCCTGGAACGGACAGCCGCGCGGCGTCTGCGGCGCCTCGGCATCGGCAATCTCGGATACGTGTCCGATGCCGGCTGCGTCGAGGTGCGCCAGCAGCGGGACGTAGAAGCGCTGGCGCGCGTCGCTGCGTGCCGCCGCGCCGCCGCCGCGCACGCGTAGCCACGCCTCGACGAACGGCCCGAGCAGCCACGGCCACGCCGTTCCTTGATGGTAACTGCCGTCGCGCTGCCGTCCGTCGCCGTCGTAGTGCGGCGTGTACCCGGGCTCGCCGGGCGCCAGTGAGCGCAGGCCGAGCGGCGTCCACAGCGTCTGCTCGACGAGGTCGACCACCGCCCGTGCGCGCTCGCCGTCGAGCAGCGCCAGCGGCAGGCCGCCGACGGCGAGGATCTGATTCGGGCGCAACGCGGCGTCGACGCTGCCGGCGTGGTGGTCGACGTCGACGACGTCGTAGAGGCAGCCGCGCTCGTTGTTCCAGAAGCGCGCGGCGAATGCCGCGCGGCCGCGCCGCAGGGTCTCGGTCCAGCGCGCCGTCCACTGCCCGGCGCTGGCGAGCGCGTTCAGCCACAGCGCCTGCACCTCGACCGGCTTGCCGATGCGCGGCGTCACCACCCGGTCGCCGACCTTGGCATCCATCCAGGTCAGCTGCACGCCGGGCGCGCCGGCGGCGAGCAGGCCGTCGGCGTCGGCGCGAATGCCGAAGCGCGTGCCGGCGGCATAGCCGGCGAGGATGGCATCGACCGCGCCGCGCAGCGTTGCGACGTCGGCGGCACAGGCATGGCCGCTGGCGACGTACTCGTGCACCGCGATGGCGTACCACAGCGACGCATCCACCGAGTTGAACTCCGCGGCCTCGCCGTGATCGGGAAAGCAGTTCGGCAGCATGCCCTCGGACACCGCTCCGGCCCAGGCCAGCAGGATCGCCCGCGCGTCGTCGCGGCGGTCGCCGGCCAGGCACAGCCCGCGCATGGCGATAAACGTGTCGCGCCCCCAGTCGGTGAACCACGGATAGCCGGCGATGATCGTCCGCCCGGCGCCGCGCCGCACGATGTACGCATCCGCCGCGCGCTCTAGCCGCGACCCGAAGGTGCGCCGCTGTCCTTGTGTTCGCGCCATCTCGTCGACGCAGCGCGCGAGATTCCCGGGCTCCCTGTCCCCGTGCGGGGCAAGGTCGGGGTGGGGGAGGGCCTCCCCGGCACACAGCACCCACACCGCGTCGCCGCGGTCGAACTCCCAGCGCAAGATCCCGGGTGAGGCCAGATCCTCGGTGCAATCGAGCCCGCGCTGGCGCTCGGCGGTGTAGAGAAACTGTCGGTACCAGGTCGGGTCATGCGCATACGTCGCATTGGCGAACGAGGCGATTGTCGCCACGCCGTCGTACGGGCGCCACACCAGCCGCTCCCCCGTCTGCGCGGGCGCGAATGCAAAGGCCGGGTTCTCGTGGTGCAGCGCGTGGTAGTCGCGCCCGGAGAAGAACGGCCGCAGGCGCAGCACCGCCCCGGCGCAGGGCGTGGCCAGCCGCCAGCGCAGCACCAGCGCCGCGTGCTCGTACGGCACGAACAGCTCCTGGTCGACGACGACGCCGCCGGCGAGTTGGAAGCGCCAGCGCGGCCACGGCTCCGCGTCGAAACGCTCCAGGCTGCGGGCGCCGTCCGGAAACAACGCGCCAGGCGCATACCGTTGCGAGGTGATCGCGCCGCCGCCGCCGGGGGTCTCCACCCAGGCGTCGAAGCCGTTGACCAGCACCATGCGCCCGGTCGGCGGCGTCGCCGCCGCCAGCAGCAGGGCGTGGTAGCGGCGCGTGCGGATGCCGGCAACGGTACCCGACGCGAAGCCGCCGAGACCGTCGGCCTCCAGCCATTCGCGCGATTCGTCGACCGGCACCGACATGCACCCCCCCGGACGGACGCGCACGCTACGCATGTCGGCCGCCGGAGGCAACGCCAGCCGCGCTGCCAGTCGCGCTGCCATCGCTCGATCCCGCGGGCGCCGCTCGCCGCGCGCGGCGCAGACGTGCTTGACTGACCTGTGCCGAGCGTTGGAGATGGAGAGGCGGGGGGCAACCGCGCTGATCTAATGTCGATGGAGGGCGCGGCGGTCGCCGCGCCCGCCATCTGGTCCTCCTCGTCGCGCTCGCGCAGCCCGCGGCGGCATTCGTCGGCTTCGAGAGCGGACCGGTGCGGCCGTTGGCGCTGTCCCCGGACGGGACGCGCCTGTTCGTCGTCAACACGCCGGATAGTCGCCTCGAGATGTTTGCCGTCGGCGCTGGCGGGTTGACGCCGGTCGGGTCGGTGCCGGTCGGCCTCGAGCCGGTGGCGGTCGCGGCCCGCAGTGATGCCGAGGTGTGGGTGGTCAACCACCTCTCGGACAGCGTCAGCATCGTCGACGTTGCCGCCACGCCGCCGCGCGTCGTGCGCACCCTGCTGGTCGGCGACGAGCCGCGCGATGTCGTCTTCGCCGGCCGACGCCAGGAGGGCGCCTTCAGCCGCGCCTTTGTCACCACCGCGCGCCGCGGCCAGACCCTGCCCGCCGGCCTGGCGGCGGCGCTGAGCACGCCCGGCACGCCGCGCGCCCTGGTGTGGGTGTTCGCCGCCGCCGCGCTGCCCGCCGATGGCGCGCCCGAGACGATCGTGGCGCTGTTCGGCGACACGCCGCGCGCCCTGGCGGCGACGCCGGACGGCGGCACGGTCTACGCCGCCGTCTTTCACTCCGGCAACCAGACGACGAGCATCAGCGAGGGTGCAGTGTGCGACGGCGGCGCCGCCACGCCGCCGTGTGGCGTCGACGGCGTACAGGTGCCCGGCGGTCTGCCCGCGGCGCAGATGCCCGGTGGGTTGCCGGCGCCGAACGTCAACGTGCAGAATGCACGCGGTCCCGAGGTCGGCCTGATCGTCAAGCAGGACGCGCTCAGCGGCGTCTGGCAGGACGAGCTCGGCCGCAACTGGAACAACGCGGTGCGCTTCGATCTGCCCGACCTCGACGTCTTCGCCCTCGACGCGCTCGCCGACCCGCCGGTCGAGCGCGCCGCCTTCGCGCACGTCGGCACGGTGCTCTTCAACATGGCCGTCGATCCGCGCAGCGGCGCGCTCTTCGTCAGCAACACCGAGGCGCGCAACGAAGTGCGCTTCGAAGGCCCGGGCACCGGCGCCAGCACCGTGCGCGGCCACCTGCACGAGGCGCGCATCAGCGTCATCGATGCCGGCGGCGTACGGGCGCGGCACCTCAACAAGCACATCGCCGCGCTACCGGCCGGCTATCGTACCGCGCCGATGCCGGCGGCGGTGAAGGCGGCGAGCCTCGCCACCCCGCTCGATCTCGCCATCGCCTCGGACGGCACGCTGTACGTCGCCGCGTTCGGCTCCAGCGCCATCGGCCGCTTCGCCGCCGCAGAGCTCGCCAACGACACCTTCACGCCCGCCGCGGCGACGCAGATTCCCGTCAGCGGCGGCGGCCCGTGCGGCCTGGCGCTCGACGAGGCGCGCGGCCGCCTCTATGTCCTGACGCGCTTCGACAACGCCGTGAAGGTGATCGACACCACGGCGGCGGCCGAGATCGCCCAGCACCCGCTACACGATGCCGAGCCGGCGCGCCTGCGGGAGGGCCGGCGCGTCCTCTACGATGCGCGCTTCTCCTCCGGCAACGGCGAGGCGTCGTGCGCGAGCTGCCATGTCTTCGCCGACTTCGACAGCCTCGCCTGGGATCTCGGCAATCCCGACGACGACGTGCTGGCGAGCAACAACCCGGTCGGCACGCGGGGTAATCGGCAGCCGTTCCACCCGCTCAAGGGGCCGATGACGACGCAGACGCTGCGCGGCATAGCGGACGCCGGCCCGATGCATGGGCGCGGCGACCGGACCGGCGGCAGCAGCGGTGGCGACCCGCTCGATGAGCGCCTCGCCTTCGCAACGTTCAACCGCGCCTTCCCCGGTCTCCTCGGCCGCGACGAGGGGGAGATCGCCGATGCCGATATGCAGGCGTTCGCCGATTTCATCCTCGCCGTCGCCCTGCCGCCCAACCCAATACGCCGCCTCGACAACGCCCTGCGGCCGGATGAGGCGCGGGCGCATTCGCTCTACTTCGGTCGTGTCACCGATCTCATCGACAACTGCAATGGGTGCCACACGCTCAACCCGTCGCGCGGCTTCTTTGGCACCAGCGGCCGCACGACGATCGAGAACGAGCCGCAGGAGTTCAAGGTCGCCCACCTGCGTAACGCCTACCAGAAGGTCGGCATGTTCGGCATGCCGGGCGTTCCCTTCCTCGGCCTGCCCACCGCCAGCCTCCAACACCAGGGGCCGCAGGTGCGCGGCTACGGTTTTCTGCACGATGGCAGCATCCCGACGGTGTTCGATTTCCTGCACGCCACCGTCTTTTCGTTGAGCACCGAGGAGCGCGCCGACCTCGAGCACTTCGTGCACGCCTTCGACACCACCTTCGCGCCGATTGTCGGGCAACAGGTGACCCTGACGGCCGCCAACGCCGCCCCGGCCGCCGCCCGCATCGAGTTGCTGATCGACCGTGCGCGCACCAGCTTCGTGCTCGTCGACCAGCCGCAGGCGCGCGAATGCGACCTGGTGGTGAAGGGAACGGTCGACGGCCTGGCGCGCGGGTATCTGCTCAATGCCGACAGCGGCGAGGTCCGCAGCGACCGCGCTGCCGAGACGCCGCTGTCCGCGGCGGCGCTGCGTGGCCTGGCCGCCGGCGCCGGGCAGGCGCTGACGTTTACCTGCGCGCCGCCGGGCGACGGGCTGCGCCTGGGGGTCGATCGCGACGGCGACGGCGCCCTCGATCGCGACGAGTTCGATGCCGGCTCCGACCCCGCCGATCCTGACAGCACGCCGGGCAATGTCCCGACCCCCAGCCCGACGACGCCCGTGTCTCCGACGCCGACCCCGCTGCGGCTCGGCTGCCCGGGTGACTGTAACGGCAACTCGGAGATCAGCATCGACGAGCTGCTGCGGGGGGTGGCGATCGCGCTCGGCGAGCAGTCGGCGGCGACGTGTCGCAACGTCGACCGTGACGGCGACGGGGCGGTGTCCATCGCCGAACTGCTGCGCGCCGTCGGCACGGCCCTCGACGGCTGCGAACTGGGGCCGCCAATCACCTAGCCAGGCGGCGGCTCCCCGCACGGCTTGGGGGAGCCGCTCGCGGTCCCGCGGGGGGGCCTGGACGGCGTGGGCGCCGAAACCTAGCGGCGCGGCGTGCATCACAGTCGGTGAACTCCGGCGCTCGGCCGGGACCAACCCCTCGAGGAGGATACGACGATGCAGAAGAACGCGATTCTGATGGCCGCGGTTGCCGGTCTGCTGACGGTCGGCACGGTGGCGATGACCGCTGCGGCGGCCGGCGCGGCCGACAAGGTGAAGTGCTACGGCGCCAACAAGTGCAAGGGCACCAGCGCCTGCGGCATGCCAGGCCATGGCCAGGGCTGCGCCGGCAAGAACGCCTGCAAGGGGCACGGGTTCGTCGAGGTCGACAGCACCGACGCCTGCCTGAAGATGGACGGCGGTCGCCTGACGCCGGAGAAGAAGTAAGTCGGCGGCAACGGCGGGGAACGCGCGCATGCCGTCGCTCGATTGGCCAGCCCTGGGCACCGGCGTCGGCCTGCGCGCGGAGCACTACGAGCACATCCTCGCGCAGCGTCCGGCCGTCGACTGGTTCGAGGCTCTGACCGAGAACTACCTCGACAGCGGCGGCCGGCCGCTGCACGTGCTCGAACAGGTGCGGCGCGACTATCCGGTGGCGCTGCACGGCGTGGCGCTGTCCATCGGCGGTGCCGACGCTCTCGATGCAACGTACCTGGCGCGCCTGCGCGCGCTCGTCGAACGCCTGGCGCCGGCGCTGGTCAGCGATCATCTCTGTTGGACCGGCATCGACGGCCGGCCTCTCTACGACCTGCTGCCGCTGCCCTACACCGAGGAGGCACTGGCCCATGTGGTCGGGCGCGTGCGCCAGGTGCAGGACGTCCTCGGGCGGCGCATCGCGATCGAGAACCCGTCCACCTATGTCGGCTTTCGACACTCCACGATGCCGGAATGGGAGTTCCTCGCCGCCGTCGCTGCGCAGGCCGACTGCGGCATCCTGCTCGACGTCAACAACGTCTATGTCAGCGCCCGCAATCTCGGCTTCGATCCGCGCGCCTATCTCGCCGCGGTGCCCGCCGCGCGCGTCGCCTACGTCCACCTGGCTGGTTTCAGCGACCGCGGCACGTTCCTCTTCGACACGCACGATGCCCCGGTGCATGAGGACGTGTGGGCGCTCTATCGCGACGCCGTCGCGCATTGCGGGGCGCGATCGACGCTGGTCGAGTGGGATGCGCACCTGCCCCCTTTCGAGCGCCTGCAGGCCGAGGCGGCGCGCGCCCGCGCCGAGGCGGCATGCGCACTGCCAGGAGATCGTCATGACGCAGAGCAGCCACCCCACCGCACCGTCGCTGCGTGAGCTGCAACGCCTGTTCGCCGCGCCGATCCTCGCAGGCGCGGCGGACGCACCGGAGGTGCTCACCGAGTGGCTGGCCCTGCCGGCCGGCGCCGCGCCGACCGTGCGGCTGGCGGTGTACGTCGAGGGCTACCCGGCGCGCCTCGGCGAGGCGCTGGGCGAGCAGTTCCCCGCCGTCGCGCATCTGCTCGGCGGTCCGCGCTTCGCGGCGCTGGTGGACCGCTACCAGCGGGCGGCGCGGCTGGAGTCCTACAACCTCAACGACGCCGGTGCCGAGCTGCCGGCGTTCCTGCGCGACGACTGCATAGGCGGCGAGCTGCCGTTCCTGCCCGACCTGGCGGCGCTGGAGTGGGCGATGACGCGCTCGTTTCACGCCGTTGCGGCGACGATCGACCCGGCGCGGTTGGCCGGCGACGACGCGGGCGCGGCGATGGCACGGCTCGCGCCGGCCGTCGCCGTCGTCGAGTCGCGCTGGCCGATTTACGCGCTGTGGTCTGCACGCGCGACCCCGCGGGATGCGATCGACATCGACCTCGGCGTCGGCGAGAGCGTGCTGGTGTGCCGCGACGGGGATGCGGTGGTGTGCCAGCTGCTGACGCCGCCGCCGCTCGGCGGATGACCGTTCCGGCTTGACTGCGGCCAGCCGATTGCGTTCAAGTGCCCGCATGCCGAAGGCACCCGCGCGCCGTCCACCGCTGCTGCAGTCGAGTGACTTCACCAGCTATCTGAATGAAAAGTGCGCGCAGTTGGCGCCGGGCGACGTCAAGACGCTGTTGACCCAGGCCAAGGCGATTCGCGCCCGCGCCGCTGAGTTGAGCGTGCAGCGGCCGCGCATGCGGCAGCAGATTGACTTCTCGCTGATGCTGGTCGAGGAGCACTGGGCCGGCGGCTGCCCACAGATCCCCTACCACACGGTGGCGATGCTGAGCGTCGCGTTGCTGTACTTCAGCGATCCGCTCGACGTGATTCCCGACTGGATTCCGACCGTCGGCACCACCGACGACGCGGTCGTCTTCGAACTCGCCTGCGGGCTCGCCCGCGCCGGCATCGAGCGCTACTGCACCTGGAAGGGCCTGCCCGTCGAGGGGTTGCTGCGGCCGCCGCGCCGCGCGCCCGAGAAGCCGAAGGCGCGCCGCCCGGCCGCGGCACCGACGAAAGCGCGCAAGAGCCGCCGCTGAGACGGCTCAGCGCCGCTGGTGCACGAGCACCTTGGCGCCGTCCTGGAACATCACCTCGATCTTGTTGACGTCCTTGAGCTGGGTGACGACGCCGGGACCGAAGGTGGCGTGGCGCAGAACCTCATTCTCGGCGTAGCGCTCGGTGGTCGCATAGACGCGCCCGTTATTTGGATCGCGCCCGCGCAACAGGCTCGGCAGGTCGGCCGTCTTCGCCGCCGCCGTGCGCGCCGTCCGCGCCCGCGTGCTGGTACCGGGCTGCTTGGCCCGGTAGGCGTGCTGGCCGCTGCACGTCTTGCAGTGCACGCGGGTGATCCGGCCACCGACCACCGCCTCGACGGTGTGGGCGAGGATCAGCTTGCACTTGGTGCACCAGGAATCGACCTCTTTACCTACGGTGTGGGGAGTGGCGGCCATAGCCAACAGTCCTTAGCAGGCACCGGCCCCGCAGGGAAGGAAGGGGGGGACGGAGGACCGCGCTGGCAACCAACGCGGTCCTCCGTCCCCCTTCCCCTTTTTGACTTCCCATAAAGGTGGCGAATACAGCAGCCTGCTCGGGGGGAGACAGAATGATTCGATCGCAGGTGGTGGCGTTGCTGCTGACCGGTGGGCTGCTCACAGCCTCGAGTGTGCGGGCCGAGGTTCCCTTTCCCGCCAACCCGCGGCCCTGCGCCAGCGTGCCGGTCGAGCCGCCCTGCCTCGACGCCAGCGCCTTCGCGGACTACCTGTTCCTCGCCCCGGGGGTGCTGCCCGATGACTATCGCGGCGGGGATGTGTGGAAGTATTCCAGTCTGCCGAGCGGCGACACCGCCATCGACGCCAGCGCCCAGGAGCTCTTCGGCGTCACCGGCGCCAGCGTCGACCGCGCCTGGCAGACCACCACCGGTCGCCCCGACGTGCTCATCGCCGTGCTCGATTCCGGCATCCGCTGGGGCGACCGCCTCCCCGACCTGGTCGACAAGTTCTATCTCAGCCGCGCCGAGCTGCCGGCGCCCGAGAGCAGCGACAATGATGCCGACGCGCACGACCGCAACGGCGACGGCGTCTTCAACCTGGCGGACTACCGCGCCGACGCGACGCATGCCGCCGACAGCCGCGTCAGCGATCGGAACGGCAACGGCCTGCTCGATCCCGAGGATCTGATCTTCATCTTCTCCGACGGTGTCGACGACGACGGCAACGGCTATGTCGACGACATCAGCGGCTGGGACTTTTTCGAGGACGACAACGACGCCCTGGACGAGGTGCGCTACGGGCACGGCACCGGCGAGTCGCACGACTCCGGCGCCGAGGCGGGCAACGGCGACGGCTTTCCCGGCACCTGCCCCAACTGCCTGCTGCTCGAGGTGCGCGTCGGCGACAGCTTCGTCACCGAGGTCAACCACTTCGCCCAGGGCGTCGTCTTCGCCGTCGACAGCGGCGCCAACGTCGTTCAGGAGGCGCTCGGCACCCTCAACCAGACGCGCTTTGGCCAACAGGCGGTGGACTACGCCTACGCCAACGGGGTGGCGGTCATCGCCTCCGCCGCCGACGAAGAGTCGCAGCACCACAACTACCCGGCGAACTACAACCACACGGTACAGGTCAACTCCGTCACCCGCTTCGCCGATGTCAGCGGCCTGCGCCAGACGCCGGCCTCGTACCTGTACCTGAACGGCTGCACCAACTACGGCGCGCACATCGCTCTGAGCGTGCCGTCGAGCAGCTGCTCGTCGGAGGCCACCGGCCGCGGCGCCGGCGTCGCCGGCCTGCTGGTGTCGGCGGCGCTGAATGCCGTCGACCGCGGCATGCTGACGCCCTATCCGCGCGACGACGGATCCCTGGCACCGTTCGCGCTCTCGGCCGAGGAGGTGAAGCAGCTGCTCACCGTCACCGCCGACGATGTCAACTTCGATGCCCGCGACGACGTCACGCCGGCGTTGCCGCAGAACTACTCGACCACCATCCCCGTGCCCGGCGTCGGCCGCAGCGAGCGCTTTCCGTCCATCGCCGGCTTCGATCCGTACTTCGGCTACGGCCGGCTCAACGCCGACACCGCCGTGCTGCGCGTCGCCTCCGGTCAGATCCCGCCCGAGGCGGCGATCAGCGCGCCGGCCTGGTTTGCCACCATCGATCCGGAGACGACGGCCGTGCTCGACGTGCGCGGCCGCGTCGCCGCCAATCGCGCCGCGTCGTACCGCTACGTGCTCGAGGCGGCACCCGGTGTCGAGCCGCGCGAGGCCGACTTCGTCGAGCAGGCGTCGGGCGAGGCGCTGAGCGCGGCGCTCGACGGCGTGCTCGGGACGGTCGATCTCGTCGCCCTCGCCGCGCGCCTGCCGCGTGGCACCAGCGGCGCACCGGTGACGGCCGACGGCCAGCCCGACCCTGATCGCTTCACGGTCACCATCCGCGTGCGCGTCATCGACGATGAGGGCAACCTCGGCGAGGACCGCCGCGCCCTCGCCCTGCATCACGATCCAGACCTGCTGCCCGGCTTCCCGATCCAACTCGGCGCCGACGGCGGCTCGGCCCCGCTCACCGCCGATCTCGACGGCGACGGCGTCGAGGAGATCATCCTCGGCGACTCGAACGGCTTCGTACACGCCTTCCGCGCCGACGGGCGCGAGGTGAGCGGCTGGCCGGTGCACACCGATCCGCTCGAGGTGCACGACGGCTCGGCCGCCTTCACCTCCGGCGCCGTGGACGAGCCGGTGTACAGCTCCATACTCGGCGCCGTGTCGGTCGGCGACCTCGATCGCGACGGCACGCTCGAGGTGGTCGCCGGCGACATGCAGGGCCGCGTCTACGTCTGGCAGCGCGACGGCTCGCGCCGCACCTGGTTCCCGGTGCGCACGCGCCCCGAGTACTCCTTCGCCTTCCGCTCCGAGCGCGATCTCGGCTCGCCGGACGGGCAGGTGCCCGACCGCACCCATCGTCTCGACCGCGACAACCGCCTCGGCCGCGCACTGATGGGCGGCGCCGCCCTCGGCAACCTCGACGGTTCGGCCGACGGCTCGCTCGAGATCGTCGCCGGCGCCTTCGACCGACACATCTACGCCTGGCATGAAGACGGCCTGCCGGTGCTCGGCTGGCCGGTGCTGCTCAAGGACCCGGCGAAGGTCGCCGCGGTCGATCCGGTGACCAACCGCGTCACCCTGGTCGACGGCTCCGGGGCGCGGATCGGCAGCAAGATCATCGTTCCGCCGTCGCTCGGCGATCTCGACGGCGACGGCGACCTCGAAGTCGTCGCCGTGGTCAACGAGGGGTACCTCGAACCTCCCAACGCCGTCTTCGAGAACCAGCTCGTGCAGCTCTTCCAACTCGCCGGCGTGCTCGACAGCGGCAATACGCGCGTCTACGCGCTGCACCACGAGGGCGTCGCGGTTGGCGTTTCCGGCCAGGCCGACGGCTGGAACCCGGACGCCTTCCTGCCCGGCTGGCCGGTGAAGACGGCGCTGCTCACCACCGAACTGCTGCCGCTGGTCGGCACCGGCAGCAACGGCCCGCCGGCGCTGGCCGATGTCGACGGCGACGGCGATCTCGAGATCGCCACCATGTCCGCGGTCGGGCCGGCGTACGTGTTCGACCACAGCGGCGTCTCCTTCTTCGGCCGCCACCCCGGCGGCCAGGACCGCACCCTGGAGACCGAACGGTTCGGCGCCGCCAGCAACGCGACCGACACGCCGACCTTCGGCGGCCTCGGCGCGGTGGCCCTGGCGCGCTTCGCCGGCACCGCCGATGGGTACCACCTGCTGGCGCCGTCCTCGGGCCTCGGCACGCTGCTCGACAACCAGCTGCCGGCGCGCCAGATCCCGTCCGACACCCAGCTCAGCGCCTGGCGCATCACCGCGGCGGACGGCGCCGCCTCGGCGCGCGAGTTCGCCGCCGGCTTCCCGCACCAGCTGAACGACCTGCAGTTCCTCGCCGGGCCGGCGGTGGCCGACATCGACCGCGACGGCCTGCCCGAGGCGCTGCAGGGCAGCGGCGTGTACGACCTGCACGCCGTCGACGTGCACGGCGTGCCGGCGGCCGGCTGGCCGAAGTTCACGCACGGCTGGATGGTGCAGTCGCCGGCGGTGGGCGACGTCGACGGCGATGGCCGCCTCGAGGTCGTAGCGACGACGCGCGAGGGCAACCTCTTCGTCTGGCGCACGGGCGGCGACGAGTGCGGCGACATCCCGTGGCGGCGCTGGCACCACGACGAGTGGGGCACCGGCAACGACGCCACCGACGCGCGTCCGCCTGCCTCGCTGCGCGCGCACGAGGTGTCGGCGCGGCCGACCAATCCCGGCCGCCTGCGCCTCACCCTGGCACGGGTACCCGGCGACGGTCTGTTCTGCGGCACGGCCGCGTTCGAGGTGCGCATCGCCGCGCAGCCGATCGTCGACGCCGCTGCCTTCGAGGCGGCCATCGACATGGAAGTAACCGAGAGCGATCCCGGCGCCCGCTTCCCCGGCGAGATCAACGCGCGCGGCTTCGGCCCGGGGCTCGCCGGCCGCACGTGGTACGTCGCCATGCGCGCCCGCGACGAGGCCGGCAACGTCTCGGAGATCGTCGGCACCGGGCCGATCACCTTCCCGACGCGCGAACCGACCGAGACGCCGACGCCGACCGCGACGCGCACCCTTGCGCCGACCACGACCCGCACCGCGCCGCCGACGGGGACCGCGGTCGCCACGGCGACGGCGCCGGCGACCGAGACCGCCACAGCGGCGCCCAGCGCGACGGGCACGGCGCTGCCGTCGTCGACCCCGGCGCCGACGGGGACGACGGCGCCGACGCTGACCGCCACCGCCGGGGCGACGGTCAGCGCCACCCCGACGACGCCGCCGACGGCGACCCGCACCGGCAGCCCGGCGCCGACGTCGACCGCCACGCGCGCCCGCCCGAACGACAGCGGCTGCGCCGTCGCCGCCCCGGCTGCCGACTCCGCGCCGGCGTGGTGGAGCCTGGCGTTCGTGGCGCTGCTGGTCTGCCTGCGCCGCCGTCGCTAGATGATGGCGAAGCCTGCGTTGCGGGCGGTGATGACGCCCGAAATGGAGGGCACGGCTGCCGCCGCGCCGCATCGGACGCGGCGCGGCGGTCGCGGTGCCCTGCGTTGGCTTCTCCTGCTCGTCTGCGTCGTCGCCGCCTGCGGCGGCGAGAGCGGCACCGCACCGCCGACGCCGACCGCCTCCCCGACCCTCACGCCAACGCCCACCTCGACCCTCACGCCGACGCCCACCCCCGTCCCGACCGCCACGCTGCGCGACTGTCGCCGGCCTGAGGCTGACTGCACCCTGGCTGAGACGGCGACCCAGGCCGGGTTCTGGGTCGGCGCGGCGATCGCCGATCCGGCGGGGGCGGCCGAGCAGGCGGTGGTGCCGCGTCACTTCAATTCGATCGTCGCCGAGGACTCCATGAAGTGGGGCTCGCTGGCGCCGCGGGTGGGGCAGTACGACTTCGCCGCCGCCGATGCGATCGCCGACTTCGCGGCGCGCAGCGGCGTCCGCCTGCGCGGCCACACGCTGCTGTGGCGCGACCAGCAGCCCGCCGACCTCGCCGAGCAGGTCGCGGCCGCCGTCGATCCGGCGCAGCACCTGCGCGCGCTGATCGAGCAGCACTTCACGGCCGTCCTGCCGCGCTACCGCGGCCGGGTGGCGCAGTGGGACGTCGTCAACGAGCCGCTCGAGGTCGGGCGCGGCGTGCTCGACGCCAATCTCTTCTACCGTACGCTCGGGCCCGGCTATATCGCCGACGCCTTCCGGCTGGCGCGCCAGCTCGATCCCGAGGCGGCGCTGTGCCTGAACGAGTTCCTGCTCAGCCACTCGGCCGACGACGGGAAGGCGCTCGGCCTGGCGGCGCTGGTGCGCGACCTGCGCGCCGACGGCGTGCCGGTGGACGTCGTCGGCCTGCAGGGGCACTTCTTCGGCTTTCTGAACATACCAACGCAGGCCGAGTGGGAGCGGCTGCTGCGGTTGTTCACCGATCTCGGCGTGCGCGTCGAGCTGACCCAGGTCGACGTCAGCCTGCGCAGCTTTGACGGCGATCCCGAGCCGCTCGGCCGCCAGGCGGAGGCCTACGCCGCACTCGCCGCCGCCTGCCTGGCCGTGCCGGGCTGCGAGGCGATCACCGTCTGGGGCATCGACGACAGCCGCACCTGGCTCGACCGCTTCCCGCCGTTCTCGACCCAGGCGCCGCACTTCCCGCTGCTGCTCGATGCGGGATTGGCGCCCAAGCCCGCCTACTTCGCCGTCCGCGACGCCGTGGCGCGGCGCTGACGGCGCACAACCGCGACGTCCTGCGGCCGACGCCGGCGGCGGGACCGGCTCAGATGCTGCGCAGCAGCACGCAGGAACGGGCGTGCACGCGCAGCTCACGCGCCTCGCCCAGCTCCACTTCCGCTCCCGGCACCGCGAAGTCCTGCGGTGGCGCGCTGGCGGTGTCGACCACCCGCACCCAGCGGGTTCCCGGCGGCGGCATCGGCAGCGCGAAGTGCGCGTGCTCGTGCCAGCCGTTGGCGATCAGATAGAGGTCGCAGTCCGGCGTCGGCGCGTGCTCGCCGGCCAGGTGCATCGCCAGCACGCGCCCGTCCGGGCCGAAGTCTGGCGCGCCGAGTTGGAGGCCGTGCCAGGTGACGTCCGGCCGCCCGAGCGTGCCGCCCGGCTGGCCGGTGAGGAAGCGCCGGTGGCGCAGCACCGGATGCGCGGCGCGGAAGGCGATCAGCCCCTGCACGAAGCGGAACAGGTCCTGGTTGCGCTCGAGGAGGCTCCAGTCGAGCCAGGAGATCTCGTTGTCCTGGCAGTAGGCGTTGTTGTTGCCGCCCTGCGTGCGGCCGAACTCGTCGCCGGCGAGCAGCATCGGCGTGCCCTGGGAGCAGAACAGCAGCGTCAGCGCGTTGCGCGCCTGGCGGGCGCGCAGGGCGCGGACGGCCGGATCGTCAGTCGGCCCTTCGACGCCGCAGTTCCAACTGAAGTTGTCATTGGCGCCGTCGCGGTTGCCCTCGCCGTTGGCGTCGTTGTGCTTGTGATCGTGGGCGACCAGGTCGGCGAGCGTGAAGCCGTCGTGGCAGGTGAGGAAGTTGATTGAGTGCGCTGGCGAGCGGCCGGAGGGCTGGAAGAGATCCGCGCTGCCGGACAGGCGCGAGGCGAGAGCCGCGGCGAAGCCCGGCTCGCCGCGGACGAAGCGGCGCACGTCGTCGCGGAAGGGGCCGTTCCACTCCGCCCAGCGACGCCAGGCCGGAAATCGACCGACCTGGTAGAGGCCGGCGGCGTCCCATGCCTCGGCGATCAGCGTCGCGTCCGCCAGCACCGGGTCGTAGGCGATGCGTTCGAGTACCGGCGGGTTGGTCAGCACCTCGCCGTCGCGGCCGCGGCCGAGGACGGAGGCGAGGTCGAAGCGGAAGCCGTCGACGTGCATTTCCGCCACCCAGTAGCGCAGCGCGTCGAGGATCAGGTTGCGGACGACGGGATGGTTGCAGTTCAGTGTGTTGCCGCAGCCCGAGTAGTCGCGATAGGCGCCGGTCTCGGGGTCGAGGATGTAGTAGGTGGCGTTATCGAGGCCGCGCAACGACAGGGCCGGCTCACCAGGCGGCAACGCGCCCTCGGCGGTGTGATTGAAGACGACGTCGAGAAACACCTCCAGCCCGGCGCGGTGGAACTCGCGCACCATGGTGCGGAACTCGGCCACCTGAGCGCCGTCGACGCCGGCCGCGGCGTAGGCGGCCTTCGGCGCGAAGAAGCAGATCGGGTTGTAGCCCCAGAAGTTGCGCAGGCGCTGCCCGCTGGTCGGGTCGACGTGGCGGTTCTCCAGTTCGTCGAACTCGCACACCGGCAGCAGCTCAACCGTCGTGACGCCGAGCGCCTTGAGATAGGGGATCCTCTCGATCAGCCCGGCGTAGGTGCCCGGCTGGGCGACGCCGGCCGAGCGGTGGCAGGTAAAGCCGCGCACGTGCAACTCGTAGATGACCTTGTCCTCGAGCGGGATGCGCGGCGGGCGCGTGCCGTTCCAGTCGAAGTCGGCGCTGACGTACAGCGAGCGGCGGCGTGGGCCGCCGCCGGCATCATGCTGCGGTTCGAATTGCCGCGGCTCGACGACGCCCCAGCGGCCGCCGCCGGTGAGCGCCGTGGCGTAGGGATCGACCAGTCCGGTTTCGGGCTCGAAACGGTGCAGCGGCGAGGGGGCGTGTCCCTCGCGCGCCGCGCGCCAGGCGTACCGCGTGCCGGTGTCGAGGCCGTTGAGCTCGACGTGCCAGACCTGCCCGGTGCGGTGGCGGGCCGGCTCGAGCGGCAACTCGAGCACCGGCTCGGCGCGACGGCGCGCGAACAGCACCAGGGTCATCGCCGTCGCATGACGGCTGAAGACGGCGAAGTTGAGCCCGTGGCGCGTCTCGCTGACGCCGAGGTGCAGGGGGTGGCCGCCGAGGGCGATGAGATCGCGGCCGAGCGCGTCGCGCAGCGGCCGCGCGCCGGCAGCGACCGGCGAGGGGAATGACGGCGGACTCGGGCGGGTCATCGAGGATCGACCGGTTGGGGCGACTGGGGGATCACCGGCCGGCTTCATAGCGCGCCGGCGGCGAGCAGTGCCACAGCCGGCCGCCCCTCAGGCAGGCGCCAGGACCGCGACGCAGGCGCCGGCCCGCAAGGGCCCCGTCCACGACCAGCGCGCGGTGGCAGTGGCGGCACGGGGGCGTCAGGGAGAGACCGGGGCGGGCTCGTCTGCGTCGTGGCTGATGGTCTCGAGCTCCTGTTGGAAGGTCTCTGGCAGCGCCAGGAGCGCGACCGCGGCGACCAGGACGACGAGCGAGATGACGCTGGTCGAGGTGGCGATGTCGTCGCCGAACGAGACCAGGGCCAGTCCGATCGCCCAGCCGAGCGTCTGCACCAGCGACAGCCAGGCCGCCGAGGTGCCGCGGTAGGAGGTCGGGAAGAGCTCGGTCGAGAAGGCGCGGACGATGACGCCGCCGGCGACGTTGCAGAAGACGAACAGCGCCCAGGCGATCGGCAGCGACCAACCCGGCCCGTGGTAGAAGAGCCAGGCGAAGAGCGGGAAGAAGGACAGGAAGACGAAGCCGACAACACGCCGGCCGATCCGATCGCCGATGCGGCCGGCGACGACGTTGCCGATGATCCCGACCGTGCCGCCGAGAATGAACATCAGCGCGAACTCGCCCGGCGTCCAGCCGTGCACGGTGAGCACGAAGTAGCCGGTGAACTGAAAGACCGCCGACTCGCCGATCGCCATCAGGCCACCGACCACGGCGATGCCGAGCGCCCGTCCCGGGTACAGGCGCGCCAGGCGCACCAGCGGCGTCGCCCACCCCGCCAGCAGCGAGCCGCCCTGCGCGCCCTCGAGCGCGCGGTGGGCGGTGAAGCGGCGCGTCTCCTGGACGCGGCGGCGCAGCAGCGGCAGCAGCAGCAGCGGCACCAGGCCGAAGGCGTACAGCGCGCGCCAGCCGTAGGGCAGCGAGTCGATAACGGCGAACAGCCCGGCGCCGAGGCCGTTGCCGGCCGAGGCGAGGGCGCCGAGCATGCCGATCGCCCAGCCGCGGTGCGCCGCCGGGTACTCCTCGGTGATGATGACGAAGGCGATGGCCGAGGCGGTGAGCATGAACGTGCGGCTGAGCATCTGGGCGACGACGAATTGCACCGGCGTGGCGGCGAAGGCGGTCGCCAGGGTGCCGACGCTGAGCATGGCGACCGAGAACAGAAAGACGCGGCGGCGGCCGATGCGGTCGGCAAAGGGTACGATGAGGAAGGCCGGCACGGCGCCGAGCTTGACCGCGGCGAGGAAGGAACCGAGCTGGTGTTCCTGCATGCCGAGGTCGGCGGCGATGTACTTCAGGGCCGAGGTCAGCAGCGAGTTGTCGTACTGCTCGAAGAACAGCGCCATCGCCACCAGCCCGAGCAGCGACACCAGGCGCGGTTCGACGTCCGGCACGCCGCCCAGGAACGGGGGAATCCACCAGGGATTCTTCAGGGCCGGCCGGTATGCGGACATGACCGCCGAGCCAAGCACACCGCGCCGCCGCCGTCGACGCGGGCACGGCGGCTGCCCGCCACTCAGCTCAGGCGCTGGCCGCGGCGCTCGGCCTGGACGCCATGCGCTCGAACCAGGCGGAGATCCAAGCCAGGTTGGCGTCGAGCGGCTGGCCGACGGTGCGACCGAAGTCGAGGAAGGCGAACAGGAACACGTCCGCCAGCGTCAGGTGCGGTGCGGCGATGAACTGCCGACCCGCCATCAGGCCGTCGAGCCAGGCGAGATTCTCGCGCCCGATCGCCTTCAGGTCGTCGGCCGCCTGCGGGATGGTGTGGATGCGATCCTTGAACAGCATCAACCCCTCGCTGTAGCGGAAGCCGTTGGCCATCGGCTCGACGATGTTGAGGTCGATGCGGCGCGTCCACATGCGCGTCACCGCGCGCTCCTCGGGCGTCGCCCCGATCAGCGGCGGCTGCGGGTGGCGCTCTTCGATGTACTCGCAGATCGGCAGGACCTCGGCCACGACGACGCCGTCGTCGAGCTCGAGACAGGGCAGCTGGCCGGCTGGGTTCTTGTCGGTGTAGGGCGCGCGGCGGTTCTCGCCGCTCATCAGGTCGACCTGCACCAGCGGCAGCTCGATGCCCTTCTCGGCGAGGAACATGCGGACGGTGCGCGGATTCGGGCCCATGCCGGTATGCAGCTTCATCGCGGTGTCTCCTGTCGGTGCTGTGCGGTGGCCGGCCGCGCCATGGGGCCGCCGTGGATTCGCTGTTGCTCGCGGTTCATAGAGCGGCGCCGCGATGCCGGTCAACCGGCCTCCGCGCCGCGACCGCTGCGTCGCGATGTGGGGCGCGGTCGTTCAGGCGATGCGCATGGTGTTGACCGGACCGCCGGCGCCGAAGGGCAGGCTGGCGGTGAGGACGACGCGCGCGTCGGCGGGCAGGCGGCCGGCGGCGCGCAGGGCGGCGAGCAGCGCATCCGTTGCGGCGTCGAAATCGGCGCCGACGCTGCCGAGCTGGAAGGCCTCGACGCCCCACAGCAGCGACAGTCGGCGCCAGGTTGCCGCGTCGGGCGTGTAGGCGAGGATCGGCTGGCGCGGCCGCCAGCGCGCCAGGGCGCGCGCCGTCGTGCCGTGGCGGGTCAGGCAGACGATGGCCGCGGCGCCGACCGCGTCGGCGGCGAGACAGGCGCCGTGCGCCGTGGCGGTCGGCGCGTCCAGCCCGTGCGCGGCCGCGGCGGGCGACCCCGGCTCGGCGGCGGCGAAGCGCTCGGCGGCGGTGATGAGCGCGTGCATGGTGCGCACCGCCTCGACCGGATAGCGGCCGGCGGCGGTCTCGGCCGACAGCATCACCGCGTCGCTGCCGTCGAGGACGGCGTTGGCGACGTCGCTCGCCTCGGCGCGCGTCGGCCGTGGGCTGTCGATCATCGACTCGAGCATCTGCGTCGCGGTGATGACTGGAACGCCGCGCGCGATGGCGGCGCGGATGATGCGCTTCTGCAGCACCGGAACCTCGGCGACCGGACACTCGACGCCGAGGTCGCCGCGCGCCACCATCACCGCGTCGGCGGCGGCGATGATCGTGTCCAGCCCCGCCACCGCTTCGGCGCGTTCGATCTTGGCGACGACGCCGGCCGCGAGGCCGCGCGCCCGCAGCGCCTCGCGCAGCCGCGCCAGGTCGGCGGCGGCGCGCACGAACGAGAGGCCGACGAAGTCGGGCGGCTGCGTCGCCAGGGCATCGAGGACGCGCAGGTCGGCGGCGGTCAGCGCCGGGGCGCCGAGGCGCGCGCCGGGCACCGCCAGGCCCTTGCGGTCGCTCAGGCCGCCGCCGGCTTCGACGCGCGTCTCGACGTCGACCGCGGTCACCGCCGTTACCACCAGGCGGATCATCCCGTCGTTGAGAAAGATCGTCTGGCCGCGCTCCACCTCCGCCGGCAGGGCGGGGTAGTCGACGTGCACGCGTGCGGCGTCGCCGAGCACATCCGCCGTTGTCAACGTGAAGCGCGCCCCCGCGGCGAGCTGCGCCACGCCACCGGCGAGGCGGCCGACGCGCAGCTTTGGGCCGCCCAGGTCGGCGAGCACGGCGAGCGGTGCCCGGCGCGCCGCGGCGCGGGCGCGCAGCCGGGCGATGGTGGCGATCAGGCCGGCCGGCGTGCCGTGCGCGCCGTTGACGCGCGCCACGTGCATGCCGGCGTCGAGCAGGGCGTCGATCGTCGTGTCGTCGTCACTGGCCGGCCCGATGGTGGCGACGATGCGCGCCCGTGTCGTCATGCGCTCATGGGACCAGCAGCACCTTGCCGACGCTGCGGCGCGAGCTGATCTCCGCCAGGGCGTCGGCGGCGCGTGCGAGCGGAAACTGCGCCGAGATCACCGGCGTCACCTTGCCCTGAGCGTAGAGCGCGAACAGGGCCGCCGTCGCCTGCGGGATCTTGCCCGGATCGTGCTGGCCGTAGGCGCCCCAGTGCAGGCCGACGATAGCGATGTTCTTCAGCAGCACGCGGTTGACCTGCACGGTCGGGATGGTGCCGGAGGCGAAGCCGATGACCAGCAGGCGGCCGCCGAAGGCGATGCACTTGAGCGACAGGTCGAAGATCTCGCCGCCGACGGGATCGTAGATCACGTCGGCGCCGCGGCCGCCGGTGGCCTCCTTCACCCGCTCCACCCAGTCGGGGGTCGAGTAATCGAACGCCGCCGCGGCGCCGTGCCCGAGGGCCACCGCGCACTTGGCCGCCGAGCCGGCGGTGGCCAGCACACGCGCGCCGAGGGCGACACCGAGCTGCACCGCCGCCAGGCCGACGCCGCCGGCGGCGGCGTGCACGAGCAGTGTCTCACCCGCCTGCAGCGCGGCGCGGTAGACGAGGCCGAAGTACGAGGTCTGGTAGACGACGCCGAAGGCGGCGCCGTGGTCGAAGGGCATGCCGTCGGGCATCCGTACCGTCGTCGCCGCCGCCGCCAGGCAGACCTCGGCGAAGCCGCCGTAGCCGACCATGGCGAAGACGCGGTCGCCGGGCGCGAAACCGGCGACGCCCGGGCCGACCGCGCCGACGATGCCCGCCACCTCGCCGCCGGGCGAGAACGGCAGCGCCGGCTTCACCTGATACTTGCCCTGGCCGATCAGGATGTCGAAGAAGTTGCAGCCGATCGCCTTGACCTCGATCGCCACCTGGCCCTTGCCGGGCTGCGGCTCGGGCACCTGGCGCAGCACCAGATCCTTGGGGTCGCCCCACCGCTCGATGAGCATCGCGCGCATTCTCGATTCCTCCGTATCCGATGCCGCTCAGCGCGGCGTCGTACCGCCCGGGAAGGGCTGACCGGTCTGCGAGCCGATCCACAGCTCGCCGCCGTCGAAGCGTTCCTTCTTCCAGATCGGTACCACTTCCTTGAGCCGGTCGATGGCGAAGTGGCAGGCCTCGAAGGCGGCGACGCGGTGTGCCGACGAGACGGCGATGACCACGCTCGCTGCGCCGATCGGCACGACGCCGATGCGGTGGACGATGGCGACGTGGGCGATCGGCCAGCGGCGTCGCGCCTCGACGCCGATCTTCTCCAGCTCCGCCACCGCCATCTCGGGGTAGGCCTCGTACTCGAGTTCGGTGACGGCGCGGCCGTCGTGGTGGTCGCGCGTCGTGCCGATGAAGGTGCAGGTCGCGCCGGTGGTCGGGTCGGCTACCGCCGCCGTCACCGCGGCGGCATCGATCGGGCCGGGCACGATGGCGAACATCAGCAGCCCCCGCTCACCGGCGGAATCAGCGCCAGCTCGTCGCCGTCGCGCAGCGCGTGCGCGCGCGCGACGTACTCGCGGTTGACCGCGAACGACATCGCGGCGCCGAGCGGCGCCGCCTCCGGGTGATCGCGGCAGAGCCCGTCCCAGGCGTCGCCGACCGTCGCGCCGTCCGGCAGCTCGCGCTCGGCGGCGTCGGCGTGCAGCCGTTCGCGCAGCACGGCGAAGAAGCGCAGGTGGACCTTCACGCCGCGCCTGCGGCGCCAGCGCGCACCAGGCCGACGACGTGGCCGAGCTGCGGCAGGATGAGTTGTGTCATCGCCAGCTCGACCGCCTTGGTGGAGCCGGGCAGCGAGAAGAGGGCGCGCGCCCCGGCGATGCCGGCGGTGGCGCGGCTGAGCATCGCCGCCGCCCCGACCTGCTCCCAGCTGAGCATGCGGAACAGCTCGCCGAAGCCGGTGATCTCCTTGTCGAGCAGGCCGGCGATCGCCTCGTAGGTGGTGTCGCGCCGGGCGATGCCGGTGCCGCCGTTGCAGATCAATACCTCGATCTCGGCCGGTGCGCCGCGCAGCAGCGCGGCGATCTGCACGGGCTCGTCGCGGACGATGCGGTAGAAGGCGACGCGATGCCCGGCGGCTTCGAGCAGCGCGCGGATGCGCTGGCCGCTGACGTCGTCGCTCTCGCTGCGCGTGTCGGAGACCGTGACGATGCCGCAGGTGATGGCGGCTGCGTCGGTGCGGTGGTGTGGCCCGGAAGACATGTCCTCGCCCTACCGGAGCCCCGCCCGAGGGGCAATGGAGGGCGCAGCTGCCGCCGCGTCGCATCCGCCGCGGCGCGGTAGTAGCCGCGCCCTCCGTGCTCGTGCTAGCGAGCGCGGCACACGACAACAGCGGGGTGGTGGCGGTGGATCTCCTTTCTTCACTCAATCCGGTGCAGCGGCAGGCGGTGCTGCACGGCGACGGGCCGTTGCTGATTCTCGCCGGCGCCGGCTCGGGCAAGACGCGCACGCTGACGCACCGCGTCGCGCATGTCATCGGCGAGCGCGGCGTCGAGCCGTGGCGCATCCTGGCGGTGACCTTCACCAACAAGGCGGCGGCGGAGATGCGCGAGCGCCTCGAGGCGCTGGTCGGGCCGGAGCGCCTGCCGTGGGTCTCGACCTTCCACGCCGCCTGCGTGCGCATGCTGCGCCGCGACATCGCCGCGCTCGGCTTCACCAAGGACTTCACCATCTACGACGACCGCGACAGCGAGCGCCTGGTCAAGGACGTGCTCGCCGACCTGCGCATTCCCGAGTCGGTGCTGACGCCGCGTCGCGCCGCGCACTACATCGACGGCGCCAAGAACAAGGGCCTGTCGCCGACCGAGTATGCGCGTGGCGATGATCAGGCAGAAGGCATGCCAGCGGTGTACCGGCGCTACCAGGACCTGCTGCGGCGGGCCAACGCGCTCGACTTCGGCGACCTGCTGCTGACGACGTTGCGCCTGTTCCGCGAGCACCCGGACGTGCTCGACCGCTACCGCAACCGCTTCCTGCACGTGCTGGTGGACGAGTACCAGGACACCAACGCGGTGCAGTACCAGATCACCAACCTGCTCGCCTCGCAGCACCGCCGCCTGTGCGTCGTCGGCGACGACGACCAGTCGATCTATCGTTGGCGCGGCGCCGAGATCGCCAACATCCTCGGCTTCGAGCGCGACTATCCCGACGTGACGACGATCCGCCTCGAGCAGAATTATCGTTCGACGGGGCACATCCTCGACGCCGCCGGCGCGGTCGTGGCGCGCAACGCCGGGCGCAAGGGCAAGACGCTGTGGACGGAGAACCCGGCCGGCGACAAGATCGCCATCGCGCCGTGTGTCGACGACCTCGAGGAGGCGCGCTTCGTGGCGCGCGAGATCGAGCGCGCCCTCACCGGACCGTGGGCGCGGCGCGACGTCGCCGTGCTCTACCGCACCAACGCCCAGTCGCGCGCCATCGAGGAGTCCTTCGTCCGCCATCGCATCCCCTATGTGATGATCGGCGGCGTCAAGTTCTTCGCTCGCGCTGAGGTGAAGGACATCCTCGCCTACCTACGCGTGCTGGTGAACCCGGCCGACTCGCTCGCCTGCAAGCGCATCATCAATACCCCGACGCGCGGTATCGGCGCCGGCACGGTGGAGCGCGTCGCGGCGCTCGACGAGGAGGCCGGCGGCATGCTCGCCGCCTGCCGGCTGGCGGTCGAGCGCGAGGTGCTCAAGCCGGCGCAGAGCGAGCGTGTGCGGGCCTTCGCCGCCATGCTCGACGGCTTCCGCGTCCGCCTCGAGGACCTGGAGTACCCGCAGCTCACGGCGCGGCTGATCGAGGAGAGCGGCTACGCGGCGGCGCTGCGCGAGGAGGGCAGCGCCGAGGCGCGCGACCGGCTGCAGAACCTCGACGAGCTGCTGAAGGGCATGGAGGAGTCGGCGGCGATGGGCCGCACGCTACAGGACTATCTCGAGCAGGTGGCGCTGGTGAGCGACATCGACGCCTGGGACGGCGGCGCCGACCGTGTCACGCTGATGACCCTGCACTCGGCCAAGGGGCTCGAGTTCCCGGTCGTCTTCATGGTCGGCATGGAGGAGGGGCTGTTCCCGCACGCGCGCGTCGGCGACGAGGACATCGAGGAGGAGCGCCGCCTCTGCTACGTCGGCATGACGCGGGCCATGAAACGGCTGGTGCTGACGCATGCGCTGCGCCGGCGCGTTTACGGCGACGTGCAGATGAACCCGCGCAGTCGCTTTCTCGACGAGATCCCGGCGGCGCTGGTGGAGACGGTGGGCGAACCGGCACGGCCCGCCGTACCGCCGGCGCAGTGGCGCTTTCCGCAGCGCCAGGCGGCGTTCGTCAGTCCGCCGCGCGCCAGGCAGCGTCCAGAACGCATCGAGGTGGCCAGCGGCGAGGACGGCGAGCGCCTGCGCGTGGTCTACGACGAGGACGGGTTGCGCGTTGGCAGCCGCGTCCGGCACGGCACCTTCGGGGTCGGCACCATCAAGGGCCTCGAAGGCGCCGGCGAGCAACAGAAGGTGACGGTGGTATTTGCCTCGGTCGGGGCGAAGAAGCTGCTGTTGAAGTTCGCCGGTCTGGAGCCTGCGTAGCGGCGTTCAGTCGGCGTCGGGACCGGCCGGCTCTTCGGGCGGGTTGAGCGTCTCGTCGATGTCGTCGATCGACTGTTTCTGTTCCTTGCGCGCGGCGCGATCCTTGATCTTCTCTTCCTGCTTGAGCTTGCGCGCCATTTCCTTGCGTCGCTTCTGATCCCGCTTGAACGTTTTTCCACCAGCCATCAACAACTCCTTTCAACCGCGCGCACGCTACCAGAGGCCTCTGGTAGCCGCAATTCAGCGGTGGCGCCGCGGCATGTCACCGGATGAAATGGCCGAAGCGCTCGACGCGCGGCATCGCCAGCCAGCCCTGGCTGGTGTCGCGCGACCAATACACGAAGGTCGCCTTGCCCTTGATCTGGCTGATGTCCGCGAAGCCCCAGAAGCGACTGTCATAGCTACGGTCGCGATTGTCGCCGAGGACGAAAAACTTCCCGTCCGGCACCGTGCGCGGCTGCATGTTGTCGCGGTCGCCGGTGGGATGGATCGTCGAGTCGACGAAGTGCGCGTCGGTGTCCGTGATCGGCTCGCCGTTGACGAACACCTTCTTGTCGCGGATCTCGACCGTGTCGCCGGGAATGGCGATGACGCGCTTGATCAGGTCGGTCGAGGGGTCGACCGGCGACACGAAGACGACGATTTCGTTGCGCTCCAGGTCGCCGACGCGCAGCAGCTCGGTGCCGAGCAGCGGCACCCGGACCGAGTAGGCGAGCTTGTTGACGAAGATGTGGTCGCCGATCTGGATGGTCGGAAGCATCGATCCGGACGGCACCCAGAAGGCCTGCACGACCGAGGAGCGCACCGCCAGCGCGATGAGCAGGGCGAGGCCGATCGATTCGACGTTCTGGCGCCAGCGGGGTTTCTCGAGCGGTGGGGGCGGGGTGGGTTTCTTCATGCAATCTGGGACCTAACCACAGACGCCCGTGCATGGCCACGCCCCCGGGGATGGATTGGCGGGCGCGGCGGTAGCCGCCCTCGCCAGCGCCTCCCGAACCGCCGACTCGCTGCGCAGCATGCATGCGACGCGGCCGCGCAAAAATAGCATTGCGATCCCCCCCCCCCCGCTGCTAAACGACTGCCGACCGCTACCGACTTTGGCCGCCCACTCCGCCGCGAGACAGCAGAGGGAGATCCTGGTGAGTCAGTACAATCAGTGCCGACCGGTTTCGATCGGCCGAGTCCTTCTTCTGTCCGTCGCCGCGCTGGCCTGGCGCGCCCCGCTGGCCCTCGGACAGTTCGACGCCCCGCGGCCGCAGGCCGCGGTCGAAGGCTACGCGATCGAGGCCGACCAACTGCAACGCGACGCGAGCGGACGGCCCACCCTCGGCGACTTGCCGGGCGTGCGCGCCGCGCGGCCCGTCGACCCTGCTCACCAGCAGGATCTCGAAGCGCTCAAGGCCGAGCGCGATCAGGTCGTCGGCTCCGCGCGCGCCGCGCGCCGGAAGATCGTGCCGCCCGACCCCCCGAGCGACGCACTTGCCCCCACCCGGATGGATTCCGGCGATCCCGATCCCGACCGCGTCCAGGCCGGTTCGCGGCCGACCTTCTGAGATTCCGCATGCGCCCGTGGCTCCTCGTCCTCAGCGCACTCGCCATCCTCGTCACCACCGATCGCACGATCGCCGACACGCAGACCGCGCTCGGCGACCGCACCGGCGAAGGCTCCAATCAGTTCACCGGCCTGACGCAGGCGCCCGAGGCGACGCTCTTCACCGGCGCCTCGACGACGCGCGTCGAGCTGGACCTGCCACCCGGCCACAAGGGCATGACGCCCACGCTGGCGATGGTCTACTCGAGCAGCGCCGGTCCGAGCCCCTTCGGGTTCGGCTGGGACCTGCCGATCGGCCGCATCGAGCGCAGCGCCAAATGGGGCGTGCCGCGCTGCAGCGGCGACTACACCAATGAGTTTATCCTCAGCCTGCCGAGCGGCACGGTGGAACTCGCCAACGACCCGCCGGGCTCGAACGACTATCGCCCGCGCTTCGACGAGGGCTTCCTCAAGGCGACCAAGAATCCCACCGGGAACTCGTGGCAGGTGTTCGATCGCGGCGGCATGAAGTACACCTTCGGCGCGCAACCGTACCAGCGCACGGGAACCGACACGACCCAGTTCATGACCACCGACGGTTCCGGCTACTGTCGCTTCACGACGTCCTGGGCGCTGAATCGCGTCGAGGACACGCACGGCAACCGCATCGACGTCGAGTGGATCGCGATCTCCAACGTCCTCTATCCGCTGTACGTCGACTACGGCGGCACGGCCACTATTGCCCATCCGTACCGCGTCGCGTTCACCTACGAGTTGCGGCCCGACATCGTCACCACCAGCGCCAGCGGTGCGCCGGCCGAGATGACCATGCGGGTGGAAGCGATCACTATCTCCACCACGCAGGGGACGATACCGGCGATCCGCTCGTACGTTTTGTCCTACGACGCCGATGACGAGAACGAGGGCTATCAGTCGCGCCTCAACCGCGTCGACATCTCCGGCAACCCCTGGCCGCAGCAGTTCGCCTACGCGACCAGCTACAACGGCGACCTCGGATGGCACGGGCCGCCGCAGACGATCGACCGCCCCATCGATAACACCGCGCTGCGTGCCACCGATGACGGGGAGATGCGGCGCACGATGCTCGACATGACCGGCGACGGCATCGTCGACCTGGTCAACATCGATTCCGGCTCGCCGTAGGTGGTGAATCCCGGCTTTCTCAACCCGGACGGCACACCGGGCGGATTCCGCTTTCACAGCAACACCTGGGGCGTCTCGCCGGTGCCGCCGAACCGCTTCATCCGCGCCATCAACGACTGCAACCTGCCGGGGCCGGGCAACACCTGCACCATGCGCGATACCTTCGACATCACCGGCGACGGCATCCCCGACTACGTGATTGCCACGGGTACGCCCTGGACCGTGTATCCGGGGTATCGCGTAGCGCCAGGTGGAACCGGCACGCCGGTTGGGGGATTCGCCGCAGCGGTGAGCTGGCCGGCCCCGCACACCTATGTCCGTAGGGACCAGAAGACCGACGACATGTTCGGCAACTTCAACACCCGAACGTTGCAGGACACCGTCGACGTCAACGCCGACGGGCGACCGGACCTCATCGTCGCACCGGGTGGCACGGGCACCGCGCCATTCTCATGGCAGGTGTATGTCAATACTGGTGCCGGATTCACTACGACACCGCTGCCCTACTTCAAGGCGCCGTCGCAGTACATTTCCGATCAGGGCGGCGTCGCCGATCTCGGCGGAGCGGTGACCAAGCAGATGGTGGACATGGACGGTGACGGTCTGCTCGACTATCTCGTCACCAGAGCCGACACGGTGCCGAAGCAGTGCCAGACCGATCCCGATGGCGATGGCGTGCTGGAGCCCTACAACGACTGCCTCGACGTCTACCGCGGCACCGGACAGGGCTTTGAACTCGCGCCGCGAACCTACCCGCTGCCGGAATGGAACGGCTACGCGGACAGCGCGATCCGCCGCTGGATCCCTGGCGGCAAGACGATGGCGGATCTGTTCGACGTCAACGGCGACGGGCTGCCCGATCTCGTCGTCGTGGACGTAGCCGACGACTGGTGGGTGTTCCTGAACAGCGGCGGCGAACTGCAGAGTCACGGCCTGGCCCTCAAGCTCGAAGGCCCGGGCGCGATCCGCGGCCCCATCCGTCGCACCTACTCCGGAGGCAGCGGCGACAGCTACGACAACGTCGAGATGGTCGACCTCGACGGCGACGGCATGCTCGACCGCGTCACCAGCGTCAGCGGCGGCACGTGGACCATCGAGCGCAACCTGAACGCCGTCAAGCCGAACCTGCTCACCGTCATCCGCAACGGCCTCAACGGCAGCACCGCCATCCGCTACCAGCCGTCGACGATGTACGACAACACCGGCGGCGACGGCATCGAGGATCTGCCCAGCATCACCTGGCTAGTGGAGGGGTTCCGCCGCACCGATGGCCTGTGCACGCCCGGCGCGGGGATCGATCTCTTCTCCACCGCCAACCCCTGCATCAGCAGCGGCAACGAGCTGGTCACCGAGTTCGTCTATCAGGACGGGCGCTTCGATGTCGCCACGCGCGAGTTTCGCGGCTTTCGCTTCGTCTATCAGATCCACCGCGGCGATCCGGCCGTCGGGCAGCGGAGCGATGCGACGACGCTGACGCGCTTCTCGCAGACGCGCGAAACCAAGGGCAAGGTACTGCGCACCGATCGACTCGCCGGGAACTACCTCAACGATCCCTCGGTGCCGCTGGTGGCGACCGACACGAACATCTGGTCCAGCGGCGCGATCGGGACGCCGGCTTCGGTGCGCACGCAGGTCTACCTGACCAAGAACGTCAAGTCCGAGAACTACGCCGGTGGCAATCATGAAGTCGTGCGCGAGCTGTCCACGCCTGACACCTACGGCAACGTGTCGGCGGTCCGCACCGCGGGCGGTGACGGCAAGGACTGCGTCGCGACCGTCACGACGTTCGCCTCCCCGCAGTCCGGGGCCGCGATCCCGGTCTACAACAAGCCCGCCTCCACCGTCGCGTACTCGCGCGCCACCGTCTCTGGCACCAACCTCTCGACCTGCGGTGGCGGCGAGCTCAAGTTCGTCGAAAAGTGGTTCTACTACGACGGCATGGCGGCGACCGGCAGCGTCGACAAGGGCGCCGTGACCAAGGTCGAGTCGGCGGTAAATGCGACGACGCGGGTCGCGGTGACGATGCAGTACGACGGGTTCGGCAACGTCACCGATACCTGGGACGAACGCGGCAACCGCACTCGGTCGATCTACGACAGCCTCGGCCTGCATCCCGTGACCGAACGAAACGCCAAGCTGCACGAAGTGCAGACCGCCATCGACTATCGCTGGGGCAAACCGAAATCGATGCGCGACCCGAACGGGCAATTCACCTGCTACGGGTACGATCCGGCCGGCCGGCCGAGCTACGTCGTCCGCCCGCCGCATGCACCGGCAAACTGCGACGGCGCCGAGGCGGCGACCAAATGGGAGCGCTACGCCTACCACTTTGCCGCCGGTACCCCCGCCGATCGCTATTCGTACGTCGAGGTCGAGCGGCGCGAACCGCAGCAGGCCGGCGGCTATCTGAAGACGACGCAGTACTTCGACGCACTGGCGCGGCCGCGCTACAGCGCCACGCCGCGCTTGGTCGCCTCCGCCGCGAGCTGCGCGGCCAGCGAGCAGACGGTGATCTCCGGCGACACACTCTACAACGCCGCCGGTCAGCCGATCGCGCAGTACGATCCCTATGGCGCTCCGTTCGGCACCCGCAACAACGGCGTCACCCGCAGCGAGTACGTATTGGCCGGCGGTCCGCATCGCGATCCCCTCGGCCGTCCGAACCGCGTCACGCGGCCCGACGACGGCGCCGCGGGGAGCGGGCGTACGCTGCTCACCGAGTACGGGCCGAAGAAGACCACTGCGTACGACGGCGAGGGGCACAAGGCCGCGCAGACGGTCGACACCTACGGACGCGTGATCCTGAGCGAGGTGTTCGACGCCCCCGGCGCCACCGCGCCCTACACCCGCACCGACACCTCCTACGACGGCGCTGGACGTGTGCTGACCACCAAGGTCGCGGGCCTCACCGCGACCACGGTCACGCACACCTACGACCTGCTCGGCCGCAAGCTCACCACCGTTGATCCCAACTCCGGGACCTGGAGCTACGGCTACGACGAAGGCAGCAATCTGACCTTCCAGAACGACCCGAAGGCCGGCCAGCACATCGAGCTCTGCTACGACGAATTGAACCGGCCGACGAAGAAGTTCTACTTCGCCAACGACACGCCGCAGGCGCTGACGTGCCTGGGGGTCGGCGCGATCGAGTACGAGTACGACGACCAGAGCGTGCAGGGGGGGCAGGCCAATCGCGGCGTCGGCCGCCTCACCGCGGTGCGCGACCGCAGCGGCGAGGCGAGCTATCGCTACGACCTGCGCGGCCGCAGGGTGCAGGAACGCAAGGAGATCACCGACGACGGCGCGACGACTGCGGCGACGTCCAGCTACGAGTACGACGACGCCGACCGCGTCTGGAAGACGCACTACCCCGGTGGCGAGTTCGTCGAGTCGATCTACGACGCCGTCGGCCAGCCCGAGTCGCTGCTGCGCACCAGCGGCACGGAGGTTGACACCATCGTCGACTGCGCCGGCTACGACCTCTTCGGCCGCCTGCTGCGCTTGGAGCGCGGCAACGGCGTGGTCGACGCCGCATCCTATCACGGCGCGCCGGGCTCGGCGCAGTTCGCCGAGGACCACGCCCTGCGCACCCGGTATGTCGCCCGGCAGGCCGACCTCGTGTACCTGAACCTCGAGTACGACGATTACGACCGGCGCGGCTTCCTGAAGAGCGTCATCGATCACCGCCATACCGCCGCGCCGCTGTCGAACGAGGCCGACTACACGTATGACTTCGCCGGCCGCCTCCTGTCGCTGACCGGCACCAGCCTCAGCGAGACGTACGGCTACGACCCGGTTGGCAACATCAGCCAGGTCGGCGCGGTGACGCTGACCTACGGGACGCCGACCCGCCCGCACCAGGCGACGACGGCGACCACCGCAGGCGTGGCGAAGGCGATCGCCCACGACCTCAACGGCAACCGCGAGCGCAAGGACAACTCCGCACAAGTTTACACCTACGACGAGGACGATCGCGTCAAGACCATCACCGTCGCCGGCGCGCCCACCAGCGCCGTGCGCGTCGTCTACGACTACGGCGGCCAGAAGACCGTCCAGGTCTCCACCGGCGCCGCCAACGCCAGCGTGCGCTATTACGGCCCGCTGGCGGAGACCTCGGACGAGGGCACGGTGACCTACTACCAGCGCTACTACTGGTTCGGCGGCCAACGCATCGCCTCGCGCCGCGGCACCGACGTGAGCTGGGAGACGCAGACAGCCGGCCTGTTCGGCGACGCGGTGCGCCTCGCCGGTGTGCCGGCGCACGCGCCTGCCGTGGTCGTCGTGCTCGGGCCGATCGGCCGTCTGGCCGTCGCCGGCGGTTTCGCCGTGGTCTCCGTCGGCCTGCTCCTACTCCCGGCGAGTCGCTTGCAGCGCCGCAGCAGGCGCCGGCTCCTCGCCGCCCCTGCTGCCAGCCTGTCGGTCACCTGGCTCCTCGCTACCCTGCCGTGGCCGCTCATCCTCATCCCCACGCCGGCCCACGCCGGCGGCCAGGGCAGCGCCGAGTGGCGCCACTACCACTACGACCACCTCGGCTCGGTGCAGGTGATTACCGACGGCGCCGGCCTGAACATCGAGAGCATCCGCTACACCCCATACGGCAAGCCGCGCACCCGCCTGAAGGCCGACGGCAACCCGGTTGCGCCGGTCGGTCCGTCCCATCGCCAGGAGTTCACCGGCTACGAGACCGAGGTCACGTCGGGCCTGGAATACGCCGGTGCCCGCTTCTATGACCCGCTATTCGGATCGTTCCTCACCCACGACCCAAAGGCGCAGTTCGCCAACCCCTACAGCTACGTCGGAGGCAACCCAATCAACGCGGCCGACCCGAACGGCGAGGACGGCGGCCTGCTTATCGCTCTCCTCATCGGCTTCGGGATCGGGTTCGTAGCGGGGGCAGTCGATGCGGCTGCGAGCGGTGCAGACGCGGGGACAGCCCTTAAGGCCGGCCTGATCGGTGGTGCCATCGGCGCAGGAGTTGGCGTCGGCCTCGGCGTGGTCAGCGCCGGCGTGGGGGCACTGGAGAGCGCTGCCGTCACGACTGCGTTCAACGCTGCTCAGGTGGGTGCTGCCGGTTACGGGACGGTTCAGTCCGTGCGGTCTGAGAACGGAGCCGGATTCGTTGTCTCCGTTGTAGCCCTCGCCTTCGCGGTGGGGCGAGCGTACGAAGGCTTAGGTCTAGGAGCGGACACCTCCAGCATTCTGTCTGCAGGCAAGACCAACAGCGACCCAAGGGGGCTGAGCAACTACGACCAGACCCCCGACTTTCAAGGTCAGTTCGATCGGTTCATGGAAGCGGCAAGAACCGATGTGACGATGAGGGGAGGAGAAGCCGGTGACTCGTTGAACGTATTTGACAGTTACGGCGGTCGATTCAGGTTCAACCCAGATTTGGAGGCTTCTGGCCTTGCATATCCTGGTGGGCCGCTCTTGCGAATTCCCGGCGTTAGGCCGCTCGTCTCGCTATTCGTTACGCCGACCATCGAATTCGGTCTATCGTCCTTCTACCCAAGCGCACATTATAACGCGGCCAGCTCATACGAGAATTTCCTCGATACCTTCATACACGAGATCTCCCATTTTTACCCTGGGACACCAGACCCTCCAATCACTCTTGGCCTCGAAAGCGCCAAGGACTTCGCGTTCAGGAATAGATTCTACACTAGGGCAACGGGGCCATGAGTTCGTATGAATGCGCCCGCGCGGCGCGATCGATTGCAATTGCAATGCTGGCTGCGACGAGTGTTGGTTGCATGCAGCGCGTTTCCGGCCTCTCCCTGCAAAGCTTGTCCCGCTATGGCTGGTGCGCCGAGGGCCCCCTGCGCTTAGACTCGCAGGACTTGGGGCCCTTGCTGCATCGGAGGTGTATTTCCGCGCCGTTTGTTCCGGTTGCTTTGTACTGCGACCCATCTAAGGGTTTGGGCGGCACGCTAGCAATCCGATCATTGACAGATCATCAGCTGAGGGTGGAGGTGAGGGTTCTGAGGCTGGCGCAACCAGGGGCACGCACAAGTATGGATTTCGCACCATCACCTCGTTTGCAGGGCGCGTTCGAGATTCAGCCACGCGACGCGGAACTGTTCGAATCGATACTTCCTATCGAAGATATACCGATGTCCGCTAGGCTAGTGATCGAAGGAAGCTATGAAGTGTCAAACGGAGATCACGGTTCATTTAACTGTGACGTCGAACTCAAGAAAATTGATGATCCTTGGAGCTGGTACAATCCACTCGTGTCGAGCGACTGAGTATAGTAGTCGCCTGAAAGTGCATTGACGACATCCCGAGTGTCTCCGAATGAACGTCTATCCTATACTTCAGCAACCAGCGGGCGTCAGGAAGTAGGGCTGGGGATGTCGGTCGATTCTGGCAGGGAGCTGGCAGGGAGTAAGAGGAGTTGTGCGGCGGGCGGGATGCGTGGGTAAGCCGTGCCTCTCCGAGGCCTGTAGTTCTCCAGTTCCGAACCGTGGGGTCACGCAGGGTCATGACGATCCTGCTGGCACGCTGTTCGACGATGTCGAATGGGAGTAGGCAGCGACCGAGGGGAGTTCAATGATAAGAGCCGAGCTACATCGTTCCGTTAGCTTGTGGGGCACCGTGCTGGCTGCTGCGACCGTAGGTATCCTAGCAGCCTCGGCCGGAGCAGTCATTGGGATCGGCGGAATCGCGCAGGCGCTTAGACAAGGCGCTACTGTCGCAGGGGCGGGGCTGTGGGGAGCCTCTGCAGATGTGCGAGCCCGAGGGCCGCAGCACTGGAGCGTTGAGGTCGCGAACCGCGACGGCGTGATTGAGGGGCCGGTAACGATTGCTGGGTCACCTCTCATGGCGCGGGGCTCGATAACCGGGCGGATGGAGGAAGGAGGCGCGGTGTGGGGAACGCTCAGTGACGAGAAGGGACGGCAGGTGGCGACCTTCACTGGCACGGCGGAGGATGGTGGTCGCGTGCATGGGCGCTACCAGGATCGCACGGGGGAAGTGGGAACCTGGGAGTGGGAGATGCCGCGCGAGTGACGGCTTCACCCGGCGCGTCGGGGGGATCCAGACGGCTCGCGGGCGGGGTAGCGCTGGGGATGGCGAGCGGCGCGCTGGTGGCGGCGGCGCGGCCGCCCGATGGCGCTCCCGAGCTGGTGTTCGTCGCCTTGGTGCCCCTGCTGCTGGCGCTGCGATGCGGCGGCTGGATGTTGGCCGCGTTGGCGGGCGGTGCGTGTGGGTTGATCGTCTACGGCGTCGGTATCCCGTCGATGGCGCCGGTTGCCGCGAGGCTGCAGGGCGTGTCGTCAGCGGCGGCGAGCGGCTTCGCGATAGTCTTCGTGCTCTATCACCAGGGCCAGTTCGCACTCGCCGCGGTGGCGGCGGGATGGTTGTGGCGGGAGCGGGCATCGGGCGAGGTCCCCGGCGCGTCGGCTGCGTTGGCGGTCGCCGCGGCGTGGGCGCTGGTGGAGTGGGCGTTCCCGCAGGTGCTGCCGTGGGCACTGGGCTCGCTGCTCGGGCCGCTGCGGGCGCCGCGGCAACTTGCGGCGCTCGGCGGCGCGCACGCGCTGACCTTTTTCGTCGTGCTGGTCAACGGGATGTTCGCGGCATCCCTCCTGCAACTGCGAACCGACCGCGGTCGCTCCGCGCGCTGCGCGCTTTTGGCGGGGCTGACGCTGTTGGCCGTCTGGGTCGGCGGCGCGGCGGCGGCGCGCGACGACGGCACGTCGTGGCCGCGGCGGCGCGTCGCAGGGGTGCAGGGGGCGTTGGCTGCCGGCGGCGACCTCGGCGCGGCGAACGCGCGCGCGTGGGAGACTTACACGGCGCTGACGCGGCCGCTCGCCGGCCAGGCCGACCTGATCGTGTGGCCGGAGTCGACGCTGCGCGCGCTGGTGCGGCTCAATCCTGGATTGCGCGGCGACGTGCAGGCGTTGGTCGAGTCGCTGCGCACGCCGCTGCTGTTCGGCGCGGTTGACGGTGACGGGCGCGGCGGCGGCGACCGGAACGCCGCGCTGTTAGTCTCGCCGAGGCCCGCCGGCACCGAGGGCGAGACGCTGCAGGCCTACCACAAGCTCATGCTGGTGCCGTTCGGGGAGTATGTCCCTGCGGTCGCGGCCTGGGTGCCGGGCTGGCGAGCCAGAGCCGAGCTGGTGCCGGGCGCGGGGCGAGAGGTGATGCGCGTCGCAACGGACGGCTCCGCGGCGCCGGCGGCGCGTGGCGTCGGCATCGGGCCGGCGATCTGCGTCGAGGCGATCGTGCCGGGGTGGTTCAACGGGCTGGTGCGCGACGGGGCGCAGGTGCTGGTCAACCTGACCGACGACGCGTGGTTCGCCGATCCGCGCGTCGCGGCGCAGCATCTGGAGATGACGCGGCTGCGCGCGGTGGAGACGCGGCGCTGGCTGGTGCGGGCGTCGAATTCCGGTATCAGCGCGGTGATCGACCCGCGCGGCGAGGTGGTGGCCTCGCTGCCGTACGGGGCGGCGGGTACGCTGGTGTACGAGGTCGAGGTGCGGGATGACCGGACGGTGTACGTGCGCGGTGGGGAGTGGGTCGTCGTTGTCAGCGGCTTGATCGTCGCGGCGCAGGTGGTGGCGAGGTGGAATAGAGGGTGACGGCGTCGGAGCGGTGACGCGCGGCGGCGACGTTGCACGTCGCCGAGCGGCCACAGGGCCGCGGCTACAGGGTTACGGCACGGGGACGCCGACGGCGCGCAGGATCGCCTTATCGATCTCCAGCACGCGCTGACCGGAGGGCGCGCCGCAGAGGGAGGTCGGGCTGAGTCGATCAAGGCGCAGCCTGGTGAGCTGCTCGCACTTGGCCATCGATGCCCGCGGCAGACCACCCTCGCGCGGACGGAGGCACACGTGCGTCGGCGGCGGATGGCACTCAACAGTTGGCTGAACGGCCAGGGCTAGAACTCGACCCGCACCCCCTCCGGTTCGCCGCTCTCCAGGTCGGTGAGGACGATGGTGGCCGAGGCGTAGTCTGCGTGCGGAAAGTAGAGAAAGCCCTGCCGCTGGCCGCCCGGCGGGATCTCGGCGGCGGTGAGGGCGCGGCTGATGACCGCGTCCTGCAGCGCCGCCAGCGAGCCCGGGCCGCTGCGCAGCCGGGCGGCGGCGTCGGCCGGCGGCAGCGGTGCGGTGCGGCGGCGGTCGGCGCCGGTGAGGTGGGCGGCGGCGGGGTCGACGGCGTAGGTGCGCGGCGTCAGGTTGGTGATCTCGATGCGCAGCGGCAGCAGGCCGGCGGTGGCTAGGTCGACGGGGAACTCGAGGCGCGAGGCCGGCCCGGGCAAGGGCGTGACGGTGACCAGCAGGTCGCCGCGCTGCTGCGCGGCCGGTGCGCGGCCGGCGCGTTGCTGACGCGCCGCTTCGGCCTCCGTCGTGGCGTTGGCGCGCACGGCGAGGAAGGTGTTGTAGAAGGCCTGCCGTGTTTCGCTCTGCTGCACCAGCAGGCCGTCGCGTGTCGCGTCGAGGGTGACGCCGCCGGCGGTGCACTCGATGGTGACGGTGAGGCGTTCCTCGCCGTTGGTGTCGGTGCGGCTGGCGGTGATGACGCCGCGCTGCGTCGCCGTCGCCGGCTCGAGGCCGGTGACGCGATAGCGCAATGCGGTGACCGTTCGGTAGGCGAGCGGCGTCGCCTCCGCGCAGCCGACCGGCTGGTCGACCAGGTCGAAGCGCCGCAGCGCCGGCGTACATGCCGCGAGCATCGCCAGCGCGGCCAGGATCGCGGCGCCCTCCAGGGGCGGGCAAACCCAGCGCATTCTCAAAGCAGGGGACGGCTCAGAACTCGACACTGAAGCCTTCCTCCTCTTCGCTCGCCTGGTCGATCAGGACGATCGTCGCGCGGCGGTACGCGGAGGCGGGGAAGTAGAGGAAGCCGGCGACGGAGGCGCCGGGCGGCAGCGTCGCGGCGGCGATCTGCTTCTGCTGCAGGGCGGGCTGTGCGGCGGCGGCGCGGGTTGCCAGGTCGGCGGTGGACAGCGGCTTGGCGCGCGCGTCCTCCTGCGTGATCAGGCGCACGGCGCGCGGCGCGAAAGTGTAGCTGCGCTCGGAGCGGTTCTCGATGCGCAGGCGCACCGGCGTGACGCCGGCGGCTGGCAGGTCGATGTCGAACTCGGCGCGCGCGTCGCCGCCGCGCAGCGGTTCGACCGTGATGACGATGCCGGTCTCCGGCCGCGAGGCCAGGCGCGGCCGCTGCTCGCGCCGCGCCGCCACGGCGGCGACGGTCGAGGCGAAGTCGCTCTTGAAGGTCAGCGAACCGGGCAGGGGTTCGTCGGTCGCCGCGTCGAAGGTGGCGCCCGAATTGGAGCAGGTGATGGTCACCGTGGCGTTGGCGTAGCGCGTCACCGCGTGGCTGACCCCGTCGTAGGCGATGGGCTTCTTGGCGACGATCGTCCCGGGCGTGCCGGGCGCCGGCGGCGTCACCAGCACGCTCTCGTAGGCCAGCCGCGTCAGCGCCCCGCGCGCCACGCGCGCCGCCTCGGTGCATGGCATCCCCGGCTGCGACGCACGGCTGTGCATCAGGCCGGAGGCGGCGCAGCCGGCGAGGAGGAGCAGCAGGACGGCCGGGCGCAATCTCACGCCGACGGGCATCCCGTCAGCGACGCGTTCACCGCGGCGATCAGTTCGGCGACCGTGACCTGGCCGTCGCCATTGCCGTCGAAGGCCGGGCAGGACGAGGCGGGAGCGCTGCCGAGGGCGATGTTGACGCCGCTGATGATCTCGTTGACCGTGACGACGCCGTCGCCCGAGCAGTCGCCGGAGCAGGCGACGGCGACCGGGGTCGCCGTCAGGGTGGTGGTCGGTGTCTGCGTCTCGGTGGCGGTTGCCGTCGGCGTCGGCAACAGCGGGCAGGGGCCGAGGGCGATGTCGAGCGGCGCGCCGGACTCCGCCAGAGTCGTCACGTCGCCGCTCGCCACATCGAGCATGGCGATGGAGTTGCCCATGAAGTTGACGACGAAGGCGGCAAGACCGTCGGCGCTGACGGCGATGGCCAGCGGTGCGCCGCCGATGGCGATCGGCTCGCCGGCGGTCTCGCTGGCGGTCTCGACCGGGGAGAGCGTGCCGGCGGTGGTGTTGACGACCAGCGCCGTGGCGCCGTTGGGCAGGAAGGCGATGCCGCGCGGGCGGGTGCCGACCGCGACCGGGCGGGCCGGCGTGCCGGCGCCGAGGTCGATGACCGAGACCGAGTTGCCCTTCTCGTTGGCGACGTACACCTGCGCGCCGGTCGGCGACACCGCCACACCCGACGGCTCGTCGCCGACCGGGATCGTATCGATGACCGCGCCGGCGCCGACGCCGACGACCGACAGCGTGTCGTCGGCGCTGTTGGCGACGAAGACGCGCGAGACGTCGGGCATGACGGCGAGGGCGCGCGGCCGGTCGCCTACCGGGACGGTCGCGGTCGCGGTGTCGCTGGCGGTGTCGACAAAGGACACCGAGTCGTCGGCGCCGTTGGCGACGAAGAGGCGGCTGCCATCGGCGGAGAGTACGACCGCATTCGGCGCGTTGCCGACCGCGATCTGCACCGGCGGCGCGCCGCCAGCCATGTCGATCGCCGACACCAGGTCGAGGTCCTGGCGTGAGACGTAGGCGCGCAGCCGGCTGCGGTCGAGCGCCAGGGAGACCGGCTGGCATTGCGCGGTCTTGCCCGCGTCGAGGCCGACGCTGGCGACCAGCTGGCCGCCCGGGCGCTGGCGGACCTCGACCGCGCACTGCCGCTGGCTGAGCACGTACACGCAGGGCTGCCCGGCCGCGGCCTCGGCAAACCCCAAAGCCGCGAGTCCCAGCGCGGCCTGCAGCAAAGCGCCGAAGCGCGGCGCCCAATTTCTTTGCCATAGTCGGACCGGGATGAGCATACTGCGCTTTGTATTCGCCCTACCCATGAGCGGCAAGGCAAATCGCCGCGTCGCTCGACCACCAAAATTTCTTGATAAACCTCGCGGCGCGACAATAGGATGCGACGTTCGGACGTTCATGGATGCGAGTTTACACCAGGGTGCCCATGGTGAGGGGGGTCGTTCTGCTCACCTGGGCCGTGTGGGTCTGTGCCGCGGCATCGCCGGGCTGGGCGGCGCCGCGCTTCGGCCGGGCCGGCACGTATGCCGTCGACGGCTCGCCGGTCGGCGTGCGCGCCGGCGTCTTCGACGCACAGGCTGGAACTGATTTGCTGACGGCGAACGAGACCGGCGCCGAGGGCCCGTCGCTGTCGTTATTGTTCAACCGGGGACAGGGGAGCTTCTTTCCAGAAGAGCGGAAGAGCGTGAACGCCGCGAAGTACATTTTACAGGCGGTGGCGTCGGGGGATTTCGACGCCGACGGCCTCGATGACGTCGCCGTCGCGGTGGACGACATCGCCGCGTTCCCGATCCGCGCCAGCGTGCTGATCTACCTGCACGGCGCCCGCGGCCTCGCGACGCCGGTCGAGTATCGGCTGCCGGGCTTCTTCCCGCGCGCCATTGAAGCCGCCGACGTCACCGGCGACGGGGTCCTCGACCTGGTCGTCGGCTTCGCGCAGAGCGGCGGCGCTGGCGACGGACTGGTGACGACGTTGGCCGGTCTGCAGGAGGGCGGCGCGGGGACCGGGGCGTTTACGGTTCTCGAGACCCTCGAGGTCGGCGCCGCGCCGAGTGCGATCACGCTCGGCGACGTCGACGGCGACGAACGCGCCGACGCCCTGATTGCCGATCGCGACGGCAGCCGCGTGTATATCCTGTACGGCACCGGGGGCGCCGCCGCTCCGCTCGCCGCGCCGATCGAGCTGGCGACGGCGACCGCGCCGCTGACGGCGCTGATCGACGCCGTGCCCGGCCGCGCGCTGCCGCAGGTGCTGATCGGCACCGTCAACGGCGGCCGCCTGTTCACGCTGGTGCAGACCGCGCCGCGCCGCTTCGCCGCACCGACCGAGCAGCGCATCGGCCTGTTGCCGTCGGCGATGGCGCTCGCCGACGCCGATGGCGACGGGCGCGACGACCTGTTCGTGGTGAGCGTCCTCGGCGCCGAACTGTGGACCGGCGCCGCCGACGGGACGTTCGCCTTCGGCGAGTCGATCGTCGGTGGTGACGATACGCTCGACGGCCTGGCGCTCGCCGATCTGAACGGCGACGGCGCCCTCGACCTCGCCGCCAGCGCCTCGACCCAGGACCGCGTCACGGTGGTGCTCAACGGCGTCGACGCGCCGTTCACGCCCTCGCCGACGCCGCGTGTCACGGCGACGCCGACCGCGACGCCGCTCGGCGCCGCGTGTCCGGGCGACTGCAACGGCGACCGGCAGGTCGCCATCAACGAACTCATTCAGGGTGTCAACATCGCCCTCGGCAGCGCGGCGGTGACGACATGCACCGCCTTCGACCGCGACGGCAATGGGCAGGTGTCGGTGAACGAGCTGATCGCCGGCGTCAACAGCGCACAGAGCGGCTGTCCGCTCGGTGCGGCGGCACGGTGATCAGGCGGAGGTAGCGCGGGCATGACGAGATCGACCCCATCACGCAGCACGACGTTGGCCCTGGCAACGATGCTTCTTGCCCTCGTCGCACTGGTGCGCCCCGCCGCGGCGCAAACCGACACGCCGACGGAGACCGCTACCGCCACCGCCACGGAGACTGCGACGGCCACCGCGACCGATACCGTCACGCCGACCGTCACCGATACTGCCACGCCGACCGTCACCGACACCGCGACGCCGACGGCCACCGACACCGGCACGCCGACGGCCACCAACACCGGTACGCCGACGGCCTCCGACACGGCGACGCCGACGGTGACCCAGACCGCGACGGATACCCCCACGGTTACGCCGACGCCGACCGCAACGAGCACGGCGACCGCGACCCACACGTTCACCGCCACCGCCACCGCGACCTCCACCAGCACGGCGACCAACACGCCGCAGATCGTCCGCATCAACCTGGGCTCGGGCAGCGGCCTGCCCGGCGGTTCGGTGGTCATCTCCTCCTCGATCGTCACCGCCGGACTGACCGTGGCGGCGGCCGGCAACGACATCACCTACGACAACACGGCGCTCAGCCTGAATCTGGCCACCTGCGCCGCGCACCCCTCGCTGATGCGCGCGGTGTCGACCGGCGTCATCAGCGTGCTCGGCAACCTCACCACCGTCCGCATCCTGATCCTCGGCGCCGTGCCGCCGATTCCGGACGGTCCACTCTACTCGTGTACCTTCGGTATCCTCGGCGGCGCCTCGCCAGGCACCTACGCCCTGACCGGGTCGAACCATCTGGCGCAGGATCCGATGGGCCTCAATTTGAGCCCGGTCACCGGCGCCAGCGGCTCCATCCTCGTCACCCTCGTCGGTCCGACGCCGACGATCACCAGCACCCCGACGCAGACGGGCACGGCGACGGAGACGCCGACGGTGACGGCGACGCCGACGGCGACCAACACGGCGACCGCGACCCACACCGCGACGGAGACACCGACCCCGACCGACACGGCGACCGCGACGGCCACCGCGACGGCGACCGACACGGCGACGGCGACGGCGACGCCGACCGACACCCCGACCGCCACGCCGACCAGCACCGCGACGAGCACGGCGACGGCGACCGCCACCGCCACCGACACGCCGACCAATGTCCCGACGGCGACGCCGACCGAGACACCGACGCAGACCGCAACCGTCACCCAGACCCCGACGATCACCGACACGCCGACGGTCACGGCGACACCGACGGTCACCGAGACGCTGACGCCCTCGGTGACGCCGACGCCGACCCAGACGCCGATCAGCGTGCTGATCGACCTCGGCGAGCCGGTCGGCCTCGCCGGTCAGCAGGTCGCCGTTTCGGCGACGATCAACAGCACCATCCTCGGCGCCCTGGTCGCCGGCACCGGCAACGACATCACGTTCGACAACACGGCGTTGGCCATCAACCCGGCCAACTGCAGCGCCAACCCGGTGCTCGGCAAGATCCTCTCCGCCGGCATCGTCAACGTGAACGCCAACCTCAGCACCCTGCGCGTCTTCGTGCAGGGGCCGCCGGTCAACAACGACCCGATCCCAGACGGGCTGCTGTACACCTGCCTGTTCGATATCCTCGGCGGCACGTCGCCGGGCGTGTACCCGCTCATCAGTAGCAATGAGATCGGCCAGGACCCCGACGCCATGTTCGTCGAGCCGGTCGAGGGCGAGGACGGTAGCGTCACCGTTGTCCTCGTCGGTCCGACGTCGACGCCGAGCCTGACGCCGACGGTCACCCAGACGCCGTCGGAGACGCCGACGCAGACGCCGACCGACACCCCGACCAGTACGCCCACCGATACCCCGACGCAGACGCCGACGAGCACGCCGACGAGCACCCCGACCGATACCCCGACGCCGACTCCGACCGAGCCGCCGCCGGTGCTGGACATCAGCGCCGTCGTCAGCCGTGACCCGATCGGCGCCGACCAGCTCCTCACCTACACCTTGACGTTCGGCAACGCCGGCGGCATGGCCTCCGACGTCACCGTCACGGCGACCACGCCGCCGGGCACGACGTTCGAGTCCTCGAGCCCCGATGCCGACAGCGATCCGGGCCCCGGCGGCACCGGCCTGGTCACCTGGACGGTCAACGATCTCGGTATGAGCGGCGGCGGCATCGTCTCGATGACCGTGCGCGTCGACGCCGGCCTGCCCAATGACACCGTCATCGTCCTCACCGGCTACCAGATCGCCATCGCGATCCCGCCGTTGTTTCCGGCGGTGATCGGGCCGGACATCACCACCACCGTGCAGAGCGACCTCAGCCTCGAGATCGAGAAGCTCGACGACCCGGACGGCGTCGAGCCGGGGGAGACGCTGACCTACGAGGTCCTCGTCGCCAATCGCGGCACCGTGGCGATGAACGGCCTCATCGTGCGCGAGCTGTTCGATCCCAACCTCGAGGTGGTCTCGGCGCTGCCCGCCGCCGACCTCGGCAGCGACGACCGCTGGAGTATTCCGTTCCTGCCCGCCGGCGCGTCGCGCTCGATCACCATCGTCACGCAGGTGAAGAGCGAGGCTCTGCCGGGCACCATTGTGCGCAACATGGCGCAGGTCGAGGACGAGACCGGCCGTGTCGCGCGCACCCACGAGGACACCGAAATCGTCGGCCCGGCCGTGCTCGGCATGTCGATCGACGATCTCCCCGATCCGGTCGGTTCGCTCGACGAGCTCACCTACGCCATCACCTTCTCCAACCTCAGCGACGAGGATCTCAGCGGCGTCGTCGTGCGCGCCGACGTCGATCCGAACCTCGAGTTCGAACTCGCCAGTCCGCCGCCCGACGGCGACCTGTACTGGGACATCGACACGATGGATGCGACCACCTCGAGCCGCATCTTCGCGACCTTCACGATCGACGACCCGAGCGAGTACTTCGACGGCACGCTGATCCCGTTGCGCGCCTGGGTCGAGGAGGACGGCGGCAACGTCGCCAGCGCTGTCGAGGTGACCCTGTACCGCAGCGAGTCGGGCCCCGACACGCCCTACATCCTCAACCTCACCGGCGCACCGCGCAACCTGCGCATCGGCGCCGTCACCACCATGGTGTACGTCATCAAGCTGACCAACCAGGGCGCGCTGCCGACCACCGGCATCGTCCTCAATAACGCCCTGCCGCCGGGTCTGGACTTCGTCGAATCCGATCCGCCGCCAGCCGACATCGACGGCACGCTGCTCAGCTTCAACCTCGGCACGCTGCAGCCCGGGGCCACCAAGCAAGTCGTCATCAAGGCCGAACTCGGCCCAACGGCGGTGCCCGGCTCCTCGCTGACCAACCGCACCTCGGTGGTCGACGCCGAGGGGAACTCGGTGCAAGCGACCTTCACCGGCGGCGTGCGCAGCGGCGCCCTGCCGAGCGACGGCAAGCTGTCGCTGAAGCTGACCATGCCCAAGACGGTCACCATCGCCGGCGATCGCCCGGGCACGCTCAAGTCGACGCTGACGGTGTCGAACGGCGCCCGCGGCGATGCGGAGAACGTCATCGTCACCCTCGAAGGCCCGGCCGCGGCCGGCTTCGAGTCGGCCATCCCGGGTCCGGCCACGCAGGTCAACAACCCGGACGGCACCCGCCTCATCACCTGGAACTTCCCCACCGTGAAGGGGCCGGGCAACAAGTCGATCAAGGTCACCCACAAGATCCCGCCGACCGTCGCCAACGGCACCTCGCTGCCCTTCCGCGCCACCGTCCGCGCCCAAGACGGCCGCACGGACACCGAGACCAAGTCGGTCGAGGTGCGGAATCGCTGATCGCAGCTGAAGCGAATGGGGGGGGCGGCGGTAGCCGCGCCCCCCCATTGGCCTACAGCTGCTTACAGCCCGCCTTCAGCGGCTGCGTGCGCTGGCACTTCAACGTGTCGGTGACGCCAGACGAGATCAGCGCGCAGGCGT